>NZ_LZTA01000038.1 GCF_001665875.1 Mycobacterium sp. 852002-40037_SCH5390672
GCGGCCTCGGAATATGCGCGGGCGTGGCGATTTTCGTCCTCGGCCCGGGGGAGTCCGTGGCGTGGTTCGGCCAGTTGCTGCACGTGGGCGCCGTCGCGACGATGATCATTTCGGTGGCGTCCGCTGTGTTGCTTGGGTTGCCGGAGTCCCACGCGTACTTCGGGCAGGGGAGCCGACCTAAACCCGCTGCCGCGCCGGCCTTTCCGAATCCAGCCGGTTTTTCCGCGCCGCCGACCCCGTATCAACCTCCGGCGCCGACGCAACCGTCGGCCGGTTCCGCACCACCGCCACGGATGCCCGCGAATGACTCTGACTACGACCCGTTTTCATGACGGCTAGCTGGCCTGGCCCCAACTGGCCGAACCCCTTCGACCCGGGCGCACCGCCGCCCCCGCCGCCGGGCCAACCGCCCGCGCGCCCGCCTTCCGACGACGTGAACCCGCTTGCGACGCTGTCAGTCGTGTTTGCGTTTCTGCTGGCCCCGGTGGGAGTGGTGTTGGGGCACTTCGCCCTTGCCGATATCCGTCGCCGCGGCGACCGCGGCCGCAATCGTGCCCTGGTTGGACTGACGCTGTCGTATGCCTTCACCGTGATCGCCGTGGTGGCGCTGGTGCTGTGGGCGACCCTGGGCAACAACCGCGCCGGCCAGTCAACGGCGCACTCCGGGGGAACGACCGCCGGGGGTGCGGCGAAACCGAGTGCCCCTGCGTCCGCACCGCCGGAACCTTCGGTGACGGCCGAAGGCCTGCAGTCGCTGGTGCTCACCGGGGAAGATGTCGCCGGCCTCATCAAGGCGCCGGGCATGTACGTCAACAAAACATGGACTCAGACGCATGAACTGCAGCCCGGCGACAGCTTTGATCCCCCGCAGTGCACCGAAGCGGTGTTCAACGGCTTGACGGCGTCCTATCGCGACAGCGGTTACCGTGCCATCTACGGTGTCGACCTGGGTCAGCACACCAACGGCTTCCCGCATGGGGTTTCCGAGTTCGTCGCGACGTTCGACAACGCCGCGGCCGCAAAGAGTTTCGTCACCAGCGCCGTCAATCAGGTCAACAGCTGCGCCGGCAAGCAATTGACGTACTCGCACGGCGGCGTGTCGGGTATCTACAGCGTCGGAACACCGGTGCAAACCGGTCCGGTGACATCGGTGCGCAGCACCCTGGGGACCGTGCAGGACAACGGACGGACCACCGACGTGGGGAGTCAGCACACCAGCGCGCTGCGGGCCCTGGCGGCCAAGGCCAACGTCGTGGTCGACGTCGATGTCATCGGACGCGATCTCGGCGACGACGCCACCACCGTCGTGCAGGGCATCCTGGGCCGAATCCCGAGTTGAGCCGGGTGCCAAGAAGATTGACGGATTTACAGGAGCTGTACGTCTGCGGGTGACCAGAACGCGCGCATCGACGTGATCTTGGCGTCCCCGTCGAACGACATCGTCGAGATGGGCGAGATGCGGGTGCGGCTGTCCCCGGCGTCGAGGGTCAGGTGCCAGAAGAAGGCGGCTTCACTGCCCGAGATCCGCAACTCGGCGAGTTCGGTGTCTTTCTTCGCGTCTTGGAATCCCGCATAGAAGGCGCGGATGGCGTCATGCCCGCGCCGGATGTCGGATCCGATCGGATCCTCGATGGTGGCGTCGGCGGCGTAGAGGGTCACGATGTCCTCGGCGGTACCGGTGGCGACCAGGGCGAGGTAGCGATTGACGGTCTCGGTGACGGCTTCTGGGGACGGCATAGCTTCGGACGCTACTCCCCGCCGTCCCCACCGTACGAGTTGCGGTATTCACGGCAATACTGGCGGCGTGACGTTTATCGAACGCCTCGCGAGCCGCGAGATCTACCGGAACCCGTGGATGGTGCTGCGCGAGGACGACATCCGCCGCCCCGACGGCAGTGAGGGCATCTACAGCGTCGTCGACAAGCCGGCCTATGCGCTGGTGATGCCCTACGACGGGCACCGTTTCCGATTGGTCGAGCAGTTTCGTTATCCCCTCGGCGAGCGACGCTGGGAGTTTCCGCAAGGCACCGCTCCCGATCTGGTCGACCCCGAACCGGCCGAGTTGGCCGAGCGTGAGTTGCGGGAGGAAACCGGATTGCGCGCAACGTCGTTCGAGGCACTCGGCCAGCTCGACGTCGCTCCGGGAATGACCAGTCAACGCGGTTGGGTGTTTTTGGCCACGGGCATCGCCGAGGGAGAAGCCGACCGCGAGCACGAGGAGCAGGACATGCGCAGTGCGTGGTTCTCGCGTGAGGAGGTCGAGCAGATGATTCGCGGGGGAGTCATCGCCGACGCGCAGTCGGTGGCCGCCTACGGACTGTTCCTGTTGCGCCGGCGATGAATCCCGCGAGAACACCGCGATTGTGTCCGCGCCGAGATCGCGCCGCGTCATCGGACGCCCACCATTGACGTAATGCGGCCGACGTCTCGGGTAGTTGCGGTGCTCGCTGCCGTCTCCACGTTGGTCGTCGGTGCACCCGCCACGTGTGCGAATGCGATGTCGCCCTCGTGGAACGGCAAATACTCGTTGGTCAGGTATGCCGCCAGCAAGTCCGGCACCAGCATCGCCGCGACACAAGCCGAACCGACCTTCCGCGCGGACTACGTCTTCACCACCGCGTGCTCGTCGGGCAAGTGCGTGGCCACCGCCACCAACGGCCCGACGCCCAAGAACCCGACGCTGCCCCAGCCTTCGCACTACGCCTGGGACGGCGCGAAGTGGGTCGAGCGATTCGACTTCCAATGGGATTGCTATATGGGCGAAGGCGTTACGAAGGTGTGGACACCGGCACGGTCGTGGGCCTTTTACACACCGCAGCCGGACGGGTCACTGCGTGGCACCTGGCACACCGACATCAGCAGCGGTCCCTGCGCCGGGTCCGTCGAAATGCCGGTGGCGGCGTTCGCCGCCGGGCCGGCATGACGGAGACGCCGTCAAGACGACGCCTCAGGATCAATCAGGGGCAGTAGTTCGATTCCGCGGCGCTCACGATGGCCGTGGCGTCTGCGTAGTTGAAGGAACTGCTCAGCCCGGAATGCACATCGCTGGCCAGGTCGTCAGGAGTTTTGCCCGCGGCGCGGTCCGAGCAGATGGCATGGCCGAGCGAAATCAGCGTGCCTTCCCCACCTGGCTGCCAGACAACGCCGATCTTCTTCAATTGGCCGAGGTACCCGTCGTCGTCAGCGACGGCAATTCCGCTACCTACCGTTAACGCGGCAGCAACGACAGCCGGAATACATAACATGCGTAGCCCGCAAACAGCCTTCACGCGCGGCTCCATTTCTCTTCAATGGTGATGACTGCTCATTATGCGGTCTGCGGTGCGGCACTGCGCGGCGAATAGCAAAAGCTGGCAAGCGAGCATTAAGCAACTGTGTCCGCTGTCAGCAATCGAGGATTCTTTCCATGGCTATCGCTTTGGCCTGCGGTGGCGGGCAGGACGGATACGGGGAACCGCCGGAGCCCGCCCGTGGCGGGTGCTATAGCCGATGCCCGATCCTGTTGCCGCGCAATGGTGTAACGGATCAGTCCGGCGGCGTAGGGGTCATGGAGGCGATGTAATAGGTTTCGTGCCCGGTCGGGTAGCCACCACCGCCGGTGGCGATGTGAACGTGGTCGTAGTGGTCCGCGGTTTCCGAACCGAGGTCCGCCATCCAGTTGCCCCCGCCGACGCCCGGGTAGATCTTCTGGCGCCAGATCACGTGGTTGATGCCCCATCGTTTCGTGTTGGCCAAGGCATACCCGGCGATCTGGTTGCCGAGCTCAATGCCTTCCGGGGTGTGGAAGTTCGGGATCATCACGTCGATCGCCAACCCGTTGGGGTGCCACGGCAACGGGTCCTCGCGGTACCCGTAGATGGTTGTGATCTGGGGGAAGAGCACGCTGATGACCCGGGCCGCCCAGATGGTCTTGACCTGCAACCGTTCCTCGGACGCGACGCCGCGAGGCAACGCGAGCTGGAATGGCTGGCCGGCAGAAGGGGCGGGCGGTGCCAGGGCCGTCAACGATTCCACCTCGGCCGGACTGGCGGTGCGCGGAGCGTTTGCGGGCGGCGGAGCCGCTGCGGCGCTGGTGGCGGGGGTGCGGGTCGCCGCGGGCGTCTCGACGCAGCACCGTGCCTTGGTGCCCTGGGCGTGGATCATGGCAGCGGAGACGACGAGCGATGCCGCGATCGCCAGCCACCGGCCCCGGCCATTGGCCAACACTTTCACGCCCACGACCAGCAGCTTAATGTCGTCTGTGGCGCGTGGGGCGCTTTTCAATTGCTTGTTCAGCTCGGGCGGGCGGACCACAATGAGGCCATGCCCGGGCCATCGTTTGATGATGCGAATGCTTTTCACCGCACGATGCGTCGCTTCGCGTCCACGACCGTGGGTGTGGCGCTTCTTCGCCCGACGGCGCACCACCTCGACCGCCTCGTTGCCAAGGCCACCGGAGGTAGGAGCAGCTTCGCCATGGTCGCGACCGGCATCCCGGTGGTCATGCTCACCACCACGGGCGCCAAATCCGGTGAATCCCGCACCGTCGCCGTGTACGGGATCCCGCACCCGGACGGCGTGGCCCTCATTGCGTCCAACTTCGGCGGTACCAAGCATCCGGCCTGGTACCACAACCTGAAGGCCAACCCGAAAGCGACGGTCACCATCGGCCGCGATACCTGGGATGCCACCGCGCGGCTCGCGACGCCACGCGAGCGCGACGAGATCTGGGCCAAGGGCCTTGAGCTGTATCCCGGCTGGCGCAAGTACGAAGTTCGGGCGAAAGACCGGCACATCGAGGCGTTCGTGCTGGCACGCAGCTGAGGTGACCGGCACCGTTTCAGCTGGTCAAACGGTGCCCCCGGCAGGATTCGAACCTGCGGCCTTCTGCTCCGGAGGCAGACGCTCTATCCCCTGAGCTACGGGGGCGCACCGACATACCTGTTGCGCCATGGGGCTTTCGAACAAGCACGGACAGACTAACGCATTGCGGTGGCCGCGCTGCCACCGCAATGGATTCGAGGCGGGGGCACCACAGCCAATAGGATGAACGTTCGTGACCCCCGCTGACCTCGCTGAGCTGCTCAAAACCACCGCCGCGGCGGTGCTGGCCGAGCGCGGGCTGGATGCTGGCGCGATGCCGCAGACGGTCACCGTGGAGCGTCCCCGCAATCCCGAGCACGGCGACTACGCCAGCAATCTGGCACTGCAGCTGGGCAAAAAGGTCGGCGCCAACCCCCGCGAGCTGGCCGGATGGCTTGCCGAGGCGCTGTCGCAGGCCGACGGCGTCGCCTCGGCGGAGGTGGCCGGTCCCGGCTTCATCAACTTGCGCCTCGAGGCATCCGCGCAAGCCGTCGTCGTCACCAACGTCATCGACGCGGGCGAGCGCTTCGGTCACTCCGAGGCGCTGGCCGGCCACAACATCAACCTGGAATTCGTGTCGGCCAACCCGACCGGACCGATCCACATCGGCGGGACCCGCTGGGCCGCCGTCGGCGACGCCCTGGGCCGGCTGCTGTCCACGCAGGGCGCCGACGTGGTGCGCGAATACTATTTCAACGACCACGGCACCCAGATCGACCGGTTCGCCAGCTCGCTCATCGCCGCGGCCAAGGGCGAACCCACCCCGGAAGACGGCTACGCCGGCAACTACATCAACGACATCGCCGCCCAGGTGTTGCAGAAGGCGCCCGACGCGCTGAGCCTGCCCGACAGCGAAATGCGCGAGACCTTCCGCGAAATCGGTGTCGACCTGATGTTCACCCACATCAAAGAGTCGTTGCACGAGTTCGGCACCGACTTCGACGTCTACACCCACGAAGACTCGATGCACACCAGCGGTCGGGTCGACGAAGCCATCGCCAGGCTGCGCGAAACCGGCAACATCTACGAGAAGGACGGCGCAACCTGGTTGCGCACCAGCGCCTTCGGCGACGACAAGGACCGCGTCGTCATCAAAAGCGACGGCAAGCCGGCCTACATCGCCGGTGATATCGCCTATTACCTGGACAAGCGCCAGCGCGGCTTCGACCTGTGCATCTACATGCTGGGAGCCGACCACCACGGATATATGCCCCGGCTCAAGGCCGTGGCAGCGGCATTCGGCGATGATCCGGCCACCGTCGAGGTGCTCATCGGGCAGATGGTCAACCTGGTCCGCGACGGCGCACCGGTCCGGATGAGCAAGCGGGCCGGAACGGTGATCACGCTGGACGACCTCGTCGAGTCGATCGGCGTCGATGCCGCCCGCTACAGCCTGATTCGTTCCTCGGTGGACACCGCCATCGATATCGACCTCGCACTGTGGTCGTCGGCGTCGAGTGAAAACCCGGTCTATTACGTGCAATACGCGCATGCTCGGCTCTCGGCGCTGGCCCGCAACGCCGCCGAACTCGGCCTGATCCCCGACACCACGCACCTCGAGCTGCTCAGCCACGACAAGGAAGGGACGCTGCTGCGCACCATCGGCGAATTCCCGCGGGTGCTCAAAACGGCGGCGACTCTGCGCGAACCCCACCGGGTATGCCGGTACCTCGAAGACCTGGCCGGCGACTACCACCGGTTCTACGACTCATGCCGGGTCTTGCCGCAGGGCGATGAGCAACCGACCGATCTGCACACCGCGCGCCTGGCGCTGTGCCAGGCGACCCGTCAGGTCATCGCCAACGGACTGGCGATCCTCGGTGTCACCGCTCCGGAGCGAATGTGAACGTTCATCCCGCCGGTCCTCGGCACGCCGAAGAGACCCGCCATGCCGAAAGTCCGCTGCGGCCGCAATCCCCCGAGGAGCTGCTGCTGCTGGCGCCGAATGTATGGCCCCGCAACGTTGCCCGCGACGAAGCCGGAGTCGCCAGCATCGCGGGCGTCACGGTGACCGACCTCGCCCAGGAGTACGGCACCCCGCTGTTCGTCGTCGACGAGGACGACTTTCGTTACCGCTGCCGCGAAATCGCGTCGGCCTTCGGTGGCGGCGAAAACGTGCACTATGCGGCCAAGGCGTTCCTGTGCAGCGAGATAGCGCGCTGGATCGACGAAGAAGGTCTGTCGCTCGACGCGTGCACCGGCGGTGAGTTGGCCGTCGCGCTGCACGCCCATTTCCCACCGGAGCGGATCACCTTCCACGGCAACAACAAATCCGTCGCCGAACTGACTGCGGCGGTCAAAGCCGGTGTCGGCCATGTCGTATTGGACTCGATGATCGAGATCGACCGCCTCGACGCCATCGCGGGGGAGGCGGGCATCGTCCAGGACGTCTTCGTCCGTCTCACGGTCGGTGTCGAGGCGCACACCCATGAGTTCATCTCCACCGCACACGAGGACCAGAAGTTCGGGCTGTCGTTGGCCAGCGGTGCGGCCTTGGACGCCGTCGGCAGGGTATTCCAAACGCAGCATCTGCGTCTGGTGGGTCTGCACAGCCATATCGGTTCGCAGATCTTCGACGTCGCCGGCTTCGAACTCGCCGCGCGCCGGGTCATCGGTCTACTACACGAGGCCGTCGAGCGGTTCGGTGTCGACAAGACCGCACAGATCTCCACCGTGGATCTCGGTGGCGGGCTCGGCATTTCCTACCTCGCCGCCGACGATCCACCGCCGATGGGCGAGCTGGCCGCCAAGCTGAGCGCGATCGTGCAGAACGAGTCGGCGGCCGTTGGGCTGCCGACCCCGCGGCTGGTGGTCGAGCCGGGACGCGCCATCGCAGGACCGGGCACCATCACGCTCTACGAGGTGGGCACCGTCAAGGATGTCGACGTGAGCGCCACCGCGCATCGGCGTTACGTGAGCGTCGACGGCGGCATGAGTGACAACATCCGCACCGCGCTCTACGACGCGCAGTACGACGCCCGGCTGGTCTCGCGGCTCAGCGACGCCCCGGCGGAGCTGGCCCGTGTCGTCGGGAAGCATTGCGAGAGCGGCGATATCGTGGTACGCGACACCTGGGTTCCTGGGGACCTGCGGCCCGGTGACTTGATCGGGGTGGCCGCCACCGGTGCCTACTGTTATTCCTTGTCGAGTCGTTACAACATGATCTGCCGGCCCGCCGTTGTTGCGGTGCGCGACGGGCGCGCGCGTCTGGTTCTGCGTCGTGAGACGGTCGACGATCTATTGAGTCTGGAAGTGAGGTGAACTGTGCCCCGTGACGAAAAGCCGGTCGGTGTAGCGGTACTCGGGTTGGGCAACGTCGGCAGCGAAGTCGTCCGAATCATCGAGGGCAGCGCTGATGACCTCGCCGCTCGTATCGGCGCACCCCTGGTGTTGCGCGGCGTCGGAGTGCGTCGCGTCGCCGACGACCGTGGTGTCCCCGTCGATCTGCTCACCGATGACATCGAGGAACTCGCCGGGCGTGACGACGTCGACATCGTCGTGGAACTGATGGGACCGGTGGAACCGGCCCGCAAGGCCATCCTGTGCGCCCTCGAGCACGGTAAATCCGTAGTCACGGCGAACAAGGCACTATTGGCCACCTCCACGGGCGAGTTGGCCCAGGCCGCCGAAAGTGCGCATGTCGACTTGTATTTCGAGGCGGCCGTCGCGGGCGCCATTCCGGTGATCCGTCCGCTGACGCAGTCGCTGGCCGGCGACACGGTGTTGCGGGTCGCCGGGATCGTCAACGGCACCACCAACTACATCTTGTCCGCGATGGACAGCACCGGCGCCGACTACGACAGCGCGCTGGCCGAAGCCAGCGCGCTGGGCTACGCCGAGGCCGACCCCACCGCCGACGTCGAGGGCTACGACGCCGCAGCCAAGGCAGCGATTCTGGCCTCCATTGCCTTTCACACCAGGGTGACTGCCGACGACGTCTATCGCGAAGGCATCACCAAAGTCACCCCGGCCGACTTCGAGTCGGCCCGTGCCCTGGGTTGCACCATCAAGCTGCTGTCCATCTGCGAGCGCATCACGACCGACGATGGCCAAGAGCGGGTTTCGGCGCGCGTCTATCCGGCGCTCGTGCCGTTGTCACACCCGCTGGCGACGGTGAACGGCGCCTTCAACGCGGTGGTGGTCGAGGCCAAGGCCTCCGGACGGCTGATGTTCTACGGTCAGGGCGCGGGCGGCGCTCCCACCGCGTCCGCCGTGGCCGGTGACATGGTGATGGCCGCGCGCAACAGGGTGCTGGGCAGCCGCGGGCCGAAGGAATCAAAGTACGCCCAGCTTCCAGTGGCCCCAATGGGTTTCATCTCCACGCGCTATTACGTCAGCATGAACGTCGCCGACAAGCCCGGCGTACTGTCCTCAGTGGCCGCCGAATTCGCCAAGCGCGAGGTGAGCATCGCCGAGGTCCGTCAGGAAGGCGTCGCGGACGAGGGCGGACGACGGGTGGGCGCCCGCATCGTCGTGGTCACCCACACCGCGACGGATGCCGCGCTGTCCGAAACCGTAGATGCGCTGGCCGATCTGGATGTCGTCCAGAGCGTCACCAGCGTGCTGCGACTGGAAGGGACCGCCCTATGAGCGCTCCGCGCACCGCCGTCCACAAGCCGTGGCCCGGTCTCATCGAGGCATATCGGGATCGGTTACCGGTGGGCGACAACTGGACCCCGGTCACCCTGCTCGAGGGTGGCACCCCGCTGATCGCGGCGGGCCGGATCTCGGAAAAGACCGGCTGCAGCGTGTATCTCAAGGTCGAAGGCCTCAATCCCACCGGCTCGTTCAAAGACCGGGGCATGACGATGGCGGTCACCGACGCGTTGGCGCGCGGCCAGCAGGCGGTGTTGTGCGCGTCGACCGGAAACACCTCGGCGTCGGCGGCGGCATATGCGGCGCGTGCCGGTATCACCTGCGCGGTGCTGATACCGCAGGGCAAGATCGCAATGGGCAAGCTGGCGCAGGCGGTTATGCACGGCGCCAAGATCATCCAGATCGACGGCAACTTCGACGATTGCCTGGAGTTGGCCCGCAAGATGGCCGCCGACTTTCCGACCATCGCGTTGGTCAACTCGGTCAACCCGGTGCGCATCGAGGGCCAGAAGACGGCGGCGTTCGAGATCGTCGACGCGCTGGGTGCCGCGCCCGATGTGCACGCCCTGCCGGTCGGCAACGCGGGAAACATCACCGCGTACTGGAAGGGATACACCGAGTATCACCACGAGGGGCTGATCGAGAAGTTGCCGCGCATGCTGGGCACCCAGGCGGCGGGTGCGGCCCCGCTGGTGCACGGCGCGCCGGTCAAGAACCCGGAGACGATCGCCACCGCGATCCGCATCGGAGCGCCGGCGTCGTGGACGGCAGCCGTTGACGCGCAGCAGCAATCGAATGGCCGCTTCCTGGCCGCGACCGACGAAGAGATCCTGGCCGCCTATCACCTGGTCGCCGAGTCCGAAGGAGTCTTCGTCGAACCCGCCTCTGCGGCCAGCATCGCCGGACTGCTCAAGGCCGTTGACGACGGTTGGGTGGCCCGCGGGTCGACGGTTGTGTGCACGGTCACCGGCAATGGCCTCAAGGACCCCGACACCGCCCTGCGGGATATGCCGACCGTGACCCCCCTGCCGGTGGACCCGGTCCTCGTGGTGGAAAAGCTGGGGCTGGCCTAGTGGCGGGTCGGCACGTTTTGGGATCAGTGGCGATCGCGAAGGGCTGTTGATGACCCCGACGCTGCCCGCCGGGCTGGTGGCCAGCGCCGTGGTATCGGCGTCCAGCGCCAACCTTGGCCCCGGCTTTGACAGCCTCGGTCTGGCGTTGAGCCTTTACGACGAAATCATTGTCGAGACAACCGATTCCGGCTTGGTTGTGGTCGTCGAGGGTGAGGGAGCGGGCCAGCTGCCGGTGGGCCCCGAACACTTGGTGGTGCGTGCCTTGGAGTGCGGGCTGCGGGCCATCGGGGTCCGCGCACCGGGGCTGGTGGTGCGTTGCCGCAACGCCATCCCGCATTCACGCGGCCTCGGCTCCTCCGCGGCGGCGGTGGTGGGCGGCCTGGCGGCCGCGAACGGCCTTGTCGCACAGACGGATTGGAAGCCGCTCAGCGAGCCACAACTCATACAGCTGTCCTCGGAGTTCGAGGGTCATCCCGACAACGCGGCGGCCGCCGTGTTGGGCGGTGCGGTGGTTTCGTGGGTCGACAGCAGTGGTGATCGCCCGCAGTACGCCGCCGTGCCCCTGCGGCTACATCCCGATATCCGCCTGTACTCCGCGATACCCGAGGAGCGCTCGCTCACCGCGGAGACCCGCGTGCTGCTGCCCGCACAGGTCAGCCACGAGGATGCGCGCTTCAACGTCAGCCGCACCGCGTTGCTGGTGGTGGCGCTCACCGAACGCCCGGACCTGCTCATGGAGGCCACCGAAGACGTGCTGCACCAGTCCCAGCGCGCACCGGCCATGCCGGCCTCAGCGGAATATTTGCGACTGCTGCGGCGTCATAACGTTGCGACGACGCTTTCCGGGGCCGGACCTTCGCTGATAGCACTGTCCACGGCGTCGGAGTTGCCCTCAGAAGTGCTGAACTACGGGGCCACACACGGATTCACCATCACCGAAATGACCGCTGGCGAACCAGTTCGCTGGAGCCCAGGAGTCACCGCCGTCGGTTGATCCACAGCGTGGCCGGAGGGTTTGCTTGCTTCCGGCAAGGATGGGGGCTATCCTCGGAGCCGTCCAGCAATTGCAGCATCTGCATCTGCATCCATACTGCCTTGCCGCTAGGACAACACCAATTCTTCTTGTGGACGAGGTTCGCCGTTTACTCCGCCGATCCAGGCGATCACCGTTGCAGAGTCGATGATTGGGCGCACTCGGCAATTTTGCCTGAATGCAACGAACCCCCCGTATGGCCTGATCAGCGGGGGAAGAAAGGAAATCCGTGACCGATACGGACCTGTTCACGGCTGGCGAAAACACTGACGCCAATCAACTGTCGAATGCCGTGACCACAGACACTCCAGACGCGAAACGCAACGTCTCGGGAGGTGCACTGTCCACGATGGTGCTGCCCGAGTTACGCGCGCTGGCTAATCAAGTTGGCGTCAAAGGGACGTCGGGTATGCGTAAGAATGAACTGATCGCCGCGATCAAGGAAGTCCGGGGGCAGGCCAACGGCGCTCCCGCCAATGGCACGAAGTCCACTGAGGACAGCGGCAAGTCGGACAACAAAGCCGACGACAAGAACGACAACAGCGCCGAAGCACCGGCGGCACAGGATGACCAGAACGGTGTGACGACCGAGGCTCCCCGTCGCGAACGGCGCGGTGCTTCCCGCGATGGGGGTTCATCCGGCCGCGGCAACGACGACGCCGACCGCGAGGGCTCGGGCAGCCGCGAGGGCTCGGGCAGCCGTGAGGGCGCCGCCAGCGGTGAGGCCGACCGCCGCGAGAAAGCCAAACACGACAACCAGAATGACGGCCGCGGCCAAGACGGCGGCAGCGACCAGGATCAAAACTCGGGCGGCCAGCAGGGCCGCGGCGGCTCGAACCAGCAGGACGACGACGGTGAGGGCCGTCAGGGCCGGCGGGGACGCCGGTTCCGCGACCGTGACCGCCGTCGCCGGGGTGAGCGATCCGGTGAGGGTGGCGACACCGAGCTGCGTGAGGACGACGTCGTCCAGCCGGTAGCCGGCATCCTCGACGTCCTCGACAATTACGCGTTCGTGCGCACCTCCGGTTATTTGGCCGGCCCGCACGACGTCTACGTGTCGATGAACATGGTGCGCAAGAACGGCCTTCGTCGTGGTGACGCCGTGACCGGGGCGGTCCGCGTACCGAAGGAAGGCGAACAGCCCAACCAGCGGCAGAAGTTCAACCCGTTGGTGCGCCTGGACAGCATCAACGGCGGCTCGGTCGAGGACGCCAAGAAGCGTCCCGATTTTTCCAAGCTGACGCCGTTGTACCCCAACCAGCGACTCCGCCTGGAAACCACGAGCGACCGGCTGACCACGCGGGTCATCGACCTGATCATGCCGATCGGCAAGGGCCAACGCGCCCTGATCGTGTCGCCGCCCAAGGCCGGTAAGACCACGATCCTGCAGGACATCGCGAACGCGATTACCAGGAACAACCCGGAATGTCACCTCATGGTCGTGCTCGTCGATGAGCGGCCCGAAGAGGTCACCGACATGACCCGCTCGGTCAAAGGGGAGGTCATCGCCTCGACCTTCGACCGGCCGCCGACCGACCACACGGCGGTCGCCGAGCTTGCCATCGAGCGCGCCAAGCGCCTGGTTGAGCAGGGCAAGGACGTCGTCGTGCTGCTGGACTCGATCACCCGCCTCGGGCGCGCCTACAACAACGCGTCGCCGGCGTCGGGCCGGATCCTGTCCGGTGGTGTCGACTCCACCGCGCTGTACCCGCCGAAGCGGTTCTTGGGCGCCGCGCGCAACATCGAGGAAGGCGGATCGCTGACGATCATCGCCACGGCGATGGTCGAGACGGGGTCCACCGGTGACACGGTCATCTTCGAAGAGTTCAAGGGCACCGGTAACGCCGAGCTCAAGCTGGATCGCAAGATCTCCGAGCGGCGCGTCTTCCCGGCGGTCGACGTGAACCCGTCGGGTACCCGCAAGGACGAACTGCTGCTGTCGCCGGACGAGTTCGGCATCGTGCACAAGCTGCGCCGCGTGCTGTCGGGCCTGGATTCGCATCAGGCCATCGACCTGCTGATGTCGCAGCTACGCAAGACGAAGAACAACTACGAGTTCCTGGTCCAGGTCTCCAAGACGACACCCGGGGCGATGGACAACGACTAGCCTTCTCGCCTGACCCGAGCGCGGATCGGGTCATCGGGAATGTACGGGCGCAACTCGCTGTTTGGGATGATGGTGGTTGACCTGGCATAATCGGGGCTCGATTATCCGCACACCGCCTGAGGTTCGGAGTTCACGCCCGACCGTCTGAATTTGGACGGGGGCGGGCGACAAACGATCGAAGAGGACATCATGAAAGCTGACATTCATCCCGCCTATGCGGAGACCACGGTGCTCTGCGGGTGTGGTAACACCTTCCAGACGCGCAGCACCAAGGACGGCGGACGCATCGTCGTCGAGGTCTGCTCGCAGTGCCACCCCTTCTACACCGGCAAGCAGAAGATCCTCGACAGCGGCGGCCGCGTGGCCCGCTTCGAGAAGCGGTACGGCAAGCGCAGCGCCGGAACCGCCGCCGACAAATAGCTCGGTTACCGACGCCCGAACTGTGCACAGCGTCGCACAGGCCGGGCGTCGGTTTGCGTTTGCGGTAATGACAGGCGAAGCGGGGCAGGAGGTATGGCATTGACCAAGCCGGTACAGACCATTGATGTGCTGCTCGCCGAACACGCCGACCTCGAGCGCCGGCTGTCAGATCCCGAATTGCACAGCAATCCCGACGAGGCCCGCAAAGCCGGACGCCGGTTCGCTCGGCTGGCGCCGATCGTGGGCACCTACCGCAAGCTGGCGGCCGCCCGCGGCGACCTCGAAACGGCGCGAGAGCTGGCTGCCGACGACGACTCGTTCGCCGCCGAGGTGACCGATCTGGAAACCCAGGTGGCCGAGTTGGACAACCAACTCACCGACATGCTGGCCCCGCGCGACCCGCACGATGCCGACGACATCGTGCTCGAAGTCAAATCGGGTGAAGGCGGCGAGGAATCGGCCTTGTTCGCCGCGGATCTGGCCCGAATGTACATCCGCTACGCCGAGCGGCACGGCTGGACCGTCACCGTGCTGGACGAGACGACTTCGGACCTCGGCGGTTACAAGGACGCGACGCTGGCGATCGCCAGTAAGGGCGATACGGTCGACGGGGTCTGGTCGCGGATGAAATTCGAGGGCGGAGTGCACCGGGTGCAACGTGTGCCGGTGACGGAATCCCAAGGCCGCGTTCATACTTCGGCGGCCGGCGTGCTGGTGTATCCGGAACCCGAAGAAGTCGGTGAGGTGCAGATCGACGAGTCGGACCTGCGCATCGATGTGTACCGCTCTTCGGGCAAGGGCGGCCAAGGTGTCAACACCACCGACTCCGCGGTGCGTATCACGCACCTGCCCACCGGCATCGTGGTCACCTGCCAGAACGAGCGCTCACAGCTACAGAACAAAGCCCGCGCCCTGCAGGTCCTGGCCGCCCGGTTGCAGGCCTTGGCCGAGGAGCAGGCGCTGGCAGATGCCTCAGCGGACCGGGCCAGCCAGATCCGTACGGTGGACCGCAGCGAACGCATCCGCACCTATAACTTCCCGGAAAACCGGATCGCGGACCACCGCATCAATTTCAAGTCGCACAACCTCGACCAGGTCCTCGACGGCGACCTGGACGCCTTGTTCGACGCGCTGGCCGCCGCTGACAAGCAGACCCGGTTACAACAGGCATGAACGTCCTGCGGCGCGCGATCGACGATGCTGCGGCCACCCTTGCCGAAGCGGGAATCGATTCTGCGCGTTGGGATGCCGAACAGCTGGCCGCGCACCTCACGGGGACTGACCGCGGGCGCCTGGCCCTGCTCGAGTCGCCCGGCGAGGACTTTCTCGGGCGTTATCGCGACGTCGTGGCCGCCCGCTCGCAACGGGTACCCCTGCAGCATCTCCTCGGGACCGCGGCGTTCGGGCCCGTGCTGCTGCACGTCGGGCCCGGGGTTTTCATACCCCGTCCCGAGACCGAGGCCATGCTGGAATGGGCTATCGCGCAGCAACTTGCGCCGCGGCCCGTCATCGTCGACTTGTGCACCGGTTCGGGCGCCTTGGCGGTGGCGCTGGCCCACCACCGGCCCGCGGCGCGGATAGTCGCCATAGACAACTCCGATGCCGCGCTCGAGTACGCGCGCCGCAACGCGCAGGGCACTGCGATCGAGCTGCTGCGAGCCGACGTCACGGAGCTGGATTCCGGGCGGGGCTTGCTCGCCGAGCTGGACGGTCGGGTCGACCTGGTGGTGGCCAACCCACCCTATGTTCCCGATGATGCCGTGCTGGACCCCGAAGTCGCGCAACATGACCCACACCAGGCCGTCTTCGGCGGACCAGACGGATTGGCGGTGATCGCCCCTCTCGTCCGCCTCGCCGGTCGCTTGCTGCGCCCGCGCGGACTGATCGGCGTCGAGCACGATGACACCACCTCGGCGGAGACGGTCGAATTGTTCCATCGCACAGGAGCATTCGAAGACATTCAGGCCCGGCGAGACCTGACCGGCCGGCCTCGATTCGTGACAGCCCGCAGGAGGGCAGCAACCGGGGAGAACGGTGCACGTGACTGACGTCTTCGATTGTGCCAATCCCGATCAGCGCTCACTGGGAATAGCGGCCGCTGCAGCGGCGCTCAAGGGTGGCCGCCTGGTGGTCATGCCGACCGACACGGTGTACGGCATCGGCGCCGATGCGTTCAACAGCGCTGCGGTATCTGCCTTGTTGTCGGCAAAGGGCCGGGGGCGTGACATGCCGGTGGGCGTGCTGGTCGGCTCCTGGCACACCATCGAGGGACTCGTCTACACGATGCCGGACGGGGCCCGCGAGCTGATCCGCGCCTTCTGGCCGGGTGCGTTGAGCCTCGTGGTGACCCAGGCGCCGTCGTTGCAGTGGGATCTCGGCGATGCCCGCGGCACCGTGATGTTGCGCATGCCGCTGCATCCCGTTGCGATCGAACTGTTGCGCGAAGTCGGGCCCCTGGCGGTATCCAGCGCCAACATCTCTGGCCGCCCGGCCGCCGTGGACGCCAACGAAGCGCGCAGCCAGCTGGGCGATCTGGTCGACGTCTATCTGGAAGCGGGCCCGTCCGATCAGGGGGCCGCCTCCACGATCGTCGACCTGACCGGTGCCACGCCGCGGATTCTGCGCCCGGGCCCGGTGAGCGCGGAGCGGATCGCGGAAGTGCTCACCGTCGATCCGGAAAGCTTGACCGCCCAGGCCTGACTGGAGCGGTTGTCGAGGTGCCAGGTTTGTCCAGTACGGTCTCGGTGATGTCCAGCGACGTAACCAACCTTGCCGGTGGTTTGCTCGCCCTGGCTGACCGCGGCGCCGGTGTTCCGCTTCGTGAGCTGGCGCTGGTGGGGTTGACCGCAGCGATCATCACGTACTTCGCCACCGGACCGGTGCGGGTGCTGGCCACCCGGCTGGGCGCGGTCGCCTATCCGCGGGAGCGCGACGTCCACGTGACGCCGACTCCTCGGATGGGTGGGCTGGCAATGTTTTTCGGGGTCATCACGGCCGTCTTTCTGGCGTCTCAGCTTCCGGCGCTCACCCGTGGGTTCGTCTACTCCACAGGTATGCCGGCAGTCCTGGTGGCCGGCGCGGTCATCATGGGTATCGGCCTTATCGACGACCGGTGGGGCCTCGACGCGTTGACCAAGTTCGCCGGTCAAATCACTGCGGCCAGCGTCATGGTCACCATGGGTGTGGCGTGGAGCGTCCTGTACATCCCTATCGGCGGCGTGGGCACCATCGTGCTCGACCAGGCTTCGTCAATCCTGCTGACCCTGGCGCTCACTGTGTCGGTCGTCAACGCGATGAACTTCGTCGACGGGCTCGACGGCCTGGCCGCCGGGCTGGGACTGATCACCGCGTTGGCCATCTGCATGTTCTCGGTCGGCCTGCTGCGCGACCACGGCGGTGACGTCTTGTTCTACCCGCCGGCCGTGATTTCGGTCGTGCTCGCCGGGGCCTGTCTGGGCTTCCTGCCGCACAACTTCCACCGCGCCAAGATCTTCATGGGCGACTCCGGTTCGATGCTGATCGGGCTGATGCTGTCGGCCGCTTCGACGACGGCCGCTGGCCCGGTCTCGCAGAACGCCTACGGCGCACGCGACGTGTTCGTCCTGCTGTCACCGTTCCTACTGGTGGCGGCGGTCATCTTCGTACCGATGCTCGATTTGCTGTTGGCGATCGTGCGCCGGACCCGCGCGGGCCGCAGCGCGTTCAGCCCCGACAAGATGCATTTGCATCACCGGTTGCTGCAGATCGGTCACTCCCACCGCCGGGTGGTGTTGCTGATCTATCTGTGGGTAGGGATTGTCGCGTTCGGCGCCGCCAGCACAATCTTTTTCCGTCCCCGCGACACCGCGGCGGTAATGCTGGGCGCCATCGTGGTGGCCGGCATCGCGACGGCGATCCCCCTCCTGCGCCGGCGCGACGACTACTACGACGAAGGGTAGTAGTGGGGCTCGGCATGTGGTACGGTGCTGGTAGAACCCCAAAAAGCCGTGCAGGCTACCGGCCCATCGGAGGCTAATCCGACCGGGCTGGTTCAAGACCGGCCTCGGGAGATACCCCTTGGGTGATTCAACTGTGACGTGCGATACGCTCGGCGGACCACCGATCAATCGGTCGGGGGGGTTCCCGTTCCATCAATCTGGGATTGAGGTGCTGCAGTGACGACACCAGCGCAGGACGCGCCGTTGGTGTTTCCCTCTGTTGCTTTCCGCCCGGTTCGGCTCTTCGCGATCAGCATTGCCATCACCGCGGCGGCGATGCTCGCCGGCGGACTGTCCGGTCACCTGATGGTCGGAGTCTTCTTCGGCATCGGACTTCTCCTGGGTTTGCTCAATGCGGTGCTCGTGCGTCGCTCAGTTGAGTCGATTACCGCCAAGGACCACCCGCTGAAAAGGTCGATGGCGGTCAATTCGGCGTCACGGCTGGCCATCATCACCGTCTTCGGGCTGATCATCGCCTACGTCTTTCGGCCCGCCGGGCTGGGCGTCATGTTCGGATTGGCGCTTTTCCAGGTCCTATTGGTGGCGTCGACCGCGCTTCCGGTGTGGAAGAAGTTGCGCGCCGGCGATTGGGCGGAGTCCTCGGACAATGCCGAAGGCGGCGTGATCGCAGGATCGGAAGGACCGGAAGGAAGGAACACCACCGATGCCTGAGACGACGTTCCTGGCCGCGGCGATCGAGGTTGGCGAGCACACCAAAGCCAAGTGGCTCGGCCTGACCGTCAACACCGACACGATCCTGTCGACCGCGATCGCGGCGGTGATCGTGATCGGGCTGGCCTTCTTCCTGCGTGCGAAGATCACTTCCAAGGGCGTGCCCAGTGGCGTTCAGCTGTTCTGGGAGGCGATCACCGAACAGATGCGCGCACAGATCGAGAGCGCTATCGGCATGCGGATCGCCCCGTTCGTGCTGCCGTTGGCCGTCACGATCTTCGTGTTCATTCTGATCTCCAACTGGCTGTCGGTGCTTCCGCTGCAGTACACCGACAAGTCGGGACATGCCACCGAGGCGCTGAAGTCGGCGGCGGCGGACATCAATTACGTTCTGGCGCTGGCCCTTTTCGTCTTCGTCTGTTATCACGTAGCTGGCATCTGGCGCCGCGGCATAATCGGGCATCCGCTCGCGGTGGTCAAGGGTCACGTGGCGTTCTTGGCGCCGATCAACCTGGTCGAAGAGCTCGCGAAGCCGATCTCGTTGTCTCTCCGACTTTTCGGCAATATCTTCGCCGGCGGCATCCTGGTCGCGCTGATCGCGCTGTTCCCGCCGTACATCATGTGGGCACCCAACGCGATCTGGAAGGCCTTCGACCTGTTCGTCGGCGCGATCCAGGCCTTCATCTTCTCGATCCTGACCATCTTGTACTTCAGTCAGGCCATGGAGATCGAGGATCACCATGATTGAGACCGCCATGAATTGTTTTGTGCCACGCATCATTACAGAGGCCTGGTAGACCTCTACCAGATAGCCCCGAATATAGGAGGAAAAGAATGGCAGCCCTGGACCCCCAAATCGCTGCCGCCGCTCTCATCGGCGGTGGCCTGATCATGGGTGGCGGCGCGATCGGCGCCGGCATCGGTGACGGTATCGCCGGTAACGCGTTGGTTTCCGGTATCGCCCGCCAACCCGAGGCGCAAGGCCGGTTGTTCACGCCGTTCTTCATCACGGTCGGTCTGGTCGAGGCGGCCTACTTCATCAACCTGGCGTTCATGGCGCTGTTCGTCTTCGCTACCCCGGTCAAGTAATTCGCTGCAATGCGCGACGCGAACTTGAGCATTCTGGCATCCAGCCAGGCGGTGGCCGAGGGAGGCAACAACTTCCTCGTCCCCAACGGCACCTTCTTCTTCGTGCTGGCCATCTTCCTGATCGTGCTGGCCGTCATCGGCACATTCGTTGTGCCGCCGGTCATGAAAGTGTTGCGCGAGCGCGACGCCATGGTCGCCAAGACGGCCGCCGACAACAAGAAGGCGGCGGAGCAATTCGAAGCGGCCAAAGCCGACTACGAAGAAGCCCTTACCGAAGCGCGGGTTCAGGCGTCGTCTTTACGCGACAACGCCCGCGCCGAAGGCCGTAAGGTGGTGGAAGACGCGCGCGCCCGGGCCGAACAACAGGTGATGTCGACGTTGCAAATGGCATCCGAGCAATTGAAGCGGGAGAGGGACGCCGTGGAACTGGATCTGCGTGCCAACGTGGCTTCGATGTCGGCGACACTCGCCAGCCGGATCCTCGGCGTCGAGGTCGCACCGGCCACCGCCACCGCGAGCGCATCCGCAGCAGGAAAGTCCGGACGGTAATTACGTATGTCGACTTTCATCGGGCAGCTGGTCGGATTCGCGGCCATCGTGTTTCTGGTCGTGCGGTATGTCGTGCCCCCGGTGCGCCGTCTGATGACCGCTCGGCAAGACACCGTGCGCCAACAGTTGAAAGATGCTGCAACGGCGAGCGATCGGTTGACCGAGTCGACCACGGCACATAGCAAGGCCGTCGAATCCGCCAAGTCCGAGGGTGAACGGATCGTCGAGGAGGCCCAGACCGACTCTGGCCGCATCGTCGAACAGTTACGTGCCCAGGCTGATGTCGAGTCCGAACGCATCGGCACACAGGGCAGGCGGCAGGTCGATCTCCTGCGTACCCAGCTGAGCCGGCAGCTCCGTTTGGAACTGGGCCACGAAGCGGTGCGCCAGGCCGGCGAGTTGGTACGGAACTACGTCGCGGACGCGGCAGAGCAGTCAGCCACCGTCGACCGGTTCCTCGAGGAGCTCGACGAAATGGCGCCCGCGTCGGCCGACGTCCAGTATCCCTTGATGACCAAGATGCGCTCGTCGAGTCGCGTCGCACTGGGCAATCTGTCGGACAAGTTCAGCACCATAGCTAAAGACCTTGACAACAAGGGGCTTTCGAATCTCTCCAGTGAACTGGTAGAGGTGGCCCAGATGCTGGACCGCGAGATCGTTGTGACGCGGTATCTCACCGTCCCCGCCGAGGATGGGGCCCCCAGGGCCCGGTTGATCGAGCGACTGGTCTCCGGGAAGGTCGGCGACGCCACACTCGACGTGCTGCGCTCGGCCGTATCGGAGCGTTGGTCGGCCAACTCCGACCTCATCGACGCCATCGAACACGTGTCCCGGCAGGCGTTGCTCGAAGTCGCAGAACGTGAGGACAAAGTCGACGAGGTCGAAGAACAGCTGTTCCGGTTCTCCCGCATCCTCGACGCGCAACCGCGACTTTCCATCCTGCTGGGCGACTACGCCGTTCCGGTCGAAGGCCGAGTTGCGTTGTTGCGCAAGGTGCTTGACAGCGCAAGCGGCAAAGTCAACCCCATTGTGGCTGCGCTGCTGACCCAGACGGTCGAACTGCTCAGAGGCCAGCCGGCCGAGGAGGCTGTTCAGTTCTTGACAGAAGTCGCCGTGGCGCGCCGCGGCGAGATCGTCGCCCAGGTCAGTGCGGCGGCCGAACTCAGCGATGGCCAGCGATCTCGTCTCATCGACGTGCTCGGCCGCATCTACGGTCACACGGTGGCGGTGCAGCTGCAGATCGATGCCGAATTACTGGGTGGCCTACTCATCTCCGTGGCCGATGAAGTGATCGACGGAACACTCGCTTCTCGCCTTGCCGCGGCCGAGGCTCAATTGCCCGATTGACCACCGCCGACCAATCACAAACCTATTCCGACACCCGCGATACCAAGATCAAGTAGGAAGACGAAAAGCCATGGCCGAGTTGACAATCTCCGCTGATGACATCCAGAGCGCCATCGAGGAGTACGTAGGCTCTTTCACGTCCGACACCTCCCGGGAAGAGGTCGGTACCGTCGTCGACGCTGGGGACGGCATCGCGCACGTCGAAGGCTTGCCCTCGGTCATGACCCAGGAACTGCTCGAGTTCCCCGGCGGCGTCCTCGGCGTCGCACTCAACCTCGACGAGCACAGCGTCGGCGCGGTGATCTTGGGTGACTTCGAAAAGATCGAAGAGGGTCAACAAGTCAAGCGCACCGGCGAAGTCTTGTCGGTTCCCGTCGGCGACGGATTCCTGGGGCGCGTCGTGAATCCGCTCGGCCAGCCGATCGACGGCCGCGGCGACATCGAGACCGATATTCGCCGCGCGCTGGAGATTCAGGCGCCGTCGGTGATAAATCGGCAGAGCGTGAGCGAGCCGCTGCAGACCGGTATCAAGGCCATCGACGCGATGACCCCGATCGGTCGCGGCCAGCGGCAGCTGATCATCGGCGACCGCAAGACCGGCAAGACCGCTGTTTGCGTGGACACCATCCTCAACCAGCGGGAGAACTGGGAGAGCGGCGACGAGCGCAAGCAGGTGCGCTGCGTGTACGTGGCCATCGGGCAGAAGGGCACCACGATCGCGTCGGTCCGGCGCACCCTGGACGAGGGCGGCGCGATGGACTACACCACCATCGTCGCGGCTCCGGCATCCGACTCCGCCGGCTTCAAATGGCTTGCGCCGTATACGGGTTCGGCGATCGCCCAGCACTGGATGTACGAAGGCAAGCACGTGCTGATCGTCTTCGACGACCTGAGCAAGCAGGCCGAGGCGTACCGGGCGATCTCGTTGCTGCTGCGCCGCCCGCCCGGTCGCGAGGCGTACCCCGGCGACGTGTTCTACCTGCACTCGCGCCTGTTGGAGCGTTGCGCCAAGCTGTCCGACGAGCTCGGTGGTGGCTCGCTGACCGGATTGCCGATCATCGAGACCAAGGCCAACGACATCTCGGCCTACATTCCGACCAACGTCATCTCGATCACCGACGGGCAGTGCTTCCTGGAGTCCGACCTGTTCAACCAGGGTGTGCGGCCCGCCATCAACGTCGGTGTATCGGTGTCCCGCGTGGGTGGTGCGGCGCAGATCAAGGCCATGAAAGAGGTGGCCGGTTCGCTGCGTCTGGACCTGTCGCAGTACCGCGAATTGGAATCGTTCGCCGCCTTCGCTTCGGACCTGGACGCGACGTCCAAGGCACAGCTGGAACGCGGTGAACGCCTGGTCGAACTGCTGAAGCAACCGCAGCACCAGCCCATGCCGGTTGAGGAGCAGGTGGTTTCGATCTTCCTGGGCACCGGCGGCCACCTGGACTCGGTGCCCGTCGAGGACGTCCGGCGCTTCGAGACCGAGCTGTTGGACCACATGCGGGCTTCCGAAGAGAAGTTCCTGACCGGCGTCCGCGACAGCGGAAAGCTCTCCGAGGAGGGCGAGAACCAGCTCACCGAGATCATCAACAACTTCAAGAAGGGCTTCGCGGCCACCGGCGGTGGATCGGTGGTGCCCGACGAGCATGTCGATGCCCTGGACGAAGCGGATCTGGAAAAGGAATCCGTACAGGTCAAGAAGGACAAGCCCAAGGACAAGAAGGAATCCAAGGATTCCAAGAAGTCCTCGGACAAGGACAAGAAGTAGCTACCGATGGCAGCAACACTTCGCGAATTACGTGGCCGGATTCGTTCGGCAGGGTCGATCAAAAAGATCACCAAGGCCCAGGAAATGATCGCGACATCGCGCATCGGCAAGGCACAGGCCCGGCTGCAATCCGCCCGGCCCTACGCATTCCAGATCACGTCGATGCTCACCACGTTGTCCTCCGAAGCCGCCTTGGACCATCCTTTGCTGGTCGAGCGAGAAGAGCCGAAGCGGGCCGGCGTCCTGGTGGTGTCCTCGGACCGTGGTTTGTGCGGCGCGTACAACTCGAGCATCTTCCGTCGCTCCGAGGAGCTGTTCTCCCTGCTCAGGGAGGAAGGCAAGACGCCAGTCGTCTACACGGTGGGTCGTAAAGCGTTGAACTACTTCAAGTTCCGCAACTGGGACATCACGGAATCGTGGACGGGCTTCTCCGAGCAACCCACGTATGAGAACGCCACGGAGATCGCGTCCACCTTGGTCGAGACTTTCATGGCCGGCGCCGGTGACGACGAGTCACAGGACGACCGGGGCGTCGACGAACTGCACATCGTCTATTCCGAGTTCAAGTCGATGATGTCGCAGGCCGCGGTGGCCCACCGCATCGCCCCGCTGGTCATGGAATACGTCGAGGACACCGACGAACTCCACACCTTGTACTCGTTCGAGCCAGACGCGACAACGCTTTTCGAGGCGCTGCTGCCGCGGTATGTGACGACCCGGGTTTACACGGCGCTACTCGAATCGGCGGCATCGGAACTCGCGTCACGTCAACGAGCGATGAAGTCGGCAACGGACAACGCGGATGACCTGATCAAAGAGCTCACGCTGATGGCGAACCGCGAGCGGCAGGCTCAGATCACCCAAGAGATCAGCGAAATCGTCGGCGGCGCAAACGCGCTGGCCGACGCTAAGTAGCACACGAGGAAGAAGAAAATGACTGCTACTGACGAAAAGACCGACAAGTCCACGAAGTCCGAGACCAGCGGCCGCGTGGTGCGAATCACCGGGCCCGTCGTCGACGTCGAGTTCCCGCGCGGCTCCGTGCCGGAACTGTTCAACGCGCTCAACGCCGAGATCACGTTCGAAGAGCTCGCGAAGACGCTCACGCTCGAGGTCGCGCAGCACCTCGGCGACAACCTGGTTCGCACCATTTCGTTGCAGCCCACCGACGGCCTGGTGCGCGGGGTCGAGGTGACGAACAGCGGCAAGCCGATCTCGGTGCCGGTCGGTGAAGAGGTCAAGGGCCACGTCTTCAACGCGCTGGGCGACTGCCTGGACAAGCCGGGTTACGGAGAAGATTTCGAGCACTGGTCGATTCACCGCAAGCCGCCGCCGTTCGAGGAGCTCGAGCCGCGGACCGAGATGCTCGAGACGGGTCTGAAGGTCGTCGACCTGCTCACCCCGTACGTGCGTGGTGGCAAGATTGCGCTGTTCGGCGGTGCCGGCGTGGGCAAGACGGTGCTGATCCAGGAGATGATCAACCGTATTGCCCGGAACTTCGGTGGTACTTCGGTTTTCGCCGGCGTGGGAGAGCGCACCCGCGAGGGCAACGACCTGTGGGTCGAGCTGAAGGAAGCCGACGTGCTCAAGGACACCGCGCTGGTGTTCGGTCAGATGGACGAGCCGCCCGGCACCCGTATGCGGGTGGCGTTGTCCGCGCTGACCATGGCCGAGTGGTTCCGCGACGAGGCCGGCCAGGACGTGCTGCTGTTCATCGACAACATCTTCCGGTTCACTCAGGCCGGTTCGGAGGTGTCGACGCTGCTCGGTCGTATGCCGTCCGCGGTGGGTTACCAGCCAACGCTGGCCGACGAGATGGGCGAGCTGCAGGAGCGCATCACCTCGACGCGAGGCAAGTCGATCACGTCGATGCAGGCCGTCTATGTGCCTGCCGACGATTACACCGACCCGGCGCCGGCAACGACGTTCGCACACCTGGATGCCACCACGGAATTGTCTCGTAACGTGTTCTCCAAGGGTATCTTCCCCGCGGTGGACCCGCTGGCGTCGAGCTCGACCATCCTGGATCCGAGCGTGGTCGGCGATGACCACTACCGCGTTGCGCAGGAAGTCATCCGAATCTTGCAGCGCTACAAGGACTTGCAGGACATCATCGCGATCCTTGGTATCGACGAGCTCTCGGAAGAGGACAAGCAGCTCGTGCAGCGCGCACGACGCATCGAGCGATTCCTGTCGCAGAACATGATGGCGGCCGAGCAGTTCACCGGCCAGCCGGGTTCGACGGTGCCGCTGAAGGAGACCATCGAGTCGTTCGACCGCCTGACCAAGGGAGATTTCGACCACATCCCCGAGCAGGCGTTCTTCTTGATCGGTGGCCTCGACGACTTGGCTAAGAAAGCCGAAAGCTTTGGCGCCAAACTTGAATCCTGACGCATGAGCGAAAAGGCTCTGAAAGGCTCTGTGGCATGGCGGATTTGAACGTCGAGATAGTCGCCGTCGACCGAAAGATCTGGTCGGGTGAGGCAACGTTTCTGTTCACCCGCACCACCGTCGGTGAGATCGGCATCCTGCCGCGGCACATCCCGCTGGTAGCGCAGTTGGTCGACGACGCAATGGTGCGCGTCGAACGAGATGGCGAAGACGATCTGCGGATCGCGGTGGATGGCGGATTTTTGTCCGTCACCGAGGAATCGGTGACGATCTTGGCCGAATCCGCCGAGTTCGAGTCGGAGATCGACGAGAGCGCCGCCAGAGAGGCTTCGGAGTCGGACGATCCGCGTATCGCCGCCAGAGGGCGCGCAAGATTGCGCGCCGTCGGCGCGATCGACTAACCGCCGATGAGCGCGCCCATGACTGGCATGGTCGTGCTCGTCGTCGTGCTGGCGGGTGCTGTCGTCGCGCTGAGCTATCGGCTGTGGAAACTGCGCCAGGGCGGCACGGCGGGGATCATGCGAGACATTCCCGCGGTGGGAGGCCACGGCTGGCGGCACGGCGTAATCCGTTACCGCGGAGGCGAAGCGGCCTTCTACCGGCTGTCCAGTCTGCGATGGTGGCCGGACCGGCGGCTGAGCCGGCGAGGCGTGGAGATCGTATCCAGGCGGGCGCCACGCGGTGACGAGTTCGACATCATGACCGACGAGATCGTCGTCATCGAGCTGCGCGACACAACCCAGGACCGCCGGTCTGGCTACGAGATCGCCTTTGACAAGGGTGCGTTGACCGCGTTCTTGTCCTGGCTGGAGTCGCGTCCGTCGCCGCGATCCCGCCGGCGCAGCCTCTAGACCGCGTCACCGGTACGCGAGACGAACGGAGCCCCGGCTAACTCCCGGCAGCGTTCTCGCCGGGTTTCCAGCGCACGTCGCCGTCGGGATTGGCCACGCGCGACAGGATGAAGAGCAGATCCGAGAGGCGGTTCAGGTATTTCGCGGGCAGGACGTTGACCTGCCCGGGCGCGGCGTCGACCGCCGCCCATGCCGACCGTTCGGCCCGACGCACCACGGTGCGGGCGACGTGCAGCAACGCCGACAACGGCGAACCACCCGGCAGCACAAACGAATTCAGCTTCGGTAAGGACTCGTTATATGTGTCACACCACTTTTCGAGCCGATCGATGTAGGGCTGGGTGACTCGCAGGGGGGGATATTCGGGGTTTTCGACCACGGGAGTCGACAGATCCGCGCCGGCATCGAACAAATCGTTCTGGATCTGCTGCAACACACCCATGAGCTTCTCGTCGGGCTGACCCACGGCGATGGCGACGCCGATCGCCGAGTTGGCTTCGTCGCAGTCCGCGTAGGCCACCAGCCGGGGGTCGTTCTTGGAGACCCGCGAGAAGTCGCTCAATCCCGTGGTGCCGTCGTCGCCGGTCCGGGTGTAGATGCGAGTCAGGTGTACTGCCATGAGCAAACCGTACTCGGGTGTGTGGGTCGGCCGACTGACAAGCCGATACCGCTTCACTAGACTGACGCGGGTGGCTGAACGATTCGTGGTGACCGGCGGCAACCGCTTGTCAGGCGAAGTCGCAGTAGGCGGGGCAAAAAACAGCGTGCTCAAGCTGATGGCCGCGACGCTGTTGGCCGAAGGCACCAGCACAATCACCAACTGCCCCGACATCCTGGATGTGCCGCTGATGGCGGAGGTGCTGCGCGGCCTGGGCGCAACCGTCGAGCTGGATGGCGATGTCGCCCGAATCACCTCTCCGGATGAGCCGAAATACGATGCCGACTTCGCCGCGGTGCGACAGTTCCGCGCGTCGGTGTGCGTGCTGGGACCGCTGGTCGGCCGGTGCAAGCGCGCCCGGGTCGCGCTGCCGGGTGGTGACGCGATCGGCTCGCGTCCGCTGGACATGCATCAGGCCGGCCTGCGCCAACTGGGGGCGCAATGCAACATCGAGCACGGATGCGTGGTGGCACAAGCCGACACGTTGCGCGGCGCGGAGATTCAATTGGAGTTCCCCTCGGTGGGAGCCACCGAGAACATCCTGATGGCCGCGGTCGTGGCCGAGGGCGTCACCACCATCCACAACGCGGCGCGCGAGCCCGACGTCGTGGATCTGTGCACGATGTTGAACCAGATGGGCGCGCAGGTCGAAGGCGCGGGTTCGCCGACGATGACCATCACCGGCGTCCCGCGGCTGCACCCGACCGAGCATCGCGTGATCGGGGATCGCATCGTCGCCGCCACGTGGGGGATCGCAGCCGCGATCACCCGCGGAGACATCTCGGTGAAGGGCATCGACCCGGCCCACCTGCAGGTGGTGCTGCACAAGTTGCACGACGCCGGCGCCACCGTGACCCAAACCGACGACAGCTTCCGGGTGGCGCAGTACGAGCGCCCGAAGGCCGTCAATGTGGCGACCTTGCCGTTCCCCGGATTCCCCACCGACCTGCAGCCCATGGCGATCGCCCTGGCCTCGATCGCCGACGGCACGTCGATGATCACCGAGAACGTATTCGAGGCGCGCTTTCGGTTCGTTGAGGAAATGATTCGCCTTGGCGCCGACGCCCGGACCGACGGACACCACGCCGTCGTTCGCGGCCTGCCGCAATTGTCGAGCGCACCGGTTTGGTGTTCGGATATCCGGGCCGGCGCCGGCCTGGTGTTGGCCGGCCTTGTCGCCGACGGAGACACCGAGGTTCACGACGTCTTCCACATCGATCGCGGCTACCCGTTGTTCGTGGAAAACCTGGCGATTTTGGGAGCGGAGATCGAGCGGGTACAGTAACCAAAGTCAGTGCCCCACAAGCGCGATCACCAACGCGAAGGTGGACGAAGAGCGGGGCCTTGACTCCCTCGCTGGATTGGTACTAGCCTGGCACGGCTGCTCCCGACACGGTCTCTAGAAGATCAAAACTGGGAGTTGACTTAGCTGCCGGATGTGTATTAAGCTGGCAGGGTTGCCCCAAAACGGGCGAAACAAGTGTTGTTTGAGAACTCAATAGTGTGTTTGGTTTATTTATTTGTTGTTGTTTTTTTGACCATACTTGCACCCCCCGTGTGTGGGTATGGTCGTTTCTAGATGCCAGTTTTTGGTGTCTTTTTGTTAGGTCAGATTTTCTCTGATTGTGAATTCACCTCGTTTTGCGAGGAGTTTTTGTTTGGAGAGTTTGATCCTGGCTCAGGACGAACGCTGGCGGCGTGCTTAACACATGCAAGTCGAACGGAAAGGCCTCTTCGGAGGTACTCGAGTGGCGAACGGGTGAGTAACACGTGGGCAATCTGCCCTGCACTTCGGGATAAGCCTGGGAAACTGGGTCTAATACCGAATAGGACCTTTAGACGCATGTCTTTTGGTGGAAAGCTTTTGCGGTGTGGGATGGGCCCGCGGCCTATCAGCTTGTTGGTGGGGTGATGGCCTACCAAGGCGACGACGGGTAGCCGGCCTGAGAGGGTGTCCGGCCACACTGGGACTGAGATACGGCCCAGACTCCTACGGGAGGCAGCAGTGGGGAATATTGCACAATGGGCGCAAGCCTGATGCAGCGACGCCGCGTGGGGGATGACGGCCTTCGGGTTGTAAACCTCTTTCACCATCGACGAAGGTCCGGGTTTTCTCGGATTGACGGTAGGTGGAGAAGAAGCACCGGCCAACTACGTGCCAGCAGCCGCGGTAATACGTAGGGTGCGAGCGTTGTCCGGAATTACTGGGCGTAAAGAGCTCGTAGGTGGTTTGTCGCGTTGTTCGTGAAATCTCACGGCTTAACTGTGAGCGTGCGGGCGATACGGGCAGACTAGAGTACTGCAGGGGAGACTGGAATTCCTGGTGTAGCGGTGGAATGCGCAGATATCAGGAGGAACACCGGTGGCGAAGGCGGGTCTCTGGGCAGTAACTGACGCTGAGGAGCGAAAGCGTGGGGAGCGAACAGGATTAGATACCCTGGTAGTCCACGCCGTAAACGGTGGGTACTAGGTGTGGGTTTCCTTCCTTGGGATCCGTGCCGTAGCTAACGCATTAAGTACCCCGCCTGGGGAGTACGGCCGCAAGGCTAAAACTCAAAGGAATTGACGGGGGCCCGCACAAGCGGCGGAGCATGTGGATTAATTCGATGCAACGCGAAGAACCTTACCTGGGTTTGACATGCACAGGACGCGTCTAGAGATAGGCGTTCCCTTGTGGCCTGTGTGCAGGTGGTGCATGGCTGTCGTCAGCTCGTGTCGTGAGATGTTGGGTTAAGTCCCGCAACGAGCGCAACCCTTGTCTCATGTTGCCAGCGGGTAATGCCGGGGACTCGTGAGAGACTGCCGGGGTCAACTCGGAGGAAGGTGGGGATGACGTCAAGTCATCATGCCCCTTATGTCCAGGGCTTCACACATGCTACAATGGCCGGTACAAAGGGCTGCGATGCCGCAAGGTTAAGCGAATCCTTTTAAAGCCGGTCTCAGTTCGGATTGGGGTCTGCAACTCGACCCCATGAAGTCGGAGTCGCTAGTAATCGCAGATCAGCAACGCTGCGGTGAATACGTTCCCGGGCCTTGTACACACCGCCCGTCACGTCATGAAAGTCGGTAACACCCGAAGCCAGTGGCCTAACCCTTGGGAGGGAGCTGTCGAAGGTGGGATCGGCGATTGGGACGAAGTCGTAACAAGGTAGCCGTACCGGAAGGTGCGGCTGGATCACCTCCTTTCTAAGGAGCACCACGAAAAGCACTCCAATTGGTGGGGTGCGAGCCGTGAGGGGTTCTCGTCTGTAGTGGACGAAAACCGGGTGCACAACAGCAAATGATTGCCAGACACACTATTGGGCCCTGAGACAACACTCGGTCGAACCGTGTGGAGTCCCTCCATCTTGGTGGTGGGGTGTGGTGTTTGAGTATTGGATAGTGGTTGCGAGCATCTAGATGAACGCGTAGTCCTTCGTGGCTGACGTGTTCATCAAAATGTGTAATTTCTTTTTTTAGTTTTTGTGTGTAAGTAAGTGCTTAAGGGCGCATGGTGGATGCCTTGGCATCGAGAGCCGATGAAGGACGTGGGAGGCTGCGATATGCCTCGGGGAGCTGTCAACCTAGCATTGATCCGAGGATTTCCGAATGGGGAAACCCAGCACGAGTGATGTCGTGTTACCCGCACCTGAATATATAGGGTGCGGGAGGTAACGCGGGGAAGTGAAACATCTCAGTACCCGTAGGAGAAGAAAACAATTGTGATTCCGTCAGTAGTGGCGAGCGAACGCGGAACAGGCTAAACCGCACGCATGTATAACCGGGTAGGGGTTGTGTGCGCGGTGTTGTGGGAGTGATATGTCTCAGCCCTACCTGGCTGAGGGGTAGTCAGAAAGTGTCGTGGTTAGCAGAAATGGCCTGGGATGGCCTGCCGTAGACGGTGAGAGCCCGGTACGCGAAAACCCGTCACCTACCTTGTATCAGTTCCCGAGTAGCAGCGGGCCCGTGGAATCTGCTGTGAATCTGCCGGGACCACCCGGTAAGCCTAAATACTTCTCGATGACCGATAGCGGATTAGTACCGTGAGGGAATGGTGAAAAGTACCCCGGGAGGGGAGTGAAATAGTACCTGAAACCGTGTGCCTACAATCCGTCAGAGCCTCCTCGTGGGGTGATGGCGTGCCTTTTGAAGAATGAGCCTGCGAGTCAGGGACACGTCGCGAGGTTAACCCGTGCGGGGTAGCCGCAGCGAAAGCGAGTCTGAATAGGGCGCATCCCCTTTGGGGTGTAGTGGCGTGTTCTGGACCCGAAGCGGAGTGATCTACCCATGGCCAGGGTGAAGCGCGGGTAAGACCGCGTGGAGGCCCGAACCCACTTAGGTTGAAGACTGAGGGGATGAGCTGTGGGTAGGGGTGAAAGGCCAATCAAACTCCGTGATAGCTGGTTCTCCCCGAAATGCATTTAGGTGCAGCGTTGCGTGGTTCACCACGGAGGTAGAGCTACTGGATGGCCGATGGGCCCTACTAGGTTACTGACGTCAGCCAAACTCCGAATGCCGTGGTGTAAAGCGTGGCAGTGAGACGGCGGGGGATAAGCTCCGTACGTCGAAAGGGAAACAGCCCAGATCGCCGGCTAAGGCCCCTAAGCGTGTGCTAAGTGGAAAAGGATGTGCAGTCGCAGAGACAACCAGGAGGTTGGCTTAGAAGCAGCCACCCTTGAAAGAGTGCGTAATAGCTCACTGGTCAAGTGATTGTGCGCCGATAATGTAGCGGGGCTCAAGCACACCGCCGAAGCCGCGGCACATTCACCGTACGGTGGATGTGGGTAGGGGAGCGTCCCTCATTCAGAGAAGCCATTGGGTGACCGGTGGTGGAGGATGGGGGAGTGAGAATGCAGGCATGAGTAGCGATAAGGCAAGTGAGAACCTTGCCCGCCGTAAGACCAAGGGTTCCTGGGCCAGGCCAGTCCGCCCAGGGTGAGTCGGGACCTAAGGCGAGGCCGACAGGCGTAGTCGATGGACAACGGGTTGATATTCCCGTACCCGTGTATAGGCGTCCCTGACGAATCCATTCTGCTAACCACCCAAATGGTGGTCTATCAATCCCTTCGGGGTGCGAGGGCCGCCGGCTGCGTGGGACCCGGATGGGTAGTAGTCAAGCGATGGGGTGACGCAGGAAGGTAGCCGTACCAGTCAGTGGTAATACTGGGGCAAACCTGTAGGGAGAGCGATAGGCAAATCCGTCGCTCATTAATCCCGAGAGGTGATGCATAGCCGATTGAGGCGAATTCGGTAATCCTCTGCTGCCAAGAAAAGCCTCTAGCGAGCACATACACGGCCCGTACCCCAAACCAACACAGGTGGTCAGGTAGAGAATACCAAGGCGTACGAGATAACTATGGTTAAGGAACTCGGCAAAATGCCCCCGTAACTTCGGGAGAAGGGGGGCCGGAATACCGTGAACACCCTTGCGGTGGGAGCGGGATTCGGCCGCAGAAACTAGTGGGTAGCGACTGTTTACTAAAAACACAGGTCCGTGCGAAGTCGCAAGACGATGTATACGGACTGACGCCTGCCCGGTGCTGGAAGGTTAAGAGGACCCGTTAACCGTAAGGTGAAGCGGAGAATTTAAGCCCCAGTAAACGGCGGTGGTAACTATAACCATCCTAAGGTAGCGAAATTCCTTGTCGGGTAAGTTCCGACCTGCACGAATGGCGTAACGACTTCCCAACTGTCTCAACCATAGACTCGGCGAAATTGCACTACGAGTAAAGATGCTCGTTACGCGCGGCAGGACGAAAAGACCCCGGGACCTTCACTACAACTTGGTATTGGTGTTCGGTACGGTTTGTGTAGGATAGGTGGGAGACTGTGAAATACAGACGCCAGTTTGTATGGAGTCGTTGTTGAAATACCACTCTGATCGTATTGGATACCTAACGTCGAACCGTATATCCGGTTCACGGACAGTGCCTGGTGGGTAGTTTAACTGGGGCGGTTGCCTCCTAAAATGTAACGGAGGCGCCCAAAGGTTCCCTCAACCTGGACGGCAATCAGGTGTTGAGTGTAAGTGCACAAGGGAGCTTGACTGCGAGACTTACAAGTCAAGCAGGGACGAAAGTCGGGACTAGTGATCCGGCACCTCTGAGTGGAAGGGGTGTCGCTCAACGGATAAAAGGTACCCCGGGGATAACAGGCTGATCTTCCCCAAGAGTCCATATCGACGGGATGGTTTGGCACCTCGATGTCGGCTCGTCGCATCCTGGGGCTGGAGCAGGTCCCAAGGGTTGGGCTGTTCGCCCATTAAAGCGGCACGCGAGCTGGGTTTAGAACGTCGTGAGACAGTTCGGTCTCTATCCGCCGCGCGCGTCAGAAACTTGAGGAAACCTGTCCCTAGTACGAGAGGACCGGGACGGACGAACCTCTGGTATACCAGTTGTCCCACCAGGGGCACGGCTGGATAGCCACGTTCGGACAGGATAACCGCTGAAAGCATCTAAGCGGGAAACCTTCTCCAAGATCAGGTTTCTCACCCTTTTAGAGGGATAAGGCCCCCCGCAGACCACGGGTTCGATAGGCCAGACCTGGAAGCCCAGTAATGGGTGCAGGGAACTGGCACTAACCGGCCGAAAACTTACTAATACACAATCGCAACCACAGTCCATTTCTGCGGCTATTTGTCGCGGAAAGCTTTGACACCGCACCCCCCACCAAACTAATTTAAATAGAGTTACGGCGGCCACAGCGACAGGGAAACGCCCGGTCCCATTCCGAACCCGGAAGCTAAGCCTGTCAGCGCCAATGATACTGCCCCTACGGGTGGAAAAGTAGGACACCGCCGAACATACACAAAAACACCCCCGGCAACGGGGGTGTTTTTGCATGCGCAAATAAATGTGTGTTTCTTAATCGAATAACGTCCAATCTGCATTGACCGCCGTGCGTTTGCGCTCCATATCGAGAAGCGTTCGCTTTCGGTCCAGTCCGCCGCCGTAGCCGGTGAGGCTTCCGTTGGCGCCGATGACCCGGTGGCACGGGACGACGATCGCGATCGGGTTGTGCCCGTTGGCCAAGCCCACCGCGCGTGCGGAACCGATGGCTCCGATTTGGGCGGCGATCTGTCCGTACGAGCGCGTCTCTCCGTACGGAATTGTCAGCAGCGCCTTCCACACCCGTCGCTGAAATTCCGAACCGTGCAGATCGAACTCGATGTCGAAGTCGATGCGTTCGCCGGCGAAATACGCGGTGAGCTGCTCGACTGCCGCGCCGAATGCCCGAGGATTCTGCGTCCAGCCGTTGCGGCTCGGTTCGTAGGTCTGGTCGACCATTCGTAGATTCGTCAGCACCGAGCCGCGACCGGCCAGGGTCAGCAGTCCGATCGGGCTGTCGATGGTGCGGTACTCGATCATGCGACCTCCTGCGGCGGCCAATGGTTTACCGGATGCTCGAGAGTGGTCCAAAGGTATTGGGTGGCATAGGAACGCCAGGGCCGCCACCGCGCACTGTGCGCGATAAGGGACCGTTCGTCGGGCGGCAAGCCCAGCTGTTTGGCGGCCAGGCGCAAGCCCAGATCGCTGGCGGGAAACGCGTCGGGATCGCCGAGGCCGCGCATCGCAATCACCTCCGCGGTCCAAGGGCCCACCCCGGGCAACGCGAGTAATTGCGCTCGAGCGCTTTCCCAGTCGCACCCGGCGCTCAGCACGACATTTCCGTCGGCGAGGCCGGCGACCAGCGCGGTGAGTGTCCGTCGGCGCGTTACGGGCACCGCCAAATGGATGGGATCGATTTCTGCCAGCTGCTCAACCGACGGGAAGGTATGGGTCAAGGTTCCCGCGGGATCGTTGATCGGCTGTCCGTAGGCCGCAACGAGGCGGCCCGCATGGGTGCTCGCCGCCTTGGTGGACACCTGCTGGCCCAGCACCGCGCGCACCGCGAGTTCGGCCTCGTCGACCGTGCGCGGAATCCGCTGCCCGGGCGCCTTGGCTACTACGGCGCAGAACTCCGCGTCGCCGCTCAGCGCCTCGTCCACCGCTTCCGGGTCGGCATCGAGGTCCAGCAGCCGCCGGCAGCGCGCGATAGCCGTTGTCAGATCGCGGAAGTCGTCGAGCACGAGAACGCAACGGACGTGATCCACGGCGGGCGTCAGGGCGACGATCGCGTTGCCGAACGGCAGTCGCAGAGTGCGCCGGTAAGCACCATCGCGAACCTCCTCGCAACCGGGCACCGTGCCCGCCGCCAGGTGACCGAAGACACCGGCGTAGCCGAAGGGTGTGCGTACCGGGAGTCGAAGGCACACGGTGCCAGGCGAATTCGGGCCCGATGCGGAGCGCGTCGCCGCGCGCTTGCGCAGCGCGCTCGGAGTGTTCTCGAACACCGAGCGCACGGTGTCGTTGAACTGACGGATGCTGGAAAAGCCGGCGGCGAATGCGACGTCGCCGAACGGCAGGTCCGTGGTCTCGATCAGCACCCGGGCGGTCTGCGCCCGTTGCGCGCGGGCCAGGGCGAGCGGGCCGGCCCCGACCTCTGCCTGCAAGAGCCGCTCGAGCTGTCGGGTGGTGTATCCGAGGCGGGCGGCCAGGCCGCCGACACCTTCACGATCCACCGTGCCGTCGGCGATCAGCCGCATCGTTCGCGCCACGACGTCACCCCGCACGTTCCATTCCGGAGACCCCGGGGACGCGTCGGGGCGGCACCGCTTGCACGCGCGAAAGCCGGCGCGCTGAGCGGCTGCCGCGGTCGGATAAAACCGCACGTTACGTGCGAACGGGGGCCGCACCGGGCAGCTGGGTCGGCAATAGATCCGAGTGGTCAGCACCGCGGTGACGAACCAGCCGTCGAACCGGGCGTCCTTGGACTGGACGGCGCGGTAGCAGCGTTCGAAATCGTCGTGCACGGTTCCAGGCTTACACCCGCCCACCGACAAAACTGGCGGGAAAGCGACATCTACGTGAGATGCACCCGGAACGACCGATCAACCCTTTCCGCGGTTCACCATCCGATGCGCCTTTCTGGTCCATTCGAGATATTTCCTGCGCTCGATGGTATTAACTGTGACCCAACTCACCGGCTCTGGCGATATGACCCCGACGGGGTGAGCGAGTTCGGGGAAAGGCGAACCGATGACGCGGCTGGCGACGTGGTGGGGGCAAGATGACCATTTCGATTGGCTGACAGGCTATTTGCAAGCCCACGGGCTCAGCACGAGCACCCGCAGGGTGTTAGCCGTTGTGGCGGCATCATTGGTGTTGGTTCCGGTCAACGTGTTCTACGGGCCCGTCCCGTTGTATCCACGTGTGGCGCTGACGGTTTCGGTCGTAGCCGCCGTCCTGGGGCTGGGCATGACGGCGCTGTGGTTGAGCGGGTGGCCCACTCGACGCCAGTCCGTGTTCTACATCATGACCGGTGCCATATCAATTGGTGGCGGTTGTCTGTGGCAGCCTCAGTCACTCGTCGGGCTGATGTCATGCTCTGCGCTGTCGGTCACCGGTGGCTATATCGCGTTCTTCCACACGGCGCGGCTCATGGCGCTGAATTTCTTCCTGGCCAGCGCGATCGGGGCCTGGCAGGCGGTGCGGCTGGCCGCTACCGGGCAGACCGTGCTGGCCTTCACGGGTTACTTTCTGGTCCTAGAACTCAACGTGGTCGTGCCGCTTGCCATCCAGGTCGTAGTGCGCGCGCTGTGGATGGATCTCTTGCGCGCCAACCGCGATCCGCTGACCGGGCTGTTGAATCGAAGAGCCTGCGACCGGGCCATAGTGGGCCGGATGCTGGCGGGTGCCCGTCACATGTTTCTGGCGGTGGCCATGGTTGATCTGGACCGCTTCAAAGAGCTCAACGACAGTCGCGGACACGCTGCCGGCGATGAGGCGCTCATCGCGGTGGCGGGTACCTTGACCACTGCATGCGGAGAGACCGCCGTCGTCGGTCGCGTCGGCGGGGAGGAATTCCTGGTCGCGGACATCGTGACGACCGAACAGCTGCCGGAGTGGGGTCGACAGCTCTGTGACGCCGTGGCCGGGGTGGACGCATCCGTGACCGCCAGCGTCGGAATCGCGAGCCTGGCGTTGAGCAGCGTGGTCTCGGACTATGCCGAGCACGCGTTTCACCAGTTGGTCGCCCACGCCGACACCGCAATGTACGAAGCCAAGCGGTGTGGGGGTAACCAAATCCGCCACCACCAGATCGCGGCCTGAGTCGATACCCGAATTCCCCGCGTGGCACATCGGCCGGTGGGAGGCGCATGTTGCGTTCAGGTGATCCGGGTCTTCGTTTCGTGGTGCTCTACCGCGGCGGCCGCCGCGATGAAGTCGCGTGCCGAGCGAGACAACGGTCGACTGGAATTCCAGATCATGCCGACATCGCGGTAGGCGTCAGCGTCGGCCAGGCGCAGCACTCGCACTCCCGGTGCGTACTCGCTGCCGTCGACGGGAACCAGGCTGATGCCCAGCCCCTCGGCGACCAAGCCGGTGGCTGTGGTGAGAGTCGGCGCTTCCAAGCCGATTCGGGGCCGAAACTGTGCCGCGGCACAGAGTTCGTCGAGGAGTCGGCGCATGCCGAATCCGCGGTGCATGGTCACGAAGCGCTCGTCGGCCAGATCGATCGTGGACACCTCCGCAACGTGTGAAAATCGGTGATCCTGCGGGACGGCGATACCGAGTCGTTGGCGAAACAGGCTGCGCCAGGCCAGCGTTGGCTTACGCGGCCGTGGCGACACCACTCCGATGTCGACGACGCCGGATTGCACACGATCGCCGATCGATTCGGCGGCCCCCTCCTCGAGCGTGAATGTCACTCGCGGAGACGATTCCCCGAATCTCGCGATCAAACGCGGCACCACCGTTGACCCGAAAGAACTCAGGAAGGCCAACCGGATCTCGCTGACGGCCGGATTTGTCAGGTCGTCGATCGCGCGCCTGGCCGAATCAAGCTCCAACTGGGCGCGCCGGGCATGCTCGTAGAAGATCCGGCCGTACGTGTTGAGGGCAAGCCGCCTGCCGCGACGGTCGAACAGCGACACTCCCACGTGCTGTTCCAGACGAGCCAGCATCCGGGTCAGCGTCGGCTGGGCGATGTGAAGTTGCTGGGCCGCCGATGTGACATGTTGCAACTCGGCGAGTGTGATGAACCACTCGTAGTCGCCCTCAGCCATGCCGCCACCTCTGCTTATGTGATTATTGCATCATAATCCGTGGGATAATTCATTTCCGTTTAGGTGGCCCGGCCCGAAGCATCGAAGTTATGCAGCAAGTCGTCGCCCATCGGGCGGGAACCAAGGGATACCGGCGAATGACCGCCGCGCTGTACGGTGCCGGTCTGTCCAGTTTCGCCGCGATGTACTGCACGCAGGCCTTGCTCCCGGCGTTGTCGGCGTCTTACCGGATCAGCCCCGCCACAGCGGCGTTGACGGTGTCATTGACGACGGGAATGTTAGCGCTGTCAATCATTCCGGCGAGTGTGCTTTCGGAGCGCTACGGGCGCATCAGCGTGATGGTCACCTCGGGGGTAGCTTCCAGCGCCATCGGGCTGTTATTGCCGTTGAGTCCCACCCTGGGTGTGCTGCTGGTGGGACGCGCGCTGCATGGTGTCGCGCTGGCCGGCATACCCGCGGTCGCCATGGCGTTCCTCGCCGAGGAGGTGCATGCCTCGTCGCTCGGTTCGGCGATGGGCCGCTATGTCGCCGGGACGACGGTGGGAGGGCTGGTCGGGCGGATCGTGCCCTCCCTGGTCGTCGACGTCAGTAATTGGCGGGTCGCGCTGCTGGTGTGCTCGGTGACGACGCTCGCCGGTACGGCCGTGTTCGCCCTTGCCGTGCCGAGGTCGCAGTTCTTCACCCCGAAGGCGGCAAGCGTGCGCGACACCATCGGCAACCTTGCCGCGCATGTGCGAAACCCCGTGTTGCTGAAGCTGTTTGCATTGGGCTCGGTGCTGATGGGCGCATTCGTCACGGTCTACAACTACCTCGGGTACCGACTGACTGATCAACCCTTTGGATTGGCGTCCTCGGTGGTGGGTCTGCTGTTCCTCCTCTACCTCGTGGGCACCTGGACATCGGTTGTGGCGGGCCGGCTCGCCGACCGTCGAGGGCGCCGGCTCGTGCTCGGCTCTGCGTTGCCGATCACCGTGGTCGGCCTGCTGCTCACCGTCCCGCATGTGCTGGCCGTGATCGTCGTCGGCGTCGGCGTTTTCACCGGCGGGTTCTTCGCCGCGCACACCGTTGCCAGTGGCTGGGTGGGCGCGGTGGCGCACCGGGATCGCGCGGAGGCGTCCGCGCTGTACCTGTTCAGCTACTACCTGGGTGGATCGGTGGCCGGCGCGCTGGGCGGTCTCGTCTACGGCACCGGTGGCTGGCCGGCGACGACGTGGTTTGTGGGCGCGCTGCTGTTGGCCGCCACGTTGCTCGTCGCAATGTCAGTGAGAGACAACGGCTCCCGTCCCAGCCGGCGCCACGCCGCAGCCATGGTCACCGTCGCAATGATCCGCCCGGTGCCATAGCCTCCTGAATCAGCCCGGCGGCGTCCCGACGCACACGCCGCCGGCGCAGGCACCCGCGCCGCCCGGCCCCGCGGAAGCCCCGGCACCGGGCACGCCCGCGCTGGCCCCACCGGGCCCGGCGCCGGCACCCGAACCGCCCGGCCCCGCGGTGGTGGCGCCACCCGGTCCCACGGCGGGACCGCCGCCACCCGGGCCGCCGGGCGCCGGTGCCGCCGGAGCCGTCGTTGTGACGCTTGCCGGCGTCGTGAGTGTGGTGGTGACGGTCGAGGTGGTGGGGTTCTTGTTGTTGTTACTCGAGCCGCATCCCGCGGTCAACGAACTCAAGGCGATCGCAGCTGCGATCCCCGCGGCGACTGAGGCGCGGCGGGTGACTCCACTACCGGTCATGTCCAAACCAATCTCTGAGGGGTCATTTCTTGTGTCCCTCTACCCATTTCGGCCCGGTATCAACCGGCGGGCGGGGCGTCCGCCCCGGCGGGCATTGCCAACCGGGTGGGTCGCTCGTGCCCGCGAAGGGTCACGCTGTCGCCCAGAGACCAACGCTCCCGCTCGTTTTCACTTGCCCGCTCGATGGCGTCGGCTGTCGCGAGCAGCCGGCCCGAGTGCGACTTGGCGAGCTCGCACAGCCGGGCCGCCTCGTTGACCGGTTCACCGATCACGGTGTACTCAAAGCGCTCTCGGGCGCCGACGTTCCCGGCGACGGCTTGGCCCGCTGCCACGCCGATGCCGGCCGAAAGCTCAGACATTTCGTTGGCCAGTCGCCCGGCAATGCAGCGCGCGGCGGCCAGTGCCGCGTCTTCCGGGCTCTCCAGCCGGTTGGGCGCTCCGAAGATGGCCAGCGACGCATCGCCTTCGAACTTGTTGACCAGCCCGCAATATCGATCGACTTCCTCGACGACGATGGCGAAGAATCGGTTGAGCACGCGCACGACCTCGGCCGGGCGCCTGTTCGTCACCAACTGGGTGGATCCGACGATGTCGATGAAGACGACGGCCACATGGCGTTCCTCGCCGCCCAGCTTCGGCCGCTCGCGTTCTGCGGCAAGGGCCACTTCGCGGCCGACGTGGCGGCCGAACAGATCGCGCACCCGTTCGCGCTCTCGCAGGCCGTCGACCATCGCGTTGAAACCCCGTTGTAGCTCGCCGAGCTCCGTGCCGTCGAACACCACCAAGTCCCCGCGCAAGTCGCCCTTCTCGACTCGCTGAAGAGCCGCCCGCACCACTCGCACCGGTGTCGCCGTCAGCCAGGCCAGGATCCACATCAGGACGCATCCAAAAATCAGTGCGGCCGACGACACGATCAGCACACCGACCGCAAACTGGGTCTCGCTGAGGTTGTTCAGCCATAACTCAAAAAACGCGAGCAGCGCAATGCCGACGATTGGCACGCCCGAACCGAGAAACCACACCACCATGGTTCGGCCCATGATCCCCGCCGCCAGTCGCCGTGGGGGCGGTCCCGCCTCGAGCGCCTGAGCCGCCACCGGACGCAACGCGAACTCGGCGAGCAGATAACTGCCGGTGGCCACCAGCACACCGCAGAAGCTCACCCCGAACAGGAAGCGGGGGATGAACATCGTGTTGATCAGGCCGTAGAGCACCGTATAAAAAACCGCTCCGGCTCCCCACAAGATGAGGTCGACCAATGCGATTCGCCATGGAGCGATGAACGTGTTGCGCTCGTCCTCGGGAGTCGGAGTGCGCTCCTCGATCGCCCAGCGCAACGCGAGGACAGTTCTGCGGGTGATCCAAAAGGTGCCCAGCGTCGCCGCCAGGACGATGTAGGCCGGTGCGGCCCCGAAGGTGATCCAGGCCGGTGCGTCATCGAAAATACTCGGTACGGGGATGGCGACTATGACCAAGACCAGCCCCGCGCCGATCCCGAGCAGGTTTGCCCCCAGCACCAGAACGGTCATGATGACCTGGATGCGTACCCGGCGACGACCTTGGCTTTCCGACACCCGCCCGAGCAGCAGTGAGCCGTACGCAGGCGTCGCCGGCAGATGCCCGCTCTGACGGGTGACCCGCTCGAGTACCCGGCCTATTCGCCTTGCCACGGACTGGTTGGTCGACATGGTGGCGTCAGCCTATGTTGTCGGACACGCTCTAAGGTGAATCGGGTGCGTCTAGTGATCGCTCAATGCACCGTCGACTATGTAGGCCGGCTCACCGCGCATCTGCCGTCGGCACGCAGGTTGCTGCTGATCAAGGCCGACGGGTCGGTCAGTGTGCACGCCGACGACCGCGCCTATAAGCCGCTGAACTGGATGAGCCCGCCCTGCTGGCTGACCGAGGAGGCCGGCGATCCGGTACCGGTGTGGGTGGTTGAGAACAAGGCGGGTGAACAGCTGCGCATCACCGTCGAGGAGATCGAACACGACTCCAGCCACGAGCTCGGCGTCGACCCCGGGCTGGTCAAGGACGGCGTCGAGGCGCACCTGCAGGCCCTACTCGCCGAGCACGTGCAACTGCTCGGCGACGGATACACGCTGGTTCGCCGCGAGTACATGACCGCCATCGGACCCGTCGATCTGCTCTGCCGTGACGAACGCGGTGGCTCGGTGGCAGTGGAGATCAAGCGACGCGGCGAGATCGACGGCGTCGAGCAGCTCACCCGGTACCTGGAGCTGCTCAACCGCGACACCGTGCTCGCGCCGGTAAAAGGGGTGTTCGCGGCTCAGCAGATCAAACCGCAGGCCCGCACACTGGCCATCGATCGTGGTATCCGTTGTCTGACATTGGATTACGACAAGATGCGCGGGATGGACAGCGACGAGTACCGGCTGTTCTGAGGGTTCGCCAATAGACTGACCGGATGGCTCGACGCCGCACCCCGCCACGTCGGCAGCGGCCGCCCGCGCCGCCGCCGGCACTGCGGCGGGTGGAGGTCGGCCCTGACGGCCACGAGTACGAAGTCCGGCCCGTCCCGGCGGCGCGTGCGGTCAAGACCTATCGGTGCCCCGGCTGCGATCACGAAATACACTCCGGCTCAGCACATCTGGTGGTGTGGCCGAACGATCCGACACTCGGGGGAGGCCCGGGTCGCGTCGAGGACCGTCGGCATTGGCACACTCCATGCTGGGCGCACCGCGCTACCCGCGGTCCCACCAGGAAGTGGTGGTGAGTATCGGAGTCTCAGGCGGCCGGTTCGACGAGCTCGATCAGAACTCCGCCGCCGTCCTTGGGGTGGATGAAGTTGATCCGGGAGTTTGCCGTGCCGCGACGAGGTGCGTCGTAGATCAGCCGCACGCCTTGCTCACGAAGCTGCTCGACCAAGGCGTCGAGGTCACTGACCCGAACGGCCATCTGCTGAATGCCCGGTCCGCGCTTGTCGAGGAACTTCGCGATCGTCGAGGACTCATCGATCGGGGCCATCAACTGGATTTGTGCGGTACCCGCCGGGGCGCCGCGCACAGCCAGCATGGCTTCGCGGATTCCCTGCTCCTCGTTGACTTCCTCGTGCACCAGGATCATGCCGAGGGTGTCGTGGTACCAGGCGATGGCGGTGTCCAGGTCGGCGACTGCGATGCCGACGTGATCGATCGCCGTCACCAGCGAGGTGGCCAGGATCTGACGGGCGTCAACTTGATCGGTCGTCATCACATAACGGTAACCTGGCGGCAAAGATTGCGCTTCTCCGGGAGGCCGAAACGGCCGTCGAGGGAGCGCCCGGTAGGCCTTAGGAGATAGTCATGACGACCTCGGTGATCGTTGCTGGAGCACGGACACCCATCGGCAAGTTGATGGGTTCGCTGAAGGACTTTTCCGCCAGCGATCTGGGGGCCATCGCGATCGCCGCCGCGCTGGAAAAGGCCAACGTCCCGGCCTCCGCGGTCGACTACGTGATCATGGGCCAGGTGTTGACGGCCGGAGCCGGCCAGATGCCGGCACGTCAGGCGGCCGTGGCGGCCGGCATCGGCTGGGATGTTCCGGCGCTGACCATCAACAAGATGTGTCTGTCCGGGATTGACTCCATCGCGCTGGCTGACCAGCTCATTCGCGCCGGGGAGTTCGACGTGGTGGTGGCCGGCGGCCAGGAGTCCATGACCAAGGCGCCGCACCTGCTGATGGACAGCCGCTCGGGCTACAAGTACGGCGACGTGACGGTGTTGGACCACATGGCCTACGACGGGCTGCACGACGTGTTCACCGACCAGGCGATGGGCGCGCTCACCGAGCAGCGCAACGACGTCGACCAATTCACCCGGCAAGAGCAGGACGAGTTCGCTGCGCGATCCCACCAGAAGGCGGCCGCGGCCTGGAAGGACGGCGTCTTCACCGACGAAGTGGTGCCGGTCAACATCCCGCAGCGCAAAGGTGATCCGCTGCAGTTCACCGAGGATGAGGGGATCCGCGCCAACACCACCGCCGACTCGCTGGCCGGCCTCAAGCCGGCATTTCGCCGCGATGGCACCATCACCGCGGGTTCGGCGTCCCAGATCTCCGATGGCGCAGCCGCGGTGGTGGTGATGAGCAAGGCCAAGGCGCAGGAGCTGGGGCTGAGCTGGCTGGCCGAGATCGGCGCGCACGGCGTGGTGGCCGGACCGGATTCCACCCTGCAGTCGCAGCCGGCCAACGCGATCAAGAAGGCGATCAGCCGTGAGGGCATCTCGGTCGACCAGCTCGACGTCATCGAGATCAACGAGGCGTTTTCCGCGGTGGCCCTGGCGTCGACCCGCGAGCTCGGTGTGAACCCCGACCTCGTCAACGTCAACGGCGGTGCGATCGCCGTCGGGCATCCGATCGGGATGTCGGGAGCGCGGATCACGCTGCATGCCGCGCTGGAATTGGCGCGGCGCGGGTCCGGGTACGCCGTCGCTGCGCTGTGTGGGGCCGGCGGGCAGGGCGACGCCCTGATTCTGCGCGCAGGTTAGTCAGGGATCGGGCCGTTCGCCGACGTTGCTGGGGTGACGCGCCGATGCCGGATTGTGATATTCGTCATATTTGCCGATCACACCCCTTTTCGGCGCGATTTCTTGCCCCGGCGTGCCGCTAGGTGAGCGGCGCCGCCACCGGGTGGATGGGTAGCCCATGCACATGACAAACTTGACGGCGTGACGCGTCCGCGACCTTCTATCGGCCCCGCCCTGGCTGGTGCGGTCGATCTCTCCGGTCTCAAGCAGCGGCCCCAACCCGCAGTCGGTCCTCCCGGCGGATCCGCGCCGACGGCCGCCGAGGGTGACCCCGGCATCATCGCGGTCACCGAGGCCAACTTCGAGGCCGAGGTCCTGCTCCGGTCCGAGGAAGTGCCCGTCGTTGTGCTGCTGTGGTCGCCGCGCAGCGACGCGTGCGTCCAGCTGCTCGACACGTTCGCCGGCCTGGCCGCCCAGGACAATGGCAAGTGGTCGTTGACGACGGTCAACGTCGATGTCGCGCCCAGGGTCGCGCAGATCTTCGGTGTCGATGCCGTGCCGACCGTGGTGGCGCTGGCCGCCGGGCAGCCGATATCGAGTTTCCAGGGAATGCAGCCGGCTGAGCAGTTGCGCGGCTGGTTGGATCAGATTCTCTCGGCGACCGCCGGAAAGCTCAAGGGCTCAACCGGTTCCGCGGAGCCTGAGGCGGTCGACCCGGAGCTGTCCGCAGCCCGCCAACAACTGGACGACGGCGACTTCGAGGCCGCCAAAACGTCGTATCAGGCGATCCTGGACGCCAACCCGGCCAGCGCCGAAGCCAAGGGCGCGATCCGCCAGATCGACTTCCTCACGCGCGCAACCGCGCAGCGTCCGGACGCCGTCGCTGTCGCCGACGCCGCGCCCGACGACATCGAAGCCGCGCTGGCCGCGGCCGACGTGCAGATCCTCAATCAGGAGGCGGGCGCCGCCTTCGATCGTCTGATTGCCTTGGTGCGCAGCACATCCGGGGACGATCGCACCCTGGTGCGCACCCGGTTGGTCGAGCTGTTCGAACTGTTCGACCCAGCCGATCCCGAGGTCGTCGCCGGACGGCGCAACCTCGCCAACGCGCTGTACTGAAGCGGGCGCTGCGGCTTTACTCGGGCGCCAGCCACAGAGCCGACGTGGGCGGAAGCACCAGCAGCGCCGACGCCGGCCGGCCATGCCACGGGTCTTCGGTGGCATCCACGCCGCCCATATTGCCGATCCCCGAACCGTTGTACACCGTCGCGTCCGTGTTGAGCACCTCGCGCCAGCGCCCCGCCGACGGCAGGCCCAGCCGGTATCCACTGTGCTCGGCACCCGCGAAGTTGAACACGCACGCCATCACCGACCCGTCCTTGCCGTAGCGCAGGAAACTCAACACGTTGTTGCCCGAATCATTGGCGTCGATCCAGGAGTAGCCGTCGGGCACGGTGTCCTGGCTCCACAGCGCCGGGTGACTGCGGTAGATGGCGTTGATGTCGCGGACCAGGCGCAGAACTCCGCTGGAGAACCCCTGCTCGTCGAGCTGCCACCAATCCAGACCGCGCTCCTCGGACCACTCGGCGCGCTGCCCGAATTCCTGTCCCATGAACAACAATTGCTTGCCCGGGTGCGCCCACTGGTAGGCGAGCAGGCTGCGCAGTCCGGCCGCCTTGACGTGATTGTTGCCCGGCATCCTGCCCCACAGCGTGCCCTTGCCGTGCACGACCTCGTCATGGCTGATCGGCAGCACGTAGTTCTCGCTGAAGGCGTAGAGCATCGAGAACGTCATCTCGTGGTGGTGGTAGCTGCGGTGGATCGGATCGCGACTGATGTAGTCGAGGGTGTCGTGCATCCAGCCCATGTTCCATTTCATCGAGAAGCCCAGGCCGCCAAGGTTTGTCGGCCGTGTCACCCCGGGCCATGAGGTTGACTCCTCGGCGATCGTGACGATGCCGGGCGCGGCCTTGTGAGCCGTGGCGTTCAGCTCCTGCAGGAATTGCACCGCTTCGAGGTTTTCTCGGCCGCCGTAGATGTTGGGGGTCCAGCCGCCCTCGGGCCGTGAGTAGTCCAGGTAGAGCATCGAGGCGACCGCGTCGACACGTAGACCGTCGATGTGGAATTCTTCGAGCCAGAACAGTGCGTTGGCCACCAAGAAGTTACGAACCTCGCGACGGCCGAAGTCGAAAACATAGGTACCCCAGTCGAGTTGCTCACCGCGCTGAGGGTCGGAATGCTCATAGAGCGGGGTGCCGTCAAAGCGGGCCAGCGCCCACGCGTCCTTGGGGAAGTGTGCGGGAACCCAGTCCACCAGCACGCCGATGCCGGCTTGGTGCAAGGCGTCGACCAGGGCCCGGAACTCGTCTGGTGTGCCGAATCGAGACGTCGGCGCGTAGTACGACGTCACTTGATAGCCCCACGATCCGGCGAAGGGGTGCTCGGCGACCGGCAGCAGCTCCACATGGGTGAACCCGTGTTCCACCACGTAATCCGTCAGCTCGCGGGCCAGCTGGCGGTAGTTGAGTCCGGGACGCCAGGAACCCAGGTGAACCTCGTAGGTGCTCATCGGCTCGAAGACCGGGTTGCGTTGGGGGCGCTCGGACATCCAGTCGGCGTCTTCCCAGGTGTACTCGCTGCGCGTCACCCGGGATGCGGTGTGCGGCGGCACCTCGGTGGCGAACGCCATCGGATCGGCCCGCTCGGTCACGACGCCATCGGCGCCATGGACACGGAACTTGTACAGCCCCTCGAGAGGAAAGCCGGGCCAGAACAGTTCCCAGACACCTGATGAGCCCAACACTCGCATCGGCGCTTCGTTACCGTTCCAGCCGTTGAACTCACCGATCAGGCTGACGCCCTTGGCGTTGGGCGCCCACACGGCAAACGACACTCCGGTGACGACCCCGTCGGCCGTGGTGAACGAACGAGGATGCGCGCCAAGGACTTCCCAGAGCCGCTCGTGGCGTCCTTCTCCGAACAGGTGCAGGTCGACCTCACCGAGTGTCGGGAGGAAGCGGTACGCGTCGGCGACGACGTACGGTTCGGCACCTTCATAGGTGATCTGCAGCCGATAGTCGATCAGGTCGACGAACGGTAAAGCCACGGCGAAAAGACCGGATTCGATGTGCTGCAAAGTAAATCGGTCGTCGCCGACCAGTGCGACCACTTCGACCGCATGGGGCCGGTAGGCCCGAATGACGGTGTGATCGTCGTATTCGTGGGCGCCCAGAATGCTGTGCGGGTTGTAGTGCGCGCCGGCGACCAGGCGCGACAGGTCGGCCGGATCGGGCGCCAAGTGCGTCCGAGCGAGTTGGTCGGCTTGGCTCATGTCCCTTTCACCTCCGGTCCTTTTCATCGCCTGCGTAGCAATGTCATTCGAGAGTCATACGGTATGAGTGGCATGTTGATGATGTGGGCCACCGCCTGCCCGGGGTCGATGCGAACGTAATTGGATTGTCCCCACTGGAATTCCTGACCGGTGATCTCGTCGCGCACCCAAAAACGCTCGTAGGTCTCCATACCCAAAGCGGCCATATCTAAAAACAGTGTCGCTTCCTCAGTGCCGAACGCGTTGAGCGTCACCACCACCAACACGCAGTCCCCGGTGGCCGGGTCGAACTTGCTGAAGGCCAGCAACGCGTCGTTGTCGATGTCGTGAAAGTGGATGGTGCGCAGCTGCTGAAGTGCTGGGTGCACCCGGCGAATTGCGTTGAGCTGTGTGATGAATGGCTCGAGCGATCGTCCTTCGGCGAGCGCACCCGCGAAATCGCGGGGACGCAACTCGTACTTCTCCGAGTCCAGGTACTCCTCGCTGCCCTCGCGCACCGCACGGTGCTCGAAAAGTTCGTAACCCGAGTACACGCCCCATGCCGGTCCCATGGTCGCGGCCAGCACCGCGCGGATGGCGAACATGCCGGGCCCGTTGTGCTGCAAGATGGCGTGCAGGATGTCGGGGGTGTTCACGAACAGGTTGGGCCGGCGGAAGTCTGCGAGGTTGGCGATGTCGTTGCCGAACTCGGTCAACTCCCACTTCGCCGTGCGCCAGGTGAAGTAGCTGTAGGACTGCGTGAAGCCCAATTTGGCCAGACCGTACTGCCGCGCCGGTGGCGTGAACGCCTCGGACAAGAACAGCACGTCGGGATCGATGGCCTTGACCGCGGCGATCAGCCAGGCCCAGAAGTCCGGCGGCTTGGTGTGCGGGTTGTCGACGCGAAAGAACTTGACGCCGTGGTCCATCCAGTGCCGGACCACGCGCAGCACCTCGTCGTAGAGCCCCGCCGGGTCGTTGTCGAAGTTGATCGGATAGATGTCCTGGTATTTCTTCGGCGGGTTCTCCGCGTAAGCGATGGTGCCGTCGGGCAATTCGGTGAACCAGTTGCGATGATCGCGCGCCCAGGGATGATCCGGTGCGCACTGCAGCGCCAGATCCAGCGCCACCTCCATGCCCAACTCGCGGGTCGCCGCGACGAAGGCATCGAAGTCCTCGATGGTGCCCAGCTCCGGGTGGACGGCGTCATGGCCGCCCTCGTCGCTGCCGATTGCCCAGGGGGACCCCACATCTGTCGGCGCTGCGGTCGGGGAGTTGTTGCGTCCCTTGCGATGTACCTTGCCGATCGGGTGGATCGGCGGCAGGTAGACGATGTCGAATCCCATTGCCGCGATACGCGGAAGCTGGGCCGCTGCGGTGGCGAAGGTGCCGTGCACGGGGTTGCCCTCGGCGTCCCAGCCACCGGTCGAGCGGGGAAACATCTCATACCAGGAGCCGAACCGGGCCAGCGGCCGGTCCACCCAGACGCCGAACTGCTCGCCCCGGGTGACGAGATCGCGCAGCGGGTAGTCCGCCAGGATTTCTTCGATCTCGGGCCCCAGCGCCAGCGCGGTGCGGGTGACCGGATCTCCGGGCTTGCGCAGCGCGGCGGCGGCGGTCAGCAGCGGCTCGCGCAGCGCGCGGGGCACGCCGGTCGCCGCGCGCTCGAACAACCCGGCGCCGACCAGAAGATCATTGGACAGTTCGGTCTCGCCCTGACCGGCGTCCAGCTTGGCGACCAGTCCGTGCCGCCACGAGTGAATAGGGTCGCCCCACCCGTCGACTCGGAACGTCCACAGCCCGACCTGATCGGGGGTGAACTGACCGTGGAAAACGTAGGGCTCCAGACCCATCGTCATCGGGAGCAACAGCGGCTTGATGCGTTGCTGGTCGACCTTGCCGTCGCGTTGGGTCACCGGCTTTGTCGGCGCCTGGACCGCCTTGATTCGGCGAGTCTCGGTTACCTGCGGATAGCCGGGTCCGAGGTAGCGCACGACCAGGGTCGCCGCGACGGCCTCGTGGCCTTCTCGCCATACCGCGGCGCTGACCGGCACGACCTCGCCGACCACGGCCTTCGCGGGATATGCGCCACAGGAAACGACCGGTTGGACGTTATCGATCTCGACACGACCGGGCACCACCACTCCGTTCCGATTGTGTGCGGCCAAGCCCGCGGTGTGCTCCGTGCGGAATGCCGCTCGTCGGGAAACTCGCTGTCGTGGGGAAACTTTCTAGGTGGGGAAGCATCGTTGCGACCCCGATAACTACTCGATACCCACCCTAGTCTCCGGTCACACACCGCCGAGGAAATGCGGTGCGTCCTGTCGCCGTGCACGGGCCGGGAACCTCAGTAAGGTAGGGACGCGTGAAAGCCCTCCGCAGGTTTACCGTCCGTGCTCATCTTCCGGAGCGTCTGACCGCACTGGACCAGCTGTCGACCAACTTGCGATGGTCGTGGGACACGCCCACTCAGGAGCTTTTCGCGACGATCGACCCGCACCTGTGGCAGCGGTGCGGCAGCGATCCGGTGGCGTTGCTGGGCGCGGTCGAACCGGCGCGGCTTGACGAGTTGGCGCTCGATGAGGCGTTCCTGAACCGGCTCGACGCGCTGACCGCCGATCTGAACGACTACCTGAGCCGCCCGCTGTGGTATCAGCAGCAGCAGGAGCAACGTGCCGAGATGCCGGCCGCCATCGCCTACTTCTCGATGGAGTTCGGCGTCGCCGAGGTGCTGCCCAACTACTCCGGTGGCTTGGGAATTCTTGCCGGTGACCACCTGAAGTCCGCGTCCGATCTGGGCGTGCCGCTGATAGCGGTGGGCCTTTACTACCGCTCGGGGTACTTCCGGCAGTCGTTGACCGCCGACGGCTGGCAGAACGAGACCTATCCGTCGCTGGACCCGCAGGGCCTGCCGCTGCGGCTGCTCACCGATTCGACCGGCGAGCCGGCTTTGGTCGAGCTGATACTGCCGGACGCCGCGCAGCTGCACGCCCGGATCTGGGTCGCCCAGGTCGGCAGGGTTCCGCTGCTGTTGCTCGATTCCGACGTCCCTGAGAACGAGCACGATCTGCGCGGCGTCACCGATCGCCTGTATGGGGGCGACCAGGAACACCGGATGAGGCAGGAGATCCTGGCCGGCATCGGCGGGGTGCGGGCGATCCGGGCCTTCACCGACATCCACGGCCTGCCCGCCCCCGAGGTGTTCCACATGAACGAGGGCCACGCGGGTTTCCTCGGAGCGGAACGCATTCGCGAGCTGATGACCGGTTCGGGATTGGACTTCGACACCGCGCTGACGGTGGTGCGATCCAGCACGGTGTTCACTACCCACACCCCGGTACCCGCCGGCATCGACAGGTTCCCCATCGAGATGGTGCGGCTGTACTTCGACGACCATGCGGGCGACGAAGCGAAATCCGGTGAGAAGGCCCCGAGATCGGATGCCAACGCTGCGCCCGTGTTGCTACCGGGGGTGCCGACGGCTCACATCCTGGCGCTCGGCGCCGAGGACGACCCCGCCAAATTCAACATGGCTCACATGGGTCTGCGGCTGGCCCAGCGCGCCAACGGTGTGTCGTCGCTGCACGGCCGGGTGAGTCGGTCCATGTTCAACGAACTGTGGCCGGGCTTCGACGCGCGTGAGGTGCCGATCGGCTCGATTACCAACGGAGTTCACGCGCGCACCTGGGCGGCACCGCAATGGCTGCAGCTGGGTCGCGAGCTCGCCGGGTCGGATTCGTTCAGCGATCCGGGCGTGTGGCTGCGGCTCAAACAAGTCGACCCGGGACACCTGTGGTGGATCCGCTCGCAACTGAGGTCCCTGCTGGTCGACGACGTTCGGCAGCGGCTGCGCCGCTCATGGCTCGAGCGAGGCGCTTCGGACGCTGAATTGGGTTGGATCGCAACTGCATTCGATCCCGAGGTGTTGACCATCGGGTTCGCCCGGCGGGTGCCGACGTATAAGCGGCTCACGCTGATGCTGCGTGATCCGGACCGCCTGGAACAGCTGCTGCTCGACCGGGAACGGCCGATTCAGTTGATCGTGGCCGGTAAATCGCACCCGGCCGACGACGGTGGAAAAGCGTTGATACAGCAGGTGGTGCGCTTTGCCGACCGGCCCGAAGTGCGCCACCGCATCGCGTTTTTGCCCGACTACGACATGTCGATGGCGCGCCTGCTGTATTGGGGCTGCGACGTCTGGCTGAACAATCCGCTGCGTCCGTTGGAGGCTTGCGGCACTTCGGGAATGAAGAGCGCACTCAACGGCGGACTGAACCTGTCCATCCGCGATGGCTGGTGGGACGAATGGTACGACGGCGAAAACGGTTGGGAGATACCGTCTGCCGACGGCGTGGCCGACGAGGACCGGCGCGACGACCTGGAGTCCAGCGGGCTCTACACGCTGCTCGAAGAGGCCGTGGCACCGAAGTTCTACGAACGCGATGAACACGGCGTGCCGCCCCGCTGGATCGAAATGGTGCGCCACACCGTGCAGACGCTCGGCCCAAAAGTGCTGGCGTCGCGCATGGTGCGCGACTACGTCGAGCAGTACTACACGCCCGCGGCGCAGTCGCTGCGCAAGACGATCGCACCCGCCGACGGCGCCGAAGACGCGGCGAGTGGCGCCGAATTCGGCGCGGCCCGTGAGCTGGCCGCGTACCGCCGGCGAGCCCACGAGGCGTGGCCCAAGATCGTCATCACCGACGTCGACAGCACCGGCCTGCCGGACAGTCCGGTGCTCGGCTCCAAGCTGACGCTGACCGCCACCGTCCAGCTGGCCGGGCTGGCGCCCGACGAGGTCACGGTCCAGGCGCTGGTGGGCCGGGTGGACGCCGGCGACGCACTGCTGGAGCCGATCACCGTCGAGATGTCCTACACCGGCACCGCCGAGGGCGGCAACCAGGTCTTCTCGACGACGACGCCGCTGCCGCTGGCCGGATCGGTCGGCTACACGGTGCGTGTGCTGCCCCACAATCCGATGCTGGCGGCGAGCAACGAGCTCGGTCTGGTCACCCTGGCCCGCTAGCCGGACCGGTCAGGTCGACAGGCCCTCCTCCGACGACGGCGCGGTGCGCAGTCGCTGCAACGCCTGGCGCACCTGCTCGCCGTTGGTGGTCTGCCAGAACGGCGGCAACGATGCCCGCAGGTAGCCGCCGTAGCCGGCGGTGACCATGCGCGAGTCGAGCACCGCAACCACTCCGCGATCGGTGACGCGGCGCAGCAGCCGCCCAGATCCCTGCGCCAGCAGCAATGCGGCGTGGCTCGCCGCGACGGCCATGAAACCATTGCCGCCGCGCGCGGCGACCGCGCGCTGTCGCGCGCCCAGCAGGGGGTCGTCGGGCCGGGGAAACGGGATGCGGTCGATCAGCACCAACGACAGCGACGGTCCGGGCACATCGACGCCCTGCCACAGCGACAGGGTGCCGAACAGGGACGTCTGAGGGTCAGCGCTGAACTGTTCGACGAGCGCCGACGTGCTGTCGTCGCCCTGACACAGCACCGGTGTCGACAGGCGTTCGCGCATGGCCTCGGCCGCCGCCCGGGCCGCCCGCATCGACGAGAACAGCCCCAGGGTGCGCCCTTGCGCGGCGGTGATGAGTTCGGCGATTTCGCTCAGTTGCTCGGCCGAGCCGGTGCCGTCGCGTCCCGGCGGCGGCAGGTGCGCGGCCACGTACAGGATTCCGGCTTTGGCGTGCTGGAACGGCGACCCCACGTCCAGGCCGCGCCACCGCGCGTCGTCGTCGTCCTCGGCGGTCAGCCCCCAGGCGGTGGCCATGGCGTCAAAAGAGCCGCCGATGGTCAGCGTCGCCGACGTCAGCACCACCGTCGAACGCGAGAACACCCGGGACCGCAGCAGGTCGGCGACCGACAGCGGCGCCACCCGCAACACCGGACGCGGTGATCCCCTGACCTCCTCGTGCTCCAGCCACACGACGTCGGTGCGATCGGGGATCGCCGGGCCGAACGATGCCAGCACGCGCGACGCGGTGTCCGATATCTCGCTCAGTGCCGCAACGGCTTCCGCGCGAGCCGACGCCGCCTTGGGGTCGTTCGTGTTGTCGATCGCGGAACGCGCCGCGGTCGCCGCGTCGCGCAACGCGGTCAGGTACGTCGCCAGCTCCTCGTCGAGGCGGTCGATCCGGCCCGGTGTGCCGTCGTGGATGAGCGAGGCGAAGTTGGCCGTCGTCGCCTCCAGGCGCTGGATCAGTTCCGGGTCCACCAATCGGCCGATCCGCCGGGCGGCCACACCGAGGGAGGCCGACGTCAGCTCCGCGGTGGCCACCGACGTCACCCGATCCACCAGCTCGTGCGCTTCGTCGACGACCAGCAGCGCATGTTCGGGCAGCACCGCCGATTCGGCCACCGCGTCGATGGCCAGCAACGCATGGTTGGTGACCACGACATCGGCCCGGCCGGCCTGACCTCTGGCCCGTTCTGAGAAGCACTCGGTACCGAACGGGCAGCGGGCCACGCCGAGGCATTCCCGGGCGGACACGCTGACCTGCGACCAGGATCGGTCCGGCACGCCGGGCTTGAGATCGTCGCGGTCACCGGATTCGGTGCTCGACGCCCATTCGGTGAGCCGTTGCACGTCGCGGCCCAGGGCGCTGACGGCCATCGGGTTGAACAGCTCCTCCTGCGGCCGGTCGTCGCCTTCTTCACCGTCAGCCGCCGCGCCATTGTGAATCTTGTTCAAGCACAGATAGTTTCGCCGGCCTTTGAGCAGCGCGAACTGCGGGCGGCGCGGCAGCGCATCGGCGAGTGAATCGACCAGCCGGGGCAGATCGCGATCCACGAGCTGGCGCTGCAGGGCGATCGTGGCCGTGGACACGACGACGGGGGAGTCATCGTCAAGAGCGTGGACGATCGCGGGCACCAGATATGCGAGCGATTTGCCGGTACCGGTGCCGGCCTGCACCACCAGGTGTTCCCGGGTGGCAAATGCCCGTGCCACCGCGGCGGCCATCTCCTGTTGGCCGCTGCGTTCACTGCCGCCGAGCGCGGCCACGGCGGTGGCCAGCAACTCGGACACGGACACGTCGGACGTGGCTACCCTCTTCGCATCTTGGGGCGGTGCTATCCGCCGGGCATCGTTGGGCGGTGCTACCGCCGGCCGGCGGGAATCTGCGTCGTCGTGACCGCGGGATCGCCGTGCGACAAGTTCAATCCCTCCCACGGCAGACTGCGCAGCCCGGAAGTTACCAGTTCGCGCGCCGCGGCGAGGTTCGGTTTGGACACCAGCTCGCCACCACGCACCAGCGGGACGGTCAACAGCCGGGCCGGTTCGGAGACGGTCGGCCGATGGCCGGCGGGATACACCACCTCCTCGATGATGATGCCGGAGCCGCGCGACAGGCGCAGCGCCTCCTTACGTCCGCCATGGGATCCCTTGTGGCTGCTGCGCTTTTGCACCGCCATGCCGTCCACCTCGACGAGTTTGTAGACCATGTTGGCCGTCGGGGCACCCGATCCCGTCACCAGCGATGTGCCCACGCCGTAACTGTCCACCGGCTCGGCGGCCAGCCCCGCGATGGAGAACTCGTCGAGGTCACCGGAGACCACGATGCGAGTCCGGGTGGCTCCGAGCCCGTCGAGCTGTTCACGCACCTGGCGGGCCAGCACGCCCAGCTCGCCGGAGTCGATGCGCACCGCCCCGAGCCCGGTGCCGGCGGCGGCCACGGCGTTGGCCACACCGGTCGTCACGTCATAGGTGTCGACCAAAAGGGTGGTGTCCACGCCGAGCGCTTCGACCTGCGCCCGGAATGCCGCCAACTCGGTCGATTCCGTAGGGGAGTCGGCGCGGGCGTGCAGCATGGTGAACGCGTGCGCCGACGTGCCCTCGGCGGGGATTCCGTAGCAGCGCTGCGCCTCCAGGTTGGAGGACGCTTCGAAGCCGGCGATGTAGGCGGCGCGGGCCGCGGCGACCGCGGCCTGTTCGTGGGTTCGCCGCGACCCCATCTCGATCAGCGGACGCCCCCTGGCCGCGCTCACCATGCGCGCCGCGGCGGACGCCACCGCGGTGTCGTGATTGAAAATCGACAGTGCCAGCGTCTCGAGCACCACGCATTCGGCGAATGTCCCGCTCACCGACAGCACCGGGGATCCGGGGAAGTACAGCTCGCCTTCGGCGTAGCCGTCGATGTCACCGCTGAACCGGAATTCGCGCAAGTACCGCAACGTATCTGGGTCGAGGAATTGCCCCAGCGATTGGCACGCCTGGTCATCGAAGGTGAACTGCGGCAGCGCCTCGAGCAGCCGGCCGGTTCCGGCGACCACGCCGTAGCGGCGCCCTTCGGGAAGTCGGCGGGCGAAAAGCTCGAAGGTGGTCCGTCGATCGGCGCTGCCGTCTCGCAGCGCCGCCGCCAGCATCGTCAGCTCGTACTTGTCGGTCAATAGCCCAGTAACGACCTGGTCGTTCATTCCATAACGGTATCGGCTGCCATCAGGGGGTCGGTAACCTCATCCCACCCTCGGTATCGTGTAGGCCATGGTTGTTATGTCAGCGCCCACTAAGCCGGGCACTACAGGACAACGAGAGTCCGCCCCGGTAGAAGCCACTACCAGTCCGTGGGTCACGATCGTCTGGGATGACCCCGTCAACCTGATGACCTATGTGACGTATGTGTTCCAGAAGTTGTTCGGCTATAGCGAGCCGCACGCCACCAAGCTGATGCTGCAGGTGCACAACGAAGGCAAGGCCGTGGTGTCAGCCGGCAGCCGGGAGTCCATGGAAGTCGATGTGTCCAAGCTGCACGCCGCCGGTTTGTGGGCGACGATGCAGCAGGACCGCTGACGTTCGAGGCGCTGGCGATTCCCGGTGCGCAAATGGAAGCGGGTCGAGACCGCTGACGGTCCCCGTTTCCGGTCGTCCCTGGCATCCCACGAGGCCGCCCTGCTCAAGAACCTCGCCACGGCGATGATCGGCTTGCTCGACGAGCGTGAATCTTCCTCGCCGGCAGACGAACTCGAGGAGATCACCGGGATCAAGACCGGGAACGCCGAACCTCCGAAAGATCCCACGTTGCGTCGGCTGCTGCCCGACTTCTATCGGCACGACGACGATGACACCGCGCCGCCCGATGCCGCGGACAGCCTGAACGCCGCACTGCGCAGCCTGCACGAGCCCGACATCGTCGACGCCAAACGCGTTGCCGCACAGCGGTTGCTGAGCACGGTTCCCGAGGATGGCGGCCGCTTCGAGCTGACCGAGCAGGACGCGAACTCCTGGATCGCAGCGGTCAACGACATCCGGCTGACCCTGGGAGTCATGCTCGAGGTGGGCCCCGAAGGCCCGGAGCGCCTGCCGGCCGACCATCCACTGGCCGTGCACTTCGACGTGTACCAGTGGCTGACCGTGTTGCAGGAGTACCTGGTCTTGGTGCTCATGGGGCCCCGATGAGCGTGATAGGCGACAGATGAACGACATCACCGACGTCGGGGGTATCCGTGTCGGCCACTACCAGCGACTGGACCCCGACGCCTCGTTGGGCGCCGGCTGGGCCTGCGGCGTCACCGTCATACTCGCCCCGCCCGGGACCGTCGGTGCCGTTGACTGCCGCGGCGGTGCGCCCGGAACCCGGGAGACCGACCTGCTCGATCCGGCTAACACCGTGCGGTTTGTGGACGCGGTATTGCTCGCCGGGGGCAGCGCCTACGGGTTGGCGGCCGCCGACGGTGTCATGCGCTTCCTGGAAGAACGCGAACGCGGGGTGGCGATGGACGGCGGGGTGGTACCCATCGTGCCGGGAGCGGTGATCTTCGACCTGCCGGTCGGCGGCTGGGAGTGTCGCCCGACGGCCGAGTTCGGTTACGCGGCCTGTGCCGCCGCCGAAGCCGGCACGGCGATGGGTGTCGGGACCATCGGCGCCGGGGTGGGTGCCCGCGCCGGGGCGCTCAAGGGCGGTGTCGGGACCGCTTCCAGGGCGCTGCCGTCCGGCGTGACCGTCGGGGCGGTGGCCGTGGTGAACGCCGCCGGCGAGGTCGTCGACCGGGCCACCGGTCTGCCGTGGATGGCGGACCTGACCCGGGAGTTCGGACTGCAGCCGCCGCCGGCCGAGCAGATCGACGCCTTCGCCCAGTTGCCGTCCCCATCGAATCCGGTGGACAACCCGCTCAACACCGTCATCGCGGTGGTGGCCACCGACGCCGCCCTGAGCTCGGCGGCGTGCCGGCGGGTTGCGATCTCCGCCCACGACGGGCTGGCCCGCAGCATCCGGCCGGCGCACACACCGGTCGACGGTGACACCGTGTTCGTGCTGGCCACCGGGGCGGTCGAGGTGCCGCCGGCCGCGGATGCGCCCGCCGCCTTCTCCCCGGAGACCCGGCTGGCCACCGAAGTCGGCATCGCCGCCGCCGATTGCCTGGCGCAAGCGGTGCTGGGCGGTGTGCTGGCCGCCGAATCAATCGCCGGCATACCGAGCTACCGCGACGTGCTGCCCGGGGCATTCGGCCGATGAGATGCGACCGGTCGCGGCGCCGGTAGCCTTGACGATGCTGGAAATACGCCGGAAGGGCAGCCATGGGTAAGACCACCCCGCGGGGACGCCCCGGCGTGCCTGCCGCCCAGACGACGAAGCGCTCCACCACGACGGTGGGCGCCGCCACGATCCTCACCTTCGTGGCGTTGCTCTACCTCGTCGAGCTGATCGACCAGCTGACCCGGCATTCGCTGGACGCCAACGGCATCAGGCCATTGGAGACCGACGGCCTGTGGGGCATCGTCTTCGCCCCGGTGTTGCACGAGAGCTGGCAGCATCTGATGGCCAACACCGTGCCGCTGCTGATCCTGGGATTCCTGATGACGCTGGCCGGGCTGTCCCGGTTCGTCTGGGCGACCGCCATCGTGTGGATCCTGGGCGGCTTGGGCACCTGGCTCATCGGCAACGTCGGCAGCAGCTGCGGCCCCACCGACCACATCGGCGCCTCCGGCCTGATCTTCGGCTGGCTGGCCTTCCTGCTGGTGTTCGGGATCTTCGTCCGCCGGATGCGAGACATCATCATCGGGCTGATCGTGATGTTCGCCTACGGCGGCGTCCTGCTCGGGGCCATGCCGGTGCTCGGCCGCTGCGGTGGTGTGTCGTGGCAGGGCCACCTGTGCGGAGCGATCGCCGGCGTCGTGGCCGCCTACCTGTTGTCCGCACCGGAACGCAAAGGCCGGACGACGAGGAAAGCGAGCACCACCGTGCCGCGGCCCAAGACATGAGCTCGGCGCTGGCACCCGTCGGGGTGTTCGACTCCGGTGTCGGGGGACTCACCGTCGCGCGGGCGATCATCGACCAGTTGCCCGACGAGGACATCATCTACGTCGGCGACACCGGCCACGGTCCGTACGGGCCCCTCACCATCCCCGAGGTCCGCGCGCACGCGTTGGCCATCGGTGACGATCTCGTCGGCCGCGGCGTCAAGGCGTTGGTCATCGCTTGCAACACGGCATCCGCGGCTTGCCTGCGGGACGCTCGCGAGCGCTACGACGTGCCCGTCGTCGAGGTGATACTGCCCGCGGTGCGCCGCGCGGTCGCCACTACGCGCAACGGGCGTATCGGCGTCATCGGCACCCAGGCGACCATCAATTCGCACGCCTATCAGGACGCGTTCGCCGCCGCCCGCGACACCGAGATCACCGCGGTGGCCTGTCCGCGCTTCGTCGATTTCGTGGAGCGCGGCGTGACCAGCGGCCGTCAGGTGCTCGGCTTGGCCGAGGGCTATCTGGAGCCGCTGCAGCGTGCGCAGGTCGACACGCTGGTGCTCGGATGCACGCACTATCCACTGTTGTCCGGACTCATCCAGCTGGCGATGGGCGACAACGTGACGTTGGTTTCCAGCGCCGAGGAAACCGCCAAGGAAGTGTTGCGGGTGCTCACCGAACGGGACTTGCTTCGCCCTCATGACGCACCGCCCGCGACTCGGATTTTCGAAGCCACCGGCGACCCGGAGGCATTCACCTCATTGGCGGCGCGATTCCTGGGTCCCGCCGTCACCGGCGTCCAGCCCGTCCATCAGGTGCATATTGATTAACGGCGGGACGAGATACTCGTCACACCAATGCGGCGATGTTTTCGTCACGGTCCCATCGGGCATGGCACAGTAGTGTCCGTGCGAATAACCGTGCTCGGCTGCTCGGGCAGCGTGGTGGGTCCGGACTCGCCTGCGTCGGGTTATCTGCTCCGGGCACCGGACACTCCGCCTTTGGTCATCGACTTCGGCGGGGGCGTTCTCGGCGCGCTACAGCGCTATGCCGATCCCGGTTCCGTGCACGTGCTTTTGTCTCATTTGCATGCCGACCATTGTTTGGATTTACCCGGACTCTTCGTGTGGCGGCGCTATCACCCGACGCGTCCGCTCGGCAAGGCGTTGCTGTACGGCCCGGGGGACACCTGGTCGCGGTTGGGCGCCGCGTCGTCGCCCTACGGCGGTGAGATCGACGATTGTTCGGACATCTTCGATGTTCGCCATTGGGTGGATGGTGAGCCGGTGAAGATCGGCGCGCTGACGGTGACACCGCGAGTGGTGGCCCATCCGACCGAGTCCTACGGCTTGAAGATCACCGACCCCGCTGGGGCATCGTTCGTCTACAGCGGTGACACCGGCGTCTGCGATCAGCTCGTCGAGCTGGCTCGCGACGCCGACGTTTTTCTCTGCGAGGCCTCGTGGACGCACTCGCCGGACCGTCCGCCCGCGCTGCATCTGTCGGGCACCGAGGCCGGCCGCGCCGCGGCGCAGGCCGGCGTTCACGAACTGTTGCTGACGCACATCCCGCCGTGGACCTCGCGGGAGGACGTGATCAGCGAGGCCAAGGCCGAGTTCGATGGTCCCGTGCACGCGGTGGTGTGCGGGGAGACGTTCGATATCCGCCGGTCCGAGAGGGTCTGAGCTAGCGCGTTAGGGTTGGCGGCGTGACGAGACGAGAAGACGGCCGCCTTGACGATGAGCTTCGGCCCGTCGTCATCACCCGCGGTTTCACTGACCACCCCGCCGGTTCGGTATTGATCGAATTCGGCCACACCAAGGTCATGTGTACCGCCAGCGTCAATGAGGGGGTGCCGCGCTGGCGCAAGGGATCGGGCCTGGGGTGGCTGACCGCCGAGTACGCCATGTTGCCGTCGGCAACCCACACTCGGTCGGACCGCGAATCGGTGAAGGGCCGTCTGTCCGGGCGCACCCAGGAGATCAGCCGGCTGATCGGGCGGTCGCTGCGTGCGTGCATCGACCTGGCGGCGTTGGGGGAGAACACCATCGCCGTGGACTGCGACGTCTTGCAGGCCGACGGCGGCACCCGCACGGCGGCCATCACGGGTGCTTTCGTGGCGTTGTCCGACGCGGTGACGTATCTCGCGGCGGCGGGAAAGCTGTCGGATCCCCGGCCGTTGTCCTGTGCGATCGCGGCGGTCAGCGTCGGCGTGGTCGACGGCCGGATCCGGGTCGACCTGCCCTACGAGGAGGACTCCCGCGCCGAGGTCGACATGAACGTCGTCGCTACCGACACCGGGACCCTCGTGGAGGTCCAGGGCACCGGCGAGGGGGCGACGTTCCCGCGGTCCACGCTGGACAAATTGCTCGATGTGGCCCTGGCGGCGTGCGACAAGTTGTTCGCCGCGCAGCGCGAGGCGCTCCAGCTCCCGTACCCAGGTGTTCTTCCCGAGGGGGCTCCGGCGCCGAAGGCGTTCGGCAGCTGACCCGCCTGCTGGTCGCGACCTGAACTCAACCTAGCTGTCCCGCGGTTTATCACCGCCGACGCAGCGGCCAGGACCAGACCCCTTCCGGCCATTCACGACTCGTCCCTGTGCAGCTCGAATATTGGGATGGTGCGTGTGGTTTTTGACTGGTAGTTCGCGACGGCGAACGCGGGTACGGTCGCGTTGATTTTGGGAATGATCGCCTCACGTTCGGACGAGTCGAGCTCGTACGCGACGACGTCGAACGAGTCGGTGGCGACCTCAACGCGCGCCCGCGGGTTGGCCCGCAGGTTGTGCACCCACGCCGGATTGACGTCGGCGCCACCATAACCCGCGACGATCAGCAGCTTGCCGTCGATACGGAAGGCCACCAGCGGCGCGACGCGCGGCTCGCCGGACTTCGCGCCCTTCGTGGTGAGTAGCAGCAGCTCGTTGCCTTCGAATCGGCCGCCGACCTTCCCGGCGTTGGTGCGAAACTCGTCGGTGATGTTGTTATTGAGGGCCTTGAGCGTCTCGGTATCGGGTTTTTGGCTCACTCTGGGGGAAGCTACTTCGTTGCCCTGTCTATTCCTTGCGGAGCTTGCCGTCTGCTGTGCCGGCAACCGCTGAATGCGATTCGCGTCGCCGACCCATAGGCTCGCAGTCCGTAAGGTGGCCGGGGTGCATCGGCAACTGCCCAGACCCATGTTGAGGAATAGATGACGACCCGCCTCCTGGTCGCCAGCCGCAACCCCAAGAAGCTGGCCGAGTTGCGTCGGGTGCTCGACGCTGCTGGTCTGACGGGGTTGACGTTGGTGTCGCTCGACGACGTGGCGCCGTTCGAGGAGGCGCCGGAGACCGGAGCGGTTTTCGAGGACAACGCCTTGGCCAAGGCGCGGGATGCGTTCGCCGCGAGCGGGTTGGCAAGTGTGGCCGACGATTCCGGGCTGGAGGTCGCCGCACTCAACGGCATGCCCGGTGTGCTGTCGGCGCGCTGGTCGGGCAACCACGGCGATGACGCGGGCAATACCGCGTTGCTGCTGGCGCAATTACGCGACGTGCCGGACGGGCGCCGTGGTGCGGCGTTCGTGTCCGCTTGCGCGCTCGTCTCGGCCGCCGGCGAGGTCGTCGTCCGCGGCGAGTGGCCCGGCAGCATTGCCCGCGAACCGCGCGGCGACGGCGGCTTCGGCTACGACCCTGTCTTCATTCCGCACGGACATGACCGCACCGCGGCACAGCTGAGCCCGACCGACAAGGACGCCGTCTCACATCGCGGTCGCGCGCTGCGGCTGCTGCTGCCGGCGCTGGAAACGCTGGCCCGATCCGGGGGTTAGGCGGCGCTGCCGTGCTCGTCCCGACTGGGCGTGCGACCACACGGGTCACACCGGACGCGGTGCAGGGTGATTGACGTTGTGCCCACCTTTGAGCGACACCGCGCGCTGGGCCGACGTTGTCGCTCAAAGGTGGGCACTTCCCGTGCCTCGACCGGGAGAGGTCAGTGTTGCGGAAGTGGCCTAAAGCGCGAAACGCGCCTTGACGTCCCTGGTTTGGAAGTGCTCGACGATGATGCCCAGCAGCGGAATGGTCCCCGACAACAACACGCCGACCGTTTTGCCGAGTGGCCAGCGCACCTTGACCGCCAGATTGAACGCGGTCAACACGTAGATGAAATACACCCAGCCATGGACCACCTCGATCCACCGGATCTCGTGGTGGAAGACGAGGTGCGAGACGATCTCGTAGCACAGCGCGATGAGCCACAAACCCGTCGTCCACGCCATGATCCGATAGCCGAGCAGTGCGGTGCGGATCTTGTCGACGGGGACTGCAGGCACTGCCGCCCCAGGCGTCTCCGGTGTCGTCATGCGGTTGTCCTCTTCTGCTTTTCGGCGTCTTGCGCGGCGAGCTCGGCCAGGTAGGTGTTGTACTCCCGCAGGGCGGGATCGTCGAGCGCCCGCGGCGGGGGCTTGGGTCGCTCGGGCAGCAGCCCGGCGGGTATCTCCGTCATCGGGTCGGTGCTTCGCGGCTGCGGTGATTCCTCTTCATAGCGAACGAATTTGCGGTACGCGTACACGCAGAACCCCGCGAACAGCGGCCACTGCAAGGCATAGCCGAGATTCTGAAAGGAGCCGGAGACGGACTGAAACCTGGTCCACTGCCACCAGCCCAGGGCCAGGCACCCGCACGCCGCGACGATCACCAGCGCTATTAGCGCGGGCCTGCGACGATGCGTAGTGGACACCCCTTGACCGTACCGCTCACGATTTGGGCCCGACGAATTCGTCGAGCCCGTCACAGACAACTCGGCGATATCGCAAGCGATACGATCGGCACGCCGCGGGCGTGATGGAATTGGCAGACATGCCGGCTTTAGGTGCCGGTGCTCGAAAGAGCGTGAGGGTTCGAGTCCCTCCGCCCGCACTGTTGCGCACCGAGCCGAAATCTTCGGCGGGATAAGCATCAAACTTCAGTTACCGGGTACATGGACCTCACGGGACGCAAGGGAGACGCCATGGCCACCGGACACGAGGCATCGGCACGAGGCGAAAATGCCATCACCGCAGAAGATGTCGAGCTCGCCGAACACCGAGCCGCCATGGCCCGCGAACGCGCCGCTCGCGCAGGGCTCTACGCAGCGGCAAGCTTCGAGAAATCTGCTGTCCAGCATGAACGGGTCGCGCAAATACAAGAGTGGACCGTCGAACAAGGCGTGCCCCACCCGGACGAGCACCGACGGTCTGCGATCATCCACCGCCAAGCGGCGGCAGAAGACCGCAAGCTGGCGGAGCTCAAGCGGAAAGAATCCGAAGCGGACTTGGCCGCCGGCGCCGGCGCCGGCTGATGCCGGTCAGTCCTGCACAAAGCGGGCGCGAACCTCCGGCGCCGGCAGCGGACAACTGTCGTACTTGCCACCGACGCGATAACGGATGGCGGCGAACCTGTCGTAAAGCCAGTCGAGCAGTGGAGCCGGTATGGCGCGGACGACCGTGAACGCCCGCCACGGTCCGCCGAGATAATCCGCCATGCGCAGGGCGGCCCTGGATCGGACAGCAACCCGTTCCGAGGGTTGGGCGGGATCGTCGACAAAAACCATCGAGTCGATGTTTCCGATCTCCGGATGCCGTTCGATGATCGCCTTGGCGAAGACGCTCTCCAAGGCCGCAAAGCGCAGCCGGCCGTGGGGATCGAACCGGAGGATCGTGCGCACCGCCCGGTTGCATACCCCGCACACGCCGTCGTACAGCAATACGGGCGCCGCTGACTCACCGCTCATGTTTCCCAAGTTACCGACCGGCACGGACGGTGGACGCCCACCGAGGTTGACCTATGGTAAGGCAACCCTTAGTTTGTGGGGTAACGTACCAAGTCGTGACCGGCCGGCCGGTGATCCGCGGCAGGGTGCCGCCCAGGTGGGCTGTGGCAGGTGTCGAATTCAGAGGATGCGCGGCCCATGCCGGCGGTCGATGCGTGGCCTGGTGGCGGTGATTTCGCCGGGTCGTCAGATCGGCGAGGCCGTCGCGGCGCGCAGCGCCGCGAGAAAGGACCGCTAATGGCACGTGGATTCCAGGGCGTGATGCTGCGCAGCTTCGGCGCGCGCGACCATACCGCGACGGTGGTCGAAACCGTCCGGATCGCCCCGCACTTCGTGCGGGTACGCATGACGTCGCCGACCCTGTTCGAAGACGTGGATGCCGAACCGGCTGCGTGGCTGCGGTTCTGGTTCCCGGACCCGGACGGATCGACAACGGAATTCCAGCGCGCGTACACGATCTCGGAGGCAGACGTTCCCACCGGGCGCTTCGCGGTCGACATCGTGTTGCACGATCCCGCCGGCCCGGCGTCGCTATGGGCGCGCACCGTGGCGCCCGGTGCCACCATCGCCGTCATGGCCCTGATGGGCTCGTCGCGTTTCGACGTGCCCGACGAGCAGCCGGCCGGTTATCTGCTGATCGGCGACTCGGCATCCATCCCGGGAATGAACGGGATCATCGGGGTTGTCCCCGACGACGTGCCGATCGAGATGTACCTCGAACAGCACGACGACAACGACACATTGATCCCTGTGGCGCGGCATCCCCGGCTGCGGGTGCACTGGGTTGCCCGCCACGACGAGAAGTCGCTCGCCGCGGCGATCGAGACCCGAGACTGGTCCGACTGGTACGCATGGGCGACACCGGAGGCCACGACGCTCAAGCATGTGCGAACGCGGCTGCGTGAGCAGTTCGGCTTCCCCAAATCCGAAGTGCACGCCCAGGCCTACTGGAGCGCCGGGCGCGCGATGGGCACCCGGCGCGGCGACGAGCCGGCGGGATCCGACGGCGTCGTGCCCAGCGTTTCCGCGGAAGACATTGCGGCGCAGCTAGAGTCGACTCCGCAGGTTCCCGACGCAACGCCCGCGCCGGCGGCCCGCGGGAACTGGCGTGCGCAGGGCGCCGGCCGACTGCTGGCGCCGCTGCGGTCGGCGCTCGTGCTCTCGGGCGTGTTGCAGGCGGCGATAACGCTGGTGCAACTGGCGCCGTTTGTGTTGCTGGTCGAGTTGGCCCGGCTCCTGGTTTCGGGCGCGCCGGCGTCTCGACTGTGGAACATCGGTATCGCCGCGTTGTCGCTGCTGGGCCTGGGAGCGTTGCTCGGCGCCTCCCTCACCCTGTGGCTCCATGTCGTCGATGCGCGATTCGCGCGTGATCTGCGTTCGCGACTGTTGCGCAAGCTGTCTCGGCTACCGCTGGGCTGGTTCACCGCGCGCGGGTCGGGCTCGATCAAACAACTGTTGACCGACGACACACTGTCATTGCATTACCTGGTCACCCACGCCATCCCGGACGCGGTCACCGCTGCCGTCGCACCGGTCGCGGTGCTGATCTATCTGTTCGCTGTCGACTGGCGGGTGGCGCTCGTGTTGTTTGCGCCCGTCCTCGTGTACCTGGTGCTGACGTCGTCACTCACCATTCAGTCGGGCCCACGCATCCCGCAGTCGCAGCGTTGGGCGGAGACGATGAGCGGGGAGGCCGGCGCATACCTGGAGGGCCAGCCGGTGATCCGCGTCTTCGGTGGTGCCGCCGCATCGAGCTTTCGGCGCCGCCTGGACGAATACGTCGGCTTCCTGGTCGCGTGGCAGCGCCCGCTGGCCGGCAAGAAGACGTTCATGGACCTGGTCACCCGCCCCTCGACGTTCCTTTGGCTCATCGCGGTCACCGGCACATTGCTGGTGGTCACGGGCCGGATGAATCCGGTGGATCTGCTGCCGTTCTTGTTGCTGGGCACCACATTCGGCGCACGACTGCTCGGCATCGCCTACGGCCTGGGGGGCATCCGCGCCGGCATGCTGGCCGCCCGGCGCCTGCAGAACACGCTCGACGAAGCCGACCTCACCGTGCGAGACCACGACCAGACCAACCCGGATCCGGCGGCGACGGTGGTGTTCGACAACGTCGGCTTCGGCTACCGCCCCGGCGTCCCGGTCATTCACGATGTGTCGCTGACCTTGCGGTCCGGTACGGTCACCGCGCTGGTCGGCCCCTCCGGATCCGGCAAGTCGACCCTGGCCGCTTTGCTGGCCCGGTTTCACGATGTCGGACACGGCGCGATACGCGTTGGGGGACAAGACATTCGGTCGATGACCGCCGACCAGCTCTATGCCCAAGTCGGATTCGTGCTGCAGGAAACGCAATTGGTGCACGGCACCGTCGCGGAAAACATCGCGCTGGCCGTCCCGGACGCCACCGCGGCGCAAGTCGAACAGGCGGCGCGCGAAGCGCAGATCCACGACCGCATCATGCGACTGCCGGACGGCTACGACACCATGCTGGGTGCCGGGAGCGGGCTCTCGGGCGGTGAACGACAACGGCTCACCATCGCCCGCGCGATCCTGGCCGATACCCCGGTGCTGATCCTCGACGAGGCCACCGCGTTTGCCGATCCGGAATCGGAATACCTTGTGCAGCAAGCGCTCAACCGGTTGACGCGGGACCGCACCGTGCTGGTGATCGCGCATCGATTGCACACCATCACCCGGGCCCACCAGATCATCGTGCTCGACCACGGCCGCATCGTCGAACGCGGCACGCACGACGAGTTGCTGAGCGCCGACGGCCGGTATCGACGGCTGTGGGAGGGCGGCCGTCGTGACCAGGTCGCCGTGGGCACGACCGGCGAGGGAACGCGATGATTCGCACGTGGTTGAGCCTGGTTCCGGCGGATCGCCGCAACGGGGTGATCACCTACCCGGTGCTGGCACTGATGTCCGTGGTGGTGCGCGCGGTGGCCACCGTGCTGTTGGTCCCGTTGGTGGGCGCGTTGTTCGGCGACGTCCCGCAGCGCGCGCTGGTCTGGCTTGGCTGGCTGACCGCGGCCACCGTGGCCGGGTGGGTGATCGACACCGCGACCGCGCGTATCGGTTTCAACCTCGGTTTCGCCGTGCTGGATCACAGCCAGCACGACGTGGCGGATCGGCTGCCCGGCGTGCGGCTGGACTGGTTCACCGCCGAGCACACCGCGACGGCACGGCAGGCGATCGCTGCCACCGGACCCGAACTCGTCGGCCTCGTCGTCAACCTGCTCACGCCGCTGATCTCCGCCGTGCTGCTGCCCGCGGCGATCGCGGTGGCGTTGTTGCCGGTCTCGTGGCAGCTGGGGGTCGCCGCGCTGGGTGGCCTGCCGCTGCTGTTGGGCGCGCTGTGGGCATCGGCCCGCCTGGCGCGGCGCGCCGATTCCGCGGCGGCCCAGGCCAATAGCGCGCTCACCGAGCGGATCATCGAGTTCGCCCGAACCCAGCAGGCGTTGCGCGCCGCGCGGCGCGTCGAGCCCGCCAGGAGTCTGGTCGGCGACGCGCTGGCCGCACAACACGGCGCCACCATGCGCCTGCTCTCCATGCAGGTCCCCGGGCAGCTGGTGTTCAGCCTCGCCAGCCAGCTGGCGCTGATCCTGCTGGCCGGGGCGACGACCGCGCTGACCGTGAACGGAACGCTCACGGTGGCCGAGGCAATCGCGTTGATCGTCGTCATCGTGCGCTACCTCGAGCCGTTCACCACCCTCAGCGAGCTGGCACCGGCGCTGGAGAGCACCCGCGCCACGCTCGACAACATCCGTTCGGTGCTCACCGCGCCGCTGATGAATGCCGGAGTCACCACCTTGGTGAGCGCCTCGGCCCCTCGCATCGAGTTCGATGACGTCGTGTTCGGTTACGCCGGCGCCGCTGCGCCGGTGCTCGATGGGGTGAGCTTCGCGTTGAAGCCGGGCAGCACGACTGCAATCGTCGGACCGTCCGGTTCGGGCAAGAGCACGATCCTGGCGCTGATCGCCGGGCTGCATGAGCCCACCGCCGGCCGGGTGCTGATCGACGGGGTGGACGCGGCGACGCTGGACGGCGAGGTGCGGCGGGCGGCGAGCAGCGTCGTCTTCCAGCATCCCTACCTGTTCCACGGCTCGATCCGCGACAACGTGTTCGCCGGGGATCCGGGCGCCGGCGACGAGCAGTTCGCCCGGGCGGTGGCGCTCGCGCGCGTCGACGAGCTGGTCGCAAGGCTGCCCGACGGCGCCGACACCATCGTCGGCGAGGGCGGCTCGGCCCTGTCCGGCGGGGAGCGCCAACGGGTCAGCATCGCCCGTGCATTGCTCAAACCCGCACCGATCCTGCTGGTAGACGAGGCGACCAGCGCTTTGGACACCGAAAACGAAGCCGCGGTGGTCGACGCACTCACCGCCGACCCGCGATCACGCACCCAGGTGATCGTCGCGCACCGGCTGGCCAGCATCAGTCACGCAGATCGCGTACTGTTCCTCGACAACGGACGGGTGGTCGAGGACGGAACGGTCGACGAATTGCTCGCTGCGCGCGGACGTTTCGACGAATTCTGGCGGCAGCAGCACGAGGCCGCCGAATGGCGCATCCTGGCCGATTAGATCACCGCGGTTGACCGCAACTCTTGCGGTATGCCTTACAGTTTGTCAGTCGGACCGAGCTGTCTGCGTACAGGAGGCGTGCTGCTTATGAGTGCTGTGCTGTCGATACCGCGTTACCCCGGCGATGTGACCCCGCAGTGGTTGTCGGCCGCGCTCAGTGGCAGCGGCACACCCGTCGAGGTCGCCGACGTGGACGTGGTCGCGATCGGCACCGGACAGACCGGGGCGACCTACCGGGTGACCGCCCGCTATGCGACGGATCCCGGTGACCTGCCGCAGACCTTTGTGATCAAACTGCCCGCCCAGGACGACACGGTGCGTGACCGGGTGGTCATCGGCTACCGAAGCGAATGCGCGTTCTATTCCTCGGTGACCGATCGCGTGCAGGTGCCGACGCCACGGTGCTTCTACTCCGAGATCAGCGAGGATGCAATGGATTTCGCCCTGCTGCTCGCCGACCAGGCGCCGGCGGTGCAGGGCGATCAGCTCGCCGGTTGTGGCGAAACCGAAGCGCGCCTTGCGGTTACCGCGCTGGCCGGCCTGCACGCGCCCAGCTGGTGTGATCCCGCCTGGCTCGACTTTCCGGGCATCGCGTTCGGTCGACCGGACGAGGCCGGCGCGGGCGGCATGGGCGAGGTGGCGAAGATGAGCGCCGACATCACGCTGGAGAAGCTGGGCGATCGGATGAGCGCCGAAGACCGCGACACCTTCAGGGCGGCAATGGGTTCGATCGCGCCGTGGCTGCTGAGAGAGTATGACCGGTTCGCCCTGCTGCACGGCGACTACCGCCTGGACAACCTGCTGTTCGATCCCGAGCGGACCAGGGTCAGCGTGGTCGACTGGCAGACGCTCGGCGTGGGTTTGCCGACCCGGGATCTCGCCTACTTCACCGCAACGAGCCTCAATTCACAACTGCGCGCGAGCATCGAAGAAGAGCTCGTCGCCACCTATCACCGTGCGTTAACGGCCGGCGGTGTCAGCGACTACGACCGCGAAACATGTTGGCGTGATTACCGGCTCGGGGCGCTGCAGGCGCCGCTGATTTCGGCGTTGGGGTTCGCGTTCGCCGCCACCACCGAGCGCGGCGACGACATGGTGCTGACCATGCTCAGTCGTGGCTGCCAGGCAATCCGCGAGCTCGGGACGCTCGACCTGATCGGCTGAGCGATCAGAGGTCGCCGGTGAAGTCGGCGCTGAGCCAGCGGTCCGGCCGGATGGTGAACAGCACCTCCTCGACGCCTTCCATGCTGCGGACGAACGCGCGGCCGCCCTCCTCGCCGAGGTACCGGATGGCGATCGACTCCTGCAGGTCGGCCGGGGCCGGGGCGGTGGTCTCGACAACCGCACCCTCGACCACCACGTACTGATACGGCGGCTCCTCGCGCTGGACCACCAGCGTCACCGTCCCCGCCCGCTCGATGAGGCGGGCCTTGCGGCTGGACGCCCCGGTCATGATCCGGATGTTCCCGCCAGGGGAGTAGTCGTACCAGATCGGGACACTGGCCGGCGGACGGCCGTCGGTGGCGGCGACGGACAGCACCGCCACATGCTTGTCGGCGAGGAACTCCTGGCGTTCGGTTTCGCTGAAGCTTTTCATGACGAGTGCAAACACCCGAACCGCAGCGCTATTCCCGTGTGACCCCGCCGAAGGGCCATCAGTACTGCGTCGAGCCCTGATCCACCGGGATCCGGGCCGCGGTGACCTTGCGCGATTCGTCGCTGGCCAGCCAGCACACGGTATCGGCGATCTCCTCGGGTTCGGCGACCCAGTCGGGCAGAAACGGTGTGAGGACGTGCGACAACTGGGGATTGGTTTCCATGGTCTTGCCCACCGCCGTGACCATGTCGCCAGATCCCATCGCGGTGTTCACCGGACCCGGGTGAACACTGTTGACGCGAATCGAATGCCTGCCCAATTCCGCGGCAAACGCCCGCGCCAGGCCGGTGACAGCGTGCTTGCTCGCGGTGTAGTGAATCATGAACGGCTGCATCTTCATGCCGGCCGCGGAGCTGATCAGGATGATGGAGCCGCCGCGGCCCCCTTCGATGATCTTGTCCGCCCCGGCCATCACGGTGTTCCAGGTGCCGGTCACGTTGATGTCCATGACGTCGCGGAAGTTCTCGGGCGTGATGTCGTCCCACGCCTGCGGAGCAGCGACTCCGGCGTTGGCGACGATGATGTCCAGCCGGCCCAGCTCGGCGACGCCATCCGCCACCGCCTTTCGGAGTCCGTCGAAGTCGCGGGTGTCCACGACCGAGGCGATGATGCGGCGGTTCGCTGCCTCGACCAAGCGCACGGTCTCGTTCAGATCGTCGGGAGTCGCCGGATCGTAGGGCACGCAGGACGGGAGCTTGCCGGCGATGTCGACGGCGATGATGTCGGCGCCTTCGGCGGCCATGCGCACCGCATGCGCCCGGCCCTGGCCGCGTGCCGCGCCGGTGATGAATGCGACTTTTCCGGCAAGCCTGCCGCTCATAGTTGCTCCTCTGTTGGGTTCGGCCATCGCGCAGCCACTCTCATCGCTGCGCCGCCTTGACGAGGTTCGATCCGATGATCAAACGCTGAATTTCGCTGGTGCCCTCGTACAGCCGCAGGAGGCGCACGTCGCGGTAGATGCGTTCGACGGCAACGCCCCGCATGTAACCGGTGCCGCCGTGAATCTGCACCGCGAGATCTGCGACATTGCCGGCCATTTCGGTGCAGAAGACCTTGGCGGCCGACGGGGCGATCCTGCGATCCTCGCCTGCGACCCACAGCCGGGCCGCGTCGCGCACCAGCGCGCGACCGGCCATCACCCCGGTCTGCTGGTCCGCGAGCATGCCCTGCACCAACTGGAAGCTTCCGATCGGCGTCCCGCCCTGCGTCGCGGTCGCGGCGTAGGACACCGATTCGTCGAGCGCTCGTTGAGCGGCGCCCACCGCTAGGGCGGCGATATGCACACGTCCGCGGGCCAACGAGGTCATCGCCGCTCGATATCCGAGGTCTTCACTGCCGCCGACGAGGGCATCGGGGCCGACGCGGACGTCGGTGAAGTTGACGTCGGCCGTCCAGGCGCCTTCCTGGCCCATCTTGGCGTCCTTGGCGCCCACCTCGACGCCAGCGGCGTCCGCCGGTACCAGGAAGACGGCGATCCCCGGTCCCTGGTCGTCGGCGGGCCGCGTGCGCGCGAACACCACAAAGAGATTGGCGAGGGGCGCGTTGGTGATGAAGCGCTTCTGCCCGGAGATCACCCATGCCCCGTCGTTTCCGGAGCCGTCGCGGACGGCTTTGGTCCGCAAGCCGGCGGGGTTCGATCCGGCGCCGGGTTCGGTCAGCGCGAAGGAGGCGACGACGTCGCCGGACGCGATCGACTCCAGCCAGCGGGATTTCTGTTCGTCGGTGCCGAACCCGACCAGAACCTGTCCGGCGATGCCGTTGTTGGTGCCGAACATCGAACGCAGCGCCAGCGACGTGTAGCCCAACTCCATCGCCAACTCGACGTCTTGCATCAGGTTGAGGCCAAGGCCGCCCCAGTCTTGGGGAATCGCGTAGCCGAACAGGCCCATGTTCTTGGCCTGGTCGCGCAGGTCATCGGGGACGCGGTCGGTGTCGAGGATTTCCTGCTCGCGGGGGACGACCGCGCTGCGGACGAATTGCCTTGTCTGAGCGAGAATTTCGCGGAAGTCCTCGTCGGAGACTTCCGCGACTTCGGCGGTGGCCATGGACTCCACACTCCTCTCCCGATCCGGGGCACCCCGGTTCCGACGAGGATCCTATATCAAATATGATATTTGCCTGAGGGGTGCCCGGCGGAAGCGATAACAGTGAAGGATGTGTGGTCGGTGTGGCGATGTTGACAGGTCAGACGGCAGTAATCACAGGTGGAGCGCAAGGACTGGGTCTGGCCATCGCGGAGCGCTTCGTCGCCGAGGGTGCGCGGATCGTGCTCGGCGACGTCAATCTCGAGGAAACCCAAGTCGTGGCCAAGCAGTTGGGCGGTGACGATGTCGCGGTCGCGGTTCGGTGCGATGTCACGCAGTCGTCCGACGTCGAAACGTTGATCCAGACCGCAGTGCAGCGGTTCGGCGGCCTGGACATCATGGTCAACAACGCCGGGATCACCCGCGACGCGACGATGCGCAAGATGACCGAGGAACAGTTCGATCAGGTCATCAACGTGCATCTGAAGGGGACCTGGAACGGCACCCGGCTGGCCGCGGCGATCATGCGGGAAAACAAGCGCGGCGCGATCATCAACATGTCCTCGGTGTCGGGCAAGGTCGGCATGGTCGGTCAGACCAACTACTCGGCGGCCAAGGCCGGCATCGTCGGCATGACCAAGGCGGCCGCCAAAGAATTGGCCTACCTGGGCATCCGCGTGAACGCGATCGCTCCCGGCTTGATCCGCTCCGCCATGACAGAGGCCATGCCGCAGCGCATTTGGGATTCGAAGGTCGCGGAGGTGCCGATGGGCCGGGCCGGTGAACCCAGCGAGGTCGCCAGCGTGGCGCTGTTCCTTGCCTCCGACCTGTCGTCGTACATGACCGGCACCGTCATGGAAATCACCGGCGGCCGACACCTGTGAGCGCGATGCGCGAAGCCGTCATCTGTGAGCCCGTCCGGACGCCGATCGGCCGCTACGGCGGAATGTTCAAGGCGTGCAGCGCCGTCGACCTCGGTGTCACCGCGCTGAAAGGGCTGCTGGAGCGAACGGGGCTGGCGCCCGATGCCGTGCAGGACGTGATCCTCGGCCACTGCTACCCCAACAGCGACGCGCCGGCGATCGGGCGCGTCGTGGCGCTGGATTCCGGCCTGCCGGTGACGGTTCCGGGCATGCAGGTCGATCGGCGTTGCGGCTCGGGCCTGCAGGCGGTCATCCAGGCGTGCCTGCAGGTCGGCGCCGGGGACAACGACCTCGTCGTCGCCGGGGGTTGCGAGAGCATGAGCAACGTCGCCTTCTACTCCACCGACATGCGTTGGGGCGGCGCACGTAACGGTGTACAGGTGCACGACGGGCTGGCCAGGGGACGCACGACTGCCGGCGGCCGCCACTACCCGGTGCCCGGCGGGATGCTGGAGACGGCCGAGAATTTGCGCCGCCAGTATGGCATTTCGCGCGCGGAGCAAGACGAGCTCGCGGTGCGATCCCACCAGCGGGCCATCGCCGCGCAGAAAGATGGCATTCTGGACCAGGAGATCATCGCGGTCCCGGTCCGCACCCGCAGCGGCGAGGAGCTCATCCACACCGACGAACACCCGCGCGCCGACACATCGGTCGAATCGCTGAGCAAGCTCAAACCCGTTCTGTTGAGGGAGGATCCGGAGGCGACCGTCACCGCCGGCAATGCCAGCGGGCAGAACGACGCGGCATCGATGTGTGTGGTCACCACACCGGAGAAGGCCGACGAATACGGTCTGACGCCGTTGGTGCGCCTGGTGTCGTGGGGCGTGGCGGGGGTCGCACCCAACGTCATGGGCATCGGGCCGGTGCCTGCGACCGAGGTGGCGCTGGCCAAGGCGGGCCTGCGGCTGTCCGACATCGACCTCATCGAGCTCAACGAAGCCTTCGCCGCGCAAGCGCTTGCGGTGATGCGGGAATGGAAGTTCGGCGTCGCCGATCAGGAACGGACCAACGTGCACGGTTCGGGAATCTCGCTGGGCCATCCGGTCGGCGCGACGGGCGGACGGATGCTGGCCACGTTGGCGCGTGAGCTCAATCGCCGCGAGGCGCGCTACGGCCTGGAGACCATGTGCATCGGCGGCGGCCAGGGGCTTGCCGCCATCTTCGAGCGGGTCGCATCACGATGACCAATTCGGGGCTGCCGCTGGACGGGCTCACCGTCGTGGAGGTGTCGAGTTTCGTCGCCGCTCCACTGTGCGGCATGACGCTGAGTCAGCTTGGTGCAGAAGTCATTCGAGTCGACCCGATCGGCGGCGCTTCCGATGTGCAACGGTGGCCGCTGGCGGCCGACGGCACCTCGATCTATTGGACCGGTCTGAACAAGGGAAAGCGTTCAGCCACCATCGATCTGCGCTCCCCGGAGGGGCACGAGCTGGTCCAGCGGCTGATCATCGAGGGCGACGGCATCGTCGTGACCAACGCCGCGGGGTTGTCCTGGCTCAGCCACGACGTCCTGGCGGCCAAGCGCCCCGACGTGGTTCACGTCCAGTTACTCGGGCGCGGTGACGGTTCCACCGGGGTGGACTACACGGTCAACGCCGGTCTCGGGTATCCGCTCGTTACGGGCCCGCGCGATCATGGCGGTGCGATCAATCACGTGTTACCGGCCTGGGACGTGTGCTGCGGCCTGTATGCCGCACTGGCCGTCGTCACCGCCGTCCGCCACCGCGAACAGTCCGGCGCGGGGACGCGGATCAGCCTGGCGCTGGAGGACGTCGCCCTGGCGACCGCCGCCAATCTTGGGTTGCTGACCGAGCCGCAAGTCAATGGGACACAACGCGAACGGTTGGGCAACGCCATCTACGGCCAGTACGGGCAGGACTTCACCAGCCGCGACGGGGCCAGGTTCATGGTGGTTACCTTGACGGGGCGACACTTTCGCGACCTGCTTGCGGTGACCGGCACGGGCGCCGCGGTGTCGGCGCTCGCCGAGGCGCTGGGCGCCGATTTCGGGTCCGAAGGCGACCGCTACCGCTACCGCGAGGTGCTGTCGAGTCTGTTCGCCACCTGGTTCAGCGACCACACGGCCGACGAAATCACCACTGCGCTGTCAAATACCACGGTGCTGTTCGAGCGATACCGCACCTTCGCCGAGGTGGCCGCGGGACCGAAGGTCACCGCCAATCCGTTGTTCTCGCGATTGCGGCAACCGGGTCTCGGCGACTACTTCGCCCCGGGCCTGCCGGCCGCATTCGACGGCACCCATCCGGCCAGCGGGCCCGCGCCCGCCCTGGGGCAAGACACCGCCGAGGTCCTTGCGCGTCTCGGGTTGAGCGCCGCCGATATCGAACGTCTGACGAACGCCAAGACCATCGCCTGCTGAGCAGCCGAAAGGAATTGCAGCACATGACCAAACTCGCCCAGACCCTCGGATTGACCGAGTTCCAGACCGAGATCATCGCGACCGTCAGGAAATTCGTCGACAAGGAGGTCATCCCCCACGCCGCCGAGCTCGAACGCGGTGACACCTACCCGCAGGCGATCGTCGATCAGATGCGGGAGATGGGCCTGTTCGGCCTGATGATTCCGCAGGAGTACGGCGGGCTGGGGGAGTCGCTGTTGACCTACGCGCTGTGCGTCGAGGAGCTGGCGCGCGGCTGGATGAGCGTGTCCGGCGTGCTCAACACGCACTTCATCGTGGCGTACATGCTGCGCCAGCACGGCACGGACGATCAGAAGCAGCGGTTCCTGCCGCGGATGGCGGTCGGTGAGACCCGCGGCGCCTTCTCGATGTCGGAGCCGGAGCTGGGTTCTGACGTGGCCGCGATCCGCACCCGGGCCCGACGGAATTCTGACGGCGCCTACACCATCGACGGTCAGAAGATGTGGGTCACCAACGGCGCCACCTCGACACTGGTGACGGTGCTGGTACGTACCGACGAGGGCTCGGACAAACCGCACCGCAACCTGACGGCGTTCCTCGTCGAGAAGCCGGTCGGTTTCGGCGAAGTCGTTCCGGGCCTGCGTATTCCGGGCAAGATCGAGAAGCTGGGCTACAAGGGCATCGAAACGACGGAGATGATTTTCGACGGCTACCAGGCCGGCGCCGACGACGTTCTCGGCGGCACCACCGGGCAGGGCTTCTTCCAGATGATGGACGGTATCGAGGTCGGCCGCGTCAACGTGTCGGCGCGCGCCTGCGGTGTGGGGATTCGTGCCTTCGAGCTCGCGGTGCGCTATGCGCAACAGCGCGAGACCTTCGGCAAGCCGATCGCCGAGCACCAGGCCATCGCGTTTCAGCTGGCCGAGATGGCGACCAAAGTCGAAGCGGCACACCTGATGATGGTTAATGCGGCGCGCCTGAAGGATTCGGGGGAGCGCAACGATGTTGCTGCCGGGATGGCCAAATACCTGTGCAGCGAGTATTGCACCGAGGTTACCCAGCAGAGTTTCCGGATCCATGGCGGCTACGGCTATTCCAAGGAGTACGAGATCGAGCGCTTGATGCGGGATGCGCCGTTCCTGCTGATCGGCGAGGGCACCAGTGAGATCCAGAAGAACATCATCAGTAAGCGACTGCTCGCCGAGTATCAGGTGTAAGCAGATGAGCGTTCCTGATTTCGCTGCGCGGCCTCAACTTTCCGAGGACGTCGCGCGGATTATCCGGCGGCGGATATTCGACGGCACCTACGCCGCCGGGTCGTACGTCCGGTTGGATCAACTCGCCGCGGAGTTGGGTATCAGCGTCACGCCGGTGCGTGAGGCGCTGTTCGCGTTGTGCGCCGAGGGCCTGATCAACCAGCAGCCGCGTCGGGGATTTGTGGTGTTGCCGGTCACCGGACGCGATGTCACCGATGTCGCCAATGTGCAGGCGCACGTGGGTGGTGAATTGGCCGCGCGGGCGGCGATCAACATCACGGGCGACCAACTGCACGAACTCAAGGAGATCCAGGCGCAGCTGGAGGACGCTTACGCCGGTGATGAACATGAGCGCACCGTCCGGCTGAACCACGAATTTCACCGCGCCATCAATGTCGCGGCGGACTCGCCCAAGCTCGCCCAGCTGATGTCACAGATCACCCGTTATGCACCCGAATCGGTGTTTCCCGCCATCGAGGGCTGGCCCGAGCAATCGATGCGGGACCATCGGCGGATCTTGTCCGCGCTGAAAAAGCGCGACGACGAGCTCGCCCGCGCCGCAATGTCGGAACACCTTGCGGCCGGGGCGGTTCCGTTGATCGACCACCTGGTTGCGCGCGGGGTGGTGGCCGACGAGAATGGTCTAGCCTGAATCTGAGTTTCGACGTGCTGATCGACGGGAATGCCCTGGGCGGACACTGCCGCGCGGGCCGGTTGCCACCTTCGATGGTGTCCGGGACTCGCGGGTAGCTACCGCTATCTCTTGTCGCACAGCGAGGTTGGGCATACGCTGCCAGCAGGGTGGGCAACGGACGGAGATAAGAAGATGCCCGCAACGCTTTGCGCATCGGCCCTATTCGTCGCGGCCGTGACGGCGATCGCGCTTGCACCGACGGTTGTCGCCGAGCCGGTCGACCCGATCCCCGGCAATGGTGTTTTCGTCGTCGGGCCCGACATTGCGCCGGGCCTGTACCGAACGGCCGGTTCGGCGTCGACGTTCGGGGTCTGGATCAACAATGTGCCCACCCAAGACTCGATGTGCGCGTGGTTCACCTACAGCACGCCTGACGCGAACAAGGACCATGTAGTCCAGACGAATATGTCTGTCGGTCCGATGTTCGCGAACATCAACACGACGATCAAGGCGTTCGAGTCGCAGAACTGCCAGCCGTGGACGCGGGTGCCCTAAGGCTGGGCGGCGTCGACCAACATCTCGCGGAGCCGACGGACGTCGACCTTGCCGGTGCCGCCGCGCGGCATGTCGTCGTCGGACCCGAGCAGTAGCCACACCGTCGGAACCTTGAAGGCACTCAGCAGGGTTCGCGCGGAGCCGCGCAGCTCCTCGGCGGTCAGTGCGCCCGTGCCACATACCACGGCAGCGCCCACCCGTTCGCCCGCGGCGCCGGGCACATTGGTGACAACGGCATTGTCGACGCCATCTATCGCGCGCAGCGCGCGCTCAACCTCGCCGGGGTAGACGGTCGCGCCGCTGACTTTGAACATATCGTCGGATCGCCCGTGATAGAACAGGAACCCGTCTTCGTCGAGGTGCCCGAGGTCGCCCGTGGGGTAGAAGCCGTCGGCGGTAAACAGGTCCTCTCGGGTACGTCCGCAGATGCCGCGCAACGTGTGCGAACCCCGGATTTGGATCATTCCCACGGTCGGAACAGGCGCACCGCTTTCGGGATCAACGATGCGGACTTCCATGCCGGAGAACGGTTTTCCGCAACTGCCCCACGCTGTCGCGGGCATATCGGTGTCGGCGGGATAGCCGCTGTAGGGCCCGAAGGCCTCGGTCATGCCGAACAACGTGGCCCGCGCGCCGGGCTGGGCGCGCTGCTCGGGCGGGAGTAGAGCCTGCAGGCTTCCCGCCCGTAAAGCCGAGAGGTCAGCGCCGAGGCCGTCGGCGTGCCGCGCCAACGTCTCGGCCTGGTCCGGCCAGCCGCGAAACAGCGTGACCCGCTCGCCTTCCAGCAGTCGCAGGGTCGTTTCTGGCCGCGGTATCTCTTCGGTGACCAGGGTGGCGCCGGCCAGTAGCACCGACAGTATTCCGCTGCCGAAACCGCCCACCCAGAAGAACGGCATCGGCAGATACAGGCGGGTTTCGGACGTGATGCAACGCGCCGCAAGGCCCGATTGCACGGCGGACAAAGCGTTGCCGTGGGAGTGCATGACCCCCTTGGGCGATCCACTGCTGCCCGAGGTGAACATGATGACCAGGAGGTCGGCGGGCGTGACCGTCGCTGTCATGGGGTCGATGATCTTGCGGGCACGCTCACTGCCGATGGCGTTGTCGAGCCGGTCGATCGACCACACCTGGCGTAACGCGGGGAGTTCGGATTGCCGGACCGTCCGAACGTCGTCGAGGTAGCGGTGGCCGCGGAATTCTTCGACGCTGAGCAGGAATTGCACCGAGGCCGCCCGCAGCTGCGCGGCCAGTTCTCCGGCCGTCAACAGGGTGCTCAGTGGGACCAGGACGGCACCGATGCGGGTGAGCGCGATAGCGATCTGCACCCAGCGGGTGCCGTTGGGCATGATGAGCCCCACCCGGGTGCCCTTAGCCACGCCCGCTTCCACCAGGGCCGCGGCCAGATCGCGTGTGGTCACCTCGAGTTCGCGGTAGCTGATCCGGGAGGTGGGATCGATCACCATCATCGTGTCCCCATCGCGGTCGGCCCGAAATCGCACCAGCTGATCGATGGTGTGCATGCTCGGGTCAGACATCGAACAGGGTTCTCAGTTGTCGCGTGTCGACCTTGCCGCTGGACAGCAGGGGAACGTCGGCGCTGTGCAGGGCGACGAACCGCGTGGGAATCTTGTACGCGGACAGCTCCGTTTTGAGTCGTTCGGCCAGCGCGGCGCCGTCGAACGCCGCAGCGCCGTCGGCCTGGACAACCACCGCGGCGACGACCTGCCCGCGCCGGGCGTCGGGAAGGCCGATCACGTAAGCCGGCGCTCCGCCGGTGACCCTGTTGATGGCCTTCTCCACCTCGGCCGCCGAGACATTGGCGCCCGCCGTTTTGATCATCGCGCTGAGCCGGCCGACGAAATACACGAATCCGTCGGCATCTATGCGCACCAGGTCGCCGCTATGGAACCAACCGTCGGCATCGAAACACTCTTCCCGGCTGCGCTTGTAGTAGCGCTGCATCAGGTACGGCCCCCGAAGGCACAGTTCGCCAACCTCGCCGACGGGAACGACGGCCGCGGTGGCGGGATCGACGACCTTGGTCTCAAATCCCGGCGCCGCCTTGCCGAACGAGCCGCGCCGGTGCTCGGGTTGGTCGGTTTCGTCGTCGCCGATCAGCACGACGCTGCCGGCCTCGGTCATGCCCAGCATGTTGTGCCGCAGTTCCGGGTCGGCCGGGCGGGTGTCGGGAGCCATGATCGGGTACAGGTTGCCGCGCCGCATCGACGACAGATCGCGTCGCGGGAAACTCGGGTGGTCGGCCAGGTGGGCGATCCCGGCCGCGAAGCCGTTTGTCATGGTTGGCTTTTCGGCCTCCAGCAGGTCAAGCGTCGCCCCGGCATCGGTGGCGTTGGAACACACCAAGGTAGACCCGGCCACCAACGTCGCGAGCAAACCGAACGCAAGTCCACCAATCCAGAAGAACGGCGAATTGCAGAACAACCTGTCGTCGGCCGTCAAACCCCGGACTCGATTGAGATTTTGCTGATGTGCCAGCAGGGCGCCGTGGGTATGCACCGCCCCCTTTGGTGCGCTGGTGGAGCCAGACGTGTACACGATCGTCAGCGGATCACATTCTGCGACATCAGCTTCCATTGCCTTCAGGAGCCCGGGGTCGATGCGGTCGGCCAGCCGGTACACCGTCTCGTGAGTGACCGCGACGTGACGCAGCTGCGGCGCTGCAGCACAAAACAGTCGGGAACCGAGGTCGGCGCCCGAGAGAATCTCGGACAGTCGTTGGACATAGTCGTGAGAGCGAAAAGACTTAGCAGACAACAAGATTCCGGCATCACTGTCCACCAGTTGCTCGCGCAGCTCGCGAGCGGTGACGAAGGTGGAGAACGGGATCACCACGGCGCCGATCCGCGCCGCCGCGAGCATCCCGACGATGAACTCGGGGCCGTTCGGATAGAGCAGCCCCACATGGGTTCCCTTGCCGGCGCCGAGGGCGATCAGTGCGCGGGCCAGCTCCGCCGACCGGCGATCGGCTTCGGCGTAGCTGATGCGGTCACCGTCGCAGACCAGAAGCGGGTGATCACCGCGGTGGCGGGCTTGATGCCGCAGGACCTCGGTGACCGTCAAAGAATCAACGAGCATGGTCGCGCTGCGTTGCGGACTCGCGGAAGAAGTCCCGGATCGCGCCCAGATCGGCCTTCCCCGACGGTGTCCGGGGGATGGTGTCCACGATCGCGATTTCGGTGGGTATCTCGTAGCCGGCCAGTCGCTCTCGTAGATAGTCCACCAGCGCGTCGGAGTCGGCCGAGGCTTGCTCGCGTAACTCAACCACCGCGACCGGCGTCTCGCCGAGCCGCTCATGGGGTCGTGCGATCACGGCCGCACCGGCCACCGCGGGGTGGGTCTCCAGCGCGGAGCGAACGTCGTCAGGCATCACCTTGAAACCGCCACGGATGATCGCCTGGTCGGCGCGGCCAACGATCCACAGAAAGCCGTCGTCGTCGATTCGCGCCATATCCGTGGTCCGCGACCACGGTGCGGTAGGTCCCAGCTGACCCGGCTTCACCTCCAGCAGGCCGACTTCGTCTGGGCCCAGCGGTGTTCCGTCCTCGGCGACCACTCTGAGCCCTGAGCCCGGATTGGCCCGACCGACGCTGCCCCGCTTGGTTTTCCAGTACCGCTGATGGTCGGGTAGGGTCCAGCCGGCCACGCCACCACCGAATTCGGTTGCCGCATAGGAGGTCAGCACCGGAACGCCGTACTTCTCGGTGAAGGCATCGGCATCCTCGGCCGACAGCGGTGCCGTCCCGCAGGTGACCGCCCGCAGACTTTCCAGGTCGGCGCGCGGAACATCGGAGTGCAGTACCGTGCGCAGGGCCGCCGGTACCAGCGATACCGCGAGGGGCCGGTGCTTGCGCACCGCCTCGGCCCATGCGTTGAGCTCGAATCGTTCCAGCAGCACGAACGGTCTCGCCTCGGCGATGCATTGCAGCACGCGGAATACCCCGCCGATGTGCACCAGCGGCGAGTTCACGATCGCGACGCCGCGGCGCAGCTCGGCCGGTGCCGGCGCGCGGTCGGGTTCGGCGCCCATCACGCTGCGCGCCAGCATGTCGTAGCTCAGATCGATTCGCTTGGGCGGGCCCGTCGTGCCGCTGGTCAACATGCGCACGGCGACGTCGGACGGCGCACCGGCGTCGCCGATGGGCGGCGCGGAAACGTCGGCGTCGTCCAATAGGCCCGATATCGTGAGCGTCGGCATGCCCGCGGCCACCAGCGTCGTCAGATCGTCGCGCTCGCCAACGATCGCGGGAAGCTGCAGCCCGATAATGTCGGTCCTGGTGCGCTCGTCACCGCGAGACGGGTTGATGACCACCACCGTTCCACCGCCCAGCAGCACACCCAGAAAGGCCGCCACATGCCCCGGCCGGTTGCGCAACAGCATCCCGACTTCGGCTCCGCCGGTAGCCGAAGCGATGCGTTGTGCCAATGCGCCTACCTGAGCCCACGAGAGCCACTGACCGCCATACTCAATCGCGTGCGATTCCGGTTGTAGGTCGAGCACGGCGGCGATGCGCCGAACCAGCGGGTGACGCGACATCAGCGAATCTTCGGTTTGCGTGCGGCGTCCCGGGCCCCGGCTTCGTTCTGAGCGGCCAGCTCCGCGGTGCCCAGCGGGTTTCCCAGCCGGGTATAGATCAGGCCCTGGTCCAATGCGGCGCGGTAGGGCTTGTCCAGCGACTCCCAGATCGCTTTCACCGTGCCCGAGGTTGCGGTCGGCGGCTTGGCGGCGATGCTCGCCGCGATCTCGTGGGCGCGGCGCCAAAGCTGGTCGGGGGCGACGACCTCGGAGACCAACCCGATCCGGAGCGCGGTGTCGGCGCTGACCCGTTCGTCGTTGCCCATCAGTGCTATACGCAAGGTCTCGCCCAATCCGATGCGCCGCATCAGGCCGATCGGTTCCAATGCGCAGACCAGCCCCGCCGACACGTGCGAGTCGAAGAACGTGGCGTTTTCGGAGCAGATCACCACATCGGACTCGTTGATGAAGTAAAACGCGCCCGCGGTGCACATGCCCTGAACCGCACACACCACGGGTTTCCACATCTTCTGCCACTTGGGACTCAGGGTCTCGCCGGGATCCTCGTGGTTCCAGATGTTTTCGGGCTGGCCGTAGGGGGTCTTGATGTCCAACCCGGCGCTGAACGCCCGGTCGCCGGCGGCACGCAACACGACCGCATTCACCGACTCGTCGAGTTTGACCATGTGCCACGCGCGGGCCATTTCCTCACACATGGTGCGGTTGAACGCGTTGAGTCGCTCGGGCCGATTCAGTGTGATGGTGGCGACATGGTCCTGCGCGTCGACCTCGAGCAGGATGGTTTCGAAAGTCATCGGCACTGCCAATTCGGTTTGCGTTTTTCGACGAATGCCCTGGGGCCTTCGGCCGCGTCCTCGGTGCGCAATACGCGCTCGCGGAACGTTTCGGCGAGTATCTCCGCCTCGTGCAGGGGCACATTCAGGCCCTTGAGAATCGCCAGTCGAGTTCCCCGGACAGCCAGCGGCGCATTGGAATTGACGATGTCCGCGATTTCGTGGGCACGCTCCAGCAGGCGGTCGTGCTCGACAATTTCGCTGATCAATCCGAGCTCGTAGGCGCGTTGTGCGCTCATCCGTTCGTGCTTGCCCATCAGGGCCATCCGCAGCGCGATCGAGCGGGGTAACACCCTGGATACGCGCACCAATTCCCGGCCGGCCACCAGCCCGATGCTGACGTGCGGATCGAAGAAGGTCGCCTGCTCGGAAGCGATGACGATGTCGGTCGTTGTGACCCAATCCATGCCGGCGCCACAGCAGATTCCGTTCACAGCGGTCACCACCGGCTTGGCCATGCTGCGAAACGGCGGCGTGCCCTCCTGCGGCGCCTCCCATTGGTCATATGTCGACAGGTACGGTCGCTCGTAGATCACCTTGCCGTCTTCGGGGATTTCCTTGACGTCGGCGCCGGTGCAGAACGCGCGGCCGGTGCCGGTGACGACGGTCAGCCACACGGTGTCTTCGTTTTCGGCTTCGTCGTAGGCGGCCCGAAGCTCGGTGATCATGTGCGGGCTGAGCGCATTGAGGGCGTCCGGGCGGTTCAGGGTGATAGTCGCGGTGTGCCCGTCGACTTCGTACTTGATCGTGTCGAACGAATCACTGGGCATCGATCATCCCTTCGTGCAGCGTCCTGGGCTTGCTGCTTTTCTGGCTAGCGTCCACGAAAATCCGGATCCCGTCGCTGCTGGAAGGCCTCCAGGCCCTCCTTGAAATCTCTTGTACGGCAGGACAATTCCAGGTTGAACAGCTCCTGGGTCAGCGACTGGCTCAGCGTGGCATGCTGCCCGAAGTTCAGGGCCTGTTTGGCCAGCCCGATCGCGGCCGTTGGTCCGGAGGCCAGTTGGCCCACTAACTCCTCGGCGGCGTGGTCGAGGTCGGAGCCGCTCACCGCTTGATGAATCAATCCCCAGTCGGCCGCATCCGGCGCGCCCACCTTCTCGCCGAGCAGCAGCATTCGCCTGGCCCGCGCCAGGCCGACGAGGCGGGGCAGCAGCCATGTGGACCCCGAGTCCGGGCTGAACCCACGGTCGATGAACGGTTCCCAGAACACTGCGTCGTCGGCGGCCACGGTGAAGTCGGCGGCCAGTGCGAGATTGCAGCCGAATCCCACGGCCCATCCCCGCACGCTGCACACCACCGGCAGCTGGATGCTTGCGACGAGCTCGACCACGCGGTGAGCCCCATGGGGGATCCGCCGCACCAGATCACCGGTGCGGGGACGTTGGCCGCCGGGGTCGTTGGCGGCCACCCAGTCGGCGCCGGCGCAGAAGTCGTCGCCGGCGCCTCGGATGTGTACGGCTCGCAGCGAATCGTCGGCCGCAGCATCGGTAAGGACATCGACCAAAGCCGCGATCATCAACTGCGTCAACGAGTTACGCCGGGCCGGACGATCGAGCGTCACCAGTAACACCGCACCGTCTCGGTGCACTGTTACCGAACCCTCGCCACCGCCCGCGTCGGCTCCCTGACTCACCGTCGAATCCGGCCTTTCTTCGCCGATACGGTTACCCATACAGTAGGCAATACGATTGATACGCTGTATAAGTTAGCAAGGATACGCTGCCTGCGAAACAACTCAGGTGAAAGAGAGAACCATGGCCTTGTCGGAGGGGCATGCCGCGCGCGCGTCGACGAGTAACGGCGACGCCAGATTCGGCGAGGCGCCGCTTGCCCAGACCGTGGCCGCAGCGGCCGCCATGCGGCGCCTGAGCTCGCTGCTGGTGTCCCTCGAGCATCCACACCCCGCGGTGGAGGCCATGTTGGAGAAATTCGCCGAATGGGAAGGCGAGCTTTCGGCCGCGGCGCCAACGGACAACGCGCCGCGCATCGGAGAAATGCCCGACGATCCCCGGCGCGTCTACCTCAACCACGCAACCGATATCGGTGCGTACAACCCGTGCTTTCCCGAATACCAGTTCGACCAACTCGATATCGAGAACGCTACGGGGAGCGTCGAATTCCCGCTGGTTTACGAAGGGCCGCCCGGACTGGTGCATGGTGGCTTCCTCGGCGTCTTCTTCGATTGCGTCATTCAGCACCACAATTGCGTCACCGGCCTTTCCGGCAAGACACGATCCCTTGTCGTGACCTTCCGCCGACCGACCCCGGTGTTGACCGAGCTGCGATTCGACATTGCCCGCTGCGAGGGAGAACGCGGCATCACGTCGACCGGGCGGCTGTTGCTCGACGACGAAGTCCTGTGTACCGGCGAGGTCAACACGTTGGCTTCACAGCCGGACAAGCTTGCCGGATCGCGGTTCGGCAGGCGCCGAAAGGAGTCCGATACATGACCGCCTCAAGCACCTCCGACGATCGCGTGCTCTTCGACGTCGATCCCGATCGACGCATCGCGACCATCACGCTGAACAACCCCAAACAACGGAACTCTTATGACGCGGCAATGCGCGAAGCCGTCGCCCGTTGTCTGGATCGGGTGGCCGACGACGACGACCTCACGGTGGTGTTACTGCGCGGTGCCGAGGGGGTCTTCTCCACAGGTGCCGACATGAACAATGCCTACGGGTGGTACGGCTCGTCCGCGCCACAGAACCAGGCAGCCGGCGACGACCCGGCCGCCAACCGTCGCCCCAGCCAGCGCAGGCGACTTACCGTGGATCGCAAGTCTTTTGGCTTCTACCACAATTTCATGGGCTTCCCGAAGGTGACGGTGGGGGAGATCGCCGGTTACGCGCTCGGGGGCGGTTTCGAGATGGCGTTGATGACCGACATCTCCGTCATCGCACGTGACACCAAGATCGGCATGCCGGCAACCCGTTTCCTGGGTCCAGCGCTCGGCAGCCTGCACATGTTCTTTCACCGGCTCGGACCGGTGCTGTCCCGGCGCCTCCTGCTGACCGGCGACATCATCGAGGCGGGTGAGATCGAACACCTCGGAATCTTCACCGATACCTGCGCTCCCGGCGCGGTGACGGGCCGGGCGCGATATTGGGCCGAGAAGGCGGCGAAGATGCCCGCCGACGGTGTCGTCATCGCCAAGGAGGCATTCCGGCTTGTCGAGCAGAGTCAGGCGTACCAGGGCGAAGAGGTCGCCAGCTATCTGTTCCACGCCTTCGGCACCAACCTGCAATTCGGGCCGGGCGAATTCAACTTCGTCAAGACCCGTGCGCAGCACGGCGCCAGGGAAGCGTTCCGGCTACGCGACGAGCATTTTCACGTCCCGGAACCTGAAGCATGACAAGCGGTTCGGGGCCGGGCTAGCGAGCCGCTGCCGCCTTCGTCCGGCCCTGGGTGGGGGCCGACTTGGCCGGCTTGCGCTGCCGTGATGGCGCCGCCTTGCTGCGCTTCGATGCGTCGCTCTCGTCGATCAGCCGGCCGGCGTGATCGAGAATGCAGGTGAGCCCATACTCGAAATTGGTTTCATCGGGCGCGCCGATGCGGTGGCCTATCCGGGTTACCTGAGCAAGCAGCGGGGTCTTTTCCGGGTCGATGGCAACCGCATCCTCAATGGCGCGCGGTCCGACGTCCGACGATTGGTTCTTTTCGTAGAGCCGTTGCAGCACCACCGATCCGCGCACGTGAACCGAAATCGCCGAATAGGTGTCGAACGCATCCTCCGGCGACAGGCCGGCCTGCACCAGATTGGCAATCGCCTTTTCCATCTCCTGAGCACCCATGCGCGCCGCCTTTGGAGAAAGCGCCGCCCGAATCAGAATCAGGTCGCACAGAATTGGGTTGCCCATGAACGTCTTACGCATCAAGCGTGCGTGGTTGGCCAAGGTTTCGCGCCAGTCGCTGGCTTCGACATAGGGGGTGGCGAACACGTACTTGCTCAGCGCGCGGTCGGTCATCGCGTTGAGCAGGTCGTCCTTCTTGCGGAAGTACCAGTAGATGCTCGTCACACCGACACCGAGATGTTTGCCAAGCAGTGGCATGCTCAAGTTGTCGATCGACACCTGCTCCGCGAGTTCGAATGCGCCGCTGATGATGTCGTCGGGATTGATGGACCCGCGTTCGCGTCGTTGACGCTTATCGGCGGTTGCCTGTTTTGCCACTACGGGCACCTCCATCGAAATCTGTTTCGTGCATGCGGTCTGGCAGCGGACTTCCGGTAAGGTTGAATGTACCGGCACTTCTCTTCTGACCTGCGTATACGCCTTCGTGTCGCATTCTTCCTCTGCTACTGTAATACCTATCGTAGGCTTTTTGGTAAACCGGCTGGACAGGCGAAAATGACCAGGCTAGAGCTACGGGTCAAGCAATGGATCTAGGGCTGGCGAATGCCACTGCGGTGGTAGTCGGCGGTAGCCGAGGTATGGGATTGGCGACGGCACGTTGCTTCGCCGAGGACGGCGCCCGGGTGGCGGTGGTCGGCCGTAGCCGCGATGCCCTCGACGCCGCGGTGACCGATCTCGCGCAACGCGGTAGCCCTGACGCAGTCGGATTGACTGCCGACATCGGGGACGACGCTGCGGTCGGCAAGGTGTTCAGCGACCTCGCCCAGCGATGGGACGCTGAACTCAACGCCCTCGTCATCACGGTGGGACCGGGTGCCGCGGGCACGTTCGAGGATCTGACCGACGACCAGTGGCGCCAGTCTGTCGAAGACGGCGTGCTGGGGATGGTGCGCTGCGTCCGTGCGGCGCTTCCGCTGCTACGCAAGGCGCACTGGGCCCGGATCGTAAACTTCTCGGCGCACTCGACGCAGCGGCAAAGTGTGATGCTGCCCGCGTATACGGCGGCGAAATCGATGCTGACCAGCGTTTCGAAGAATCTTTCCCTGCTGCTGGCCAAGGACGAGATCCTGGTCAACGTGGTGTCGCCGGGCAGCATCGCGTCGGAATCCCTGATCGGCTGGGCGAGTTCGGTGGGGGTCGACGGCAACGACCCCTACGCACTGATGCAAGCCATAGCCAAGCATTTCGGTCATCCCGCGCACCTGCCGCGTGCGGGCTTGCCGGACGAAATCGGCCCGGTCGCCGCGTTTCTCGCCTCGCGGCGAAACTCCTACATGACCGGAGCCAACATCAACGTCGACGGCGGTTCGGACTTCACCTGACGACGGGTCGAAGAAATCGATTGGCAGACAAAAGGAGTCGACTGTGGCTACGGCAGCGGAGGCGCGTACGTGGGCGCCAGGCGCATTGCGGGGGATCGGTGACTCCCTCTACACCCCGTTCTGCGGCACCGACGGCGATGACATCGACTGGGACGCCTACCGGACGTTGGTGCGCTACTGCGTGGGCGATCTCGGGCATCCGATGTTGTGGTGCACCAGCGGAATCGCCGAGTTCTGGTCGCTGACCCTCGACGAGCGCAAGCGGCTGCTGGAGGTGGCGGTCGAGGAAGGGCGTGGCATCAATCCCGACGTGGTGGTGCAGGCCTGCACGGCGGCTATGTCGGCGAAGGACTGTGTGGACTTGACGCTGCACGCCCAAGAGGCGGGCGCCGACATCGCCTACATTCAGACGCCGATGATGGAGGCGCACGGCGGCGACGGCGTGCTGCGCTTCTTCAAATACGTGGCGGCGCGCACGAATATCGCGTTGGGTATGTTCAATTCGCCATCGTCGGGTTATGTGCTGACGCCCGCCGAAAGCGCCCGGGTCTACAACGAGGTCCCCGCGGTGTGCGCCACCAAGGAGGGCGCCTTCCGGCCGGCGAGCAGCCGGATGCTGCATGAACTGGCGCCCGGACTGGCGGTGTGGGAATGCGACAGGACGGTGTACCGAGCCGGCTGGCTGCGCGACGGGATCGTCTGTCCGGCGCAGTTGGGCACTGCGGGCTATCTTTTCGAAACGCCCACGCGACGATTGTTCTCCGAATACTGGGATCTGATTCAGAGCGACAAACTCGTCGAGGCCATGGACTACGGCCGCGAATCCGGCCTGGACCAGTTCGACCTGGACGTTGGATCGTGGTGGACGTGCTACCCGGGACGACCGGATTATTTCACCCACTGGGGCGGCGCCTTCAAGTACGCCGCGTCGCTGCTGGGGCTGCCCACTGGCGCGTATCCGCATTCCCGCCCACCGCAAGCGGAGCTGCCCACCGAGGCGAAGACCCAGATCGAAAGCGCCTATCAGCGCCTGGGCCTACTCGAAACCGTGTTGCGGTAAAAGGGATTACACAGCGAGCGGGCCCGGTCACTGACCGGGCCCGCTCGACTGGCTGGCCGTTTATTGCTGCTCGGCCCGCTCACGCTCCTCGTAGGCCTTGGCCTTACCACGGGCCTTCTCAGCGGCGGCTTCCTTCTTGCCGGCGTTGCGCTGCGCATCCGCCTTGTCCTGCTGAGCCTTGCCCTCTTCGATCAGGCCGTCGTTACCGATAATGATCCCGATGACCTGCTTGGTCTTGCCGAGGGCATCTTCGACGATGCCTCGAACGAGTTCGACCGGACCGCTCTTGACGTCAACCATTGTGTCTCCTCCGATAGTCGGCTCGTTCTGGGTTTCCCGATCGCCCGGTCGTTGCAAACGTGGCTGCGGCGTGTCACACACCACAACATCTAAGTCTTGCCACGTAGGTGGCCCTTTTTTCGCCCGAAATCGGATCTGCGGGCGGCCGTCCAGTGGGTTACGGCCCCGTCAAATTCGTCGTCGGCCGGACCTCCGATTCGGGAGGGTTGAAGCGACGCCCCGGGGCCCGTAATCGCAGTTTAGTCGGGGTTTCACCCCCGGGTGACGGCGGTTGTGGAATGCGGTACCGATAGGTATACAGTATGGGTACAAACTCGCCAGTGGGTCAGCTATGAGGGGACGGTCTGATGAGCGCCGCCGACCGTGTGATCACCGATGAGGCGGTGCTGTATGAGACCACTGAAACCGGTGTTGCGGTTCTGACGTTCAACCGGCCGGATCGGCTCAACGCCTGGGGCCCCGACATCGCCGCCGGGTTCTACTCGGGGATCGATCGCGCCGAACAGGACCCGGCCGTGCGGGCCATCGTCCTGACCGGCCGGGGCCGGGGGTTTTGTGCTGGGGCGTATTTGGGCGCACCGAGTTCGGCGCCCAGCTATGGCGAAACGATCCAGAAGGCAGGTCAGACAAATCTCGCCGACTTGGTCGGAGAGCGACCGCCCCACTTTGTGACGACGCTGCGCAAGCCCGTCATCGCGGCCATCAACGGTGCTTGTGTCGGCATCGGGTTGACCCAGGCGCTGATGTGTGACGTCCGGTTCGCGGCCGCCGGCGCGAAGTTCGGCGCGGTTTTCGCGCGCCGTGGCCTGATCGCGGAATTCGGTATTTCTTGGATACTGCCGCGGCTGACCACCTGGGGCGTCGCTCTAGATCTGTTGTTGAGCGGGCGGACCTTCCTCGCCGAGGAGGCGGTCGAGCTGGGGCTCGTCAAAGAGGTTGTCCCCCCGGACAGTCTGATGAAGCGTGCCCTGGAATACGCCGAGGACATCGCTGCGAACTGCTCTCCGGCGTCGATGGCGGTGATCAAGAGGCAGGTATACGGTGACGCGACTCGTGACGTCGTGCAGGCCAATTCACTTGCCGAGGTTTTGTTGCACGAGGCGATGCCGCGCCCCGACGTCATCGAGGGCATCACGAGCTTTCTCGAAAAGCGGCCGCCGCAATTCCCATCGCTCGATTCGACCGACGCTTAGTGTTCGCCGGTAGAGGCGGAAAGGATGATCATGGCTGACTTGGGTTACCAGGCGATCGACGTTGACAATCACTACTACGAGCCGCTCGACTCGTTCACCCGCCACCTGGACAAGAAGTTCAAACGGCGCGGCGTTCGGATGCTCAATGAGGGCAAACGGACCTGGGCCGTGATCGGGGACCGCGTCAACCACTTCATCCCCAACCCCACCTTCGACCCGATCATCGTGCCGGGCTGCCTCGACCTGTTGTTCCGCGGCGAGATTCCCGAAGGCGTCGACCCGGCCTCGCTGATGAAGGTTGAACGGCTGGCCGACCATCCCGAGTATCAGAACCGCGATGCGCGGATCACGGTGATGGACACCCAGGACATCGAGACGGCGTTCATGCTGCCGACGTTCGGATGCGGGGTCGAGGAGGCGCTCAAGCACGACATCGAGGCGACGATGGCGTCGGTGCATGCGTTCAATCTGTGGCTGGACGAGGACTGGGGCTTCGACCGGCCCGATCGCCGAATCATTGCCGCGCCGATCATCTCGCTGGCCGACCCGGCCAAGGCCCTCGAAGAGGTCGAGTTCGTGTTGGCGCGCGGCGCCAAGCTGGTGCTGGTGCGACCGGCGCCGGTGCCCGGCTTGGTCAAGCCGCGGTCACTGGGCGATCGGAGCCACGACCCGGTATGGGCGCGGCTGGCCGAGGCGGGGGTGCCGGTGGGATTCCACCTGTCCGACAGCGGCTATCTGCACATCGCGGCGGCGTGGGGCGGCAAAGCGACGTTCGAGGGCTTCGGCGCCAAGGATCCGCTGGATCAGGTGCTCCTCGACGATCGTGCCATTCACGACACGATGGCCTCGATGATCGTGCACGGTGTGTTCACCCGTCATCCGAAACTCAAAGCGGTCAGCATCGAGAACGGCTCGTACTTCGTGCACCGGCTGATCAAGCGCCTGAAGAAGGCGGCGAACACCCAACCCCAGCATTTCCCCGAGGATCCGGTGGAGCAGTTGCGCAACCACGTGTGGATTGCCCCGTACTACGAGGACGACCTGCCGGAGCTCGCCGAAGCCATCGGCGTCGACAAGATTCTGTTCGGTTCCGACTGGCCGCACGGAGAAGGCCTCGAATCGCCGGTGTCGTTCGCCGACGAACTGAAGGGCTTCAACGAGTCCGACATCCGAAAGATTATGCGGGACAACGCGCTGGATCTCCTCGGCGTCCAAGTCGGCTCGGCTGCTTGATCAGCTTGATCAACCAAGGCCGGCTACGCCCGTGAGCGAATGGACCATAGGGGCGGTTCTTGACGAAATCGCCGACGTAATCCCCGACCGGACGATGACGGTGTGCGGCAGCCGCCGCAGCACCTTTCGGGAATCGGCGGAGCGCACCCGCAGGCTGGCAAACTTCTTGGCAGGCAATGGGTTAGGCGCGCGCCGGGAACGCGCAACCCTGCAGAACTGGGAATGCGGACAGGACCGGGTGGCGCTGGTCATGCACAACGACCTGTACCCGGACATGGTCATCGGCTGCCTCAAGGCCCGAGCCGTCCCGGTGAACATCAACTACTACTACACGCCGCGTGAGGTCGGCGAGCTGCTCGACTACGTGAAACCCAGAGCGGTCATCTACCACCGCGGGCTGGGCGCAAAATTCGCCGATGTGCTGACAGATGCCGGCATCGACCTGTTGGTGTCGGTCGACGACGGAAGCGGCGCCCGGGAACTGCCCCGCGCGCTGTCGTTGGATGACGCACTGGCGCAAGGGAACACCGACCGCAACGTGACGGCGTCCCCGGACGATCTGCTGATGATCTGCACCGGCGGCACGACCGGTCGGCCCAAGGGTGTGCTGTGGCGACAGTCCGACATCTACGTGTCGTCGATGGTGGGGGCCGACCATGCCTGCGCCCGGGAGATCCACGACAAGGTGCGCGGTAACGCCGGTGCACCGTGGTTCGCCGTCTCGCCGTTGATGCACGCGGCCGGCATGTGGACGGCCTTCTCAGCGATCATGGCGGGCACCACCGTGGTGATGTATGACACCGGCAAGAAACTCGAACCCCGATCCGTATGGGAGACGGCACAGCGCGAAAAAGTCGGCTTGATGACCATGGTCGGGGATGCCTACGCCGCACCGCTGGTGGCCGAGCTGCAGGAGGGCTCCTACGAGTTGCCGTCGCTGTACGCCATCGGCACCGGCGGTGCCGCAACGAATCCGAAGTATCAGCAAGCTCTGCTGGAGCTGTTGCCCCACGTCACCCTCATCAACGGCTACGGCTCATCCGAGACCGGGAACATGGGCTTCGGCCACAGCCGGTGCGGCACCCAGACCGAGACTTTCACGCTGCGCGAAGGCGGATTGGTTCTTTCCGAGGACTACAGCCACTTCCTTTCTCCCGGCGAGTCAGAGGTGGGCTGGTCCGCCAGGGAAGGGCGAATACCGTTGGGATACTTCAACGATCCCGACGCCACCCGCAAGACTTTCCCCGAGATCGATGGCAAGCGAGTGGTGATATCCGGTGACCGGGCCGCACTTGAAGCCGACGGAACGTTGCGGTTGTTCGGCCGTGACTCTTTGGTGGTCAACACCGGTGGAGAAAAGGTTTTCGTCGAGGAAGTCGAAGAGGTGCTGCGTGCCCACCCGGCGATCGCCGACGCGCTGGTGGTCGGTCGCCCCAGCGAGCGCTGGGGCGAAGAACTCGTCGCCCTCGTCGAATTCCGCGATGGAACCGTCGCGGCCGCCGAGGAGCTGCACGGGCTTTGCACGTCGCGACTGGCGCGGTTCAAGGCGCCCAAGGAGTTCCTCGTCGTCGAACAGGTCCGGCGCCTGGGCAACGGCAAGGCCGATTACCGTTGGGCGAAACGTCAGGCAACAGCAAAGGCACCGATGTCGACATGAAAGCAATCGATTGCCTGGTCAACGTCCACTTCGGCGAGACCGAGCAGCAGCCGACGTGGATGCTCAAGGTGCGCGACGACTACTTCAAGGGGCCGGAGGCCATGTTCTCACCGGTCGAGTTGTCGAAGCTGCTCGACGAGATGGACGCCCAGGGTGTGCGTAAAGCCATCCTGATGGACAACCTCGCCAAGCCGTCGGTGACCGCGCGCAAATTCGTCGAGGAGAAACCCGAGCGTTTCGCGCTGGCGATGGGTGGGGTGAACCTGCTGCGCCCGATGCCGTCCCTGCGTGAACTTTCCTCCATCGTCAACGATCTGCCCGTCGCCTATGCCGCTGTGGGACCGAGCTTTTGGGGTGACGGTCAGTACCCGCCCAGCGATGCCGTCTATTACCCGCTGTACACCAAGTGCGCGGAGCTCGAGCTGCCGCTGTGTATCAACACCGGCATTCCGGGACCCCCCATCCCTGGAGAGGTGCAGAATCCGATCCACCTCGACCGGGTCTGCGTGCGATTCCCGGAACTGAAGCTGTGCATGATTCACGGCGCGGATCCCTGGTGGGACATCGCGATCAGGCTGCTGATCAAATACGCCAACCTGCGCCTGATGACGTCGGCGTGGTCGCCGAAGCGGTTGCCGGAGAGCCTGCTGCACTACATGCGGACCCGCGGACCGAACAAGGTGATCTTCGCTTCCGACTGGCCGGTGCTGAAAATGCACCGCGTCGTTCCCGAAGCGGCCGGGCTGGATCTGCCCGCCGACGTGCTCGACAACTATCTCTACAACAATGCGCAAGAATTCTTCTTCGGTGGCCAGGAGGAAAGCTGAGAATGGACCGCTATGAATTACGTAGGCTCGACTACACCCTGACGTCGGATCACGAGGCGTTGCAGGCCGCCTACCGCGACTTCTTCAAGACGCATTGTTCGATCGAAACCGTGCGCGCCGCGGAGGAAACCGGCTTCGACAAGAACCTGTGGGAGCGGTTGTGCGCCATGGGCGCAACGACCATGGCAGTTCCGGAATCCGCGGGCGGAGACGGTGCGACGATCGTCGACCTGACCTTGGTGGCCGAGGAGATCGGCCGGTCGCTGGCACCGGTGCCGTGGATCGACCAGGTCTGCACGGCACGGCTGCTCGCGCGCCTCGGCGCGGCCGAACCCGACGTGGTCCACGGCAGGCGGCTCGCCGCCTTCGATCCGCAGCAGGACAACGCGTCTGGGGCCCGGCTCCTGCCCACCGGATCCATTGCCGATCAGGTCATCGTGCGCGACGGCGCCGACGTCGTCGCGCTGACGTTCGGCACGCGCCCGACCAAGGTGGACAACATCGGCCGGCTGCCGATGGCGTGGGTGGACCCGTCGACCGCCGACGCCCGCACCGTACTGGCCGGCGGGCCGGACGCACTGGCGGAATATCAACGGGCGCTGGATGAGTGGCGGGTGCTGAGCGCTGCGGCGTTGGTGGGTCTGGTGGAGGAGACCATGACCATCGCGGCCGAGTTCGCCAAGACCCGCTACACGCTGGGGGTGCCCATCTCGACGCTGCAGGGCATCTCTCATCCGCTGGCCAACATCGCGATCGCCGTGCAGGGCGGCCGCAACCTGGCGCGGCGCGCGGCCTGGTTCCTGGACAACGAGCCGCACGAGCGTCCGGAGCTGGCGTCGTCGGCGTTCGTGTTCATGGCGGAGGAGGCGGCGAAGGCCGCGACCATGGCGGTACATATCCAAGGTGGCCTTGGTGTTTCGGCGGAGGCGGCCGCGACGGCGTATCTGGTGCGGGCCCGTGGCTGGGCACTGGCCGGCGGGGATCCCGGCGCCAGCGCCAAGCACATCGGCGAGCTCGTCGCCGCTCGCGAAAGTGGAAAGGGCGCCTAGGTGGATTTCTCACGAGTCACGCTGTCCGACGAAGACCAGCGCTTCCTCGAAGAAGCGCGCGATTTCCTGCGCACCCATGTGACAGAAGACGTCAAGCGCCGGGACCGGGAAACGGGCGACAACTTCGACGAAGGCGTACACCTGGCGTTGGGCGCCGCCGGCTACCTCGAACGCGAATGGAAGTCGGAAGCCGACGGCGGCTTCACCCGGGTGCGTCGCCGCATCTGGGAGCTGGAGAAGCGGCGCGCGCACGTGCCCTGGGTGACCTGGGGCACCACCGCCATGGTAGCGCGTTCGGTGGCAAGGTTCGGTTCCGCCGAGTTGCGGGACGAGGTGTTACCGGGCGTCTTCAGCGGGCACGTCCGGCTGTGCCTGGGTTACACCGAACCCGAGGGCGGATCCGACATCGCCACCTGTAAGACCCGGGCGGTCCGGGAGGCGGATGGATCGAGCTGGGTCATCAATGGCTCCAAGATGTTCACCACCGGAGCGCACAACTGCCAGTACGTTTTCCTCATCACCAACACCGATCCGGGCGCTCCGAAGCACAAGAGCCTGACCATGTTCCTGGTTCCGCTGAACTCCCCGGGCATCGAGATCCAGGGCATCCGCACCGTCGACGGCGACCGCACCAACATCGTCTATTACAGCGACGTGCGCGTCGACGACAGGTATCGACTGGGCGACGTCAACGCGGGCTGGACGGTGCTGCGTGAACCGCTCAACACCGAGCATGGAGCGGTGGCGGCCGCCCCGGACGGGCTGCAGGACGTGTCGATCATGATGCACCAGGCCGGTTTCATGGCCGACGCGCTGGACAAGGCCGCGGCCAAAGTCGCAGAGCCAGACCCTAACGGGCGCAGGCTCATTGACGACGCTGCGGTGGCATATCGCTTAGGGCGCAGCGCCGCGCGGATGGAAGCGTCACTGAGCGCCCCCGGTATCTTCGGGCGCGTCGCCCTGGCCCAGACGATGCGTGACATCTCCCCGGACCTGATGGACATCCTCGGCACCGCGGCCACGCTGCCCGTCGGCACCGACGGCGCGGCCGACAACGGCGCTGCGGAATACGTTTACCGATTCGCCCCGCTGGTCGGGATTTACGGCGGCACCCTCGAGGTGTTCCGCAACATGATCGCGCAGTACATGCTGGGGCTGGGCAAGCCGGCGTACGCGCCGGTCGTGCAGAAAGCCTCTTAGCCGGCGCCGAGGGAGTGCCGTCAGGTCGTGAGGATGGTCGCCGCGGCGGTGCCCGGCGCGCCGTAGAGCTGAGCGAACCCGACGCGCGGTTCACCGGCCACTTGACGATTGCCGGCTTCGCCGCGAAGTTGCCGCACGAGCTCGTGGATTTGGCGTAGACCGGACGCGCCGATCGGCTCGCCGTTAGCGATCAGGCCGCCGTCGGTGTTGATCGGCATCGAGCCGTGGATCTCGGTGGCGCCGTCGGCCAGGAGCTTCTCCTGATCGCCGTGCTCACAGAACCCGCACTCGGCCATGTGGATGATCTCGGCGCCGGCGTCGGTGTCCTGCAACTGGATCACGTCGACATCGTCGGGGGCGATGCCGGCCTTCTCGAATGCGCTGCGGGCAGCGTAAACCGTTGGTGCCACGTCTTCTTCGACGGGTGCGCAGGTGGTGTTGACCTCGTAGGCCCCGTAGCGGCGGGTGCGCACCTCCACCGCGCGCAGGTAGATAGGCCTGGAGGTATAACGGTGCGCGATGTCCGCTCGGCACATCACCACGGCGGCGGCGCCCTCATCGGGCGCGCAGAACATGTATTGGGTCAGCGGGTAATTGAGCATCGTCGAGTTCAGGATGTCGTCTTCGGAGATCGGCTTCCGGCGAAATGCGTTGGGGTTGATCGCCCCGTTGCGGAAATTCTTGGCGGCGACCTTGGCCAGGGTCTGCTGGGAGATGCCGTGATCGTGCAGGTAGCGATTGGCTTTCATGCCGAAGAACTGGGTGGTCAAGTACTGCCCGTTCTCGGCATACCAGCGCGGCATTCCTACCAGGGCGGGGTCCTCGGTGAACGCGCCACGCGGGTGCTTATCCAGGCCGATGGCGATCCCGATGTCGTAGTCGCCCAGTCGGATGCCGTCGGCGCAAGCCTTGGCGGCACTGGCGGCGGTCGCGCATGCGTTGAACACGTTGGTGAACGGGATACCGGTCAGGCCGACCATGCCGACGATCGCGTCAGGGTTGGCCACTGTCCAGCTACCGCCGGTGGCGAATTGGACGTCCTGCCAAGCGATACCGGCATCGGCGACCGCGGCGAGGATGGCGTCGACGCCCATCTGCATCGCCGCCTTGCCCTCGAAGCGCCCGAATGGGTGTAAACCCACTCCGATGATGGCAACGTCATTCATGGGCGCCGCTCCTCCTCATCGCTTCGCTCTGCATCGTCGCCGGCGGTGTTCATGGGCGCCGCTCCTTCGCATCGCTTCGCTCTGCATCGTCGCCGGCGGTGTTCATGGGCGCCGCTCCTTCGCATCGCTTCGCTCTGCATCGTCGCTGGCGCGGTTCACGCGATAGCTCCTGCATTCTTGAGTTCCTCGATCCGGTCCCAATCCATGCCGAGCTCCATCAGGACCAGCTCGGTGTGCTCGCTGGCCTGCGGCGCCCGCGTCGTCGTCAACGGCTCGTGGTTGAACTGAACGGGGCCGCGGACCACGCGGAACGGCTTGCCGCCGCCGGCGAGCTCGACTTCGGCGATCATGTCGTTGGCGATCGCCTGCTCGTCGTCAACCAGGTCGAGCAGGCTCTGGAACGGCGCCCATTGACCCTTCATGGTCTTGAGGTGCTGTCGCCAATAGTCAAAGGGCTTGCCAGCGAAGGCCTTTGCGATCAGTTCGGAGGCGGCGTCGGCATTTTGGATCAGCGGGAGTACGTCGGAGAAGCGGGGATCGTCGGCCGCCTCGGGGATGCCCAGGTGTTCGAACGTGTCGCGGATCAGCCCGGTCGGGCTGATGATGCACAGGTTGATGGTGCCGCCGTCGGAGGTTTCGTAGTTGCCCATGAAGGGATTCACCGAGGGCGCACCGGAACCCGGCATGGGCGTGCGCATGACCTCGCCGGTCTCCATGCCCTGCGTCACGCTGGCGCCCGCCGCCCACCAGGCCGTGCTCAGCAGTGACACGTCGAGCTCGACGGCTTCGCCGGTACGCTCACGGTGCAGCAGCGCGGCCGAGATGCCGCCGGCGATGAACATGCCGCCGATCGAATCGCCGAACGCGGGAATGCCTTGTCCCAGTGCGCCGCCCAACTCCTCGGGCGTCAGGGCGTACCCGACGCCACTGCGCGTCCAGAACGCCGTGCCGTCATAGCCGCCGGTGTCACGCTCGGCCCCCTTGTCGCCATAGGCCGAGCCGCGCGCATACACGATGTTCGGGTTCACCGCGCGAATGTGCTCCACGTCGAACTTGTGCTTCTGCCGCTGCGCGGGCATGTAGTTGGTGAGGAATACATCCGCGGTCTTGGCCAGCTCGTAGATCACTTGTTGACCACCCGGCGTGGAGACGTCGATCCCGACACTGCGTTTGCCGCGGTTGGGATGCTCCATCAACGGGTGTCGTTCCGGATCGACTTGAATGCCACCCATATTCACGAAACCGCGCTGGGTATCACCGCGCGCCGGGTGTTCGACTTTGATGACGTCCGCTCCCCAGTCGGCCAGGATTGCTCCGGCCGCGGGAACGAAGGTGAACTGTGCAAGCTCCAGGACCCGAAAGCCCGCCATGACTCTTACCATTCCCGGACCCTACTTCGCGTCGAACGTCACCGGAAGCGCATGCGGCGACCGGAAAGGCTGACCGTGGATGTGCGGGTCGTCGTCGGTCAGCAAGGTGACGTTGGTCAGCCGGTTCAACAGGCATTCCACTGCGACGCGGGTTTCAAGTCGCGCCAGGTGCAGACCCAGGCAGGTGTGCTCGCCGGCGGCGAACGAGATGTGTGGCATGTGCTTGCGAAAGATGTCGAACTCTTCGGAGCGTTCCCAGCGTCGCTCGTCGCGGTTCGCCGAACCGATGCACACGCCGATCACCGAACGTGCCGGAATCTTCACACCTTCCACCTCGGTGTCTTCGGTCGTGAAGCGTTGCACGGTGGTCAGCGGTGTCTCGTAGCGCAGCCCTTCCTCGATGGCCGGTGCCAGCAGCTCGCGGTCGGCCTGCAGCGCGGAGAACTGCTCCGGGTGCGTGAGCAGCAGATAGAGCAGGTTTCCCGACGAGCGGTAGGTGGTCTCCAATCCGGCGGGTAGCAGCAGACGCAGGAACGAGTAAATGGCTTCGTCAGTGAGCTTTTCGCCGTCGATCTCCGCGGTGACCAGGTCGCCGATGATGTCCTCGGTCGGCTTGGACTTACGCTGTTCGATCTGCTCGACGAAATAGTCCTTGAGCGCCGTCGACGCCTCGAAGGCGCGTTCGTAGTTGATGTGGTAGCTGATCAACTGCACGGCGCGGGTGTGGAACATCGGCAGGTCTTCATCGGGCAGCCCGAGCAGCCGGGCGATGACGCGGGTGGGGAATTCGAACGTGAACTGCCGGACCAGGTCAGCCGTGCCGGTCTCGATGAACTCGTCGATCAGGGCGTTGCAGATCGGCCGCACGATGGTGGGCTCCCAGCGGACCAGCGCCTTGGACTTGAATGCCGCGGAGACCAGGTTGCGGTGTTCGCGGTGCTTCTTTCCCTCCATCGCCAGGATCGTCGGCCCCATGAACAGACCGATGGTCTTGTCGTACGGCTTGGAACTGAACACCCGGCCATCCCGGAACACCGTGTTGACCGCGTCGAAGGACATCGCGGAGTACTCCTGCCTGGGCATCAGGGACTCCGGCGTCTTGGAGTAGTCCATCACCGTGCCGGCGAACACGCCGGCCTCCCGCCGTTTGCGGGCAAAGAACGGGTAGGGATCGCGCAGGTTGACGGTTTCGTCGCCGGCACCGGCGGCGGTGTGAACGTTGGTCGTCACCTGATCTCCAGCATCTTGATCTCAGCACGATCGAACACTTCTTCGTAAGATCGTACTGTAATTATTACAGTAGGCAATATGGGCGTGACCATGCGAGGTCAGCGGTCGGCGTGCCCGGAGCCCGCGTTGGTCAAGCGTGCGGCGCGGGCCAGCAGGCCCGCATAACGCACACCGAGCAACCGCGGCATCGCCGCCATCGCGCGCCCGTCGGCCCCGATGAGGATTCTGGCCTGAGGTACGTCCATTGTGTCCAGTCCCCACCCATCGCCTGAACGACGAATGAAAACCGGTGTCCCGGTTCGGCTTCCACGACGTCGGCAACGGTGCGCCACCGGCCCAGCCGGCGACGGTTCCACGACTGGAAACGAGTCGGCGCCAGCCACATCGCGCGCGTTGTCTCCGGACTCCACTCGGGGATTCTCGTGACGTCGGAAACCACAGCGTAGATCTGGTCCGCAGCGGCGCGCACCTCCGTCGATGCCGTCAGCGTCTCGCCCTTGTGCAGCGACAAGATTTACGCCCTCCCGCAGCGGGCTGCCGGCAGCACCGGTCAGCCATTCACCGCCTGCTCGCGTGCCCAGCGGTAGTCGGCCTTACCCGACGGGCTGCGCTCGATGACGGGACGGAACACGATCGCTTTGGGGAGTTTGTAGCGCGCCAGCGTCTGCGCGGCGTGTGCCACCAGTTCCCCGGCATCTGCGCTGACGCCCGGAGCAAGCGCCACCACGGCAACCACCTCCTGGCCCCACCGCTCGCTCGGCCGGCCGGCGACCACCACGTCGGCCACCGCGGGATGCGACGCGATGGCCGTTTCGACCTCCTCGACGAATATCTTCTCGCCGCCGGAGTTGATGGTCACCGAATCGCGGCCCAGCAATTCGATGGAGCCGTCGGTGCCGTGGCGCGCGCGATCACCGGGGACGGCGTACCGAACGCCGTCGATCACCGGAAAAGTCTTGGCCGTCTTGGCCGCATCGCCCTTGTAGCCGAGCGGCACATAGCCCCGCTGTGCCAGCCAGCCCATCCCGTCGTGCCCGGGTTCCAGGATTGCCGTCAGATCCTCGGCGGCCACGAAAGTGTCCGGCCCGGCGTTGAACGTGCCGGTCGCCACCGCGCCCGACGTCGACATGTGGTGCATCTGTGCCCCGGTCTCCGACGATCCGACGCCGTCGACGACGACGGCGTTCGGCAGCGTTTCGATCAAGCGTTGCTTGACGTACGGGGTCAGCAGGGCACCGCCGTTGGCGACGACCGCCAGCGACGACACGTCGGCGATTCCCTTCTCGATGGCGGCCACCAACGGTCGTGCCATCGCGTCGCCGACCACCGTGACCACCATGACTTTTTCCCGCTCGATGGTGCGCACCACGTCTTCGGCGTCCAGATGATCGACGACAGTGGGAAAGACGACGGACTGCCCCGTGGTGATCGCGGTCATCACACTCCACTGTGCGGCACCGTGGATCAGCGGAGGCAGAATCATCAGCTTGGTGCCCGGGCCCGCCGCGGCACGTTCGACGATCTCGTCGATGGAGCTCGACGGCTCGCCGGTCATGAGGTTCCGTCCGCCGAAGGACGTCATGAAAATGTCGTGCTGTCGCCACAACACGCCCTTCGGCATCCCCGTCGTGCCACCGGTGTACAGGACATACAGGTCGTCGGCCGAGTGCTGCAGCGGCGGTGGCTCCGGGGACACCGATGCCAGCGCGGCCTCGTAATCGACTGCGCCCTCGAGCAAGTCGTTGCCCGAGTCGTCGGCGATCTGGATCAGCACGCGTAGCTGTGGCAGGTCCGGCAGGATCTCGGCCACTCGCGGTGCGAACGCGGCGTGGTAGAGCAGCGCGCTCGCCCCGGCATCGGCCAGCAGGTATTGCAGCTCGCTCTTCACGTAGCGGAAGTTGACGTTGAACGGGGCGACCCGCGCCTCGAAGCTGCCCAGCAACGCCTCGACGAATTCGTTCCCGTTGTAGGCGTAGAGCCCCAGCAGGTCTTGGCCCACTTCGTGGCCGCCCAGCGCGGAGCGCTCGGTGTGGCAGCCCAACCCCTGTGAATGCAGATATGCGGCCAGCCGGTGGGAGCGATCGATCACCTGCTCATAGGTGTAGCGCCGATCCCCCTGGATGATCAGCTCCCGATCGGGGATGGCGGCGGCGACGGCCTTCGCGACGGCCGGAACCGTGAATGTTGTTGTGGTGTCGGACATCGTGCCTCTCACGGCTGGTGGGGGAGCAGTCGGACCATCAGGCCGTTGGCTTCGCTGAGCAGGGTTCCATCGGCGGCTATCATAGTAGCGTCAATGAAAACCTTCCTGCCGTCGATGTCCGTGATGCGGCCTTGGGCCGTCAGCGGCTGGTCGACGGGAGTGATGCTGCGGTAGTCGACGTGCAGATAAGCGGTGCGGGTCGGCCGGATGTCTGCGGCGGTCACGGCCATGCCGAATAGCCAGTCGTAGAACAGCGGGATCATGCCGCCGTGCACGGCCCGATTCCCGCCGATGTGCGAGGTGGTGAAATGACCGGCCATCCGCACGCCGTCGGGACCGGAGTCGGTCACCAGCCAGGGTGGCATCAGGGGATGGGCCAACCCGGGCAGGCTCAGCACCCGCCCGGCCACCGCCTCGGTCTCTGGGACCTGGTGGCCGTCCAGTAGAGCGCAGGCGTTCTGTAGGTGCGCGGTCGCGGCGGCCCACAGTGCGGGGTCCGGTTTGGTGGACACGGTCAGGTCCTGCAGGCGGCGCAGCGCGGCGACGAACGGGCCCAATTCCTCGGGCGCGTCCTCGACCGGTCTGACGTCGGGGAATCCGCCGCGAACTTCTGGCGCCGCGTCGGTCATCGCGTTCCCTCTCCCCATATCCGGAGCAGATCGTCGGTACTGGTGATGGTGGCCAGCAGCGACAGCGTGTTAGCGATCATCGCTGCACCATAGTCGGCGGGTATACCGGCGACCGCGTCCCGGGGGAGCACCACCCGGTAGGCGGCGTTGACGGCGTCCATGACGAGGTTGGGAATCGCGATGTTCAGCGAAACACCCACCACGACCACGGTCGACACCCCGAGATTGCGCAGCACCGCGTCCAGATCCGTGCCGCCCATCGGTCCCACACCATGCCAGCGACGCAACACCACATCGGAGGTCTCCGGCCCCAATTCGGGCAGCAGCTCCGCACCCGGCGTGCCCGGCGTGATGTCCACCTGGTTACCGCCGCCCATCGCGAAGATCTTCGCGTTGTGGTTGGAGCCGAGCCCGTCGGGCCGCCGCTGCACCAGGCAGTGCACCACCCGCACCCCGGCCGCCCGGGCCGCCGGCAGCAGGCGCGCGATGTTGGGCAGCGCCTCGCGGCGGGCTTCGTCGGCGAGCATCGCCAATCCGGCGTCGGGACCCATCACCGCACCCTGGCACTCCTGCGTGACGATCGCGGTGTGCTCGGGTGCGGCCAGGTCGGCCAGCCGATCCATCATGCGGGGGTGCCCACCGGCGCGACGTCATAGAACTGCATCGCCCATTTCCGCAGCGCCATATACCCTTTCGCGTCGACTTTCGACAACGCGGGGTGTTCTACGTACTTTTGGTAGCGCCAGATTTGCAGATCGTCGAACACGGTGGACAGGAACTGTTTCTCGATGACCTCCCGCAGTTTGCCCTCGGGAACGTCTGCGGTGTCGCCGGGGGTCCGCGGCCACCAGATCGAGTAGAACAGGTCCGAGCATTCGTCGTCGACCGGCGTGCAGGTGAAGATCAGCCGGTGATTCTGCGCGCCTTCGAAGACGCTGATCGCACCGCCGAGGCCGAACAAGTGGCTGTGGAACCGCAACGCTAGCTCCGTTGGGTCGTCGCTGCGCGCATCCGGCCAGCCCGCGATGAACTGCCACTCGTGGTCGACGATCTTCCAGTCCAGCACCCGCGGCGTCACCGTGGCATGGTGGACGTACTCGAAATGAGCACTGTCGGGCGCATTCTCGGCGACGATCTGCGGATGCACCGGTTCGCGTTCCGCGCGGCGGGAGAACTCCGGGTATGCACGGTAATAGGCCGCCGGGTCCGTCTCGAACTGCGGGAACTTGCGAAAGATGTCCGGCATTTCCCACTGCGGCTCCTTGCCGTCCGGGTGGTGCCAGACGAAGACGCAGTCGTACTGCTCCCGGACGGGAAAGACCTTGAGCCGTAGCCCGCGGTTGGGCCGGTCCGGCTGATAGGGGATGTATCGGTTGGTGCCGTCCGGACCCCAGCGCCAGCCGTGGAAGGGGCACTCGACGCAATCGCCGACCACCTTGCCGCCGTGACCGATATGCGCGCCGAGGTGTTTGCAATGTGCTTCCAAGACGTGCAACTGACCCTGCTCGTCGCGGTAGGCCACCAGATCCTCACCGAAATAATGCAGCGGCCTGACCTCGCCGACGGGAAACTCCGGAGACCAGCCGACCATGAACCAACCGGTGACCTTCCAGGTGAACGGGACCTTCACGGCCAGCGCCTCTCGTGATCGTTGATACTAAATCCATTACAGTATAGATTTCAGCAGTCCGGCCCGCGTCCGGCAAGGAGTGAAATGACGACAGCGGCTGACGAGCTGGAAGCCACCCGGCAGCTGAAGGCGCGCTACTGCCGCTTCCAGGACACCAAAGACGTCGAGTCCTGGCGTGGGGTCTTCACCACCGATGTCGTGGTCACCCTGGCAATGTGCCCGGCAAGAAACGGATGTACACGGGTTATACGGGCGGAGTACCCGAATACCGGCGCCGCCGCGACGAAATCGCGTCCGGCGGATACACCGGGTCCAAACTGGCTTAGCGGGTGAAGGTGGGCGACATGGCGACGGCATTGAGTGGGCTCAGCCTGGCCAGGGACGTGGCCCGCGAATTGGGAATGCTGGTGCCGCGCACGGTGGCCGGGCTGCAGGAGTCGACCGGCTGGGCCCCGCTATCGCCACGCGGAGCGCGCCAGTTCGGCGAGGCGATGCTCGACGAGATTGTGCTGAGCGGCTTTTCGCTGCTGGGCAGAAGTCCCGCCGCGATGCGGCCACTGGACGCGTGCACCGCGGCGGCCGAGGAGCTCTCCTCGCTGGGTATCGACCGGGCGCACGCGGACCCGAAACCGTTGCGGGCAAATTCGATACGCAAGCGCAGCTTCGCGGGTCTTGCCTATGAACGGATGGCGTTCGAACACGACCCGATGCTGCCGGCCACGCTGGAGGCCGACGGACTCGGCGGCCCGGCGCGGGCGGTGGTGCACCTGTGCCGGCACCACGATGGGCCCAGGCCGTGGCTGGTATGGGTGCACGGCGCCGGTCAGGGCGGCACCGAAGACCTGCTGTTGTCCCGGATCGGACGGATACATCACACGCTGGGGTTCAACGTCGCGATGCCGGTGCAGCCCGGTCACGGTTGTCGGCGGCGCCAGTGGCCGGTTTATCCCGACATGGATCCGCTGGGCAATGTGGCCGGGATGATGCGCGTGGTCTCCGAGGTGCGCGCCGTCGTGCGTTGGGTGCAGCCGCAAGCCACCGCCGTTGTGGTGGCGGGGATTTCGATGGGGAGCCCGGTGGCCGCGCTGGTTTCACACCTGGAGAAGCAGATTGACGCCGTCGCCCTCTACACGCCGATTCTGGGGCTCAATGCGATGATCGCGCGGCACCTGCAGCGGTGGGGCTCATCTCGCGAGGGTTTCCGCGAGTTGCTGGAATCGCCTGTGGTCACCCAGCTGACCTCGGTGATCGACCCCTTGGCGGTCATTCCGTCCCCGCCGCCGGATCGCCGGCTCATCGTCGGGGCGTGGCACGACCGGATGGCGATGCGCGAGCCCGCGAACGCCTTGCAAGACCGCTGGGGCGGCCAGCTGTACTGGTACGACGGCAGCCACGTCGGGCACATCTTCTCGCGGCGGGTGCAGCGCATCACCGACCGATTCCTGGGCGACGTGGCCGCGCGAAACGCAGACGACGCGGTGCCCGACTGATGGCACCCACGTGGACCGCACGAACGGTGGTCGAGCTCTACAACCTCGTCGTGTGGAACGAGCGCAATATCGAACTGGCCGAGGAATTGCTGGCCGACACCGTGATTCGGCACGAGGTCGGCGAGGCGCGCACGCTGACCCACGCTGAAGCGGTACAGCGGGTGGTGGACATGTGGCAGATGGTCGATTCGTTGCACTTCGACCTCAACGTGGTCATCGAGGGGGACGACGGCGAGCACGTGGCGATCGTCTACGACTCGACGATAACCGCCAAGGACGGCACCGAGACCACCATCGCCAGCATCGAGGTGTTCCGCGTCGTCGATGGCAAGATTACCGAGGTTTGGAACTGCGGCTACCAGCAAGGGGTTTGGAATTGAGTGACGGTGCGCTTGATGAATTGGGCTTCTATCTGCTGGCCGGGGCCGGCGGTGAAGGCCCGTCAACATTGATGGACGAGGCTCGCCGTGGCGAGGAACTCGGCTTCGGCACCGCGTTCATCTCCGAGCGGTGGAACGTCAAAGAGGCGTCGTCTCTGGTCGGGGCGGCGTGCGCGGTGACCAGCCGGATGCAAATCGCTACCGCCGCAACCAATCACAACACCCGCCATCCCCTGATCACCGGGTCGTGGGCGACCACGATGCATCGCCTCTCCGGCGGCCGGTTCACCCTGGGTGTCGGGCGCGGCATCGCCGCGATCTACGGGGCCTTCGGCATCCCGGCGGTGACGACAGCGCAGATGGAGGACTGGGCCCAGGTCATGCGCCGACTGTGGCACGGCGAGCTGATCTTCAACCACGACGGCCCGATGGGTAAGTACCCCATCTTGTTCCTCGATCCCGACTTCAACGAGGACATCCGGCTGGCGCTGGTGGCCTTCGGGCCCAACACGCTCGCGCTCGGGGGACGCGTGTTCGACGACGTCATACTGCACACCTACTTCACCCCAGAGACCTTGCAACGCAGCGTCAAAACGGTGAAGTCGGCCGCGGAGAAGGCCGGCCGCGACCCCGACAGCGTGCGGGTGTGGTCGTGCTTCGCCACCGTCGGTGACCATCTGCCCGAAGCACTGCGGCTGAAGAAGACCGTGGCGCGTCTGGCCACCTACCTGCAGGGCTACGGTGATCTGCTGGTCGAAACCAATAACTGGGATCCCGCGGTGCTGCAACGATTCCGCGAAGACCCGGTGGTCACCTCGATCGCCGGCGGGATCGATCACAAGGGCACGGCCGAACAGATCGAGCACATCGCGACGCTGATTCCCGACGAATGGCTGGAACCCTCGGCCACCGGGTCGGCGAGTGAGTGTGCGAATCGTATCCGCAAGGAATTCGCCTACGGAGCCGACGCGGTCATCATGCACGGTGCCACACCCGACGAGCTCGAGCCGGTCGTCGCGGCCTACCGCACGGGGGATTAGCTTCAATTGTGGCGTGCCGGTGGGCGCGTCACTCACGGCATGATGACGGTCCGGGTCACGGGTTCGGCGGCGGCTTGCCTGCTGGACAGGCCGCGCTTCAGGGAAGCGAGCAGGGCGTCACGTGTCTCACGGGGATCGATGAGTTCGTCGAATCCCATGTGCTCGGCCGACCGGAAGGACGCCTGCAGCTCGGCGTCGCGCAGCTTGACCGAGAGATCCTCGCCGGCGTGCGATGCGCGGCTGAGCGCCGCGGCGCTCATGGCGCCCATGGTCGCCCCGGGATAGGCGAAGGTCGCGACCTGATGGTCGAAGCCCAACAGCGACATCACCATCGATCCGAACCCATAGGCCTTGCGGAGCGTGAGATGCAGCTTCAACGTGGTGGCGGCGGTCTGCGCGGCGAACATCCGCGCGCCGGCCCGCAAGACGCCGCTGCGCTCGGAGCGGCTGCCGGGCAGCATGCCCGGATTGTCGGCCAAAAAGACGATGGGCAGGTGGAACGAGTCGGCCACCATGATGAAGTGCGCGGCCTTGTCGGCGGCGTCGGCGTCGATGGAACCGGCCAGCACCTGGGGCTGGTTGGCCACCACCGCGACGGGGTGGCCGCCGAGGCGGGCCAGCCCGCAGATGATCGCCTTGCCGAACTGCGGTTGTACCTCGAACCAGTCGGGGTCGTCGAAGACGACGTCGAGCACGGCACGCATGTCGTAGACGCGGCGATTGTCCCGGGACACGATGTCGAGCAGCTCCGGCGTCTGCCGCGGCCGGCCGGCCTCGTCCGCGGGCAGTGACGGCGGGTAGGACCATGCGCTCGGCGGGAAGTACGACAGATAGCGCCGGACATGGTCGAGGACGGCCTCGTCGTCCTCGGCGACGTTGTGGATCACTCCGCTGGGCAGAGCGACGGTCGGTCCGCCGAGGTCTTCCTTCGAAATCTCTTCGCCGGTGGACTCTTTGACGACGGGCGGTCCGGCGGTGAAGATGGCACCCTGTCTGCTCATGATGCGGAAGTCGCAGACCGGGGCCACCAGCGCGCCGTGTCCGGCCGACGGGCCGAGCACGGCCGCGACGGTCGGGACGCGGCCCGAGCACTGCGCCTGGGCGAGCAGGTCGGTAGGGGTCCGGCCGTAATGGCCACCGGTGGGGCGGAAGCCGGCACCTTCGAGCAGCATCACCAGTGGAATCTTGTCCCGCAGCGCCAGTTCGGCGATGCGGTACCGCTTCGAGTTGCCGCCGGGCCCGATGCTGCCCGCCATGGTGGTGAAGTCCTCGGCGCCCAACATCACCGGTGAGCCGTTGATCTCGCCGGAGCCGACAACCAGGCCGTCGGCCGCGATCTCACCACCCACCAGGGTGCCGAGCTCACGGAATGTGCCCGGATCGAGGAGGTACTCGATTCGCGCCCGGGCGTCGAGCTTGCCTTTACTGCGATGCTTGTCGAGCCGCTCCGGCCCGCCCATGTCCCACGCCTGCTGACGGCGCCGCTCGAGATCCTCGAGCGTTTCTCCCCAATCCTGGGCTTTCGGCATGCCTATGTCCTACCTCATGGAGATTCGTCGCGCGACCAGATTTGCAGGGTCACATACTGGATCGCTTACTGTAAAGTTACCCGCATGTCTGACGCCGCCTGCCTGGAGGCCGGCGGGGCGTCCCGAATCGAGGAGTCTCACCAGTGAGCGCAACGACGATGGACGAGGCCGCGAAGCTGTTGGCGGACCCGTTGGCGTACACCGACGAGCGGCGGCTGCATGCGGCACTGACACACCTGCGTGCCAACGCTCCGGTGTCCTGGGTGGACGTTGCGAACTACCGGCCGTTCTGGGCGATCACAAAACACGCCGACATCATGGACATCGAACGCGAGAACATGCTCTTCACCAACTGGCCGCGGCCGGTGCTGACGACCGCCGAGGGCGACGAGATGCAGGCCGCCGCCGGCGTGCGCACGCTGATCCATCTGGACGATCCTGCGCATCGGGTGGTGCGCGCGATCGGCTCAGACTGGTTTCGGCCAAAGGCGATGCGGGCGTTGAAGGTCCGTGTTGACGAATTGGCCAAGATCTATGTCGACAAGATGATGGCGGCCGGCCCCGAATGTGACTTCGTTCAGGAAGTCGCCGTCAATTACCCGCTCTACGTGATCATGTCGCTGCTTGGGCTGCCCGAGGCCGATTTTCCGCGGATGCTCAAGCTGACCCAGGAGTTGTTCGGTAGCGACGACTCCGAATTCAAACGTGGCAGCACGAACGAGGACCAGCTGCCGGCTTTGTTCGACATGTTCGGTTACTTCAACGGTGTGACGGCGTCTCGTCGCGAGCATCCCACCGAGGACCTCGCATCGGCGATCGCGAACGCCCGCGTCGACGGCGAACCCTTGTCGGACATCGATACCGTGTCCTACTACCTGATCGTGGCCACCGCCGGTCACGACACCACCAGCGCGACCATCTCCGGCGGCCTGCACGCGCTCATCGAGAATCCCGACCAACTGCAGCGCCTGCGCGACAACCTCGACTTGATGCCGCTGGCCACCGAGGAGATGATCCGCTGGGTAACTCCGGTCAAGGAATTCATGCGGACCGCCGCGAAGGACACCACCGTGCGTGGAGTGCCCATCGCCGCCGGGGACTCGGTGCTGCTGTCCTATGTTTCGGCCAACCGCGACGAGGATGTCTTCAGCGATCCGTTCCGCTTCGACGTCGGTCGCGACCCCAACAAGCACGTGGCCTTCGGTTACGGTGTGCACTTCTGTATGGGTGCGGCGCTGGCCCGCATGGAGGTCAACAGCTTCTTCTCGGAGCTGTTGCCCCGGCTCAAATCCGTTGAACTGACCGGTGACCCGGAATTGGTCGCCACCACGTTCGTCGGCGGACTCAAACACCTGCCGGTTCGGTACTCGCTGGCCTGACCGCACCCGCCCCCCGCGCGCTATCGCTACACTCGCCGTGGAGGTCGAGGCAATGGCGCGCAGGACGATCGTCATCACCGGTGCCAGCGACGGCATCGGCGCGGCGGCGGCCCGCCGGATCAGCCGCGGCGGTGACAACGTGGTGCTGGTGGGACGGTCGGAGAGCAAGACCGCGGCCGTGGCCGCGGAGCTCGATGCCGACTACTTCGTCGCCGACTTCGCCGACCTGTCCCAGGTGCGGGCGCTGGCGGACAAAATCCGGTCCGGGTATCCGCGCATCGACGTGCTGGGCAACAACGCCGGGGGAGTGTTCTCGAAGCTGCAGCGGACGCCCGACGGCCACGAGATCACCCTTCAGGTCAACTACCTGGCGCCGTTCTTGCTCACCACGCAGCTGCTGGACGTGCTCGTCGGTTCGCGAGCCACGATCGTCAACACATCCAGTTCGTCTCAACGATTGCTGCGAAAGGTCAAGCTCGCCGATTTCGATACGACGGACCGACGCCGGCCCAGCACCGCCTACGCACTTGCGAAGCTGGCAAACATCTTGTTCACCAAGGAATTACATCGTCGCTTTTCCGCCGAAGGTCTTTCGGTGGCGGTGGTGCACCCCGGGTTCGTCAATACCAACATCGGTCACTCGTCTGGCTCTCGGTTTCTGACCACCATGCAACGCACGCCGGTCAGCCGGATGATCAAGTCCGCAGATCATGGCGCCGATTCGCTGGTCTGGCTGGCGACCAGCGTGCCGGGCGTCGACTGGGCGGTCGGTGAATACTACGTGAAAGGCAAAGTCGCCAAAGCTAATCGGGCGGCAGAAGATCCCGACCTCGCACGTGAATTGTGGGATCACACCCTGGCCAAGCTCGGCTAGGGCGCTACCCCGGACGCCAGGTCAGCTGACCCCGAAATCGATGACGCCCCGGACGATCTTGCCGTTGAGTAGGTCGTCGTAGGCGTCGTTGACCTCGTCGAGGCGATAACGCTTCGTGATCATCTCGTCGAGCTGAAGCTGGCCGGTCTGGTAGAGCAGCGCCAGCCGGGAGATGTCCGCCTTCGGGTTACACGAGCCGAATATGGTGCCCGCCAACGTCTTGTTCATCAAGATGAAGTCCTGCAGGTCGATCTTGACCGACCGGGTCAGCTGCGAGGTCATGCCGGTCAGCACGCAGGTGCCGCCCTTGCGGGTGAGCTTCACCGCGTCACGGACATCCTCGGCGGTGATCAACGACGGCGAGACCACCACCGCGTCGGCCATCACCCCGTACGTCAAATCCCGCACCAGGTCCATCGCCTCGACGGTCGTTGCCGCGCTGTGGGTCGCGCCGAATTGCAGCGCCGATTTCTGTTTGAACTCCACCGGGTCCACCGCCACGATCTGGGCAGCGCCGTTGATCCGGGCACCTTGGATCGCGCCCGTGCCGATCCCACCGACGCCGATCACCACGACGGTATCGCCGGCGCGCATGTTGGACCGGTTGGCGACCGAACCGTAACCGGTTGGGATGGCACAGGACAACAGTGCGCTTGACGTCAGTGGCAGGTGTTCCTGGATCTTCACCAGTGAATTCGTCGATACCACAGTGTGTTCGGCAAATGCGCCGATCTTGGCGATATGACCCAGGTTTCGGCCGTCGGCGGTGTGGTGGCGGAACGTGCCGTCCGTCGGCATTCCCGGGATCATGGTGCCGATGCCGACGTCGCAAAGGTACTCGATTCCGCTGGCGCACCAACGACATTGGCCGCAAACGGCGACGAAGGACATCACTACGTGGTCACCCGTTGCGAAGTCGGTGACACCGGGACCGACCTCACGCACGATGCCAGAACCTTCGTGACCACCGATCGTCGGGAACATGGTCGGCAGCCCCATGGATCGCATCACCTCATTGGGCGCCGACATGTCGCCTTTGAGGATGTGGTCGTCGGAATGGCACAAGCCGGCGGCCGCCATCTGCACCAGGACCTCGCCGGCCTTGGGCGGATCGAGCTCGAATTCCTCGACAGACCACGGCCCGCCGACGTCGTGCAGGATCGCTGCGCGGCTTCTCATGCGGCGGGGGCGAACGTGACCGGAATCTTGTTCGGCGATCGGAAGGTGACCCCGATGATCTTGGATTCCTCACCGGTTCCGTCGTCGGGCACGAACTCCAGATGTTCGACGCGGTCGAACAGGCTGTTCAACATGACCCGTGTCTCCATCCGGGCCAGGTGCATGCCGAGGCACATGTGGATACCACCGGCGAAGGCGATGTGAGATTGGCGAGGCCGGCGAATGTCGAACGTGTTGGGATCGGTCCAGCGACTCTCGTCGCGATTGGCCGAGCCCATACACATGTCGATCTGGGCCTCGGCAGGGATTGTCTTACCGCCGATTTCGACCTCCTCGGTCGTGGTGCGCATGACCATGGTCAGTGGAGTTTCGAATCGTAGACCCTCCTCGATCGCCATCGGTATCAATGACCGATCCTGGTACACCATCGCCAGCTGTTCGGGGTGGGTCAGCAGCAGGTACAGCAGATTGCCCGATGAGCGATAGGTGGTCTCCAGGCCGGCAGGCAACAACAACCGCAAGAAGGCGATGATGGCCTCGTCGGTGAGTTTTTCACCATCGATTTCGGCGGCGACCAGGTCGCCGATGATGTCATCGGTCCGCTTGCGCCGGCGCTGCTCGACCTGTTTGAGGAAGTAGTCGTAGAGCTCGGTGGCGGCGTTCAATCCCGCCACGATGTCGGTCGGGATCGAGATCAGGTCGAGGGACAGACGCCGGAACAGGTCGAGATCCTCAGCGGGCAGACCCAACAGCGTCGAGATGATCCGCGTGGGAAATTCGAAGGTCACCGCTTTCACCAGATCGGCATGACCGTCATTCTTGATCTCGTCGACCAGTTGATCACAGACCGGCCCGATGACCGACGGTTCCCAGCGTTGCAGCGCGGTCGCGCGGAACGCTTTGGCCACCAGGTTGCGGTGGTCGTGGTGTTCGCGCCCGCCCATCGCCAGGATGGTATGTCCCATCACCAGCCCGATCGTCTTGTCGTAGGCGGCCGACGTGAAGATCCGATCGTCGCGAAAAGCTTGGGAGACACCGTCGTAACCGAAAAGGACCCACTCGTCACTGGGCCGCAGCTCCTCCGGCAACTGGCTGGCATCGGAAAGGGAACCGTGCCACACCGGGTCGGTGTGCCGCATGTGTTGAAAGAACGGGTAGGGGCTGGTTTCGCCGGTGAAATCGAGCGGGGGCACGACGGGCTGACCGTTCGGGCCAGTGCTGAGCGTCATCAGCGCTCCTCCTGAAACAACCGATAAGGCCGTTCACGCGGACCGAATTACGAGTGCCCGCGAATCCACGGCGGTGGGTACCCAGCCGAAAATAGCTATCATAGTATAGATAGCAACGAAGCCCAATGGCTGGGGCGCCATCGCGAGTCGGACAGCGACCAATTCGCCTTGTGCTGCGGCCGACTCGATATGGCCCGTATTTACGACACCGCCGGCCCGCAGGGCTCGGTTCGCGGCGCCGAGTACCTCGGTGTCAAACCCTAAAAGCGCAGGTCTACCTTGAAGGTGGTCTACGGTAAGGCTTACCTTCCCGGCACCGCCGATGAGCCCGCACGACGAGCCCGAAAAATGAGTTGATATGACACAGACGAAACCGGCCCGCCCACACGGCCTCAACCGTATCGATCCGGTGCTGCGGGACGCCGCCGTGGAGTTGGGCGCGTTCGAATTCCGCGCCGAGACACTGCCCGCCGAGCGTGAACACGCCAACCTGCTGGCCGCGCTGCGCGCCGCGTCGGCCGATACCACTGGCGTCTCCATCGATTCACGATCCATCGCCGGGCCGGACGGTCAGCAGCTCGGCCTGCGTTTGTATCGCGGCCGCACTGAATCCTGCGCGCCGGTGGTGGTCTACGCCCATGGCGGTGGCTTCGTCACCGGCAACCTGGAGACTGACCATGCCCACTGTGTGGAGTTGGCCCGCGACGGCGGCTGCCTGGTGGTGTCGGTCGACTACCGGCTGGCACCAGAGAATCCGTGTCCGGCGGCACTCGACGATGTCGAAGCGGCCTTCCGTTACGCCGTCGAGAACAGCGCAGAGCTGGACGCCGACGCCAACCGCATCGCGGTGATGGGCCGGGATGCCGGTGCGGCACTGGTGGCGGGCCTGACTCAGCGCATGTTCGACCAGGAAGGTCCAGCGATCCTGATGCAGATTCTGCACCAGCCGATGCTCGATTCCGACGCCACGCCCTCGCGTCGCGAATTCCAGCGCACCCCGGGCCTCAATGGTCCGGCCGTGAGCCGGGCATGGAACCACTATCTCGGCCACGCCGGCGCCAACGGCCAGCAGGTCCCCGCGCACCGAGCCAATCTGGAAGGCTTGCCGCCCACGTTCGTCAGCTGCTCGGAGATCGATCCCTGCCGCGACGAGGCCATCGACTACGCCAACCGGCTGTTGCACGCGTACGTCCACACCGAATTGCATGTGATCGCGGCGACCTTCAACGGGTTCGACTCGATGGTCCCCGATTGGGTTGTTTCCCAGGAGAATCGGGCGCTGCACGCACAGGCGGTGCGCCGCGTGTTCGCCATGTAGCTGTGATCGCATCCCCGTGACCCCGGCCGTCGCGCCGAAATCCAAGGTCGACGCACTCGTCCCCGGTTTTACCGACTGAACTCCGGTATCTCTTACCGTATTGCGCGTTGCTAACATCAGAATCGCCAGCCAACCGAGGACCGATCGGGCGGATGATCAAACACTCAAACCGTTTCCGTTGCAGCCGCAACGATCGAATGTCAAGAAGGATCCCCTCGGCACCATGACCACCCTCGATTCTCCCGAAAAGATCCTTTTCACCGCGACCACCCAAGCTTTCCTGGAGAAGGAAGCGCCACTGCGGCGGGTACGGGAGCTGCACGCCGCGGGTACGTCGTTCGAGCCCGCGTGGTGGCGGCGCGCCGCCGAGCTCGGCTGGACTGGTCTGCTCGTCCCGGAGGAGTTGGGCGGCGGAAGCGTTTCGGAGAACGGCTTTGCCGACTTGGCGATGGTCGCCGAACAGCTCGGCAAGACGGTGGCGCCCGGACCGCTGTATCCGGTCAGCACCGTGCTGGCCGGGCTTGTCGAGTGCACAAACTCCGACGAGCACGCCGACGCCATCGAGGCGTTGATATCTGGTGAAACCGTGGCGTCGTGGGCGGTTTGTGAGCCGGGCCAACGGTGGGCACCGCTGAATCCGTCGGTGACGGCCACCGAGACCGACTCCGGTTATCGCATCGACGGCATCAAGGACCGCGTCGAGGCGGGCGCCCAGAGTGCTGCGCTGTTGGTGGTGGCCCGGTGCGGCGCGAACGCTGCCGAGATTCGTCAATTTCTGGTCCCGGCGGACGCGGCGGGCGTCCGGATTGAACCCCAGCAGTCTGTCGATCTGGTCAAGCAATACGCCCGCGTGCACTTCGACAAAGTCGTGGTGCCACGGTCAGCGGCCGTCGGCACCGCCGACGAGACGGCTGCGCTCATCGATCGACAAAGCCAAATCGCCCAGGTGCTGCAATGCGCCGAGGTGGTCGGTGCCCTGCAGACGGTGTTCGACCTCACCGTGCAATGGGCGCTGGACCGACACACATTCGGCCGTCCACTGGCGTCCTACCAAGCCCTCAAACACAAGTTCGCCGACATGAAGCTCTGGCTGGAAGCCTGTCGTGCCACCACCTCAGCGGCGGTCGCAGACGTGGCCGCCCGCGCGCCGGAAGCGAACTTGTCAGCCAGCATCGCCAAGTCCTATGTGGGCGAGATGGCGGGTCAGATCGTTCAGGCGTGTGTGCAGATGCACGGAGGCATCGGCGTCACCTGGGAACACGACCTGCACCTGTACCTTCGTCGGATCACACTGTACCGCAGCATGTTTGGAACTCCTGAGGAACACAATCTGCGCGTGTACGAGTTCGAAAAGGCGGGACGTTCGGCGAAATGATGGAGAGCAGATGACGTCGACGGAGTCCGTTGGGGAGTTCGCTGCCCGGGCCAGGGCATGGCTGGCGGATAACATGCCGCCCATCGACCGTGAGTCCCCACCGGTCGCGCTGCGTGATGAGGAACGGTCGTGGTTAAGGGCCCGAGAACTGCAAAAGCGTTTGTATGACGGCGGATTCGCGGGCATCTGCTTTCCCCGCGAATACGGCGGCCTGGGGCTGGACTACGAATACCAGAAGGCATTCGACGTCGAATCCCTCGACTACGAGATGCCGTTGATCCTCAACACCCCGACATTCACGATCTGCTGCGCCACCCTGCTCGACACCGGTAGCGAAGACCAGAAGAAGCAGCACATCGCCGCGGCACTGCGTGGCGAGGAAGTGCTGGTGCAGTTATTGAGTGAGCCCAGCGGCGGATCGGATCTGGCCGGGGTCCTCACCCGGGCCGAGCGGCGTGGCGATCGGTGGATCATCAACGGCGCCAAGACCTGGAGCACCAGTGCGTTCGCCGCCGATTACGGCCTGTGTCTGGCCCGCACCAACTGGGATGTGCCCAAGCACGAGGGCCTGACGATGTTCCTGGTGCCGATCGCACACCCGGGAATCACGTTGCGGCACATCACGATGCTGAGCGGTTCCACCGAATTCTGCGAGGAGTTCCTCGACGGGGTCGATGTCGGAGATGACGCCGTCGTCGGGAAGGTCAACGACGGCTGGGCGGTGGCGTCACGGCAGCTGTACCACGAACGCCGAGCGGTGGGCCAGGGGTCCGAGTTCGCCAGCGGCAGCGGCAGCGAGGGCGGCAATGCGATTCCGGTTGACTACGTGGCCCTTGCGGAGAAGACCGGGCAAGCCGACAACGAACGCGTGCACGAGATGGCCGGTCGCGCCCTGGTGCACCGTGCGGTGGCCGAGCAACTGATCGGTCACGTGTATCGCAGCGTCAGAGACGGCGCGTTGCCGCCGGCCGCCGGAACGCTCATCAGGCTGTTTCACTCCGAAACCACGACGACGGACGTCGACACGGCGTTGGCGATCGCCGGAAGTGCCGGCGTGGTGGGGGAACCGGGCGCCGGACTCGAAACGGGTTTGCGTTACCTATCCCGGCAGACCGTGGCCATCGGCGGCGGGACAACGGAGATGGCCCGCAACGTCATCGGCGAGCGGGTGCTGGGCTTCCCCCGCGAATACGCCGCCGACCGCGGCGTGCCATTCAACCAGGTGCGGCACGGCGAACGGGCCGACCGGGGTTAACCTTCGGCCACGAGGTTCTCGGCGAGGCCGCTGACCACCGGGATCTGCACCAGCGACAAGACGTGGTGCGCGGGGCTTCCCGGCGGGGCCACCAACACATACTCACTGCCCTGTCGGCGTGCCCGCTCGCGTGCGGCGGCCAGCGCGCTGACGCCCGCCGATCCGAGGTGGGTGACAGCGCTGAGATCGACGGTCAGCGGTGCGACGCCCGATCGGCTTTCGACCGCGATCTGGCGGTCCAGGGTGGATGCGGTGTTGGAGTCGACGTCGCCACTGACCACGATGCGACCCGGTTCGCTGACCTCGGAGACGAATTCCGCGTTGACCGCCCGCCGATCGGCCCCCCGGCTGATCACTGAGTCGGTGACGAAGTTCGCCGGCCGTGAGAGCCGGTGCGTCAGACTGGCGGTCGTCCCCTCGGATCCATGACTGACGTGCGCCTCGGACACCAGGGCCTCGGCCATGGCGAGGCCGCGGCCGCGGCCCCTCTCGCCCTCGCGGTGATCCTTCCAGCGTCCGCGGTCCATCACCGAGGCGTGCAGGTTGCCGTCGCCGGACAGCATCGCCTCGACGACCACGCCATCGGTGACCTCGCTTGCATACCCGTGCTCGACCGCGTTCTCGACGAACTCCGAGATCGCGTGCACCACGTCGGAAATGTCGTCGGCGTCGGCGCCGGCCTCGGACAACCATTGGCGCAGGCGGGTGCGTACCGTACGTGCGGCGCGGATCGTCGCATCCAGTGTCAGGCTCAGCGGTGCGGGCGGGGTCCGGCGTTGCGCCGCAAGGAGTGTGACGTCGTCGCTATAGCCGGTCGAGCGCAGCAGTAATTCCAGTGTCTCCGAACAGATGCGGTCGATCGGGCGTACCGAGGATTCGATGACAAAGCCGCGTTGACCCCCGACGATATTCGCGGCCAGCTCGGCGAATTCGGCGGTGCTGGCGCCCAGTGGTCGGCCGGGTCTTTCAATCAGGCCGTCGGTGTACAACAGGATCGAGTCACCCACGTCAAGGAATTCGGTGCGCACCGGAAAGCCGGTGCGGCTGCCGAGCGGGCCCGCGCCGGAAGGCTCGAGATACCGCGCGGTCGCGTCCGCCGTCACCAGCAGCGGCGGCGGGTGTCCTGCGGTGCAGTACCGGAATTCGCCGGTGCCGCACTCGAGCGAGCCGACGCAAATGGTCGCCGTGTTCGACCCGGGTACGTGCTTGCGGAATCGGTCGACCGCCTCGAGCGCTTCGGCGATCGGATATCCGGCGACGACCTGCATGCGCAGCGCGGTCCGCAGTTGCGACATCACCGCGGCCGCTTCGACGCCATGGCCGACGACATCACCGACGACGAGTACCAGCCGATCCCCAAGAGGTATCGCGTCGAACCAGTCGCCACCGGCCGCGGTGTCCTCCGCAGCGACGAGATACTGCGCGGTGACGTCCGCTCCGGGAATGACGGGCACCGAGGGTGCCAGTAGCGCCTGCTGCATGATGGTGGCGGAATCGCGGACGTTGCGGTACCGCTCGGACAGCTCCTCGAGCCGCGCATCGGCGGCCATCCGCGTCTGCACCCGGCTGGTGACGTCGACGAAGGCCAGCTGCACGCCCTCGATCGAGCCGTCCTCTGCGCGCCGCGGCGTGACGATGAAGTCGAAGAAGTGTTCCTGTGCGCGCCCCGCGCCCTCGAAGTCGGCCTGGACTCGCCATTCTGTGCCCGACTGCGGCTCGCCCGTTTGATATACCCGGTCGAACATCTGGATGATTTCTTGGCTCTCCAGCTCGGGATAGATGTCGCGCACAAATAGCCCGATGGAGTCAATTGGCGGACTCAGTGTGCGGTAAGCCGCGTTGACCGCGACAAAACGGTGGTCGGGCCCCTCGAGCCCGACCAACAGCGCGGGGACGTTCTCGAAGACGCGGCGTACGTCCTCTGCCGCACCGACGGTTCTGTCCCAGTCCTTTTCGGCCACCATCTGGCCGTTCCTCCTATCGGCCCCCAACGGAGGGCCGAGTCGAAAACCGGGTCATTGGGTTGACCTAATTTGCACACGTAGTTGTTCAGATTAGCAATGGTTCTTGGATGCGTATCGCAACGGTTTGGTTACCGGTCCGAAGGATATCGGTTAATTCGGTTGGCAAATGCAATTAACGCCTGCGACAGTCGCGGTCCTCGGACGGCAAAACGGCCCGTTTGCAGCCGGTTTGGGCAGGGTACCTCGCAGTCGTGGCCGATCTCGTGACGCGACGCACGACGGCGCTCTAGCGGCGCCTTCTGTCGTCACCAATGCTCACCTTGAACGGCTGGGTGGCATTCAACCTGCCCCGTACGGTGACGGCGCTGGGCGGGGCGCTGCTGACGGGTCTGGTTGCGGTGCACATCTACGTGCTGACCACCCGGCCGGACCTTCCCGGGTATTTCGCCGCCTACGTGCTTGTGCTGGCGGCCGGCTGTCTGGTCGCGGCAACCGCCATGGTGGTCGGCTTCAAACCGTCTGTGCCCCAAGCTGGTTGGTTCCTCGGCAGCTTGCTCTGCTCGGCCTTTCTCGGCGTGTATCTGGTCACTCGTTGGGTCAACCTGCCCGGGCTCGCCGCGGTGAGCGCCCGATGGGACTTCGCACCGGGAACATTGGGGATGGCGTTCGCGGCGGCATTCATCGCCGTGCACACGACGGTGTTATCGGGCATCAACGTGGCCTATCCGCAACGCCAGCAGTGGTACGACTGACGGAGTTCGGCATGACGACGTTGGATTATCCGGTGTGGCTGCGAATCGATCATTGGCTGAACGTGCTCTTCGTGACGCTGATCCTGCGCAGCGGTCTCGAGATTCTGGCCACGCATCCGAAGTTGTACTGGCACGACGACAGCAAGCCGGGCACCGAGTGGGCTCGCTTCACCCGAAAGGTCATGCCTCGGGACAGGATTTACGACACCCTCGACGAGGAAGAGGACTACAGCCCGTGGATTTCGTTGCCCGGGCGCGCGCAGCTGGGTGTGGGACGTCACTGGCACTTCTTCGTGGTTATCGGCTGGATTCTGCTGGGCCTGTCGTACTACATCCTGCTGTTCGCAACCGGCCAATGGCACCGTTACTGGCCGGCGTCGTGGTCGATTTTCCCCGAAGCGTGGGACGACATCGTCACGTATCTGACGTTCAATCTTCCGCCGGTGCTGCCCGGTGAACCGTTGGACGCCATCCAGAAGCTGACCTACGCCGGCGTCGTCTTTGTCCTCGCACCGTTCCAGATCCTGACCGGCGCCGCTCAGTCTCCGGCGATCGAGGCGCGGTTCCCGTGGTATGTGCAAATGTGGGGCGGTCGGCAATGGGCGCGCAGCTTGCACTTCTTGGGACTGATCGCCTTCCTGGTCTTCATCGCGATTCACCTGTCGATGATTTTCTTCTGGGGCTGGGGCAGACTCACCGCGTCAATGATTTTCGGTGCCGTCCGTAACACGAACTGGGCCACCGCGATCTCGTTGCTGATCATTGCGGCGATCGTCGCCGTCCATGTTGCGGCGACGATCTGGAGTCTGCGTAACCCACGGTCGGTGCAGCGCGTGCTGGGGGCCGTCGTCACCGCGGTTCGTCGACTGCTGCTGCGGCCGCTGAACTCTCGACAGAACTATCCGGCCCACAAGATCTCCAAGCAGCACCGCGTCAACGGAAAGCCGCCCACCAGTACCGAATACAAAGTGATGGCAGTACACAATTTCGTGGACTGGCGAATGCGCGTCGGCGGCCTGGTGGAAAACCCGGTGACCCTGGACCTGAGTGCGCTCCGTGCGCTGGCCGAGTCGGAAACGCAATGTGTGATGCACAACTGCGTCCAGGGCTGGACCAGCATCGGCGAATGGACCGGAGTTCATCTGCGTCAGCTCGTGGATCTGGTCCGGCCGCTGCCGCAGGCGCGCTACGTCTGCTTTTTGACCATGCAGGACAACAGCACCGACGAGCCGGCGTCGCACGGCGGAGGCCAGTTCTATGAAGTGCTCGACCTCGAGTTCGCCGACAAGCCGCAGACACTGCTGGCCTATGAAATGAACGGCAAGCCGTTGCCGATCCAACACGGTGCGCCTCTGCGCCTGCGGGTGGAAACCCAAGTGGGTTTCAAAATGGCCAAGTGGATCAACCAGATCGAATTCGTCGAGGACTACGCCGGTATCGGCATGGGCACCGGTGGTTGGCGTGAGGACCGCGTGTACTACGACAAGGACGTGGAAATCTGAGATGACCGAAATGGCGACCGAGGGGATCGGGGTACGCCCCGAGCTGATCAAGTTGGATACAGTGGCCCACCATCGCGTACTCGAACAAGTCACGGCCAAGGGCGGACATTGTGAAGCCTGCGGCGCAACCGATTTCGCCGTCGGCGACGCCCTCTACCTCGGTTACCTGTTTTTGAACGAAGATGCCGACGCCTACATGGTCGCGCTGACCTGCCGCAATCCGGACTGCCCCAAGCCGCGAACCGCGCTCAGATTGCGCGACAGAGACTTTCTCACCTACGCAGGAGGCGCCTCAGACGCTTCCGGGCATGACGATCACCGCTAGCCTGGCCGTCCGTGGATCCCGGAAGCTGCGGCCGGGCCAGCTCGAACCGCTCTATCAGAGGCGATAACTCGCGCAGCTGATCACACAGCCATTCGAACCTGTGCTGACCATCGTCACCGAGTTGCCCCAGCGAACTGTAGTACCCCAGGCGGGGTAGTCGTCCCGCTAGCGCGGTACCCCACCTAATGCTCAGGTCATAGATCTCTTCGTCGTCCACGTCGTCACGGAGTCCGACTTGTTTGAGAGCTTCGATCTGCTCGGTGAGAAACGCGACGTCGTCATCGATATCGACAGGTTTCCCGTCGTGCGGTGCCACGCTCATCTACCCTCCATCGTTTCCGGGCGCGGACACGTTCGAAGAACCGCGGCATCACGCGCCATGCGGGCGTATACCCCGTTCGTGCGGCGAAATGCGCGCATCATGACCTCGCCCAGACTTGCGGCGACGGGTGGCGGCCGTCCAGCGGCTATCCCGTTTACCGCGGGCTTCGGAGGGTACCTATCCGACATTGTGCTGCCGACCTGGTCCGGCTCGCAGTGACGTCGTCACGGTTGCGGGCCGGTTCCTTCCACGCCGCTGCGGCGCCGCGGTTCAGACGGGTGGGGATGGGGAGGATGAGTGATCTACTAGCGCAGTTCTTCAACGGATGGCAGCCGGCGGCCTACGCGGCGCTCAAGGCACTGGCGTTATTCATCACCTCGGTAACGGCTTTCCGGCTCGTCCTGCGGCGAACCATCGCCGAGTTCACGCCTTTCGACTGGGTAACCGCGGTCGCGATCGGCGCGATCGTGGGGCGCACCGCCACAGCCGCCGACACCTCGTGGTTCACCGGCACCGCGGCCCTGCTCACCCTGATCGCTGTCCACGACCTGGTCGCGCGGCTGCGCCTGGTCCCGTGGGTGCGCCGGCTTGTCGACCCTCCGGTGCGGGTGCTGATCAGCGACGGTGAAGTCGACGAGGCAAACCTGAAGCGCTGCAGGTTGACTCGGGGCGACTTGGACGCGATTTTGCGCCAGCACGGCCACCGAGCGCCCGGCGACGTGCGCCTCGCTGTGTTCGAGACCAAAGGTGTGGTCTCGGTATTCTCCGATGCCGAACCGTCGGGCACCGGGCAGCGTTCAGGCTGAGACCGGCTTCTTGGCCGGCGCGGACACCTTCATGAGCTTCATCATGTTGCCGCCCATGATCTTTGCCTTGTCCTCGTCACCGAAGTCGGCAAGTTCGTCGACGAAGGTGATCGGGTCCTTCAGGCCCTCGGGGTGTGGCCAGTCGGATCCGAAGACCACCCGGTCGGTGCCGACCATGTTGACGATCTCGGCGAACCGGTCCTCCCAGAAGGGGCTGACGTAGACGCACCGCTTGAAGGTCTCGATCGGGTCCTCGGCGAAAGCCTGCGGCATTTTCTTGTAGACGCCCTTGAGACCCCGGAACAGCGTCGGCACCCAGTCGGCGCCGTTCTCGATGGACAGGATCCGCAAGTCGGGGTTGCGGGTGAGCGCACCATGGCAGACCAACGCGCCGAACGCGTCTTCGATGGGGCGATGGCCCATGGCCAGGCTGCGGAAGGCCGTCGGTTTGAACGGCAGGAATTCGTCGCCGGGCTCCCAGATGTTGAGCAGCTCGGAGTAGCCGCTGTCCGAGGCGTGCATCGAGACGGGGATCTCCGCGCGGACGCAGGCCTGCCAGAACGGGTCGAACTCTTCGAGGCCGAACGATCGGCTGCCGCGGTAGCCGGGCACCGGCGCGGGGCGGACCAGCACGGTGCGCGCGCCGCGCTCCAGGCACCACTCCAATTCCTCGAGTGCACGGTCGACGATCGGCAGGGTGATCACCGGAGTGGCGAAGATGCGGTCCTTGTAGTTGAACGACCACTGCTCGTACATCCACTCGTTGAGCGCGTGGATGACGTCATGGGTCATCTCGGGGTCGTCCTTCATGCGCTCTTCGACCAGGCTGGCCAGCGTCGGGAACATCAGCGCGAAGTCGATGCCGAGTTCGTCCATGACCTCCAGCCGCGCGCCCGGCTCCCGGAAGGCGGGGATGGCTTTCATTGACTCGCCGAGGATTTCGCGGTAGCTCTTGCCCTGTGAGCCGTTGCGGAAGTAGTCCTCCTGGGCACCCGGGCGGGCCACCACCTCGAACGTCGGGTTGGGGATGTAGTCGCTGATGTGGCCGCGCACCACGATCTTGGTGCGCCCGCGGACCTGGACGTAGTCGATGACGTTCTTGCGCTTGTCCGGCAGGAACTTGGTCAGCGCTTCCTGCGGCTCGTACATGTGGTTGTCCGCGTCGAAGACGGGGAAGGGCAGTTCCCGGGACGGCATGGCGATCTCCTAGCAGAAGTTTCAATTCTCACTCTGTGGTAACGACGTTACCAGTTTTGCGCAACAGGGTATAGCGGGTCTAGTCGTCGGCCCGCAGGCCCGCCGTTGGTGTGTCGCCGTTGATGACGGCGAAATTCACGGTGGCCGTGGCCCGCAGTTCGTCGTCCCCGTCGCCGTAGATGTCCACCTGCATGACCATCGCGCGTCGTCCGGAGCGCAGCATCGTGGGCACCGCGAATGCCGCGCCCTGCCGGATCGGTCGCAGGTAGCGGATGAACAGATCCGCGGTGGTCATCGTGGTGCCCGGTTGCAGGTAGTCGAGCCCGAATTGTCCGCCCGCCACATCTACGAGCGTGGCGATCAGGCCGCCCTGCAGCGCGCCGGAGGTGTTGACGACCGCGGGACTGACCGGCATGGTCATGGCGAATTCGCCGTTGCGGGTGCTGGGGCGGATGCCGATCTGTCCGAACAGATCGGCCAGCGACGGGGCGGCGGACTCTTCGTCGGTGTCACGGATGCCGAGGGCGCGGCTGCAGAAGTCATAGAGCTGGCCGACGTCGACCGGCGTTCCGTTCAATTCCGAACCGAGCCAACGCAATCGCTGCGCACCCATCATCGTCTGCATGACGATGGCCGCCGCCGCACCGACGTCCAAGCCGGGGTTGAAGACTCCCTCGGTGATGCCCTGCCCGACGATGTCGCGTATCAGGCCGTGCAGGGGGGAGAGCACCCGGGCGTATTCGCGGGGGCGGGTCTCGGCCAGGTGCTGGTTGTAGAGAGTCAACGCGCGATTGAGACTGTCCTGGGTGCTCGATTCCGCTTGCTGGCTGATCCGGTCGATCAGCAATTTCAGTGCCGCGGTGCTGTCCAGCCCCTTGGTTTCACCGCGCCACGTCTGCACCGAGTGCGCGATGGTTCGGTCGAACAGCGCCAGCAGCAGTTCGTCCTTGCTGCTGAAGTGTTGGTAGAAGGCCCGCAGCGACGTCTTGGAGCGCGCGACCACCTCTTGCACGGTGAAGTCGGTGCGTCCCGTTTCGCCCAGTATCGCCACCGCGGTCTTGATGAAGCGGTCGCCGCGCGTTGTTTCGACGTCGTCGCCGGGGTCGGCCATGAGCGATTGGTCCCCTTTCATAGCGCGCTGCTCGCGCTATGAGAATGAGGTTACCGCGCTGGGTCGGCCGGCGGACCGTCCGCCAACGGGGCCCCCGGGTCCTGTCAAGCCTTGGGGCAGAAGATCCCGAGTATCTGCTGGCAGTTGTCTCTGGTGATGAGGGCCGGCGGTGGCGGGGGCTTCGGGGGCGGGTTATCTCCATCCCAAATCATGTTGGAGACGTTGCCCATGCCTGGCCAGAGGTAGTAGTAGGTGTGACATACGTTCATGTCCCAGCCGCGGAACGGGTCTGTGACGTGGTTACCGGTCGCCGGTAGTGGCTCACCCGGGCACCAATGGCGCGCGGGGCCCCAATCGGGGTTGTCGGCGTGGGCGGTGCCTACGGTCAGCCCCGCGCCGGCTATCGCCAGACCACCCGACAGCACAGCACCGGCAATGAGCTTCTTGAGGGCGCGCATGGTGTCCACGACACTTCCTTTCGCTGCTGTCGCCGGTAAGTTTGCCGCCGACGATTCGCAAAAGTCTTGCGCCTGGTTTCGCTACCGATCCCAAATTGCAGGAACTAGAAGGGCGGTGGTTCGGAGTCGGGGGGATGACCTTGACTGGTGAGCTGTGTTGCCGCCCTGCGCGTTTCGCAGGCGATGCGGGAAGTGCGGTTATCTCGGCGTTCGCCGGCGATGTAATTGGCGCGGTTGGCGACGCGGGTGCCGCGGCGCTGCGGCACCACCGCAGACCGATCGGCCTGGGGGTCCGGTTGCCGGGATGGAGCCAATTCACCGGTCGGTGCGCAGAGGGCCGGAAATAGCAGCGCACTGCCCGGGGCGGTCACGTAGGTGCGCCCCGAGGGCGAACGCCAGATCACCGTGCCGTCCGGAAGCTGCTGGTCGTGCCATCCCCAGAAAGTTTTGATCAGATGATGTTGGCGGCAAAGGCATTTCAGGTTGGATGCGTGCGTAGCGCCGCCCTGGGAGTGGGGGATCGTGTGGTCGATATCGGCTTCCGTTGCCGGGCGGTCACACCCGAGAAAGCGGCAGGTCAAGTCGCGGCAGCGCACGAAGTCGGCCAGCGCCGTAGAGGCGACGTACCCGCGCTCTGGCGCCGCGTCCCCGGGGTGCACCAGTGGCCGCAGCCTCGACGAGTCGGCAAGTTGCGCAGCCAACTCCGCAGGGAGGAGCACGTCGGTGCCGATGAGCGAGCCAGGGTCTGAGCCGGCGCCGTTAAGGGTGGACTCGTTGGCCACCACGTGGATCACGACCGGGCCGGGCACCGGCCTCGCGCCGGCGGAACATGTCGGCTGCCCGCAGCGGCACTGCAGCCTTTCGGCTCCGGCCGCTAACGCCCCCATCGCATCGGCGCGACGCTGCTGCAGAGTTCGCGGATCACTTTCACAGACAGTGCCGGCCAAGGCATTCAGCCGGGCGTCCACGGCGTGTGCATCGGTGGCGAACAGTCTTCCGAAAACCTCCGACAAACCGTCGCCGCCGTCCCAAATGGAGAACTGACGACTCGCTTGGTGTTCGCGGCGCCGCCGGACCGCATCACGGTCTGCCCGGGCCACCACCCGATCCACCGCGGCGGCCAGCCGCCCGCGCGTCATTGTCGGCCACCGTTGCACCCGTAGGGCGAGTGTGGCGTCGACCGCGGCCATCACGTCAGGATCGGTGATCAAGTCGGTGCGGTACACGATGGTCTGGAACGTCGAATAACTGATGTCACCGGCGATCAACGCCGAGCCCACTTTTGGTAGCCGAGTGCGCATGACGCGCGAATAGTTCAGGTAACTCGACGCCAGCGCGTGGCTTATTCGCAGCGCTGCGGCGATTTCCGCGGATATGGCGTCCCAGGTGTCGGTCGCCCAGGTCTCGCGTTCGCCGCACTCGCGCAGCCGCAACACATCGAGCTCGCCAATTGCCGCCAGCCGCTGGCCGGCCGCCCGGTTCTCGGCACGCGACGACGAACAGATCCGGTCCAGGAGGGCAGCGGACTCCGGCGTGGCCGGCGGATTGCGGCGCGAGACAGCCGCATCAAACCAGGCAATCACTTCCGGCGGTGACGCCGATCCGGACCGTTCTTCGAACATACGTTCGAGTATAGGGGGTCGGTCCGACAACCGATCCGGGCGTCAGCCGCCCCGGGCTTCGATCATCGCCGAGCGGTTGACCTTGGTCGCCGCGGTGCGTGGAATCGCGTCGACGAACTCGACGGTCTTGGGCGCCTTGTACGGGGCAAGGCGGCTCTTCGCGTACTCGATCACCTGCTGTTCGGTCAGTGGCGCGGCGCCGTCGAGGTCGGCGCGCTGAATCACCGCGTGCACCCGGCGCCCCCACCGCGGGTCTGCCAGTCCGATCACGACGACATCGGCGATGCCGGGGTGGCCCGCGAGCGCCGACTCGACCTCGGCCGGAAAGACATTGGCGCCGCCGCTGACGATCATGTCGACTCGGCGGTCGACGATGTAGAGGAAGCCGTCCTCGTCGAGGTGGCCGATGTCGCCGGCGGAGCGGAAGCCGTCCTCGGTCGACGGCAGCGGGGGCGCCCCGCCCAGATAGCGGTAACCCGCGCTCATCGGGGCCCGCAGGTATACGTCACCGTCCTCGCCAGGACCCAGCGGTCGCTTGTCGGCGTCCAGGATTCGGATCTCGGTGTCCCGGAATCCCCGCCCCACACTGCCGGGGTGGGCAAGCCACTCGTCGCCGCGCAAGGCGGTGAGCCCGAGGTTTTCGGTCATCCCGTATGCCGTCACTATCTGCTCCGGGCTGAGCAGTTCGAACCAGGTATGCAGCAGCGACGGCGGCATCACCGCGGCACCCTGCAGGATGAACACGATGCTGGACAGATCTCGCTGCCGCACGTCGGGCCGGGCCGCGATGCGTGCCAGCATGGTGGGCGTGGCGGTGAAGTTGGTGATCCGGAAACGTTCGATGACATCGAGAACGAGTGCCGCATCGAACTTTTCGAGTATGACGAGATGGTCGCCGCCCAGCATCATGAGGAAGGTGGCGAAGCCGTTGGTGTGATACATCGGTGCCGGCACCATGATGGTTTGCGGCTGGGCCACCGGTGTCCAGTTCGACAGGAACGGTTCGCCCTGCTGCGGAATCCACAGCGACGGCGCCAGGTTGAGGATCACCTTGGGCACGCCGGTGGACCCGCTGCTGCATATTCCGTTGGCGGTGGGGGAGACGGCCACCGGTAAGGCGTCATCGGACTCGCCGGCCGCGCCGGCGTCGAGCTCCCAGCGGCTCTTTTCGTCGACGACGACGGCCGGGTCGATGACCTCACGCACCCGGTCTCGCTCCCACTCGGGAAGATCCCAGTGCATCGGGACGGGGACCGCGCCGATCTTCCAGCACCCCAGCGTCGCCAGCACCAGATGCACCGAGTTCGGAATGGCCAGTGCGACCAGGGAACCCGTCTGCGCACCGTGGCCGGCTAGCGCCCGGCCCCACTGATTGGCGCGGGCATCGAGTTCACCGAAGGTCAGCGAGGTCGCGCTGCCGTCGAGCGCGACAATCGTCACGGCCGCATCGTCGCGCCGTTCTTCGGCCAATTGGTGCAGTTTGATTCCGAATGGGATTCCGTCCGCGAGCGGGTTCGGGGTCACCGCGTCCGCGACGGGTTCGGTCGTCATCTGCGCCGCTCCTCCTCATCGCTTCGCTCTGCATCGTCGCCGGCGGTCGTCATCTGCGCCGCTCCTCCTCATCGCTTCGCTCTGCATCGTCGCCGGTGCGGTTCATGCCGATACCGGCTCGCTGAACAGTGTCTCGAATGACCCGTCCGACACGCGTGGCACCAGGCGCAACGCGAGTTCCTCGGTGCCCAGCGGCAACCGCATCAGGGGTTGGGTATGCCGATCGAGCACGCTGACGTCGGACTCGTCGCAGAAGCCCAAGGCTCCGAGCAACTGGTGGGACGTGCGCATCACCTGTCGTGCCGTCTCGGCGGCCTTGAGTCGAAGAATCAGGGCGTCGGCCGAATGGATCTGCGCCGCGAGCGATTCCGGGCGGCAGATGGTGTACTTCGCGAGTTCGTGCAATCCACGGACCGCAACGGCCGCGTCGGCGACGGCGAACCTGACGGTCTGAAAGTCCGCGAGCGGCTTGCCGAACTGAATCCGGGCGCGCACATGGTCGGTGACGATCCGCAACGACTGCTGCACCGCTCCCAGAATCCGCCATGATCCCAGCACGAGATGAAGGTTAACGTCGGCGGCGGGCACGGTTCCCTCGGGTGCGCTCAAGGTGGCCGGGACCAGGAACGGCCCCAGCTTGGCGCCGGTCCGTGAGCCCGGCTGTGGCCGGTACCGATTGCCGTCCAGGTCCGCGGTGACCCAGTCCCCGGCCAGATCGCCGTGGTCGATGCGCGGGGCTTTCGGATTGACCAGGGCCAGGCGCGCGCCGTCGATCGCCAGCAGCTCCTCCACCACTGGATAGGGGAGCACGGTGGCGCCCGCGGCCTGACACAGCACCGCCGCGGCCAGCAGGTCATCCGGGCCCGAGCGCACGTCGAGATCGAACGCACCGACATCGTTCAGCGCGGTACGTGCCGCATGCCGGACGGCGTCGTCGGTCTCGGCGCGCAGTGCGGCCGGCGGTCCACCCAATCGGGTCAGCCGCTTGCCCGCGACGGCGGCGAAGTCGCTGATGTCTTGCGGTAGCTCGGTTTTCACCTGTGTTCTCCCAATACGTCTCGTGCCACCAGCATGCGTTGCACCTCGATGGTGCCCGATGCCACGGTGGCCGCCTGCGCGTAACGCCAATGGTCTTCGATCGCTCCGTGCAGCGCCGCGGAAGTTCCGCTGTCCAGCGCCGTCGGGCCCAGCACGTCGAACAGCAGCTCGGCGACGAGTTGATCGCACGTCGTGGTGATGATGCGCGCGGCACTGGCGGCCGCCCCCGCCGCCGGATCGTCCTGCAGCGATACGGCGCGATAGGCCAGCAACCGGGCGACCCGTAGGTCGACGAGCGCCCGCACCCACCGGGTGCGAATCGTTTCGGGCAGCTGATCCCAGTCGTCGCCGAGCTGGGCGCGCATCCGTTCGAGCAGCGACTCACAGCGTGCGTAGCGTGCGATGCCCACCCGCTCGAAAGCCAGGGCTTCGCGCATCACCCGCCATCCGTCGCCGACCTCGCCGAGCACATCGCCGGGAAACGCGTGCACGTCGTCCAGGAACATCTCGTTGAGGTGGTGCGGTCCCAGCATCGACGGGATCGGTCGGACGGTGAAGCCGGTCCGATCCATGGGTATAAGAAAAAGGGTGAGCCGCTTGTTTTTTGGCGCTTCGGGGTCGGTGCACGCCGCCAACACGCACCAGGATGCCATCAACGCGTACGACGTCCACACCTTCTGGCCGGTGATGCGCCACCCGTCGCCGTCGGCAACGGCGCGGGTACGCAACGACACCAGGTCGGTTCCGGCCTCCGGTTCGGAAAAGCCCTGGCACCAGATCACGTCTCCGGAGGCGATGGCCGCCAGGTGCTTGGCCTTCTGTTCGGCTGTTCCGTATCGCATCAGCGCGGGCCCGACCCAGTTGATCCCCATGTACTGCGGACCGCGAGGCTCGTGTTGGGCCCACATCTCCTCGCGCAGCACCGTCTGCTGCCAGACCGAACCACCGCCGCCGCCATGTTCTTTCGGCCATGCCAGCGCCAGCAGCCCCTCGGTGGCCAGCAGTTTGCAGAACGTCTCGGTGGTGGCGAGGTCCTGCGGGTTTTCGGTGCAGGCGCCCAGAAAGTCGGCGGGGATGTGGTTGGCAACCAGCTCGCGCAAATGGCTGCGCAGTTGTCCGGCGTCGTCGCCGAGGTCGTAATCCATTGTCGTCATCCCTTCGGCAACCCGAGCAGCCGCTCGGCGATGATGTTGCGCTGGACCTCCGACGTTCCGCCGTAGATCGTCGCGGCCAACGCGTCCTGACGCTCGAACAGCAGATCCGGATCGGTGGCCGATTCGGGGCCCGCGGCGGCCGCGCTCAGTTCCCAAACACGCTGCAAGGTAAGCGATCCGAGCAACTTCATGGTGTCGGCTTCCGGGCTGGGCCGCCCCGCGAGTTCGTTGCCCAAAGCACGGTATCCGGTGGCGCGCAACGCTTCTGCATCGGCGATAAGCGAACCGAGTTCGGCGTAGACGTCTTGGCTCGAGTCCGCGATACCGCGCACCGAGTCAAGTCCGCGTTTGATCTCGACCCAGTTCATGATCCAGATCATCTGACGTTCATGGTGCAGCGACGACAGGGCGACATTCCAGCCGTCGTTGAGTGGCCCCAGTAGATTGGCGGCCGGCACCTCGACGTCGTCGAGAAAGACCTCGCAGAACGTCTCGTCGGAGATCGACGCCATCCGGATGGGTTCGATCCTGACCCCGGGCGAATGCAGATCGAGAATGAGGCACGAGATGCCACGATGTTTCGGCGCGTCGGGATCCGTGCGGGCATACAGGGTGCACCACCGCGACACGTGGGCTTGGGTGGTCCAGATCTTGTGGCCATTGACCCGGAACACATCGCCGTCGCGCTCCGCGCGGGTACGCAGACCGGCGAAATCCGACCCCGCTTCGGGCTCGGACATGCCCAGCGCCCACCACTCGTCACCGCGCAGCAGCGGAACGAGCAGTCGCTCGATCTGGGCCGGTGTACCGAACTGACGAATGCCGGGCGCGGCGACGCCGGGCCCCTGAACATTGGGCAGCTTGGGCGCCGACCGCAATGCCGCCTCGATCCGGATTTCCATCGCGTCGCGCAAACCCAACGATCGACCGCCGTGCTCGCGGGGCCAGGTCGGCTGTAGCCACCCGGCCTCGAACGCGGCCCGCTGGTAATCGCGCCGCAAACCCAGATCCCAGCGGTATTGCCGATAGTTCGCGTAGTAGTCGTCGGGCAGAAAACCAACCAACCAGGTGCCGAATTCCTCCACCACAGCGCTCACGGGCACCGCTCCTCCTCATCGCTGCGCTCTGCATCGTCGCCGGTGCGGCTCACGCGGCACCCCCACAGAATCGGCGGCCCACCTCGTAATACAGCGCGCGGCTGTCACCCAGCATGGCGGCGCCCTGCCAGGCACGCCTGACGTAAAGATGGGCGTCGTGCTCCCAGGTCTGCCCGAGGGCGCCGTGTACCTGGACCGCGGTGCGTGCACAACCGGCCGCCGCGTCGTTGGCCGCCGCCTTGGCCAGCGCCGCGGCGGTCCACGCATCGGTGGGTGGCGTATCCGGGTCGGCGAGCAGCGCCGCCGCGGCATAAGTCAGGCTGCGGGCACGTTCGACGCTGACGTAGTTGTCGGCCAGTGCATGTTTGATGCCCTGGAATGCACCGATCGGCCGGCCGAACTGGCGCCGCGATTTTGCGTACTCCACCGAGCGCTGCAGCGCGGCGCTCGCCACGCCCAGGAGATCGGCGGCCGAAGCCACCCACGGCGCAGTCCATGCCGATTCCAGGTCGATAGGCGCAACCGCGATGGGCTCGGCGTCCATCTCGACGTCGGCCAACGGCTGAGCGGGATCGGTGGATTCGGCCGGCGGCACCACGGTGACCCCGTCGCCACAGCGGGCGACCGCCGCCACGGTGTCACCGTCATCGGAGCGCGCGAGCGTGACGACGAGCTCGGCGCGCGACAGGTTGGGGACCGCAATTGCCTTGCCGCGCAGGCGTCCCTGGCTCAGCGTCATCGGCGCCCCGGGCAGCCGGGATCCTTCGGCGTGGACGGCCAGGGTGGCCACGACACCGCCCGCAATGTCGGTCAGCACCGAGTCCAGGCCGGTGTTGCGCAACAGACCCGCGGCCAGACCGACGCTGCTCAGCAACGGAATTGGTGCGATGGCGGCGCCGCATTCCTCGAGAACCACGGCCAGCTCGACCGGCCCGTAGTCACCGGCCCCTTCCGCTGAGGGGGCGGCGAGCTCGGTCCAGCCGAGATCGACGACCGTCTTCCACAGAGAGCGCCAGCGCTCCGGATCCGTGGTCGCTTGGCGTGCGGTGTCGGATGGGGACTCCGTACGTAATATGTCGCGTACGGTGTCGCGCAGCGACAGCTGCTCCGAGTTCAGTCCGACATCCATAAGACCTCTAACATAGTAAAGATAATAAACTAGCCGTGCCGTCGCAATCGCACGGAACCCGACGTATAGGTGGCGCATGGCCCAGTGGTATCTGTTCCTGCCGCAGGTGAGGCTGTCGGCGGCCGACATCGCGGACCGGGCACGTCACGCCGAGGCCAGCGGCTTCGACGGGATCGCCTTCATCGATCACCTCGAGGCGCCCGGGTTGCCCGACGAAAGCATCTGGGAGGCAATGGGCATTGCCAGCTGGGTGGCGGCCAAGACCGAGCGGTTGAGGATCGGTCATCTGGTGCTGTGTGACGCATTCCGGCATCCTGCGGTGCTCGCCAAACAGGCCGTCACCTTGTCGGAGGCCTCGGACGGCAGGTTCGAGTTGGGCCTCGGAGCGGGGTCGTGGCCGTCGGAATTCGCGAGATTCGATGTCGGCCAGCAAGATTCGCGGGCCAGGGTCGAGCAACTCGGCCGCCACCTGGAACTGATCAGGCAGTACTGGGGTGACGACGGCGAGCAGTCCGGCCCCGCTCCGCAATCTCCGCGGAGGTCGTACCCGATACCGCTGGTTCTGGGTGGGAGCGGACCCAAGATGATGGAACTCGTTCGCAGATACGCGGATTGGTGGAATCTGCCGGCGAACCAGCTCGACAGGCTGCCGAAGCTCGCCCCGGCCGCAGGAACGGCCCGGATTTCGATCCAGCAGATGGTGGGCTTTGTGCGGTCGGGCAACGACCCCGACAGCGTGCGCGAGGTCAGCACCCGGCGATTCGGCAATCTCGGATCCGGACTGGTCTGCGGCGATGCCGACGAGCTGATCGGGCACTTCGGCCGTTTGGCCGCCCAACGGGTCGAGCGGTTCTACGTATGGTTTGCCGATTTCGCCACACCGGACTCCCTGCACGAGTTCGGTGAATCGGTGATCAAAGGCTTTCCGGCGTCGTAGACCTCAACCGCGTCGCGCGCGGCGGCGGGCTTCGGTCGGTATGACAGGCGGTCGCGCGAAGGGGCCGCGCTGCACGGCGGACAGCCGGATCTCCGGCAGATCCACCGACGAGTCGACGGTGTCCAGCCAGGCAACCGCCTCGGCGACGTCCGCCACCTGGATCGCATACATCTCGAAGGGGACGTCCTGCAGCATCTCGGTCGCCACCGGGCCCGGCGTGACGATGTGCACGCTGATGCCGTCGCGGTCGACTTCGAGCGCCAAGGCTCTCGCGAATGCATTCATGCCGGCTTTCGAGGCGGAGTAGGCGGTGCGGGCCGGCATCGGCTCGTGTGCCGCAGACGACGAGATGAACACCAGCCGCGAGCCCGCTGTCATCTTCGGCAGCACCGCGGACGCCACCACGAAGCACGAATCCAGGTTGGCCGACATGATGGCCCGCCACTGCTCGAAGGTCTGCTTGCGTGCGTAGGTTCCGCCGAGCGCACCGGCCGCGTGAACAACGAGGTCGATCTTCTCCAATGTGCTTATCGCAGCGGGGAATCCGCTCGGGTCAGACGCGTCGGACACGATGTGGCGTGCACCGATCTCCTCGGCGGCGGCGCGTAACGGGGCCTCGCGACGCGCTGAGAGCACCACGTCGTAACCGCGCTCAACCAGCTTGTGCGCGCACCCTTTTCCGATCCCGCCGCTGCCGCCGGTGACCAATGCGGTTCGCATGACCGTTGCAAGCCGCCCTTCAGGAGCGCCGAATGTCGCGCGGCCGCGACAACGCTTGCGGGGAGAGCGCGTAGATGCGTTGATCGTGCCGACCGGACAGGACGTAGGTCTGCGTGTCGGCCAGATGGCGACCCGCGATGCGGCGAGCCCGGTCGACGTTACCCTCGGCGATCGTCTCGGTCAGCTTGACGTGCGTGTTGAGCGCAGCGCGGCGCTGAGTGAGCGACGGGTAGGTGCCACGGGACGCGCTCTCGTCGGCCCACTGCCGTTCGTGGCTGCTCCACAGAGTCTCCAGACTGCCGACGACCGCGATGATCGTGTGATTGCCGCAGCCGCGGACGACGTGGTCATGGAATTCGCGCCCGATTTCGGTGAAAAGCCGGCCGTCATCGAGGTTTTCGGCCATCGACTCGTTGATCCGGGTGAGTTCGGGTACCAGGGTGTCGGCCCGGTCCGGCCGTCGTGCGGCCAGGGCGGCGCAGGCGGGTTCGAGTTCTTGCAACGCCATGCCGAGATCTGCGGCCTCGACGGACTCGCTCTGCAACAACAACCCGAGCATGTAGGCGGCGCTGGTCTTCGCCGGGGCGTGGACGACGGCACCACCACGGTTGCCCCGCCGCACCGACACCAGCCCTTCGGTCTCCAGAATGCGCAAGGCTTCGCGCAGCGAAACCAAACTCACGTTGAACTGTTCGACGAGCACCTCTTGGCGTGGCAAGAGATCACCGTCCGCGAGCTCGCCGTCGATGATCTGACGGCGCAACTCATCGGCTACGATTTCGGCGATCCTCGGCGCCGACAACCGGCGCCGGGCGTCGGGGCCAATTCCCAAGGCGGTCATCCGATCCTCGATACACAAGCAACTCGCTGGCTTAGCTATTTTAGCAGTAATGATATAAATAGCTTCTCTGGTCGCATGCCGATCGGAAGGGCGGGTTCAATTGAGCGAGCGGTCCGAAAGCCGGCCGACACCGCTACATGATTTGCGTGTCGTCGAGATCAGTGACCGGATAGCGGGCAGCTACTGCGGCAAGCTGCTGCTCGACGCCGGCGCACAGGTGTATAAAATCGAACCGCCGCAAGGGGATTCGTTGCGGCGGTACTGCGCCAGCGGTTCCTCGGTTCCCCCGGGATGCAGCGCGCCGTTCTTCAGCTACCTCAATGCGGGCAAGCGCAGCATGACTTTCGCCCCAGGTGCTACGGAGTCGGCGCGATTTCGCGCCATGCTGGCCGCCGCCGACGTAGTGGTCGTGACCGCCGGCCCGGCGCGGGCCGCGGCGCTGGGTGTCGACCCACGCCAACTGCTGGAACACTCGTCGCGGGCAATCATCGTCACGATCTCCGACTTCGGCTGGGCCGGACCCTATGCGGACCGGGCCGCCACCGAGTTCACCTTGCAAGCGTGGGCCGGCTCGCCCGGCTTCCGTGGCGATCCGGCCGGGCCGCCGATTTCCATCGGCGGCGATCTCGGCGAGTACATGGGCGGCGTGTTCGCCGCGTTCGGCGTCCTGGCGCTGCGCCGCCGCGTCGAGCGCGGCGGACCCGGCGAGCACCTGGACCTGTCCATGCTGGAAGCGATGACCACGATGCAGAGCAGCGAATGGCTGCATTCGCAGCTGCTGGGCGTCCCGCCGATCCGCCGCACCACCGAGGTCCCATCGATCGAACCGGCCAAGGACGGCTACGTCGGGATCACCATGGTCACCGGTCAGCAGTGGCTCGACTTCACCGCGATGGTCGAATGTCCGCAATTGGAGGAGATCGAACAGCTGCGGTTTCAAATCGGCCGGTGGCAATACCGCGACCTGATCCGCGAACAGATCCATCCGTGGCTGGCCGAACGGACCGTCGCGGAAATCGTCGAACTCGGACAACTGTTCCGGCTGCCGATCGCCGCGCTGGGCAACGGTTCCACCATTCGGGAGCTGGAGTACGTGCGCGAGCGCGAGGTCTTTATCCATAATCCCACCGGGTTCCATCAGCCCCGCCCGCCCTGGCTGATGTCGGCCTGCGCGCCCGCGCCCCTCGGCGATACCCCACCTCTCGGTGAGGACGATGACGAGTCCCCTTGGCGCCGTGTGGAACTCGAAGCCGAGCCGGAGCCGGACGGGCTACCGCTGGCCGGTGTGCGCATCATCGACCTCACCGCGTTCTGGGCCGGCCCCGCCGCAACCCACCTGCTCGCCGCCTTCGGCGCAGACGTCGTCAAGGTCGAGTCGATCCAGCGCCCCGACGGCATCCGGTACTCGGGCGCCATGCGCACCGACGTGGAAGACTGGTGGGAGTACGGCTGGGTGTTCCACGCGATGAACACCAACAAGCGTTCGGTCACACTGGATTTGGGATCCGAGCAGGGCCGTCGTCTGTTCACCGAGTTGGTCGCCGACGCCGACATCGTGATCGAGAACTTCTCGCCGCGGGTGATGGAGCAATTCGGACTCACCGACGACGTGCTGCGCAAGGTCAACCCGAAACTTGTGTTCGCCCGGATGCCCGCGTTCGGCGTCGAAGGGCCATGGCGGGAACGAGTCGGGTTCGCGCCCACCATGGAACAGATCGCCGGGTTGGCGTGGGTGACGGGCCTGCCAGAGGGGCCACCGGTGACACCGCGCGGGGCGTGCGATCCGCTGGCCGGTGTGCACGCCGCTTTCGCCGTGCTGGCCGCGCTGAACTTCGCCGAACGCACCGGGACGGGCCAACTGGTTGAGCTGCCGATGCTCGAAACCGTGCTCAACGCCACCGCGATACAGGCGATCGAGTCCGAAGTCTTCGGAGTGACGTTGACCCGTCGCGGCAACCGCGGTCACAGCGCCGCGATCCAGAACATCTACCGGTGCGCCGGACCCGACGATTGGGTCGCGATCACCGTTCGCGACGATGCGCAGTGGCAGGCGCTGGTGGAGTTGATGGATCGACCGGGGTGGTGTGACGACGAGGACTTGTCCACGATCGCCGGGCGCCATGGTCGAGCCGACGAAATCGATGGCAGGCTGGCGGATTGGTTTGTTGGGCAGCCACGTGATTCGACCGTGGAGCGGTTGGCCGGCGCGGGTGTTCCCGCGGCTCCGGTGGTGTCGCCGTCGCTGGTCACGGACAATCCGCAACTGCGCGAGCGCGGCTTTTTCGAGGCGTTGCATCATGGGAGTACCGGACTCGGCCTGTACCCCTGCCCGCCGTTCGCTCGGCTCGGCGGTCAGGACAAATGGCTGCTGCGGCCGCCGCCGAAGCTGGGCGAGCACAATGAGGAGATCCTGCGTGATCGGTGCGGGCTGACCGACGAAGAGCTGACACGCCTCGCGACCAGCGGGGTGATCGGGACCCGACCCAAGGGCCTCTAGAGAAGTGGAGGGCATTTGATGCGAGTAACGGTCGACGAGAATTTGTGCGAGGCAAACGGCTTCTGCGAATCGCTTGCGGCGGAAGTATTCGAACTCGGTGACGCCGATGTGGTGCAGATCGCGGACGGCCCCGTGCCGCCGCGACTGGAAATCGATGTGCGCGCCGCGGTGGACCAATGTCCCAAGGCCGCGTTGCGGCTGCAGGACTGAATAAGCACGTGCGCCACTGGGCGCCGTGTGCCTGCCATGAGGTGAGTTTCATGCGCGCTAGCTGTACCCGGCGCTAGCGCGCATGAAAGGCGCCCAGTCCGGGTCTTGCGGCGCCCCGCCCCCTGACTCAGCGCCGCTCGGTCAGCGAGATGGCCATCTCGTCGTAGATCGACATGTTGGTGGTCAGGTTCGGATGGGCCACCTTCGCCGGACCGATCTCGATGTCATCGCAGCGCAGCAGCAGTTCGTCGAGGACCGCGCGGAGTTCGGCCCGGGCCAGCATCGCGCCCAGGCAGTGGTGCGGTCCGCCGCCCCCGAACGCCACGTGGGGGTTGGGTTGCCGGCCGATGTCGAAGGCGAACGGGGACTCGAAGACCTCCTCGTCCCGGTTGGCCGACCGCAGTGTCGACACCACGCGTTCGCCCTTGGCGATGTGCTGGCCGTCCATCTCGACGTCGACCTTCGCGGTGCGCGTCCAGTACGCCACCGGCGAGGCCCAGCGCAGCACCTCCTCGACCGCGCCGGCCCGCAGCGCTTCATCCTCGCGATACCGCTCTATCTGGTCGGGATTGGCGACGAACGCCTGCAGCCCGATGGCCAGGGCGTTCTTGGTGGTGTCACTGCCGGCGAATGCCAGCACGAAGAAGAAGAACTCGAGTTCGTTTTCCGGCAGGCTGAACTGCTCGCCGTCGTCGCCGGTGATCACCGCGGACGCCAGCGTGCTCCAGATGTCGTCTGTCGGATTGCGCCGCTTCTCGGCGGTGAGCTCCATCGCGTACTTGAAGACCAGGGCGAAGAGATCGAGTTCGACCTGCCCGCTCGGGCGCGCCTCGGGCGCAAGCGCCTTGAGGATGCGGTCGAAGATGTCGAATATTCGCGGCCGGTCCTCGTCCGGGATGCCGATGATGTCGCCGATGACCGTCATCGGTAACGCGTCGGCGACGTCCTCGATCCAGTCCCCACCGCCCGCGGCGAGCAGGCCGTCGATCATCCCCGCCGCACGCGCCCGGATGCCGTTCTCCAGCTTGGCGATCGCCCGCGGGTTGAAGGCGTTGGAGATCAGTTTGCGGCGCTTGTTCAGGTCCGGCGGGTCCAGCGTGATGATCGTCGGGAACGACGAGAACATGGCGACCGGTTGAATGAGCGGGCCGTCGGCCGCGGTGAACGACTCGGTGTCGCGGTGCAGGCGGACCGCGTGCCGGTGTTTGGTGGCGACCCAGAATTGGCGTTGGACGGTGTCGGCGACACCCGGTGTCAGCTCGTGCCGGAAAAGCGGCCGGGTGCGCCGCAGCTCTGCGAACAGCTCGTCGGGAAAACCGTTACGCCACAAGGCGAAATCGGAAAGGTCCACCGTCGCAGCCGTCATGTGAACCTCCATTGGCTCGGGCACCACGCGACGACCGGCCGGCCCCGCGTTGACGTTCAATGCCTAAAATAGTAAAAATAGACTTTAGTCGTCGAAACGCGGTGAGGTAAGAGCAGGCCAAAAGCGCGCGGCCGCGTGGGAAACGGAGTTCTCGTGACGAATACGATTCCAGAATCAGACCCCTCAGAACGCGAGTTCGGACCGTCTGGCATTGCACTGTCCACCTATCGATTTCCGACGGGGTGGTTCATCGTCGCGTTCGCCGACGATGTAAAGCCCGGCGACGTCAAGCGCCTGCACTACTTCGGCGAGGAACTGGTGCTGTTCCGCACCGCCTCGGGCAAGGTCAGCGTGCTGGATGCCTACTGCCAACACCTCGGCGCCAACATGGGCGTTGGCGGCACGGTCGAAGACGAGAACATCGTCTGCCCCTGGCACGGCTGGCAGTGGCGCGGCGACGGCAGCAACGCGCTGATCCCGTACAGCAAGATCGGCTGCAAGAACAACGTCCACATCCGCACCTACCCCACCGTGGAGTGGTACGGCTTCATCCTGGTCTGGCACGAACGGCACGGGCGGGCGCCGTACTGGCAGCCGCCGGCGCTGCCCGAGCTGGAAACCGGCGAGTACTACCCGCTGCACCCGCATAGCCGGATGCTCAATCGGGTCAAGGTGCACGCGCAGATGATCATCGAAAACGCCGCCGACCCGTACCACGTCCAATACGTGCACAAGGCCGCCAACCCCGCCAATACCGCCTCATTCGAGGTGGCGGGCTATCACCTGCACGCCACCGTCAACGCCCACTTCGGTGGGGGCCGGGAGAAGACGTGGTTGACTCCCAACGGGCCGGTCGACGCCAAAATCATTTACGACAACTACTCGTTGGGGCTGGGGCTGGTCCGGTTCCCGACCGATCTGGTGGCCACCATCGAGGTCACCGGGCAGACGCCGGTCGACGAGGACTACACCGACTACTTCTACACACAGGCATCCGTACGTGAACCGGGCGACAGCGGTGACGTGCCCACCGGACGTGCCGCCCGGTTCTTGGCGCTGCAGCAAGAGGTCATCAAACAGGACTTCTTCACCTGGGAGAACATGAAATACCTGGAGAAGCCGAATCTGGCGCCCGAAGAGGCACGCGACTACGCGGCCCTGCGCCGCTGGGCGCACCGCTTCTACCCGGGCGAGGAACCGTTGCCGTCTGACTTCGGCTACAGCGCCGACGGCGAGCCCGACCCGGCGGCCGCCAAAGCTTGACCGGACCCCAACATCCCGATGTGTGCTGACCGCGGCGGGCCGGTGCGGCCCTCCGATTTCGGCGTCGACCGATTCACCGTACCGGCCGTGCTGGATCGCCGCGCGCAGCAGTTTCCCGACCGGGTGATGATGTCTATTGCCGGTGTCGACGTGACCTTCGAGCAGATGCGCCAGCGGTCCTGCGCGGCGGCAAACATGTTGACCGACTTAGGTGTCGGACCGGGCGACCGCGTGGCCTTGTTCACCGGCACGTGTCCGGAATGGGTGTACTTCTGGCTTGGCGCCGCGCGGATCGGGGCGGTCAGCGCCGCGATCAATGCCGCGAACAAAGGCGACTTCCTGCTGCACGCTCTTCGGCTCTCGCGGGCCAAGGTGATGCTGACCGACGTCGAACGCCGGCCCCGCGCCGCCGAGGTCGCCGACGCCGTGGACACCCTGACAAGCGTTGTGGTGCCCGGTGATTCACTGAGCGCGACGCTGGGGCAAAACATCGATTCTGCACCTGCCGAGCTCCCCGGGCGGGTGGGGGACCTCGGCTGCCTGTTCTACACGTCAGGCACCACCGGCCCGTCCAAAGCGGTCGCCACGACATGGCAATACCTGTTTTCCGTTGCCGCGACCGTCGCATCGGCCTGGGAATTTCGGGAGGGCGAGGTGCTGTGGACGGCGATGCCGTTGTTTCACCTGAGCGCGGCGCCCAGCATATTGGCGCCCATGCTGGTCGGCGCGACGACGGTGCTGGCCGGGGCTTTTCACCCCGGTGAGGTGTGGGACGAGATACGCGCCCGCGGTGCCGTCGGATTCGCCGGCGCCGGGGCGATGGTTTCGATGCTGCGGAATCTGCCCGCGGATCCGCGCGACGCGCAGCTGCCGCTGCGGTTTATCTCTGCCGCGCCGATCGACGCGAACTCCTACCGCGACATCGAAACGCGCTACGGCTGCCGCATCGTCACCATGTACGGGCTCACCGAAGCGTTTCCCATCGCGGTCAAGGGGTTGGCCGACAGCGGGGTCCCCGGGACCTCGGGACGCCCTAATCCCGATTTCGAGGTTCGGATCCTCGACGAACACGGAAATCCACTGCCCGACGACGGCGTGGGTGAGATCGCCTGTCGTCCCAGGCATCCGCACGTGATGAGCGAAGGATACCTCGGCGCGGATTCGCAGATAAACCCGCATCCGGAATGGTTTCGAACCGGCGATCTCGGGCGGCTCGATCGCGATCAGAATCTGACATACGTGGACCGAATCAAGGATGCGTTGCGCCGACGCGGTGAAAACATCTCCTCGATGGAAGTGGAGAGCGTTGTCATGCGCCACCCCGCCGTGGCGGAGGCCGCCGCGGTCGGCGTGCCCAGCGAGTTGGGAGAAGACGATGTCCTGATAGTCATCACGTTACGGCCGGGCGCCACAATCGATTTCGTCGAATTACTCGACTTCTGCGCGGCGCGCATGCCGTACTTCTGCGTGCCGCGATTCGTGGAGACCGTCACCGAACTCCCGAAGAATGTGATCGGGCGGATACGTAAAGACTTATTGCGCGAACGGGGCGTCAATCCGGGAGCGTGGGATCGTGAAAGCAGGGGGTATACCGTTAGCCGTTAGGTTCCATTAATTTCACGTAAAAGTCGGTAAGTTGCCTTAGTGTTCCGTCAATCCGTTGTTGGCAGTCATTTCCGAGAGAGGCTGGAAAGCCATGACCATGACTTATCAGGAACAGCAAATGCTCCAAGCCGCCACCGGACGCGCTGCCATCCTGGATTTGAATGCTCGGCACAATCGGGCCTACTCCGACGGTGACCGCGACCGCTGGGTCTCCACGTTCCGCCATTCCGGTGCCAGCTATACCCGCCACGGTGAGCTGTTCAGCGACCTGCGTTCGGCCTTCGACGGGGGCGACGGCCAGCGACTGGTCACGGTCGATCACGAGATTCGCGTCGACGGCGTCAACGCAACTCAGCATTGTGTCGCCGTGCTTTTCGCCGCCTTGTACGGCGACACCACGCTGCGGGCCACTGGGATTTTTCGCGACCAACTGGTCTACGAACGAGGCGGCTGGTATTTCACTTCCCGCGCGTTGCAGTGGGATTCGGTCCCGAGTCGGCACCCCATGGTCATGTGAGCGACACCGATACGTGGATCGGGATTTCAGTCAGCGGCTGGCCTTCGGCACCTATGACGATGCGCTGCGGATGGTCGGCGCGAAAGGTGAGCCCCGCACCGCGGCCACCGCGGTAAGCGCCGCACGCATCCAGTTGTTCGCCGCGCTGGTCCGCGACGGCAATCGCTCGTACTGGGATTCCGAATTCGCCCGGCGACACTGGGGAGGCCTGCTGGCGCCGCCCGCGTTGTTGATGGGCTGGCTGATCGCACCGCCGTGGCAACCCGGAGGCCGGAGATCGGGTTCGTTGATCGCATTGCGGGTGCCGCTGCCCGGTAGCACATTCATCAACGCGGCCAACGAGGTTGAGTTTCCCCAGCCCATCGTCGAAGGTGACGTGCTGACCGTCGTCGACGAAGTGGTCTCGGTGTCACCGGAAAAGCGCACGCGGCTGGGTGTCGGCCATTTCGTCGAAACGCTCGAAACCTATCGCCGTCAGGACGGGACCGTGGTGGCCACCTGCCGCAATACCTTGTTCCGCTTCACGCCAGGTGCATCCTCATGACCGGCGACGGCCTGGACTGGAACCAGATCAGCGTCCCCGTTGAGCTGCCGGAAGCGACCGACCACATCAGCTACCAGCGGGTGGTCGAGAACGCCGGAGCGACGTGGGATTACTTTCCCGGCCATTTTGACCCGAATTACGCTCAGTCCCAGGGTAATCCGACGATCTATGTCAACACGATGCACCTGGCCGGTTTCGCTGATCGTGTCGCGACCGACTGGGCGGGTCCGCGGTCCCGCGTGGTGCGCCGCTCCATGCGGCTGGCCGGGTCGATCTATGCCGGCGACACGATGATCGGCCGAGGGCGGGCGGTGGCGAAGCGGCGGGACACCTCGGTGGATCCGCCGCGCTTTCTGGTGGACGTCGAAATCCAGGTGACTAATCAGTACGGCGCGCTGTGCTGTCCGGTCGAGCTGACGTTGCAGGTGCCCGAAACTCCGCAGCACGGCGATGGATGACGTAGGCGGGCTGCACTTGGCGGTGTGCCGCCGGTTCGGCGAGGCGGTCGCCGCGGCGACTGGCAAATGGGACCGCCCATCGCCGTGTGACGCGTGGGATGCCCGAGGAGTGCTCGAGCACGTGATCGGGTTTCATGACGTACTTCTGTTGCGTCCCTTGGGATTGAAGCCCGATCGGCCACGCGAAGACCCAGAGGCCCGGTGGCGCCTGACCTATGACTCGCTGACAGAGGCCCTTGACTCCCGCAGAGCGACACGGCTGGATGAGTACCGGCTGATGCCCAACCTGACTCGTGACGTTCTGGTGCATACCTGGGACCTCGCCCGCGCGGTCAATGCCGACGATGGGCTGGATCCTGCGTGGTGTGCGGTGTTTTGTGCCGGCTTACCGAAGGATCCGACGACCCTGGCCGCGTCGGGAATGTTCAGTGCGCCGGTCGAGATAGGTGACGAGACCGATGCGCAGGCAAGGCTTCTGGCACGGCTTGGCCGCGACCCGTCGTGGCGGTCGGAAACTCTATAGGGGCGGCAGCTGCCCCTTGCATATCAGCGTCTGCAGTTCGACGTACTCGTGCAGGCCCTCGGGTCCGAACTCGCGCCCGATGCCGGATTGCTTGAAGCCGCCGAACGGTGCGCCGATGTCGAGGGTGTACATGTTGATGCCGTAGGTCCCCGTGCGGACGGCGGCCGCGACGTCCAGGCCGTGTTCGATGTCTGCGGTCCACACCGAACCGGCCAGGCCGTAGTCGGTTTCGTTGGCGATGCGGATCGCGTCGTCCTCATCGCGGTAGCGCAGCACGGTCAGCACCGGACCGAAAATCTCCTCCCGGGCGATGCGCATGTCGTTGGTGGCGTCGGCGAACAGCGTCGGCTGCACATACCAGCCGCGCTCGGACGGACTCTGTTCGCCACCGAGGACCACGCGAGCGCCCTCACTGCGGCCCGACTTGATGTAGTCCTGGACACGGCGCTGTTGTCGTTGGGCCACAAGCGGTCCGATATCGGTCGACTCGTCGGCCGGGTCGCCGACAGTCAGCGCCGACATCATGTCCGCCAACGCGTCGACGACCTCGTCATGTTTACGGTCGCTGACCAGGATCCGGGTCTGCGCGACGCAGGCCTGACCGTTGTTCATCAGGCCCGCGGACTTCAGGCCGGCCACCGTCTTCTCGATGTCGGCGTCGTCGAGGATGATCGCCGCGGACTTGCCGCCCAGCTCCAAGCTCACCCGCTTCAGCTGCTCGCCGCACAGGGCGGCGATCCGGCGCCCGACGGCACTGGAACCGGTGAACGCGATCTTGTCCACTCCGGGATGGCGCACCAGCGCCTCACCGATCTCGGGGCCGCCGGGCAGCACCGACACCACACCCTCGGGCAGCCCGATCTGCTCGATCATCTCGGCCAACCACAAAGCGTCCAAGGGTGTTTCGGGCGCGGGCTTGATGATGACCGTGCAACCCGCGATCAGTGCCGGGATGAGCTTGGGCATGATCAAAAACTGCGGTACGTTCCACGGCACGATCGCCCCGACCACCCCGACCGGGGCCCTGCGCAGGTGTACTTCGCCCAGCACGCCCTGCCGGCGTTCCTCCCAGGGGAAGTCCCGGGCGGCGGCCAGCGAGAGGTGCATCAGCGCCGCGGCGGCCGCCCCCTGGCCCATCCGGCTGAAGCTGCGCGGCGACCCCATCTCGTCGGTGATGAGATCGGCCATCTCGTCGGCGTGGCCGGCGTAGATTCCGGCGAGCTGTTCGACCTTGGCCATCCGGTCGGCATGGCTCAGCCGTGGCCACGGGCCGTGATCGAACGCGTGCCGGGCGGCGGCGACGGCGGCCTCGACGTCCTCGGGGCCGGCGACTTGGACATGCCCGACCGGCTCTTCGGAGTGCGGCGAGATCACGGCGAGCTGCTGGGGGTTTACGGGCTTGCGCCACTGCCCTCCGATGAACAGTTCGTCGTAGCGACGATGGTCGGATGTGTTCGTCATCGGGGCACTTCCTTGGGTCAGCGGCGGGTGCAGGATAAGACGGTGACCGCGACTTTCTATTGACGCTAACATAGCGAAAAAAGGACTAGGCAGGAATCCGCGGGCGGCTCATCAGCCACGGTGTCGAGGCGAGGCGCGATATGAACAATGACTGGCGCAGCTATCCATTTCAGTTGGTGCCCGGCGATGACCAGTTGAAGTTCCCCGCCGCTGAAGGCGAACATCCCGACCAGGAATCCGACACCTGGTTCATCGCCGGTCAGCTTGATACGGCGACCGATCAATCGTTTGCCTTCCTGACCATCTTCAACAAGAACCGGCCCGGGGGGACGGTGGTCGCGGACTTCTACACGATGGCGCTTTTCGACCTCGACACCGGCGATTACGGCACCTTCACCGATTACGACATGCCGCCGGCGAATATGGAGCCGGGCGCCCAGCGCAAGCTGACGACGGCGATGGGCCATCTCGATATCAATTACCACAGCAGCGCCGGAACCGCGTCGTGGACGACCGGCCGCAACGGCGATGGCGAACTGCTTCCTTACACCTACCGGGTCAGCCTGGTCGGAAGGGATCAGTCCGGTCGGCCCATGCGACTGGATCTGGCCGTAACGCCCACGCGCGCACCGACACCGGTGGGAGCATCAACCTACAACGGAAAGATCGTCTGCTTCGGTCAAAGCGACACCTACTCCTATTTCCAGACCGGCATGGCGATGACCGGTACGTTGCGCTGGGGCGACGTGGTACAGCAGGTGTCGGGCACCAGTGGGCACGTCGATCGGCAGTGGTTCCCGAGGTACGCCGGGGGCGGGGGATCCGGGGGAGACCCGCGGGCCAGGTCGCACGAATGGCGCACGATCAACTTCGACAACGGTGTCGACCTGAGCATCTGGCGCCAGTTCGACCGCGCGGATGGCAATGCGCTGCAGCCCTTCACCGGCATCACGACGAGTCACCCGGACCCCGCGATCGCGCCGGAATGTGCCGAAGACATCGAGGTCACGGTCAGCAGCTACGTGCGCTGGCCCGAGGCGATGCGACCCCTGCTGCGGCCCCTCGCCGCGGCCCGATACATGCCCGATCGGCACCGGATCACCTGTCCCACCCTGCAATTGGATCTCATCGGAGAGCCCTTGGTGGCGGCCCCCGCGCACGGCCTGCCGATCGAGTATATGGAGGGCCCATACCGCTACCAAGGGACAATGTGGGGAAAACCGGTGACGGGCTTCGCTTTCAATGAGCGCTCGCTGGCCCTGTACCGGGAGTGGGAACTCGTCGACGTGCTGTCTACCACTGTCGCGAACCTGGCGCCGCCGGCCCCCGAGTTGCAGACCATGGTGGATCAAGTGGTGCCGCTGGTGGCCGCCGGCCGGCGCAAGGCGGCGGTTGAGCTGCTGTTCAGCTCGGCGCCCGTCGAAAACGACGCGCTGGCAATGCTTCTCGACGATCTGATCGCGGTGCTTTCAGCCGACGGCAGTTGACCGCGAAAGCGCCTGGGCCCATGTGAGGTGGCGATGCTGCAATCCTGGCTCGTTGCGGCCGAAGACCAGGTGGTCGCGGGCTCCCGACTCGAGATTGGCTTGCAGCCCCTCGACCAGCCGGTAGTCCTCGTCTCGCACGGTGGCGTGCGCGTATTCGAAGACGGCTTGGGCGCCTGCGGCCATCGACTCGTCGGAGAGGTCCTGCGGTGTTGCGTTCTGGTGGACGGTGATTGACCTGCCGGGCCGATCCCCGGGGTAGACCCGGAACAGCTCACCGTTGGCGATTGTCACCGAAAGCACGATGTTGGGGAACAGCGCGTAGATCACCACCATGTTGTGGAACGGATTCCACTGTTCCACGGGCATGTCCTCGAGCTCCAGGATGGTATTGAGCGGGAAGATCAGCCGGTGGTGCGGCCCGTAGGAGTCGAACACCGTGCAGTTGCTGCGCGCGATCGTGGCGAAGGTCTGCTGATGGACGGTGGCGAAATGGTAGTTCTCGGCGAAAGTGTCGATTGCCAGCTTCCAGTTGATCGGCGAGTCCAGCACCTTCTCGCCCAACGGGGACCAGCGCCCGATGCCCCACGAGTCGAGTTCCTCGGCAAGCGGGCCCAGGTGCGCGGCCACGTCCAATGGTGCCGCGGGATCCAGTGCCACCCAAAGGAACCCAGCGAATTCGGTGGCCGGGAGTTCGGTCAGGCCATCGGACTTGACGGCCACTTCCGGGAACCCCTCGCGTCCCGGAAGTGCCACCAAGTGCCCGGAATTGTCGTATGTCCAGGCGTGGTACGGGCAGCTGAACCGCTTGGCGATACCGCATCCCGTCACCACCTGCGACTGGCGATGCAGGCAGACGTTGTTGAACGCCTTCACAGATCCGTCGGAGGTTCTGGTCAGCAGGATCGATCGCCCCATCACCGTCTTGGTGCAAAACGCGCCGGGGGCGGGAAGTTCCGACACGTAGCCGACCAGCTGAGGACTGGCCAACAGCATGGCTCGGTCGTGGTTGTGCCGCTCGATACCCGTGTAGTCCTTCGCGTCGACCGTGTGCTGGCCGGGGGCGAGATCCGTCGCCTTGTCCCGTGCCAGCTTCAACGCACGCCGGGTCAGGTCGATGAGCTGGTCGTGTTCCATCTGCCCAGTACAGACCTTGCGACAGTTGTAAGGTCAAGGAGTGGCTGAGCAGTTGCTGATCGGCGACGTCACGGCCTTGACCGGCATCGCTTCCGGGCGTATTCGCCATTACGAGAAAATCGGTTTGCTGCACGCGCAACACCTGTCCAACGGCTACCGGGTCTTCGATGTCGAGCAGGTCCTCGACTTGTTGCGTATCGACCTGATGCGCAGTCTTGGCGTCAGTATCAATGACATTCAGCGGTTGATCGAAGGTGGGCACAGCACGCTGGCCGGCCTGCTCGACGACCACCGAACGCTGCTGACGCAGCAACGGGAGCGGCTTGACCAACTGATTCGGGCCTTGGATGAATCCTGCGCCCAGGCCCGTGCCGCCACCGAACCCGCCGGCGCCGACCTCAACGAACGCATCCTGCACCGCTTGGCGACGACGCACCGCGACAGTATCGGTGTGATCGGGCGGCTCAGCGCCCCACTCTCTTCGCCCGTGGCCGCGATGTATGCGGACTTGTTCGACGAGTGGGATCTACCGGTTCCGGCCTTGTTCGGGCAAATGGTGCTGCCGACCGCGGCCAGCACCCTGTTGTCGCAACTGGCGGAGACACCGGGCCACGAGGTGCTGTTCGATCGGTTGCGCAACCTGGCCGCCGACGTGATCGCGTTGGGCGAAGACGATTCGGCGGCACGAGAACTTGCGCACAACTGGATCGACCGGCAGCTCGCGGACCCGCTGCCCGACGACGTGGTCGGGGTGCTGCGGGGTGTGCAACCGCTGTTGGAGCACGATCCGGTGATCGTGCAGGGATTTCGCGCCTGGGCGGGATCGATCAGTCCGGCTGCCGCCCGCTTCATCGAGGAGATCGCCCAGCAGTCCGCCCGCCTCGGATTGGAAGCTGTGAGCGTCATCGTGCTGCCCGCGCACCCACCAGTTCAAACGAACGATGCGGCACTGTGATGCACATGTGACCAGTGTGATCAATGTGTCACATGGGGTGTCTGTCGTACTCTGTGGCTTGTGTCATCCGTTTCGCGACGCGATTTGCTCAAATTCGCGGCCGCAACGCCGGCCCTGCTGGGCCTTGGCGCCGCGGGCGCTTCCCTGAGTGTCGCGCCGGCAGCGGCGTCGCTCGGCACTTTGTTGGACTATGCGGCAGGAATCATTCCGGCCAGCCAGATCCGGGCCGCGGGCGCCGTGGGGTCAATCCGGTACGTATCGGACCGCCGCCCCGGCGGCAACTGGATGCTGGGCAAGCCGATCCAGGTCGCCGAGGCGCGCGATCTCAATAGCAACGGCCTCAAAATCGTGTCCTGTTATCAGTACGGCAAGGCCAGCACCGCGGACTGGCTGGGCGGTGCCAACGCCGGGTTGCAGCATGCGCAGCGCGGGATGCAGCTGCACGCCGCGGCCGGTGGGCCCGCCAGCGCACCCATTTATGCCTCGATCGACGACGATCCCTCCTACGAGCAGTACAAAAGCCAGGTGGCGCCCTACCTGCGGTCCTGGGAGTCGGTAATCGGTCATCAGCGCACAGGCGTGTACGCCAATTCGAAAACCATCGACTGGGCGCTGCACGATGGATTGGGCTCCTACTTCTGGCAGCACAACTGGGGCTCGCCCAAGGGATACGCCCACCCGGCCGCTAATTTGCACCAGGTTGAAATCGACAAACGCAGCGTCGGTGGGGTCGGCGTGGACATCAACGAGATCCTCAAGCCCCAATTCGGGCAGTGGGCCTAGCGCCCGATGCCGTCGCCCGGCCCGGCCGGGACTCGGACTCTTAAAATTTCCAGCAAACACTCGTTCGCTCATTTCCCGGACGGGTGCGGGCGGGCGATCGCCGTCGGATGCTGTCGATCGCGCCGAGACGGCGCTCCGCAGCCCAAAAAATTTATATAACGATTCGATAACAAGACTGCCTTGATCTGCGCTGTTGTAGCTACTCGACCGTAACCACCTGCATGCAGCGGGTTTGTCAATCGCGTCCGCGCCACCGGTGAAACCGCGTGTTACCCAGGACACGGTTACCCATGCGTAGAACTCACCAGTAACCGATCAGCACGCGAAACAACGGTCCATCCTTATGACACTCTTAGTACAGCCGATGGAGTCCGTCGCGCCGCCCGCATCACTCGGGCGGTCCGCCGACAACACACTGGCCAGCCGTTTCCCGGCTGTGATTCGACGCGGAATCGACAGAACCCCGCCCGGCGGTGGTGACCGCCAGACGAACGAGACCTAAAGACGCATACAGGGGAGACAGACAAGGTGACGATCCACGAGCACGACCGGGTGTCCGCTGACCGCGACGGGCATGGCCCGCACGGGAGCAAGCACCCACCAGCCGGGGACACCCATGCTCTTGTCGACCGCCTGACGGCCGGCGAGCCGTACGCCGTGGCATTCGGCGGCCAGGGCAGTGCCTGGCTGGAGACCCTGGAAGAACTGGTGTCGTCGGCCGGCATCGAGTCCGACCTGGCAACGCTTGTCGGTGAGGTGAACCTGCTGCTCGAGCCGGTGGCCAAAGAGCTCGTCGTAGTGCGTCCGATCGGCTTCGAGCCGCTGTCCTGGGTACGTGCGCTGGCGGCCGAGGATCCGATCCCGTCGGACAAGCACCTGACCTCGGCGGCGGTCTCGATACCGGGCGTGCTGCTCACCCAGATCGCGGCCGTGCGTGCGCTGGCACGGCAAGGCATGGATTTGAAGGCGACGCCGCCGGTGGCTGTGGCCGGACATTCGCAAGGTGTGCTCGCCGTCGAGGCGCTGAAGGCCGGGGGTGCCCGCGATGTCGAGCTGATGGCCTTGGCCCAGCTGATCGGTGCGGCCGGGACGCTGGTGGCCCGTCGGCGCGGAATCTCGATCCTGGGCGACCGCCCGCCGATGGTGTCGGTTACCAACGCCGATCCTGAACGCATCGGCCGGCTGCTCGGGGAGTTCGCGCAGGACGTGCGCACCGTGTTGCCGCCCGTGTTGTCCATCCGCAACGGCCGCCGTTCGGTCGTCATCACCGGCACCCCGGAACAGCTGTCCCGTTTCGAGCTCTATTGCCAGCAGATCTCGGAGAAGGAAGAAGCCGATCGCAAGAACAAGCTGCGCGGGGGCGACGTCTTCTCGCCGGTCTTCGATCCGGTGCAGGTCGAGGTGGGCTTCCACACGCCCCGGCTGGCCGACGGCATCGACATCGTCGGCAGCTGGGCCGAGAAGGTCGGCCTGGACGTGGAGCTGGCCCGGCAACTGACCGAGTCGATCCTGGTGCGTCCGGTGGACTGGGTGGAGGAGATCACCCGTGTCAACGACGCCGGTGCTCGGTGGATTCTCGACCTGGGGCCCGGCGACATCTTGACCCGGCTGACCGCGCCGGTGATCCGTGGCCTCGGCGTGGGCATCGTGCCCGCCGCGACCCGCGGCGGGCAGCGCAACCTCTTCACCGTCGGCGCCGTTCCCGAGGTGGCGCGGGCCTGGTCGAGCTACGCTCCGACGCTGGTTCGCCTGCCCGACGGCAGGGTCAAGCTCTCGACGAAATTCACCCGGCTGACCGGTCGCTCGCCGATCCTGCTGGCCGGCATGACCCCGACCACCGTCGACGCCGAGATCGTGGCCGCCGCGGCGAACGCCGGGCACTGGGCCGAGCTTGCCGGTGGCGGGCAGGTCACCGAGGAGATCTTCGCCGACCGCGTCGAGCAGCTGGCCGGGCTGCTCGAGGACGGCCGTACCTACCAGTTCAACGCGCTGTTCCTGGACCCGTATCTGTGGAAGCTGCAGGTCGGCGGCAAGCGGCTGGTGCAGAAGGCGCGCCAGTCTGGCGCGGCCATCGACGGTCTGGTGATCAGCGCCGGCATCCCGGATCTGGAGGAGGCCGTCGAGCTGATCGAGGAGCTCGGCGAGGTCGGCATCAGTCACGTCGTCTTCAAGCCCGGCACCGTCGAGCAGATCCGTTCGGTCATCCGCATCGCGACCGAGGTGTCCACCAAGCCGGTGATCGCGCACATCGAGGGGGGACGCGCCGGCGGCCACCACTCCTGGGAAGACCTCGACGATCTGCTGCTGGCGACCTACTCGGAATTGCGGTCGCGCTCCAACATCACCGTCTGCGTCGGCGGTGGTATCGGCACGCCCGAGCGGGCGGCCGAATACCTGTCCGGACGCTGGGCGCAGGCATACGGCTTCCCGCTGATGCCGATCGACGGCATCCTGGTCGGCACCGCGGCGATGGCGGCCAAGGAGGCCACCACCTCGCCGTCGGTCAAGCGGATGCTGGTCGAAACCCAGGGCACCGATCAGTGGATCGGCGCCGGAAAAGCCTCGGGCGGAATGGCATCCAGCCGTAGCCAGCTCGGTGCGGACATCCACGAGATCGACAACAGCGCCTCGCGGTGCGGCCGGCTTCTCGACGAGGTCGCCGGGGATGCGGACGCCGTCGCGGAGCGTCGCGACGAGATCATCGCGGCGATGGCCAACACCGCGAAGCCGTACTTCGGCGATGCCGGTGAGATGACCTACCTGCAGTGGCTGCAGCGCTACGTCGAGTTGTCCATCGGGGACGGCGATTCCACCGCCGACACCGCTGCCCCGGGCAGCCCGTGGCTGGCCGACACCTGGCGCGACCGTTTCCAGCAGATGCTGCAGCGGGCCGAGGCGCGTTTGCATGCCCAGGATTTCGGTCCCATCGAGACGCTGTTCGACGGCTCCACCGACGACGGCGCGCGGCTGCTGGAAAATCCTGCGGAGGCCATCGCCACACTGCTGGTGCACTACCCCGACGCCGAACGCGTGCAGTTGCACCCGGCCGACGTCCCGTTCTTCGTCACGCTGTGCAAGATGCTGGGCAAGCCGGTCAACTTTGTGCCGGTGATCGACAAGGACGTGCGGCGCTGGTGGCGCAGCGACTCGCTGTGGCAGGCGCACGACGCCCGCTACGACGCCGATCAGGTCTGCATCATTCCGGGTACCGCGGCGGTCGCCGGCATCACCCGGATGGACGAGCCCGTCGGTGAACTGCTGGACCGCTTCGAGCAGGCCGCCATCGACGAGGCGCTCGCCGCCGATGCGCAGCCCAAGGCCGTCACGTCACGCCGAACGGGCCGCGCCGACGTGACCGGGCCGCTGGCCGTCGTGCTGGACGCCCCCGATGTCCAGTGGGCCGGCCGCACCGCGACCAACCCGGTTCATCGAATCGCCGATCCGGCCGACTGGCTGGTCCATGACGGACCCGAGAGCCGCCGCGCCACCCATTCGTCCACCGGGGCCCGGCTGCAGGTCGACGGCGAGGGTGTCGTGCTCAGTGTCCCGGTGTCGGGCACCTGGATCGATATCCCCTTCACCTTGCCCCCCAACACTGTTGACGGCGCCACCCCGGTGGTCTCCACCGAGGATGCCGCCACCGCCATGCGTGCCGTGCTGGCCATCGCCGCCGGCGTCGACGGGCCCGAGTTCTTGCCGGCGGTCACCGACGGCACGGCCACGGTCACGGTGGACTGGGACCCCGAGCGGGTCGCCGACCACACCGGAGTCACGGCCACCTTCGGAGAACCGTTGGCGCCCAGCCTCTCCACGGTACCCGACGCACTCGTCGGGCCCTGCTGGCCCGCCGTCTTCTCGGCGATCGGCTCGGCCGTCACCGACGCAGGCGTTCCGGTCGTCGAGGGCCTGCTGAGCCTGGTCCATCTCGACCACGCCGCCCACATGGTCGGCAAGCTGCCGAAGGCCCAGTCGCAATTGGCAATCACCGCAACGGCTTCGGCGGCCGTCGACACGGACATGGGGCGCGTCGTCCCGGTTTCAATCACCATTTCGGACACCGACGGTCGGGTGATCGCCACCCTCGACGAGCGGTTCGCCATCCTGGGACGTACCGGCGCCGCCGAACTGACCGACCCGACCCGCGCCGGTGGCGCGGTCTCGCAGAACGCGACCGACACTCCGCGCCGACGCCGCCGCGACGTCACGATCACCGCGCCGGTCGACATGCGCCCGTTCGCGGTGGTCTCCGGTGACCACAACCCGATCCACACCGACAGGGCCGCCGCGCTGCTGGCCGGCCTGGAATCGCCCATCGTGCATGGCATGTGGCTGTCGGCCGCGGCCCAGCACGCGGTGACCGCCACCGATGGTCAGGCCCGCCCGCCGGCAAGGCTGATCGGCTGGACCGCGCGCTTCCTGGGCATGGTGCGCCCCGGCGACGAGGTCGCGTTCCGCGTCGACCGGGTCGGAATCGACCAGGGCGCGGAGGTTTTGGAGGTCGCTGCCCGGATCGGATCGGACCTGGTGATGTCGGCGACGGCACGCCTGGCGGCCCCGCACACCGTCTATGCATTCCCCGGCCAAGGTATTCAGCACAAGGGCATGGGCATGGACGTCCGGGCCCGGTCTAAGGCAGCCCGCAAGGTGTGGGACAAAGCGGACAAGTTCACCCGCGACACGCTGGGCTTCTCGGTCTTGCACGTGGTGCGCGACAACCCGACCAGCATCATCGCCAGTGGTGTGCACTACAACCACCCCGAGGGCGTGCTGTACCTGACGCAGTTCACCCAGGTCGCGATGGCCACGGTGGCGGCGGCGCAGGTCGCCGAGATGCGCGAGCAAGGTGCCTTCGTCGAGGATGCGATTGCCTGCGGCCACTCCGTCGGCGAGTACACCGCGCTGGCCTGCGTGACGGGTATCTACGAGCTGGAAGCCTTGTTGGAGACGGTGTTTCACCGTGGATCGAAGATGCACGACATCGTGCCCCGCGACGAGCTGGGCCGGTCCAACTACCGGCTGGCGGCGATTCGCCCGTCGCAGATCGACCTGCCCGACGACGAGGTCCCGGGATTTGTCGCGGGTATTGCCGCGAATACCGGTGAATTTCTCGAGATCGTCAACTTCAACCTGCGCGGCTCCCAGTATGCGATCGCAGGCACGGTGCGCGGCCTGGAGGCGCTCGAAGAAGAGGTGGAGCGGCGTCGCGAGATCACCGGCGGCAAGCGCTCGTTCATCTTGGTGCCCGGCATCGACGTGCCGTTCCACTCGCGCGTGTTGCGAGTCGGGGTGGCGGAGTTCCGGCGATCACTCGACCGAGTCATGCCGCGCGACAAGGATCCCGACGTCATCATCGGCCGCTACATCCCCAACCTGGTGCCGCGTCCGTTCACCCTGGACCGGGACTTCATCCAGGAGATCCGCGACCTGGTGCCGGCCGAGCCGCTCGATGAGATCCTCGCCGACTACGACACCTGGCTTGCCGAGCGCCGGATCGAGATGGCCCGCATCGTCCTGATCGAGCTGCTGGCATGGCAATTCGCCAGCCCGGTGCGCTGGATCGAAACGCAGGACCTGCTGTTCACCGAGGAGGCCGCCGGCGGTCTGGGTGTGGAGCGCTTCGTCGAGATCGGCGTGAAGTCCGCACCGACCGTCGCGGGGCTGGCCACCAACACCCTCAAACTGCCCGAATATGCCCACAGCACAGTCGAAGTGCTCAACGCCGAGCGCGACGCCGCGGTGCTGTTCGCCACCGACACCGACCCCGAGCCGGAGCCCGAAGAAGAGGTGACTGCTGATTCCGGCGCTGCCGCGTCGGACGGGGCGCCCCTCTCCAATGTCGCGCCGGCTCCCGCCGCGGCTTCGTCCGGCGCTCCGCGACCCGAGGACATCGGGTTCGACGCGGCCGACGCCACGCTGGCGTTGATCGCGCTGTCGGCCAAGATGCGCATCGACCAGATCGAGGAGCTGGACTCCATCGAATCCATCACCGACGGTGCCTCGTCGCGACGCAACCAGCTGCTGGTGGACCTCGGTTCGGAGCTGAATCTGGGCGCCATCGACGGCGCCGCCGAAGCCGACCTGGCCGGCCTGCGCGCGCAGGTGACCAAGCTGGCGCGCACCTACAAGCCTTACGGCCCAGTGCTTTCCGACGCCATCAACGACCAGCTGCGCACGGTGCTGGGACCCTCAGGTAAGCGGCCCGGTGCCATCGCCGAGCGGGTCAAGAAGACCTGGGAGCTCGGCGACGGTTGGGCCAAGCACGTCACGGTCGAGGTCGCGCTGGGAACCCGCGAGGGAACCAGTGTCCGCGGTGGCGCCATGGGCCATCTGCACGAGGGCGCACTGGCCGACGCCGCTGCCGTCGACAAGGCGATCGACGCCGCGGTGGCTTCCGTCGCCGCGCGTCGTGGCATTGCGGTGGCGTTGCCGTCTTCGGGCGGCGGCGGCGGTGGTGCGACCATCGACGCTGCCGCACTGAGCGAATTCACCGACCAGATCACCGGCCGCGACGGCGTGCTGGCCTCGGCGGCCCGACTGGTGCTGAACCAGCTGGGCCTGGACGACCCGGTCAGCGCTTCGCCGGTGACCACCGATGCCGAGCTCATCGACCTGGTGACCACCGAACTCGGCGCTGACTGGCCACGCCTGGTGGCGCCGGTGTTCGAGCCGAAGAAGGCCGTGCTGTTCGACGACCGGTGGGCCAGCGCGCGGGAAGACCTGGTCAAGCTCTGGCTGACCGACGAGGGCGACATCGACGCCCGGTGGGTGCATCTGTCCGAAAGGTTCGAGGGCGCAGGCCATGTCGTGGCCACCCAGGCCACCTGGTGGCAGGGCAAGGCCCTGTCCGCGGGTCGTCAAATCCACGCATCGTTGTACGGGCGCATCGCGGCCGGCGCCGAGAACCCGGACTCGGGCCCATACAGCCACGAAGTCGCCGTGGTGACGGGCGCTTCCAAGGGGTCGATCGCCGCGTCGGTCGTCGGGCGGCTGCTCGACGGCGGGGGCACCGTCATCGCCACGACGTCCAAGCTCGACGACGAGCGGCTGGCGTTCTACCGCGGGCTCTATCGCGACCATGCCCGGTACGGCGCCGCGCTGTGGGTCGTCGCCGCCAACATGGCGTCCTACTCCGACATCGACGCACTGGTCGAGTGGGTGGGCACCGAGCAGACCGAAAGCCTTGGGCCGCAGTCGATTCACGTCAAGGATGCGCAGACGCCGACGCTACTGTTCCCGTTTGCGGCACCACGGGTCGCGGGTGACCTGTCCGAGGCCGGCTCTCGCTCCGAGATGGAGATGAAGGTGCTGCTGTGGGCGGTGCAGCGGCTGATCGGGGGGCTGTCGAAGATCGGCGCCGAGCGCGACATCGCATCCCGTCTGCACGTCGTGCTGCCGGGTTCGCCGAACCGCGGGATGTTCGGCGGTGACGGCGCTTACGGTGAGGCCAAGTCGGCTCTGGACGCTTTGGTGAGTCGTTGGCACGCCGAGTCGTCATGGGCGGCCCGGGTCAGCCTGGCGCACGCGCTGATCGGTTGGACCCGCGGCACCGGGCTGATGGGCCACAACGACGCCATCGTCGACGCGGTCGAGGAGGCCGGTGTCACCACCTACTCGACCGACCAGATGGCGGCAATGTTGCTGTCCCTCTGCGACATCGAGTCCAAGGTGGCCGCCGCGGGCGCGCCGATCAAGGCGGACCTGACCGGCGGGCTGGGCGAGGCCAACCTCGACATGGCCGAGCTGGCCGCCAAAGCCCGCGAGCAAGCCACCTCGCCATCCGACGACGAGGCCGACGCCTCCGAGGCCGAGGGCACCATTGCCGCGCTGCCGGCCCCGCCGCGCGGGTTCAGCCCGGCGCCACCGCCGGCATGGGCAGACCTCGACGTCGATCCGGCCGATCTGGTGGTCATCGTCGGTGGCGCGGAGCTCGGGCCCTGCGGCTCATCGCGGACCCGCTTCGAGATGGAGGTCGACAACGAACTGTCGGCGGCGGGCGTCCTGGAGCTGGCCTGGACCACCGGCTTGATCCGTTGGGAGGACGATCCCCAACCCGGTTGGTACGACACGCAATCCGGTGATTTGGTAGACGAATCCGAGCTGGTCGAGCGCTACCACGACACCGTCGTGGAGCGTTGCGGCATCCGCGAATTCGTCGACGACGGCGCGATCGACCCCGATCACGCTTCTCCGCTGCTGGTGTCGGTGTTCCTGGACAAGGACTTCGCGTTCGTGGTGTCCTCGGAGGCCGACGCGCGCGCCTTCGTCGAGTTCGATCCGGAACACACGATCATCCGGCCGCTGCCCGACTCCACCGACTGGCAGGTCATCCGCAAGGCCGGCACCGAGATTCGGGTGCCGCGAAAGACCAAGCTGTCGCGGACCGTCGGCGCGCAGATCCCCACCGGGTTCGATCCGACCGTGTTCGGCATCAGCCAGGACATGGCCAGCTCGACCGACCGGGTGGCGCTGTGGAACATCGTCGCGACCGTCGACGCTTTCCTGTCGTCGGGATTCACCCCGGCCGAGTTGATGCGGTGGGTGCACCCGGGCCTGGTGGCCAGCACGCAGGGCACCGGCATGGGCGGCATGACGTCGATGCAGACGATGTATCACGGCAACCTGCTCGGCCGCAGCAAGCCGAACGACATCCTGCAGGAAGTTCTGCCGAACGTCGTTGCCGCGCATGTCATTCAGAGCTACGTCGGCAGCTACGGCGCGATGATCCATCCGGTTGGCGCATGCGCGACCGCGGCGGTGTCGGTCGAGGAGGGCGTCGACAAGATCCGCCTCGGCAAGGCCGAGCTGGTGGTCGCCGGCGGATTTGACGACCTGACCCTGGAGGCCATCATCGGCTTCGGTGACATGGCGGCCACCGCCGACACTTCCATGATGCGGGGCCGGGGCATCCACGACTCGAAGTTCTCCCGGCCCAACGATCGACGCCGGCTGGGATTCCTCGAGGCGCAGGGCGGCGGCACCATCTTGCTGGCGCGCGGCGACCTGGCGCTCAAGATGGGCCTGCCGGTGCTGGCCGTGGTGGCCTACGCGCAGTCGTTCGCCGATGGGGTGCACACCTCGATCCCGGCGCCCGGCCTGGGCGCGCTGGGCGCCGGTCGCGGCGGCAAAGATTCGGCGCTGGCGCGCTCGCTGGCCAAGCTCGGTGTGGGTGCCGACGACGTCGCGGTCGTCTCCAAGCACGACACGTCGACCCTGGCCAACGATCCCAACGAGACCGAATTGCACGAGCGGCTCGCCGACTCGCTGGGCCGTTCCGAGGGCGCTCCGCTGTTTGTGGTGTCGCAGAAGAGCCTCACCGGCCACGCCAAGGGCGGCGCGGCGGTCTTCCAGATGATGGGGCTGTGCCAGATCCTGCGCGACGGGGTGATCCCGCCCAACCGCAGCCTGGATTGCGTCGACGACGAACTGGCCGGCTCGGCCCACTTCGTGTGGGTGCGCGAGACCCTGCGGCTCGGGGAGAAGTTCCCGCTCAAAGCGGGGTTGGTGACCAGCCTCGGGTTCGGCCATGTTTCGGGGTTGGTCGCGCTGGTGCACCCGCAGGCGTTCGTCGCCGCGCTCGACCCGGAGCAGCGGGCGGACTACCAGCGGCGCGCGGATGCACGCCTGCTGGCCGGTCAGCGGCGGCTCGCATCGGCGATCGCCGGCGGGGCGCCGATGTACGAGCGGCCGCCGAACCGTCGTTTCGACAGCGACGTGCCGGAGAAGCGTCAGGAGGCGGCGATGCTGCTGAACCCGGATTCGCGTCTGGGTGATGGCGAGGCCTACCAGGTCTCCGCCGGATGAGTTGGTCGTATTGCCCGGCTTCTTTTCGGTCGGCCGCGCGGACCGCATCGTCGCCGGCCTCGGCCATCCGTTAGCCTGGCGACCCATGGGAATTGTCGGTGTGGGGATCGATCTCGTCTCCATTCCTGATTTCGCCGAGCAGGTCGACCAACCGGGAACCGTCTTCTCCGAGACGTTCACGCCGGGAGAGCGCCGCGACGCCTCGGACAAGAGTTCGTCGGCGGCGCGTCACCTGGCGGCCCGGTGGGCCGCGAAGGAGGCCGTGATCAAGGCCTGGTCGGGATCGCGGTTCGCTCAGCGCCCGGTGCTGCCGGAGGACATCCACCGCGACATCGAGGTGGTCACCGACATGTGGGGCCGCCCGCGGGTACGGCTGAGCGGCGACATCGCCAAACACCTGGCCGACGTGACGATTCACGTGTCGCTGACGCACGAAGCCGATACCGCCGCCGCGGTGGCCATTCTGGAGACGACGGCCGACTAGTGTGGGCGCCGAGAGTCGCGCCGGCGTGACGTTCGGCGGTCAGTGCCACGCTGGTGTGACGTTCGGCATCGGCCGACTAGCCTCGAGGGCATGAGCGATCTGGTTGAGCGGGTTCGCGAGGTGCTGCCGTCGGTGCGCCGCGATCTGGAAGACCTAGTGCGCATCGAATCGGTGTGGGCCGACCCCGGCCGCCGCGACGAGGTACAGCGCAGCGCGCAGGCGGTGGCGGATCTGTTGTCGCAGGCCGGTTTCGACGACGTGCAGATCGTCAGCGCGGGGGGAGCGCCGGCGGTAATCGCGCGCCATCCCGCGCCGCCCGGCGCGCCGACCGTGCTGCTGTATGCCCACCATGACGTGCAGCCCGAAGGTGACCGCAGCCAATGGGTGTCGCCGCCTTTCGAACCCACCGAACGTGACGGACGGCTCTACGGTCGCGGCACCGCCGACGACAAGGCCGGCATCGCAACACATTTGGCGGCCTTTCGGGCGCACGGCGGCCGCCCGCCGGTGGGTGTGACGGTCTTCGTCGAGGGCGAGGAGGAATCCGGTTCGCCGTCGCTTGGCCAATTGCTTGCCGCGCACCGCGACACGCTCGCCGCCGACGTGATCGTCATCGCCGACTCGGACAACTGGGCCACCGACACCCCGGCGCTCACGGTGTCGCTGCGCGGTCTGGTCGACTGCGTGGTCGAGGTCGCCACCCTCGATCACGGATTGCACTCGGGCCTGTGGGGCGGGGTGGCGCCCGACGCGCTCAGCGTCCTGGTGCGCCTGCTGGCCAGCCTGCACGACGACGACGGCAATGTGGCGGTGGATGGCCTGCACGAGACGGACATCACCGCGCTGAACTACCCCGATTACCCGGCCGAGCGGGCCCGCACCGACTCCGGTCTGCTCGACGGTGTGTCCGAGATCGGTTCGGGCGCAGTGCCACAACGGTTGTGGGCCAAACCGGCCATCACGGTGATCGGCATCGACACCACACCCGTCGACAAGGCGTCGAACACGCTGATCCCGCGGGCCCGGGCCAAGATCAGCATGCGCGTCGCCCCCGGCGGCGACGCCGCGGCGCACCTGGACGCATTGACCGCCCACCTGCACAACCACGCCCCGTGGGGTGCGCAGGTCAGTGTCACGCCCGGTGAAATCGGTGAGCCCTACGCCATCGAGGCCAGCGGCGCGGTCTATGACGCCGCCCGCGCGGCGTTTCGCCAGGCGTGGGACGCCGACCCCATCGACATGGGCATGGGCGGCTCCATCCCGTTCATCGCCGAATTCGCCGCCACCTACCCGCAAGCGAAGATTCTCGTCACCGGCGTGGAGGACCCCGCAACCCAGGCCCACAGCATCAACGAGAGCCTGCACCTGGGCGTGCTGGAACGCGCGGCGATCAGCGAGGCGCTGCTGCTGGCCAACCTGGGCTAGAGCGAAACTCGACCCCGGATTGCCTATGTAGACCGGTCGTCTCGCCGCATACTGCTTCTATATGCAGCCACTCGTCCGCAGGAGACGCCACCGTGAGTACGGAGAACACCCTGACCGGCGACGCCGGCAAGACCAACCGTTACCACTTTGATCGCCACACCCCGGAGTACCGCGAGCGGTTCACCGCGATCACCGAGGACATGCACGCCAGGTGCCCGTTGGCGTGGACCGACACCTACGACGGGCATTGGGTGGCCGCGGGCAACCGGGAAGTCTTCGAGCTCGCTCGATGCCCGCATGTGTCCAACGACCACGACGTCACCGGCGAAGGCACCGGTTATAAAGGCATCACAATTCCCACGCTGCCTCAGGGCACCGGCGTCCGTGGCGGCATGCTCGAGATGGATGAACCCGACCACTCCGCCTACCGTCGCATCCTCAACCCTTACCTGTCGCCGGCAGCGGTCAAGCGCTGGAAGCCGTTTGTCGACGAGATCGTGCGGGCGAGCATCGACGAGAAGATCGAAGGCGGGCGGATCGATTTCGTCGACGATCTCGCGAACGTCGTGCCTGCCGTCCTGACACTTGCGATGATGGGCGTTCCGCTGAAGAAGTGGCAGCTCTATTGCGAGCCGGCCCACGCCAATGTTTACACCCCCGCCGATTCCCCGGACGCCCCAAGGGTTTTGGAGCAGACGATGGCGATGGGAGCGGACCTGTTCAACCACCTCCTCGAGATTCGCGAGAACCCACGCCCGGGCTTGGTGGACGCGATGGCCAGGCTGACGATCGACGGCGAACCCGCCCCCGCCAGCGAACTGCTTGGAATGCTCGGCTTGATCATCGGCGGAGGTTTCGACACGACGACGGCGCTGACCGCGCATGCGCTCGAATGGCTGGGCGAAAATCCCGAGCAGCGCGAACTGCTGAGGCGGGAATCGGAAACGCTGCTCGACTCGGCGACCGAGGAATTCTTGCGTTACTTCACGCCCGCTCCGGGGGACGGTCGCACGATCGCCGCCGATCTCGAAATAGCGGGCACGCAGTTCAAGGAGGGCGATCGGCTGTGGTTGTCCTGGGCGATGGCCAACCGCGATCCCGCGGTGTTCCCCGATCCGAATCGGCTGGATCTCGGCCGTAAGAACAACCGGCACTTCAGCTTCGGGCTCGGCATCCACCGCTGCATCGGCTCTAATGTCGCGCGGGTCGTGTTCAAGTCGATGCTCACGGCGGTCCTCGACCGGATGCCCGACTATCGCTGCGAACCCGAAGGCACCGTGCACTATCCGACCATCGGCGTGATCCAGGGCATGCAACACCTTCCGGCGAGCTTTACTCCCGGCCGGCGGGTTGGACCGGGGATCGACGAGACGCTGGCGAAGCTGCAGCGGGTCTGCGATGAACAGGGAGTCGCGCGGCCGATCACCGAGTACGCAGAGGCCGCCGTCATCGGCGACTGATCAGACGGACAGGTCTCGGCGAAGCTTGGCGACGTGGCCGGTATGTTCGAGTCGTCCTTCTCCGAGATGTCGGCTTGTCCGACGCGTTCGGAGAGGCTAGACGGACTCCAGTCCGATTCCATTCCGCTCCGGCTTCGAATGAGCTCGACAGTCAGCGCGGAGGGCCAAGAATGACCTGTCCGAACTTGTCCGCTCCCTCAACCAAACGCGAGGGCGAAATTTCAAAGCCTTCCGGACGTGGCGTTGCCTTGTCGCGACCGGAGTAGCGGAACATCCCTTCAATTCCTGCCGGTGTGTTGATCATCAGTAGATCTGCTGTCTTTGACGTGATGCGGTAGGCGTGTGGAATGTTCTTGGGCAAGAACACAATCCCGCCTTCCGACAACTCCGTCTCCTGGTCGTCTACCCAGACCAACGCGGTTCCTTTGATCAACATGAACACTTCGTCTTCCCGCGTGTGTTTGTGGTACGGCGGGGCTTCGCCTTCGCTCACATCGAAGCGTCCAATCATCAACTGGCCAGCTGTGGCCTTGCCGTCGAGCAAGATTGCCAGTGTGCCGCCGTCGAGCCATTCCAGCTGTTGCTGCTGCTCCGGTTGCGCCAGGTACGCCATACTCATGAGTCATCCCTCTTCGTCATCGGCGGAGTCGCGCTTGCGTATCGGCACGGCAGTGGTGGAAACGCTTCCAGGCGTAGCCGTTGGATTCACTCGGTAGATGTTGCTAGCTGGGCGATGATCTTCTGAATCTTGGTTGCCGTATGTGCAGCCTTCACGTTGTACTGGGCGACGGCGATCTTGCCCTTCTCGTCGACCACGAAGGTAGAGCGGATGACGCCGGTGACCGTCTTGCCGTACATCTGCTTCTCGCCGTAGGCGCCATAGGCCGTCAGCACCTTGCGGTCGGGATCGGACAGCAGCGGGAACGTCAGCTTCTCGGCGTCACGGAACTTGGCGAGCTTCTCCGGCTTGTCGGGAGAGATGCCGATGACATCGAGGCCGGCTTCGTTGAGCTCGGCCAGGCTGTCCCGAAAGTCGCACGCCTGCTTGGTGCACCCCGGCGTCGACGCGGCCGGGTAGAAGTACACGACGACGCGACGTCCCTTGTAGTCGGCCAGCGATACCGTGTTGCCGTCGGCGTCGGACAGGTTGAAGGAGGGGGCCTTGTCGCCCGGTGCAAGCCGCGTCGTCTCGGTCAAGGTGGTCCCTTTCTGTTCACCGGGGCGTTGGGGTTACCGCCAGCTGATCTAGGGTAGTTCGGGCACGTGTAAGAGCCGGACAGTGGGCGACTTGGAGGACACAGTGGCGGACCGGGACCCCGAAGCCATCAAACAGGACATCGACGTCGCCCGTGACGAGCTCGCGGCCACCGTCGACTCACTTGCCGAGCGGGCCAACCCTCGTCGCCTCGCCGACGACCTCAAGGTCCGGGTGATCGGATTTGTGCAGAAGCCCGTGGTGCTGGCGTCGCTGGCCGGGGTGGGGGCCCTCGTCGTGGTGGTGGCGGTTCGTCGCGTCAGGAATCGGTGACGCGCCCGGCCTGGACGTACAGCGGAATGTCGGCCCGGGGCTGGTTGGGGGCCATGTCGGCTACTGCCAGCCCGGCGGGTCGTTCTCGGCCATGTAGGCCTCCCACGCGGCGCGCCGCATGATGCGTGTGTGCAAGTCCTGACAGATCGCGTGAGCCTCGGCAGCGGTGCCGGCACGGCCCAGATCATGGTGCACGAAGCCGTCATCGACCCGTTCGGCGCGGAAGCCGCCCGTCGAGACCGCGTGGACTCGATACTCGCTGCGGTCGTCGATGTTGGCGTGAAAGTGGCCCTCGTAGGGTTCGGCCCACTTCAGCTCAGTTTTCACAAGTCCCCTTTGGAAACCCCGTCGCAGCGATGGTAGGGCCCGCTGGGTTACGGGGAAAAGGATTTCTCAAAGATTGTTACCCATCGGGTCAACCCCAGTTGAAGTGGAGATGCCACCAAATATTGAAATATTCGGTGAGCTGGTGCGCCGTCAGGGTTTCGAACCCCGGACCCGCTGATTAAGAGTCAGCTGCTCTACCAACTGAGCTAACGGCGCTTGTGGTCGGCCGAGACCGCGTAGGCGACAATAACAGGCGTTCGGCCACACAGTGAAATCCCGACCCTTCTCAAGGATAGCCGCCCGGGTGGGAGCGCGTTCGCGCCGGGGCGCCGGCCAGGCTGGCGTAGGGGACCACCGGTCGGCGTGGATGATGCGCAACCGCGGCGCGATCGTCGACGGGCCGTGCAGCCCCGGCCGTCGGCCGTCGCGGGCCCGTTGCCGGGCATCATTGTTGTTTCTCCGAAACGATATGTCTCGCAACCTATTCGGAGCGTAACGGCTATCAGAAAAGCGTGCCGCAATAAGGGACCCGCTCGGTGCTGAAGGTGGCATCCAGCGTGCGCAGCGCGCCCGGCTGCAGTTCGGCGATGCGGTTTGCTCGGTGAAGTTCCGACGCTCGGTGCGCGCCCATGTAGATCGTTCCCAGATCACCGAGGCCCATTTGCACGTCCGCGGGCCCGTCGTGCGGCGTGCATTTCCCGACACCGTCGCGTGTCTGGAGCAGGAATCGTCCCCCGGCGACGCTGAGCGGGTCTGTGATTTCCAGTACGACGTCGGCGTCGGAAGAGTACGTGCGTGCGCCGAGCGCTTCGGGCACGTTCATGATCCGCATCCACAGGAAATCGCTCATATCTGTCGTTTTTGCGGCGAGCTGATCTTTGAGTTTGAGTGGAAGCGGGTCATCGACCGGGACCTCGATCACTATGTTGTCGAACGTCTTAGAACCCACCAGGGTGGCCAGCAATTCGGTATGCGCTTCGTTTGTGACGGGGCAGAAGTCTTGGACAATCACCGTGCCGAAAGGCCGCCGATATGCGTGGGGCGACGCGCCGACCACCCGGTAGGTCAGGAAGCCGTCCGGATGAATGATGAAATTGAGCGCCGATCCGTTGTCCCGCTGGGTGATTCTGTCTTCCAAAACGTCGCTCCACCACGCGTCGTCCCGACTCAGCGCACCCGGAGTGATGGCGCACCACCGGTCATAAAGCCGGGGCAGATGGCGTGCCGCCTGGGCAGCGTCGACCTCACGAGCGCGATTTATGGTCGGTTTAGCTCGCAGCTCGGTAAAACGCGGCTCGATGTCGTAGGTCCTCGCATAGCTCGTCACCCCGGCGCCCAAGATCTCGTAAACCGTTGGCTGGGTGGGAACACCGCAAAGAATGGGGTAGCCACGTTCTTGCAATATTCCGAAGCCGTGGATGCTGAGCTGCTGCCAGATTCCCTTTCCTTGATGCGTTGCCGCCACCGCAATCATGGATAGCCAGGCGGCTTCGAGACTGGCACCACCTGGCACGGTGAGCCGCAGTCTGTAGTAGAGGGAAGTTCCGACCAGGTACGGCTGTGCCGGGTCGGACATTTCCTCGGCGATCAGGATGTCTTGCAGGTTAACCCGTCGAGTCCAAGCTTCGACGTCGCGCGGGTCGACCGAAATCCCGTATGCGCGGGCCTGGTTCTCATAGACGGCTTGCCAGTCGCTTTCGGTGGGATGCTTAATTCTGATGGCGTCGTTCGTTGCGTTCATCGCTCATCCAATTCGGTACCGGCCCAGCCGAATCAGCGATTTGCACACCGAATCCACCGAAGCCTCTTTACTGGGGGTCCCGCATCTTCGGTACCCGAGTGCCGGATCGGGAAACGTCGCAACACTGTTGGGTGACGTTGCCCACAAGACGCCATCGTACGGGCGGGGATTCAACCGATCGCCGAGGCGACGGGAATCAGGGCGGCGACGTGGCTGTCTAATGTTTCAGACGCCTTGCGGCGTCTCCGACGCAACGGAGAAAATCCGTGCTGACGGGCGTCAAGAGGGCTTGCTTTGGGTATAGAGCTACGCCGAGGGCGCTGGATACGGAAAGGACCGCAATGCTGCGAGGAATCGCTCGACTTGCCATCGCGGCGCCGAGACGCATCATCGCGGTCACCGTCCTGGCCATGCTGGGGGCCGTGATCTTCGGGCTCCCGGTGGTCAACAGCCTTTCCGGCGGTGGATTTCAGGACCCCACCTCGGAGTCTTCGCGGGCGACCGAAGTACTTCGGGACAAGTTCAACCAAACCGATCAGCAGATGCTGATTGTGGTGACCGCGCCCGCCGGTGCCCACAGCGATCAGGCGCGCCGGGTCGGCACCGATATCGCGGAGCAGCTGAAACGATCACCGTGGGTGCTGAATGTGTCGTCGGCCTGGACCTCACCGCCCGCAGCGGCTGCCCAGCTGGTCAGCAAGGACAAGAAATCCGGAATGATCGTGGCCGGCCTGAAGGGCGGCGAAAACGACGCGCAGAAGTACGCCAGCACGTTGACCAACGACCTGGTGCACGACCGCGACGGTGTCACCGTGCGCGCCGGCGGCATGGCCGTCGCATATGCGCAGATCAATCAGCAGAACCAGCGTGACCTGCTGTTGATGGAGTCCATCGCGATTCCGCTGAGCTTCGCGGTACTGGTCTGGGTGCTCGGCGGAGTGGTGGCGGCGGCGCTGCCGATCGCCTTGGGCGCATTGGCCATTGTCGGCACCATGTCGGTGCTACGGCTGATCAGCTTTGCCACCGATGTATCGACGTACGCGCTGGACCTCAGTATCGCCATGGGCCTCGCGCTGGCGATCGATTACAACCTGCTGATCATCACCCGCTACCGGGAGGAGCTGGCACGCACCGAAGACCGGGATCGGGCGTTGTTCCGCACCATGGCCACCGCCGGCCGGACCGTGCTGTTTTCGGCTACCACCGTCGGGTTGTCGATGGCGGTGATGGCGCTGTTCCCGATGTACTTCCTGAAATCGTCGGCCTACACCATCGTGGCCACCGCCGTCATTGTCGCGGTTACGGCCGTCGTGGTGACACCGGCCGCGATCGTGCTGCTGGGGCCCCGATTGGACGCGCTGGACGCCCGTCGAGTGATGCATCGCATTCTGCACGGGCAGCGGTCGTTCCGCGATCACGCGCACCAGCCGCTCGAGGCGCAGTTCTGGTACCGGTCGACCCGGTTCGTGTTGCGCCACGCCATGTCCGTCGGTCTGAGCGTCGTGGTACTGCTGCTGTTGCTGGGGGCGCCCTTCCTTGGGGTGAAGTGGGGCTTCCCCGACGAGCGGGTGTTGCCCAGAGCGGCGTCGGCGCGCCAGGTGGCCGACATGCTGGACAACGATTTCTCCAACGGGTTAGGCACCGCGGTGTCCGTCGTCGTCCCCGCCGCCCACGGTGTGACCCCCGGCGACTTGCAGCGCTACGCGACCGAGCTGTCGCGGGTGCCCGACGTGTCCGCGGTCACCGCACCGACCGGGACGTTCGTAGCCGGAAAGCGGGTGGGGCCGCCCGCCGCGGCCACCGGAATGGCCAACGACAGCGCATTCCTCACCGTCGCCAGCACGGCACCGCTGTATTCGCAGGCCTCCAACACCCAGCTGGATCGACTCCATCAAGTCCGCGGGCCGGCGGGACGGTCGGTGGAGATGACCGGGCTGGCGCAGATCAATCGGGACAGCGTCGATGCGATCACCCAGCGACTGCCGATCGTGTTCGGGCTGATCGCGCTGATCACCTTCGCGCTGCTCTTCCTGCTCACCGGAAGCTCGGTCCTGCCGCTGCAGGCGCTGGTGTGTAACGTGTTGTCGCTTACCGCGGCATTCGGCGCGATGGTGTGGATCTTCCAGGACGGCCACCTGGGCGCCTTGGGCACCACGCCCAACGGGACTTTGAATGCCAACATTCCAGTATTGTTGTTCTGCATCGCTTTTGGGCTGGCCATGGATTATGAGGTCTTCCTGGTCTCGCGCATCCACGAGTACTGGCTGGCCTCACAAGCCGTCCGGGAGACGCCACCGACCGCGGACGAGGCGCGCGCCGCCACCGACGAGAGCACGGCCTTGGGAATCGCCGGCGTAGGCCGGGTGGTCACCACCGCTGCGGTGGTGATGTCGATTTCCTTCGCCGCACTGATTCCTGCGCATGTGTCGTTCATGCGAATGCTGGGCCTCGGCCTGACGCTCGGAGTGCTCGTCGACGCCACTTTGGTGCGAATGGTCCTGGTGCCGGCTTTCATACACCTGCTTGGCCGCTGGACGTGGTGGGCTCCCCGGCCATTGGTCTGGTTGCGGGAACGGTCCGCGACCGGTGAAGAGGGCGAGGTCGCGGTGGGGCGTGGTCGCTGGGCCCGCGACGCGCCCAACGGGGGACGGTCACTGACCAGAAGGTGGGCTAACAGGGCCGCGGCCGAACGCGGCTGAGATATCGACGTGCGTTGTGAGGCAACGACTTCCGAATAGAGCGGTGTCGACAACGCCGGACCGGACGGAGGGTCCTCATGGGTCGAACGGATATCGCCGCACTACTGGCGTTGAGTTCTGCGCTTTGCGTGGCGATGGGTGACGTCCTGCAACAGCGCGCTGCGCAATGCATCGCCGACAGATCGGTCGGCCCCGTCGAATTGTTCGCCAACCTGCTTCGCAATCTGCGGTGGTGGTGGGGCGCAGTGCTCCTCGTGGCAAGCATCGCGTTACAGGCCGCGGCGCTGGGTGGGGGCACGGTGCTGTTGGTGCAGGCGCTGCTGATGTCGTCGGTGCTGTTCGCGCTGCCCATCAACGCCAGGTTGTCGCACCGCGCCGTGACCGGCGGCGAATGGGTGTGGGCCGCTTTGCTTACCGCTGCGGTGATCGTGGTCGTGATCGTGGGCAACCCGCAGGCCGGTCATTCGGACGCACCGCTTCGAACCTGGGCCGCGGTGGCCATTGTCCTCGGACCGCTGTTGGTCGGGTGCGTGGTGGCCGGGCGGATCTGGGGTGGCGCGGCGGCCGCGGCGCTGTTCGCCTTCGCGTCGGGGTCGTTGTGGGGCGTCTTCGCGGTGCTCGCCAAAGAGGTCGTGGCTCGGCTCGGCGAAGGAGTGGGCGCGGTGGTCCGGACCCCGGAGCTCTACGCCTGCATTCTGGTGGCGCTGGGGGGTGTGGTGTGGAGCCAGTCGGCGTTTCGGGCAGGCCCGTTGACGGCGTCGATGCCGACCCTGCAGATGTCGCAGCCGGTGGTTGCTGCGGTGCTCGGTGTCGTCGTCCTCGGCGAGACGCTGAACACGGGCCGCGCCGGGATGATCGCTTTGGTGGCCGCAGCGGTGGTGATGACGGCAGCCATCGTCAAACTCGCACGCGTCGAGGCTGTCAGCATCCGCGACAACGTGCAGGCGCAGTTGCACCAAGAGGCCGGCCTCCCGGCGTAATCGGCCCGCGGCGGGGCGTCGGCCTCGCCTGAATGACGGATTCATTGCGGTGGCGACACCGAACGGCTGCCGCGCCTCGTGTGCGCGGGGAGTGTCGGCACATGCCATTAGAATGCCTGCAGCTACCTCGCTGGTCAGCGGTGACCACCTAGAGAATTAGATGGAAGGTCACTGGATGGCGCATTTGCGGAAACGACGATCGTGGCTGGTAGTCGCGATGGTTCCGATTGCTGTGTTCAGTGCCGGGTGTAATGGCAACCACGCGGCCGCGCCGGCGAAGGTCATCTTCGACAAGGGCACCCCGATGGCCGACCTGCTGGTCCCGAAGCTCACCGCCTCGGTGACCGACGGCGCCGTCGGTGTGACGGTGGATGCGCCGGTGACGGTGGCCGTTGCCGACGGCGTGCTCGCGTCGGTCACCATGGTCAACGAGAACGGCAGATCGATCAGTGGTCAGCCCAGTCCCGACGGGCTGCGGTGGTCGACCACCGAGCAGCTCGGCTACAACAGGCGCTACACGTTGAATGTGAAGGCGACCGGCCTGGGCGGCGCGACCAGCAAGCAGATGACTTTCGAGACCAGTTCGCCCGCCCACCTGACCATGCCCTACGTCAGTCCGGCCGACGGCGACGTGGTGGGCATCGGTGAACCGGTGGCGATCCGCTTCGACGAGAACATCGCAAACCGGGCGGCGGCCCAGAAGGCCATCAACATCACCACCAACCCACCGGTGGAGGGTGCGTTCTATTGGCTGAACAACCGCGAAGTGCGTTGGCGCCCAGAGCGTTTCTGGAAGTCCGGGACTGCCATCGACGTGGCGGTCAACACCTACGGGGTAGACCTGGGTGACGGGATGTTCGGCGAGGACAACGTCAAGACGCACTTCACCATCGGTGACGAGGTGATCTCCACGGCCGACGACACCACGAAGATGGTGACAGTGCGGGTGAACGGTGATGTCGTCAAGACCATGCCGACGTCGATGGGCAAGGACAGCGCCCCAACGGCCAACGGCGTCTACATCATTGGCGCCCGGTTCAAGCACATCATCATGGATTCCTCGACCTACGGCGTTCCGGTCAACTCGCCCAACGGATACCGCACCGAAGTCGACTGGGCCACGCAGATGTCCTACAGCGGGGTCTTTGTGCACTCCGCGCCGTGGTCGGTGGGCGCCCAAGGCCACACCAACACCAGCCACGGATGCCTCAACGTGAGCCCGAGCAACGCCGAGTGGTTCTACGACCACAGCAAGAGCGGCGACATCGTCGAGGTTGTGCATACCGTCGGGCCAACGCTGCCGGGCGTCGAGGGGCTGGGCGACTGGAACATCCCGTGGGCGCAGTGGAAAGCGGGCAACGCCGACACCTGAGGCACCGGTCAGTCGATCTTGTGCCAGTTCCCGCAACTTCGCGTCATGAACGCGGTATCGGTCGGCAAGATCCGGACTACCTGAGGGCCGTCGCCGACGTTGTTGTCGATGATGTCGTTGGTGTCGAAACTGCGCAGCCTCGCCCAATAGCACCCGGACTTGGCACCATCGGTGCGATAGGTGCCCGCCGCAATGTCTTTGTTGACGATGTAGGTGCCGTTGTTCTCGATAGAGGTCTTGGGCCCCGGCGGGGGTGGCGGGGCGACGGTCTTCGTCACCGTCTTGGTTTCAGCCGGCAGTGTCGACATGACGGTTGTCGTGGTGTGACTCGACCCACCACACCCCGCGAGAAACAACGCGACGCCCACGACGGCAGTTGTCGTCGGCCACCGGCACCGCCCGCTGTTTCCAGAACCCCGGAGACGAGGAATCCGGGATTGGCTGGGCGGGGCGGGACGTTGTCTGTTCACTACTTCCACTCACGGGTGCGCCGGCGTTGCGCGGAGTCGCTAACACCATAAAAGGTCAGGGAGCGATGATGCTCCCTGACCTGTGGGGTGAGTGACGGGACTCGAACCCGCGACATTCAGGATCACAACCTGACGCTCTACCAACTGAACTACACCCACCACGGCCGCAGGCCGACCTTCGCACGATGAGGGTCAACGAGCGGCGACGTCGATACTAGCCGGTTGGCGGCGCGCTGGCAGAATCGCTTGGCCCCGGTGCGTCTTTTCCACCGTCAAGGGCGGCGACCACCGCCTCGATTTCGCTGGTAGACGGGCCTGGCGGCGAGACGAATGCGGTCCGCCGGTAGAACTGCAGCTCGCGGATGGACTCGTGGATGTCGGCCAATGCCCGGTGGGCCAGCCCTTTTACCGGCTGACCGAAGTAAATCCGGGGGTACCAGCGCCGGCAGAGCTCTTTGATCGAGCTCACATCGATCATGCGGTAGTGCAAAAACGAGTCCAGGGCAGGCATGTCGCGCACGAGGAAGGCGCGGTCGGTGGCGATGGAGTTTCCGGCCAGCGGCGCCGTCTTGGGTTGCTTGACGTGTTCACCGATGTAGTCCAGAACCATCTCCTCGGCGGTCGCCAGGTCGACGGTCGATGCCCTCACCTCGTCGGTGAGCCCGGAGCGCGAGTGCATTTCGGTGACTACGTCACGCATGGCCGAGAGCGCGGCATCGTCGGCATGGATGACCACGTCGACCCCGTCGCCCAGAATGTTCAACTCGGCGTCGGTGACCAGCGCCGCGATCTCAATCAGCTTGTCCGAACCCAGATCAAGCCCGGTCATCTCGCAGTCGATCCACACCAATTCGTCTCGCACAGCGCTCAGACTAGGCGCAGGTGACGCCCACGCCGGCCCTCGCCCCCGTATCCACCGGAGAAGTAGGGTGAGCGTTGTCGAACTGCATGCCGAACCACCGGGGAAGAGGGGCGCAGCACGATGAGCACCGATTCAGCGGCCACGGCCGCGACGCAGATCGCCGACGGCTACGCCGTCGACGGCCAGGCACTGGAATTGGGCACGGTTGTCATCGACGGCGCCGCCGATCCTACGGCGCAGATCCGTATCCCCCTGGCCACCATCAACAGGCACGGCCTGGTGGCCGGGGCCACCGGAACCGGCAAGACCAAGACGCTGCAACTGATCGCCGAGCAGCTCAGCGCCGCGGGTGTACCCGTGCTGATGGCCGACGTGAAGGGCGACCTGTCCGGGCTGGCCCACCCCGGCGAGGGCAACGACAAGACCGCGGCGCGGGCCAAGGACACCGGAGACAACTGGCAGCCAACGGGGTTTCCGGTCGAGTTTTTGTCGCTGGGCACCAAGGGAATCGGCGTGCCGATACGCGCGACCGTCGACAGCTTCGGCCCCGTTCTGCTGTCAAAAGTACTGGGGCTCAATGCCACTCAAGAGTCGACGCTGGGGCTGATCTTCCACTGGGCTAAGGATCAACAGCGTCGGCTGGTCACCACTAACGACCTACGCAGCGCCATCGGGGACCTGACCAGCGATGCGGGCAAGGAAGACCTGAAATCCCTTGGCGGCGTGTCGGCGACGACGGCGGGCGTCATCCTGCGTGCGCTGGTGAACCTCGATGCCGAGGGCGGTGACACCTTCTTCGGCGAGCCCAAGCTCGACCCGAACGATCTGCTGCGCGCCAACGATCAGGGCCAGGGCATCATCTCGCTGCTGGAGTTCACCGGTCAGTCGGTGCGTCCCGTCATCTTCTCCACCTTCCTGATGTGGCTGCTCGCCGACCTGTACAGCCAACTGGACGAGGTTGGCGACGTTGACAAGCCGAAGCTGGTCTTCTTCTTCGACGAGGCGCACCTGTTGTTCGCCGATGCGTCCAAGGCCTTCCTCGAGCAGGTGGAGCAGACGGTCAAGCTGATCCGCTCGAAGGGCGTCGGGGTGTTCTTTTGCACGCAGTTGCCCACCGACCTGCCCAACGACGTGCTCTCCCAGCTGGGTGCGCGAATTCAGCACGCGTTGCGCGCATTCACGCCCGACGACCAGAAGGCGCTGAGCAAGACCGTGCGCACTTACCCGAAAACCGATGTCTACGACCTGGAATCGGCGTTGACGTCGCTGGGGATCGGCGAGGCCGTGGTGACGGTGCTGTCCGAGAAGGGTGCACCGACGCCGGTCGCGTGGACCCGCATGCGAGTGCCCCGCTCGCTGATGGCGTCGATCGGCAATGACGCGATCATGGCAGCGGCGAAAAGCAGTCCGCTTCAGGCCGATTACGGCCAGACCGTTTCCCAGCCGGCGCAGCCGCAGGCCGGCCATCCGCAACAAAGCCCACCCGCGCCCCAAACCCAGTCGGACTACCCGCCGGTCCCATCGAATGAACCGGTCCCGCCGATGCCAGAGCCGGCGGAACCGGCGGGGCCAAAGGGCCCGTCGATGTGGGAGGAAGTGCTGCAGAACCCGACGGTGAAAAGCGGCATCAACACCGCGATACGCGAAGCGGTGAAAGGGATATTCGGAACCGGGCGCGGCCGTCGGAAATAACGCCTACCCGCCGCCGAGCTTCTTGTAGAACGCGCCCACGATGGGCGCCACGATGGCGCGCGGACCGTACCCGCTGGCCACCGACATGGCTTTCGACGTCAGGCCCGGTACGACACGCATTTTGTTGCGCGCCAACGCATCCAGCGACACCCGGGCGGTGTGCTCGGTCGAGATCCACAGAAAGTCTGGCACCAGCCGCTCGACGATCGAGGCCTCGGTCTCGTCGGGCAGGTCGGTGCGCACCGGTCCCGGCGCCAGCAGGGTCACATTGACCCCGGATCCGCGCAGCTCGCCGCGCAGCGATTCGCTGAAGGTGTTCGCGAACGCCTTGGTGGCCGCGTAGGTGGCGTTGTAGGGGATCGGCGAGTTACCTGCCGCCGAACCGGAAATCAGGATGCCGCCGGCCTTCCGCTCGACCATGCCGGGCAGCACGGCCAACGCCAGGTCATGCACGCCAAGGACATTCAGCTGCAACTGAGCCTTCTCGCCGGCCGGATCGAGCGTGGCCACCGGACCGAAGGTCGCGGTGCCCGCGTTGGCGCACAGGATCGAGATGGGGCGGGCTGCCAGCTCGTCGCACAGCTTCGCACGTTCGCCCGGGTCGGCCAGGTCTGCGGGGCGCACGTCGACGGTGACGCCGTACTTGTCGGTCAGGCGAGCGGCCAGGTCCTTGAGCAGGTCTTCGCGGCGCGCGGTGACGATCAGGTGGTGTCCGCGTGCGGCAAGTTCGGTGGCGAGCGCCTCACCGATGTTCTGCGAGGCTCCGGTGACAACGGCGCGCGCCTCGGGGCTCGGGGCGGGTAACGGCATGCGCCAATCGTAGACAGCGGGCCAAAGGCACCCCGCAGGCGATCGCGAGCGCCTATAGAGTGCCGGGCATGAACCAGCCGGAGTCGCTTTCCGCCACGCCCGTGCGATCGCGCGTCGTGGCGTGGGCGCTCTGGGACTGCGGCTCGACCGGCCTGAACGCGATCGTGGCGACCTTCGTCTTCGCCGTCTATCTGACCAGCAGCGTCGGGGTGGGGATATCCGGCGCCACCACGCCGGCGAGCTGGTTGGGCCGCGCGGCGGCCATCGCCGGCCTGACCGTCGCCGTGCTCGCGCCGGCCGTGGGCGTGTGGGTGGAGTCCCCGCATCGCAGGCGGGTGGCCCTGAGTGTGCTGACCGCCGCAGCGGTGACGCTGACCTGCTTGATGTTCTTCATCCGCGACAGCCCCGGCTACCTGTGGGCGGGTCTGGTGCTCTTGGGGGCGACGGCGGCCTGCGGCGATCTGGCCAGCGTCCCCTACAATGCCATGCTGCGTCAGCTTTCGACGCCGCAAACGGCCGGGCGGATATCCGGATTCGGCTGGGCGGCGGGCTATGTCGGAAGCGTTCTGCTGCTGCTGGTGATCTACACCGGGTTCATCTCGGGATCGGGCGGGGGACCGAACGCGACGCGCGGTCTGCTGCGAGTTCCGTTGCGGGACGGGCTTTATGTCCGTGAGGCGATGGTGGTGGCCGCGATCTGGTTAGCGGTGTTGGCGTTGCCCTTGCTGTTCGTCGCGCACCGGCTGACCGAGTCGTCAGAGGTGTATCGGCCGACCAGCATGCTGGGCGGCTATCGCAAGTTGTGGACCGAGGTCAGCGCGGAATGGCGGCGCGACCGCAACCTGGTCTACTTCCTGTTCGCCAGCGCGCTCTTCCGGGACGGGCTGGCGGCGATCTTTGCGTTCGGTGCGGTGCTCGGCGTCAACGTGTACGGCATCTCGCAGGCCAACGTGCTGATCTTCGGTGTGGCGGCCAGTGTGGTTGCCGCGGTCGGTGCGGTGCTGGGCGGGTTCGTCGACCACCGGGTCGGGTCGAAACGCGTCATCGTGGCGTCACTGTTCGCGATCGTCGTCCTGGGTCTGACCTTGATGGTGCTGTCCGGGCCGGTGGCCTTCTGGGTGTGCGGGCTGCTGCTGTGCATGTTCATCGGCCCGTCGCAGTCGTCGTCGCGCGCCCTGCTGCTGCAGATGGCCAAGCACGGCAGGGAAGGGGTCGCGTTCGGCCTCTACACCATGACGGGGCGAGCGGTGGCGTTCGTGGCGCCGTGGCTGTTCTCGGTATTCGTCGACGTTTTCGGTGCCGTGCGGGCCGGCCTGGGCGGGATTTCTCTGGTGCTGATCGCCGGACTGCTGGCGATGCTGGCGGTCCGCGTTCCGTCGCGTGAGCCCGCGGTGGCCGAGCCCGCGGCCGAACCTTCGTAGCGGGCCCGAGGTAGGGGCTAGCCCCGGGCGTCGCAGATCGTCAGGCCGCCGCCGACGCGCTTGCTGAGCTGAATCCCGTCGACGGTGAGCGTGCAGGTGACGCTGTGGCCGATGTTGACGATCGTGACGTTGGCCGGGTGGTTAGCCGACTTCGACAGGCTGACCTCCTTGCTCCAGGGCAGCGCGACGTTGAATTCGGTCTGGATGAGGCCGCCGGTATCGATGTACATGATGCTGATCGCGCGGCCCTCACCCGAGACCGTGTAGACGACGTCTTGCATCGCCGCCGGACTGGTCGTCTCGGGTGGCAGAGCGGGGCCGCTGGTCGGCGGTATGGGGGCCGGGATAAGTGACGGTGACCTGTGCGGCGACGTCGTCGGGGTCTCCGTGCTCGGCTCCGGCATCGCCGGCAGCGGCGGGACGGCGGTCTGGGTTTTGATCGCGTCGTTCGCCAGTACCAGCGCAATCACCAACGCGACGACCAGCAGTACCGCCGCGCCCGCGCCGAGCCACAACCAGCGCGACGATTTCGGGCCCGCCGGTGGCGGGGGAGCCATGCCGGTCGGTAGGTCGCCCGACGGGGGAAGGGTTTGCTGCCAGTACGCCGGCAGCTCCTTGGTCGTATTCGTGTCGTTCGGGTTGGGTGCCCAGGGTGACGCCGCACCGCCATAGGTCGGCCCGTACGGCGTCTGGTCGGCGTACGCGGGATCGGCGGACGGCGAATACCTCGGCTGCTGCGGCCCCGGTTGCGATGTACTAAACCGCTCGGTGGGACGTGAATCGTTCATGTCCACCTCATGGCTTGCAGGGTACCTGGACTCGGTGTTAAAACCCTGAGTCAGCTTACGACGGGGAGCTCAGGGGCACCGATTTCCGGCCGCGAGCGCGGCCACGGTCATCGCCCGCATGACGGTGCGCGACCGCGCCGCGCGGACGGTCTTGCTGCGCGAAGCATCGGGGGACTTCATGCTGTGCGGGGTCGAATTCAACAGGCCGAACACGGCGTGCGCGGTCAGCCGGGCGTCGGCCTCGGCCAGCTCGGGGTTCAGCTCCCGCAGCACGCCCACCCAGACCTCGACATATTGACGCTGGGATTTGCGCACCTGCTTTTCGGCTGCCTCGGGCAAATACGCCAGGTCGCGGTCCTGGATGCGAATGAGGTCGGGCTCGTTGAAGACGAAGTCGAGATGGAAGTCGATCAGTCCGTCCAGCGCGGCGGCGGCATCGGCGCTGTCGGTCTGCACCCGCCGGGCACCGGCGAGCAACCGGGTGCTGATCCCCACCAGCAACTCCACCAGCAGCGACTCCTTGTTCGGGAAATGCCGGTAGATGGCCGGACCGCTGACTCCGGCTGCGGCGCCGATGTCTTCCAGCCGCACGGCGAGGAACCCGCGCTCGGCGAACAATCGCTCGGCGGCGGACAGCAGTTGTAAGCGGCGGTCAGATTTCAACTGGCTCCGGCGATTTGGAACGTCCGGGCCACCCGCCTGACCGTCGGAGGCGGACGTTGTCATGACGGACCTCCGTTGGGTGACTTGGCCCTAACGTAGCACGAGTTATTCGCGATTAACTCGCGCTTGTCGCCCGGTGCGGTCTTCCCTGGACCGGCAACGGCGACGATGGTATTCTCACCTCTTGAGTTAATGAACATTAACTGGAAAAGCCTGATCGCATGACGGCAAGGAGGCTGCTGCGGCGATGGATAGCGTGGTGACCTCGCCCGCGAAGGCCGAGGCGTCGTTCTCCGCTGAGCACCGCCGGCTGGTGGGCCAGTTGAACGCCAAGCTGGCCGCGGCGGCGTTGGGCGGTAACGAACGCGCGCGGGAGCGCCACGTCAGCCGCGGCAAATTGTTGCCCCGCGAGCGGGTGGACCGCCTACTCGACCCGGGTAGCCCGTTTCTGGAGCTCTCGCCGCTGGCCGCGGACGGCATGTACGGCGACGAATCTCCCGGAGCCGGGATCATCACCGGCATCGGCCGCGTGTCGGAGCGCGAGTGCGTGATCGTCGCCAACGACGCGACGGTCAAGGGCGGCACCTACTATCCGATGACGGTTAAAAAGCATCTGCGCGCGCAGGAGGTGGCGCTGCAGAATCGGCTCCCGTGCATCTACCTGGTGGACTCCGGGGGTGCGTTCTTGCCGCGGCAGGACGAGGTCTTCCCCGACCGCGAGCATTTCGGCCGCATCTTCTACAACCAGGCGACCATGAGCGCCAAGGAAATTCCGCAAGTGGCCGCGGTGCTCGGTTCGTGCACGGCGGGGGGCGCCTACGTGCCCGCGATGAGCGATGAGGCCGTCATCGTGCGCGAGCAGGGCACGATCTTTTTGGGTGGTCCGCCCTTGGTCAAGGCGGCGACCGGGGAGATCGTGTCGGCCGAAGACCTCGGCGGCGGCGACCTGCATTCCCGGGTTTCCGGTGTCACCGACCACCTCGCCGAAGACGACGAACACGCCCTGCGGATCGTCCGCGCGATCGCGGCCACCTTCGGCCCGCGTGAACCCAGCCCGTGGGACGTGCGATCCCCGCTCCCGCCCACGTGCGCTCAGACGGAGCTTTACGACGTGGTGCCGCCCGACCCGCGGGTGCCCTACGACGTGCACGAGGTCATCGTGCGGTTGGTCGACGGCGGCGAATTCAGCGAATTCAAGGCCAATTACGGCAAGACGCTGGTGACCGCGTTCGCCCACATCCACGGCCACCCGGTGGGCGTGGTGGCCAACAACGGCGTGCTCTTCAGCGAATCCGCCTTGAAGGGTGCGCATTTCATCGAGCTGTGCGACAAACGCAAGATCCCGCTGCTGTTCTTGCAGAACATCGCCGGCTTCATGGTCGGTCGCGACTACGAGGCCGGCGGCATCGCCAAGCATGGCGCCAAGATGGTCACCGCCGTTGCCTGCGCCCGGGTGCCCAAGCTGACCGTCGTGATCGGTGGATCCTATGGGGCGGGCAACTATTCGATGTGCGGCCGGGCATACTCGCCGCGCTTCTTGTGGATGTGGCCCAACGCCCGCATCTCGGTGATGGGCGGCGAACAGGCCGCATCGGTGCTGGCCACCGTGCGCGGCGAGCAGCTCGCCGGTGCCGGCAAGTCGTGGTCGGCCGACGAAGAAGAGGCGTTCAAGGCACCCATCCGCGAACAGTACGAAAGTCAGGGCAACCCCTATTACTCCACGGCCCGGCTGTGGGACGACGGGATCATCGACCCCGCCGACACCAGAACCATTGTCGGGCTTGCCCTTTCGGTGTGCGCCCAAGCACCGCTGGAACCCGTCTCCTACGGCGTCTTTCGGATGTGAGTGCAGTGTTCGAGACCGTATTGGTGGCCAACCGCGGCGAGATCGCGGTACGGGTGATCCGGACCCTGCGCCGACTGGGCATCCGTTCGGTCGCCGTCTACAGCGATCCCGACGATGGCGCGCGGCATGTGCTCGAGGCCGACGAAGCGGTGCGGCTGGGCCCCGCCGCGGCACGCGACAGCTATCTGAACATCGACAAGGTCGTGTCAGCGGCAACGCGCACCGGAGCCCAGGCGATCCACCCGGGATACGGATTCCTGTCCGAGAACGCCGATTTCGCCGCCGCCTGCGAGCGGGCCGGGGTGGTGTTCCTGGGGCCACCGGTCCGGGCGATCCAGGTGATGGGCGACAAGATCACCGCCAAGAACGCGGTCGCCGCCTTCGACGTCCCGGTGGTGCCCGGTGTCGCCAAACCCGGGCTGAGCGACGACGAACTGGTCGCAGCCGCAGACGAGGTCGGCTACCCGGTGTTGATCAAGCCGTCGGCGGGTGGCGGCGGCAAGGGCATGCGCCTGGTGGAAGAACCGGCCAGGCTGCGCGAGGCGCTGGTGGGGGCGCGCCGCGAGGCCGCCTCGTCGTTCGGCGACGACACGCTCTTCCTGGAACGCTTCGTGTTGCGGCCAAGGCACATCGAGGTGCAAGTGCTCGCGGACACGCACGGCAACATCGTGCACCTCGGCGAGCGCGAGTGCAGCCTGCAACGCCGCCATCAGAAGGTCATCGAGGAGGCGCCTTCGCCGTTGCTTGATGACGTGACGCGGGCGCGCATCGGGACGGCGGCCTGCAATACCGCACGCAGCGTCGATTACGTCGGCGCGGGAACGGTCGAATTCATCGTCTCCGCGGCCCGGCCCGACGAGTTCTTCTTCATGGAGATGAACACCCGCCTGCAGGTTGAGCATCCGGTCACCGAGGCGGTCACGGGGTTGGACCTGGTGGAGTGGCAGCTGCGGGTAGCCGCCGGCGAGAAGCTGCTGTTCGCCCAGGATGACATCGAATTACGCGGGCACGCCATTGAAGCCCGGGTGTACGCCGAAGATCCGGCACGCGGATTCCTGCCCACCGGCGGACGGGTGCTGCAGGTCTGCGAGCCGTCCGGTGACGGTGTGCGGGTCGACTCGTCGCTGCTGGCGGGCACGCTGGTCGGCAGTGATTACGACCCGATGCTGAGCAAGGTGATCGGCTACGGCACCGATCGCGACGAGGCGCTGGCGAAACTCGACCGGGCATTGACCCGAACCGCAATCCTTGGCGTCCAGACCAATATCGAATTCCTCCGGTTCCTGCTCGCCGACGAGCGGGTGCGGGCCGGCGATCTGGACACCGCGCTGCTCGACGAGCGGCTGGCGGACTTCACTCCGCTGCCCGCTCCCGACGACGTGCTCGCAGTGGCCGGCCTCTACCGGCAATCGGCCCTGGCATTGGCGGCTCGCCGCTTCGCGGGCAACCCCTGGGCGGCGCCGACCGGGTGGCGGGTCGGCGGCGGCCCGGCGCCGGTTCGCACCGACATGCGCACCCCGCTGCGCAGCGAGACGGTGTCGGTGTGGGGGCCACCCGAGGCCGCCACGGTACAGGTCGGCAGGGGTGAAACCCATTCCGCCGCAGTTCATGTCGAGCCGACGCGGATGAGCGTGACAATAGACGGTGTGCGCCGGGAATACCGCTGGGCGGAAGCCGACCGGCACCTGTGGATCGCCGACGAGCGGGGAACCTGGCATCTGCGTGAGGCCGAGGAGAACAAGATCCACCGCGCCGCGGGCGCGCAGCGGGCCGAGATCGTGAGTCCGATGCCCGGCAGCGTGATCGCGGTTCAGGCATCCTCGGGCACCGACGTTTCCGAAGGCGACGTGGTGGTCGTCGTCGAGGCGATGAAGATGGAACATTCGCTTGCCGCAACGGTTTCCGGACAAGTGGAGGTGCTGGTTTCCGTCGGTGACCAGGTGACGGTGGACCAGGTGCTGGCCCGGCTGGTGCCCGAAGAGTCCAGCGCGGCAGCCGATTCGAGTAAGGACGCGTCATGACCACATCCATTACCGCGGGGACGTTACCCAAGGAATATCAGGATCTTCGCGACACGGTCGCCGAGTTCGCGCGCACCGTGGTCGCTCCGGTGTCGGCTAAACACGATGAGGAGCACAGCTTCCCGTACGAAGTCGTCGCCAAGATGGGGGAGATGGGCCTGTTCGGGTTGCCGTTCCCCGAGGAGTACGGCGGCATGGGCGGCGACTACTTCGCGCTGTCGCTTGCGCTCGAGGAACTCGGCAAAGTGGACCAGTCGGTGGCGATCACCCTGGAGGCCGGCGCCAGCCTCGGCGCGATGCCCATCTACCGGTTCGGTACCGAAGAGCAGAAGCAGAAGTGGCTGCCGGACTTGACGGCCGGCCGGGCGCTGGCCGGCTTCGGGCTCACCGAACCCGGGGCGGGCTCGGACGCCGGAGGCACCCGCACCACCGCCCGGCTCGACAACGGCGAATGGGTGATCAACGGCAGCAAGCAGTTCATCACCAACTCCGGGACCGATATCACCTCACTGGTCACCGTCACCGCCGTCACCGGAACCAACGCGAACGGCAAAAAAGAGATCTCGTCGATCATCGTGCCCAGCGGCACACCCGGATTCACGGTCGAACCGGTGTACAGCAAGGTCGGCTGGAACGCCTCGGACACCCACCCGTTGAGCTTCGACGATGCCCGTGTCCCGGAGGAGAACCTGTTGGGTGTCCGGGGCACCGGTTACGCGGGCTTCTTGTCGATCCTGGACGAGGGCCGCATCGCGATCGCCGCGCTGGCCACCGGGGCGGCGCAGGGCTGCGTCGACGAAAGCGTCAAGTACGCCAAGGAACGTCAGGCTTTCGGCCAACCGATCGGCGCCTACCAGGCGATCAGTTTCAAGGTCGCGCGCATGGAGGCGCGTGCCCATGTGGCCCGCACGGCCTACTACGATGCGGCTGCAAAGATGTTGGCGGGCAAGCCCTTCAAGAAGGAGGCGGCAATCGCGAAGATGATCGCATCGGAAGCCGCGATGGACAACGCCCGCGACGCCACGCAGATCCACGGCGGATACGGCTTCATGAACGAGTATCCGGTCGCGCGTCACTACCGCGACAGCAAGATCCTCGAAATCGGTGAGGGCACCACGGAGGTACAACTCATGCTCATTGCGCGATCGCTGGGGCTGTCGTGAGCGACCAAGGCGGCAAGTCGGTTGTCCAGCGAGGCTTGTGGTTTGAAGAGTTCGAGATCGGCACCACCTACCTGCATCGGCCCGGCCGCACGGTCACCGAGGCCGACAACGTCTTGTTCACCACGCTCACCATGAACACCCAGTCACTGCACCTTGACGCGGCCTGGGCCGCCGACCAGCCCGGCTTCCGGGGCGAGCGGCTGGTGAACTCCATGTTCACCCTCTCCACCCTGGTGGGCCTTTCGGTGTCGCAATTGACGCTCGGCACCATCGTGGCCAACCTCGGTTTCTCCGAGGTGTCCTTCCCCAAGCCAGTTTTCCACGGCGACACCCTGTACGCGGAAACCGTGTGCACGGCCAAGCGCGAATCGAAGAGCCGGCCCGGCGAGGGCATCGTCACCCTCGAGCACACGGGACGCAATCAACACGGCGACGTCGTTGCGCGCGCCGTGCGCACCACGCTTGTCCAAAAGCGCCCAAGCGACCAGGAGACCAAGTGAACCTGCAGGCCGCCGGTCCCGGATGGCTGTTCTGTCCGGCCGACCGTCCCGAGCGTTTCGCCAAGGCCGCCGCGGCCGCCGATGTGGTGATCCTCGACCTCGAGGACGGCGTGGCCGAAGCGGATAAACCCGCCGCGCGCAAGGCGTTGCAGGAGACGCCGCTGGATCCCGAACGCACCGTGGTGCGGATCAACGCGGCGGACACCGCCGAATACCCTCTCGATCTCGAATCCCTGGCCGCCACCGCGTACACCACGGTGATGCTGTCCAAGACGGAATCGGCCGCGCAGGTGACCGCGCTGGCGCCACGAGAGGTGATCGCGCTGCTGGAGACGCCGCGCGGCGCGGTGTTCGCCACCGAAATCGCGGCGACACAGGGCACCGTGGCGCTGATGTGGGGCGCCGAGGATCTGGTCGCCGCGCTCGGCGGTAGCTCCAGCCGCAACGCCGACGGCACCTACCGGGACGTCGCCCATCATGTGCGGTCGACGGCCCTGCTCACGGCGTCCACCTTCGGCCGGGTTGCGCTGGACGCGGTGCATCTGGACATCCGGGATCTCGACGGCCTACGGGCCGAGGCCGAAGACGCCGTCGCGTTGGGCTTCGCCGCAACGGTGTGTATCCACCCGAGCCAGATCCCGGTGGTGCGCGAGGCGTATCGCCCCAGCGAGGAGAGATTGGACTGGGCACGCCGCGTGCTGACGGCGGCGCGCTCCGAGCGCGGAGTCTTCGCGTTCGAGGGACAGATGGTCGACTCGCCGGTGCTCAAGCACGCGCACATGACGTTGCGCAGGGCGGGTGAGACCGTCCCCGACTGACGGCTCCCCCCAACCGTCCGTACCGGGCCCGCGCGCGCCGAAGCGCGACACGTTGCGCCGTCGTGGCAATCAACGCGGTCTCTTCTCGTTTGAGCGCATAATGGTGAGTACGTCAGTGTCGCGGCGAGCGAAGCCTTTCGTGGAGCTGGCGATCGACTTCCGCTCGCGGTAGGTCCCGGCTGACCGTGTGCCGGGACCCGCGTGGAGCACAGGGCCACGCGGCACCCGGCGAGGGAGGCGGTGTGGCGCAATTGTCTTCGATGCCGATGACTGTCGATCTCGAACCGGTGCAACTCGTCGCGCCCGATGGCTCACCGACGTCCGAACACCGCTACAGCCGTGAGCTTCCCACCGAGACGCTGAGCTGGCTCTACGAGATGATGGTGGTCACCCGCGAGCTGGACGGCGAATTCGTCAACCTCAAACGCCAGGGCGAGCTGGGGTTGTTCGCGTCCTGCCGCGGTCAGGAAGCCGCTCAGGTGGGTGCCGTGGCGTGCCTGCGCAAGACGGACTGGTTGTTCCCCCAATATCGGGAACTCGGCGCGTTTTTGGTGCGCGGCATCCCGCCCGGACATGTGGGGGCCGCGTGGCGCGGAACCTGGCATGGCGGCCTGGACTTCACCAAGAAATGCTGCGCCCCGCTGTCGATTCCGATCGGCACCCAAACCCTGCACGCCGTGGGCGCCGCGATGGCTGCCCAACGCCTTGGCGAGGATTCGGTGACGGTGGCCTTCCTCGGCGACGGTGCCACCAGCGTGGGAGACGTGCACGAGGCGCTGAACTTCGCGGCCGTGTTCGCCACGCCCTGCGTGTTCTTCGTGCAGAACAACCAGTGGGCCATCTCGATGCCGATATCCAAGCAGACGGCCGCACCGTCGCTGGCGCACAAAGCGATTGGCTACGGAATGCCCGGTATCCGGGTGGACGGCAATGACGTCCTGGCCTGTTATGCGGTGACGGCCGAGGCCGCCGCCCGGGCCCGCGCCGGCGGCGGCCCGACGTTGATCGAGGCGGTCACCTACCGCTTGGCCCCGCACACCACATCCGATGATCCGAGTCGATACCGGACGCAAGAGGAAGTCGACCACTGGGCGGCGCTGGACCCCATCGCGCGGTACCGCGGCTATCTGCAAGGCCAGGGTCTGTGGTCGCAACGGTTGGAGGAACGCGTCGCCGGCCGCGCGAAGCGGATGCGGACCGAATTGCGAGACGCCGTGTTTGACGCTCCCGATTTCGACATCGACGAGGTGTTCACCTCGGTGTACGCCGAAATCACACCCGGATTACAGGCGCAGCGACAACAGCTGCGGGCCGAACTCGACCGAAGTGATTGAGGGGCGCCATGACTCAGCTCGCTGATCGGCCGGCCGGACACGACGAAACGCTCACCGCGGCGGTAGAAAACGTCGCACTTGGCGCGCAGTCGTTGACCATGGTGCAGGCGCTCAACCGCGCCCTGCACGACGCGATGGCCGCCGACGATCGGGTGCTCGTGTTCGGTGAGGACGTGTCGGTCGAAGGAGGGGTGTTTCGGGTAACCGAGGGACTGGCGGCGGCGTTCGGCGAGAACCGCTGCTTCGACACGCCACTCGCGGAGTCCGCCATCATCGGGATCGCGGTGGGGCTGGCGCTGCGCGGCTTCGTGCCGGTACCTGAAATTCAGTTCGACGGGTTTTCGTACCCGGCTTTCGATCAGGTGGTCAGCCACCTGGCGAAGTACCGCACTCGCACCCGCGGTCAAATCAACATGCCGGTGACCGTGCGCATTCCCTCCTTCGGGGGAATCGGTGCGGCCGAACATCACTCGGATTCCACCGAGTCTTACTGGGCGCACACCGCCGGCCTGAAGGTGGTGGTGCCGTCCAGCCCCGCTGACGCGTATTGGCTGCTGCGTCACGCGATCACCTGCCCGGACCCGGTCATGTACCTGGAGCCCAAGCGCCGCTACCAGGGTCGCGGGCTGGTCGACGTCACCCGACCGGAACCACCGATCGGGCGGGCGATGGTTCGCCGGCCGGGCACCGACGTGACCGTCGTGACCTACGGCAGCCTGGTCAGCACGGCGGTCGGTACCGCCGAAGATGCGCAGCGGCAACGTGGTTGGAGCCTGGAGGTCATCGATCTGCGGTCCCTGGTGCCGTTGGACTTCGATACCGTCGCCGCCTCGATCCACCGGACCGGACGCTGCGTGGTGATGCACGAGGGGCCGCGCAGCCTGGGGTATGGAGCCGGTTTGGCCGCCCGAATTCAAGAGGAGTTGTTCTACGAGCTGGAAGCTCCGGTGTTGCGCGCGTGCGGGTTTGACACCCCCTACCCGCCGGCACGGTTGGAGAAGTGGTGGTTGCCCGGCCCCGACCGCCTACTGGATTGCGTCGAGCGCGTGTTGGAACAGCCATGAGCGACGAGCGAATCAAGTCGTTCCGGGTACCCGACCTCGGCGAGGGACTGGAAGAAGTCACGGTGACACAGTGGCACGTGGCGCTGGGTGACGACGTCGAGCTCAACCAGGTGCTGTGCACGGTGGAGACGGCCAAGGCCGAAGTGGAGATCCCCAGCCCGTACGCCGGGCGGATCGTCGAAAGGAACGGCGCCGAAGGCGATGTGCTCAACGTGGGGACGGTGCTGCTGCAGTTCGACACGGCGCCGCTCAACGGCGAACTTCCGGCTGCCGAAACGGCGGTGCCCACGCTGGTCGGCTATGGCGCCGACTCCGGCATCGACACCAGCCGGCGCACCACCCGTCCGCTGGCCGCCCCTCCGGTGCGCAAGCTGGCCAAAGAGCTGTCGGTTGACCTGGGGTCAGTACCCCACGACGCCGGCGCCATCATCACCCGGGCGGATGTGCTGTCGGCGGCTCGCGGGAACGGAGACGGCGCCGATGTCCGACCGGTCCTGGGTGTGCAATCCCGGATGGCGGAGAAGATGACGTTGTCGCACAAGGAGATTCCGGCGGCGAAGGTCGGTGTCGAGGTTGACTGCAGCGAGCTGCTGCGGCTCTCCGACCGGTTGCGTGCGCAGGACGAGACAATAACGCCCTTCGTGCTCATGTTGCGATTGCTGGTCATTGCATTGCGGCGCAACGAGATCCTTAACTCGACGTGGGTCGACTCGCCGCAAGGACCACAGGTGCGCGTCGACCATCGTGTGCACCTGGGCATCGCCACGGCCACCGAACGCGGATTGCTCGTCCCGGTAATCGCCGACGCCCACAGGAAGACGACCCGCGAATTAGCAAGCAGGGCAGCTGAATTGATCGCCGGTGCGCGCGGGGGTGGCCTGGGGCCGGGCGAGCTACGGGGCTCGACCTTCACCGTGACGAACTTCGGGGCGCTGGGCGCGGACGACGGTGTGCCGATTATCAACCATCCCGAAGCCGCCATCCTAGGCATCGGAGCGATCAAGCCGCGGCCCGTCGTCCGGGGTGCAGATATCGTGGTGCGCCCGACGATGTCGTTGACCTGTGTGTTCGACCATCGCATCGCCGACGGTGCGCAAGCGGCCCAATTCGTTTGCGAGCTGAAGGATTTGATCGAGTCGCCGGAAACCGCGTTGTTGGATTTGTAAGTCTCGGGAAGCAAGGCCAGTTTGCTGCGACGACGCCGCATGCGTACGGAAATACCTACCTGCGTTGCGCTGCGGCCAATCGCTGTGCGAATTCCGGTGATTGGATGGAATAGGACTGCGGTCCGAGCTCGGCGCGCATGGCGAGCTGGTGTTGCTCGTTGTCCAGGGCCCCTGGGCTGACGGTGGCACGCATGGTGGCCTTGGTCGCCAGCACCACTTCCCGCGGGGCCGCCGCCGGACCGGCGGCCAACTCCAGCGCCGCAGCGACCGGATCGTCGGCGACGCTCAGCGCCAAACCGTGCCGCACGGCAGCGTCGGCGTCGAAGCGCATGCCGAACAGCAGGGCCGCCCGGGCGACCTGCGGGCCAACCGCCCGCTGCAACATCCACGTCGCACCCCCGCCGGGGTGGAGGCCCAGTTTCTGGAATCGCGCATCGAACACGGCGGCGGGTCCGGCGATGCGCACGTCGGCCGCCAGGGCCAGGTTCAGACCCGCGCCCACGGCCGCGCCGTTGACCGCGGCAATGGTGGGCAGCCGGCAACTGCCGACGGCCATGAAGCCGTCGTAAAGCTGCTGCAGGCCCGTCTCGGCCGCTCCGCCGCCCGCGGCGCCCAGGGCACTGAGATCGGCGCCCGCGCAGAACGCCTTGCCGGCCCCGGTGACCACCACTGCATGGACCTCGGGGTCGGCTTCAGCTCGCTGGACGGCCTCGCGCAGGAGACCCGACGATTCGGCGGTGATCGCGTTGCGCCGATCGGGATCGTTGACGGTGATGATCGCGACGCGGTTGGTGACGGTGAACAGGATGAGTTCGGACTGGGCCATGGGCACCTCCGCTTCGGATAAGGCTCTGGATCCGCCAGGGCACGCCGGTTCATCGGCGGCAGCGTCACGGGCGAGGTAAGACTACTTCGCGCCCCCGGGGCGGGGTCGGCCGGTGTGAGCGTGATTAGCGGAAACCCGCAGGAAAAGGAGGCCATCCAACACTCGCGACCCTTCATATTGGCTGACCCCGCTGGCCGGACGCCATTGGCCGTGGGGGCAAGTGCCTTTGGCTCTGTTGTGCAAACGGCAGAATCTTTGCGGGGTGCGCTGTGGATATCGGAATCTACAAGTAATGCTGTATTTATCAAAACGTTATCTGCCGCATTTAGCCTCTCCGGCCAAACCCTCGAGTCCACCTGGCAAAACGGATGGTGGGAAACCCAGCTCACCGCTGGGCCCCGGGCCCGGTTGAGCCGTTCGAATTTGCGGGATCCGCTACAGCTCGGGTTTCGCTAACTTCTTCGCCAGCTCATCGAGTTCGGCTTGGCGCTCACGCACCGCACACCCGCCTCGCTCCGTGAACGCGCCCTGCAGAATGGCCCTCGGCAGCGCGTCGCTACGCAACTTGGTGTTCGCATAATGGATTGCGGCATCGATCATTTCGATGTAATGCTCCGCCTCGTGCTCTGCGCACGAGCCCTCGATGCGCTGGACTTCGTCCCAGCAAGGATAGGAAGAGTACCGGGCATCAAGTTGTTGCTGGGATACTTGCGATCCGAAGTAACAACGCCAGTCGCGACTCAACCAACCCCTTGTCTTGACTTCAACCTTGATTCGATTGCCAACGCCAGCTATGAACCTCGGCTCCCCGACGCGCACCACCGGCTGCCAGTCATTCCACGCCATATATCGCCAACCCCTCGAAGAGAAGACGCTGTAAGTAATGATCTCCCCGTAAGCGCCTTCTGCTCGTTTTGACACGCTGTTCCCAAAACGATTAAACCGCAAACTTTTGGCAGTGACTTCGACTTTTGCATGTTCGTCAAAAAGTATGGAAACGGCCCGAACGCATTACCGACGGTTCCGCGTATGGTCTTTGCGGCCTTTGACGGCGAGCGTCAAATATGGCCGTGAGCTGCGTTACTGCAACGCGGGCCGGCGCCTCGGCGAGCTGGTTGCGGGTGGCACCGGCGGGATGCTCGCCCTGATTTCGCGATTGTCAATTCGCCGCTGCGGCACCGTCTGGTAATCGTGATGCGATTTTCGAATCCGCCAGCAGATGCGCTATCGGATTCGCGAAGGTCGTGGTGGTCAAGCCTGGCGGGCCTCGCGCAACCAAGGATCCGTCGAGGATCCGCCAAGCCCCGGTCCCCAAGCTCATGTCAGCTCGAAAGAGCATCCCACCGGCATCGACGCTAGGAGCACCTCATGCGGACTAAGGGCTACCGCGCTACGCGGTTCAGGACTCCGGCGTACAGGGCGTATGCGCGGACGAGCGATCAACGCCTTGGATACCTGCGGCTGATGCTGGTCTCCGTCGCGACGGCCGGGCTTATCGGCCTCGGTGTCGGTGTTGCCAGCCTCCATCAGCCGTTGGCCGGTCGGCATTGTTCCGTTCCGAATGTGACTACGCATGACGCAACCGGTCTCACCTTGTCGTGCAACCCGGCGTCGACAGGAAACCGTGAGGCCGTGTGGCAGTATGTGCCGGCCTTGTAACACCTCGATACATCAAGTGGCGCAGCGGGTTTGGGTTGAAAGAACCGAGTCGCCGGCCTCAGAGATGGCCGGCCACGAAAGCGGCGGCCTGACCGGGCATCCCGGACTTCTCATAGGACAGGTCGGCTGCCGAGAACATCTCGTCGTGCGACGGCAGCGCCAGGGGCCCGCCCGAAGTGCACACCGGGTCGCCGGGTGCACACAGGTCAACGGCCTTCGCCCCATACCACGGGCTGACCACGCTTACCGGCGCCCCTAGATACCGATCCGATGGGTTCCCGAAGAGGGCCAGCGCGGCAACGTGGTCCGCCTCGTCCGCCGTAAGCGTCTGAGGAATCAGGCCCGCGATCGGTGCTTGGGCGATGGTGATCAGATCGATCACCATCGCGCCCTGGGAATATCCGCCGAGCACCAGTTTGGTGTTGGGGCAGCTCGTGACCATGGATTGAACGTGAGCGTGCGCGTCGCCGGCGCCGGCCGATGCGGAGGGGGCGAAATCGTCGCCGGCGGGATAGTTGACCGCGTAGACCCCGAGGGATCGGCCCCCAACTTGGGAGCGCAGCGAATCGATGAATGCCTGTCCGACCCCGCCGACGCCGGGCGGCTCGGCGGTGCCGCGGGCGAACGTCACCTCGACGTCGGGGCAGGGTGCGGCGGACGCGGAGACCGGTGGGCACAACAGCGTCGCCCAGGTTGTCACCGTCATGACAGCCAGCAAACGCGCTAATCGGCGTGCGTTCACGCCCCAATGCTAGTTGACAATCTGTCGAATAAGGCCGCACTCGGGCTACGCGGGCGACTGATCAGGTCGGGCGGTGCCCCCGGCACGACTCGAACGTGCGACCTAGGGATTAGAAGGCCCTTGCTCTATCCACCTGAGCTACGGAGGCAATGTGCAGGTCAGTGTATCCAACGGCACCCGCCGATCCGATTCCCCGCCGCCACGCGCGTGAAAACCGTTCCCGCGCCGCATTTATCGGTTATCGTTGGGACCCTCGACACACGTACAACATCGGCTGGCAATCGGCCGTTAACCGCAACGAGGCGTGTGCATAACGTCGAGGGGTGACGTTGCAATGAGCGTGGCCAGTAGTTTGACGTCGCCCCGTTCGTGGGCGGGCGCCCAGGCGGCACGCCTGGCCGGCGAAGCGCGGGACGTCTACCAGGTCGGCAATCTGTTGCTGCGCGGCGGGCCGTTCGCGCTGGGCTGCTTCGCCGGGTGGCTTTTCACGGAGTTTCCCCCACAGGTGGTGACCGGGCACGCGCTCTCGCGTGTTTCGCATCCGTCCGTCGGTCGAGTCGGCAAGACGTTGGCCGCTCAGCGGGCGGATCAAACGCTCACCACCGCGCTGGAGGAATCCTTCGGGCCCCAGTTTCGCGAGCAGGTATGTCATCCCGCCGCCGTGGGCGCCCTGTGCGCCCCGCGCGGCAGACGGTTGAGCAGGCCCGGGCCGCACCGCCGGTACGCGGCGCAGACCTCCGACATCTCTTACGGTCCCATCCCACGCGACAACCTGCTCGACATCTGGCGGCGCGATGACCTGGCGCCCGGCTGCCGGGCACCGGTGCTGATCCAGGTGCCGGGCGGGGCGTGGGCGTTGAATGGCAGGCGTCCGCAGGCCTACACCCTGATGAGCCGGATGGTCGAACTGGGCTGGATCTGCGTCTCGATCGACTACAGCAAGAGCCCACGCGCGACGTTCCCCGCGCACCTCATCGACGTCAAGAGGGCGATCGCGTGGGTGCGCGAGAACATCGCCGACTATGGGGGTGATCCCGACTTCGTCGCGATCACCGGCGGGTCGGCGGGCGGGCACCTGGCCTCCCTGGCGGCACTCACCCCGAACGACCCCGCCTTCCAACCCGGCTTCGAGGACGCCGACACAGGCGTGCAAGCGGTCGCGCCCTATTACGGCGTCTACGACTTCACCGACTTCGAGAACATGCACTCGCTGATGGTGCCGTTCCTCGAGCAGTTTGTGATGAAGGCCCGCTACGCCGACGAGCCCGAGCGCTTCGCGGCGGCGTCTCCAGTTTCTTATGCGCACAGCGACGCGCCGCCCTTCTTCGTGCTACACGGTGAGAAGGACGAGTTGGTGCCCAGCGGCCAGGCTCGTGGCTTCTGCGCGGCGTTGCGTGCGGCCGGCGCGGCCACGGTGGCCTACGCCGAACTCGCCAATGCCCACCACGCGTTCGACATCACCCCAACGGTTCGCTCGCGGCTGGCCGCCGATGCGGTCGCCGATTTCCTCGGCGTCGTCTACGGGCGGCGCGTCAGCTCCCTCCCGGATTCGCTGCCCCTGTCGGCCACTTCGGCCAGCTGAGCCCGCGCCCCCGGTACTCGCGGCTCCTTTCACCAGCGCGGTAACCCAGCTAGCGTTGGGTAGACCATGGGGGTCGGTGGGTCCAAGGCAGGAGGCTTGAGCGACGGTGACAAGGTTGGTACGTCGAGCTGATGACCATGACTGAGGCCGTCGAGGCGATCAAGTTGTCCGACGAGCTGGGGCCGGTCGACTACCTACTGCACAGGGGAGAGGCAAATCCCCGCACCCGGTCGGGGATCATGGCGCTGGAGCTCCTGGACACCACGCCGGACTGGGAACAGTTCCGAAACCGTTTCGAAAGCGCCTCCCGGCGGGTGCTGCGGCTGCGGCAAAAGGTCGTCGTGCCGACCTTGCCCACGGCGGCGCCGCGCTGGGTGGTCGATCCCGATTTCAATCTGGATTTCCACGTGCGCCGCACGCGGGTGTCCGAACCCGGCACTCTGCGTGAAGTATTCGACCTCGCCGAGCTCATCCTGCAGTCGCCGATGGACATCTCGCGGCCGCTGTGGACCGCCACCCTGGTCGAGGGTCTGGCCGATGGAAAGGCCGCGACGCTGCTGCATGTCAGTCACGCCGTCACCGACGGTGTCGGCGGGGTTCAGATGTTCGCCGAGATCTATGACCTCGAACGCAATCCACCGCCCAAGCCGACGCTGCCGCTGCCCGTCCCGCAGGACCTTTCGTCCAATGATCTGATGCGCCAGGGCATTAACCACCTGCCCTTCGCCGTTGTCGGCGGCGTCGTGAGCGCACTGTCCGGCGCGGTATCGGCGGCCGGGCGGCCGGTGTTGGAACCGACGGCCACCGTTTCGGGCATCGTCGGGTACGCCATGTCGGGCATGCGGGTGCTCAACCGGGCCGCCGAGCCGTCGCCGCTGCTGCGTCGCCGCAGCCTGGCAACGCGCAGCGAGGCGATCGATATTCCGCTGGCCGACTTGTACAAAGCGGCGAAAGCCGGTGGCGGGTCGATCAACGACGCTTACCTCGCCGGGCTGTGTGGCGCCTTGCGCCGTTACCACGAGGCGTTCGGAGTGCCGATCAGCACGCTGCCGATGGCGGTGCCGGTCAACCTGCGGGCCGAAGCGGATACGGCCGGCGGCAACCGCTTCACCGGCGTCAACCTGGCGGCGCCGATCGGCACCGCCGACCCCGTTTCCCGGATGAAAAAGATTCGCGCGCAGATGACGCAGCGCCGCGACGAGCCCGCGATGAACATCATCGGTTCTTTTGCCCCGGTGCTCAGCGTCTTGCCGACCGCGGTGCTGGAAGGGATCACCGGCTCGGTGATCGGTTCCGACGTGCAGGCCAGCAATGTCCCGGTCTTCCCCGGGGACACCTACATTGCCGGCGCAAAAGTCTTGCGGCAGTACGGTATCGGCCCACTGCCCGGTGTGGCGATGATGGTGGTGCTGATTTCGCGCGGCGGGTGGTGCACCATCACCGTGCGCTACGACAGGGCCTCGGTGCGAAACGAGGCGTTGTTCGCTCAGTGCCTGCTGGAAGGTTTCGACGAGATCCTGGCACTGGCCGGTGACCCACCACCGCAGGCGGTGCCCGCCTCGTTCACCGAGCCGGCCGTGTCGTCTCGATCGGTGGCGGGCTCATGAGCGCCTCGAAACAACAGGGCGACAACGGCGAAACCCCCGGAGCGGACATGCGCCTGCCCGGTTCGGTGGCCGAGATCATGGCCAGCCCCACCGGGCCGAAGATCGGCGCGTTTTTCGACCTGGACGGGACATTGGTCGCCGGGTTCACCGCGGTCATCCTGACTCAGGAGCGTTTGCTGCGCCGCGACATGGGCGTGGGGGAACTGCTCGGCATGGTGCAGGCCGGCCTGAGCCACACCCTGGGTCGTATCGAGTTCGAGGACCTCATCGGTAAGGCCGCCGCGGCGCTGACCGGGCGACTGCTCGACGACCTGGAAGAGATCGGCGAGCGGCTGTTCGTCCAGCGGATCGAGTCACGGATCTACCCGGAGATGCGTGAACTGGTGCGTGCTCACATGGCCCGCGGCCACACTGTGGTGCTCAGCTCGTCGGCGCTGACCATCCAGGTCAACCCGGTCGCGCGTTTCCTCGGCATTCCCAACATGCTCACCAACAAGTTCGAGACCACCGAGGACGGCATGCTGACGGGTAGCGTCGAGAAGCCGATCCTGTGGGGCCCGGGCAAAGCCGCTGCGGTACAACGCTTTGCCGCCGAGCACGACATCGATCTCAAGGACAGCTACTTCTACGCCGACGGTGACGAGGACGTCGCCCTGATGTACCTGGTGGGTAATCCGCGGCCGACCAATCCCGAAGGCAAGATGGCCGCGGTGGCCAAGCGCCGCGGTTGGCCGATCCTGAGATTCAGCAGTCGTGGTCCCGTGGGTTTGCGCCGGCAGGTGCGCACCCTCGCCGGACTCGGCTCGATTGTCCCCGTCGGGGCCGGCGCAGTGGCAATGGGCGTGTTGACCGGTAGCCGGCGGCGGGGCGCCAATTTCTTTACCTCCATTTTTTCCCAAACGGTGCTGGCGACCACGGGAGTACACCTCAACGTCGTCGGGAAAGAGAATCTGACCGCGCAACGTCCGGCCGTCTTTATCTACAACCACCGCAATCAGGTTGACCCGGTCATCGCCGGTGCGCTGGTGAACGACAACTGGGTCGCCGTGGCCAAGAAGGAACTGCAAAAGAATCCGATCATGGCCCTGCTGGGCAAAGCGTTGGACGGTGTGTTCATCGATCGAGACGATTCGGCCTCAGCGCTGGAGACGATGCGCACGGTCGAAGAGAGAGCCAAGAACGGACTTTCCATCGTGATGGCGCCGGAAGGCACCCGGCTCGACACCACTGAGGTCGGTCCATTCAAGAAAGGGCCATTTCGTCTCGCGATGGCCGCGGGCATCCCGATCGTCCCGATCGTGATCCGCAACGCCGAGCTCGTTGCCGCCCGGAACTCGACCGTCATCAACCCGGGCACCGTCGACGTCGCTGTCTTTCCGCCGATCTCGGTGCAGGACTGGACACTTGACACCCTGCCGGAGCGCATCGCCGAGGTGCGCCAGCTCTATCTGGACACGCTTGTCAACTGGCCCGTCGACGAACTGCCCGACCTGTACGCCGAGAAGAAGGCGGCGGACAAGGCGCGGAACCGCAGCGCCACAGCACCCGCCAAGAAGGCGGCGGCGAAGAAAGCACCCGCGAAGAACGCCCCAGCGAAGAAGACGCCGGCGAAGAACGCACCCGCGAAGAAGACGCCGGCCAAGAAGGTGCCGGCCAAGAAGGCGCCGGCGAAGAAGGCGCCGGCGAAGAAGACGCCGGCCAAGAAGGCCGCGTCGAAAGCCAAGGCACCCAAGGCAAATCCGCACGAATCCGCGGCCGCCCTCAAAGACGGTGAGGCACCACGACCCGCCACCACAGCGGCGCCCGTCAACGCCGAGCCACCGGAATCGGCGCCCCGAGGGCATCCGTGACCGAACCGGCCGCAGATACCAGCGCGATCCTTGCCGGGACAGACTCGCTGGTATTGGCGTCGATGACCTCGCCCGTCGAGATGGAACTGGTGACGGCGTGGATGGATCAACAGCGCGCCGGCCATCCGGGGGCGGACTTCGACATGGTGGAACTGCCGGCGCTCGACGCGCCGCCGGAAGTGATGTGGGCTCTGGCCGAGCAGCTCGAATCCCGGAAAGACCGCTGCATCGTACCGGTGCGCGTGTTCTGGCTGCCGCCGCCCGATCGCGGCCGAGTCGCCAAGCTGGCCGGGCTGCTCCCCGGCCGGGATCCCTACCATCCCAACCATCGTCAGCAAGCTCAGATCGTGCGAACCGCGCCGCAACGGGCCCGGGTGGTAGCCGGTGAAGCTGCCACCGTCTCCGAGCTGCGCCGGCAGTGGCGCGACACCACCGTCGGAGAAGACAAGAACGACTTCGCCCAATTCGTGATCCGCCGCGCCATCTTGGCGATGGAACGCGTCGAGTACCGAATCCTCGGACCGCAGTACAAGTCACCACGACTGCTGAAGCCGGAGATCCTGGCCTCCAACCGGTTTCGCGCGGGTCTGACCAAAATTCCCGGCGCAACCGTCGACGAAGCCGGAAAGATGCTCGACGAACTCGCGACCGGGTGGAGCCGGGCATCGGTTGACCTGGTCTCGGTTCTCGGAAGGATGATCAGCCGCGGGTTCGATCCCGAAATCGACTACGACGGGTATCAGGTCGCGGCGATGCGGGTGGGCCTCGAGGCTCATCCGGCGGTGCTGTTGTTCTCGCACCGGTCCTACATCGATGGCGCGGTGGTACCGGTCGCCATGCAGGAGAACCGGTTACCGCCGGTGCACGTGTTCGCCGGCATCAACTTGTCCTTCGGTGCGATGGGGCCGCTGTTACGGCGTTCCGGTGTCATCTTCATTCGCCGCAACACCGGCAACGATCAGCTTTACAAGTATGTGCTGCGCGAATACGTGGGCTACATCGTCGAAAAGCGGTTCAACCTGAGCTGGTCCATCGAGGGTACCCGCTCGCGCACCGGAAAGATGCTGCCACCCAAGCTCGGCCTGCTGGCCTACGTTGCCGACGCCTACCTGGATGGCCGCAGCGAAGATATTCTGCTGCAACCGGTCTCGATCAGCTTCGACCAGCTGCACGAGACCGCGGAATACGCCGCCTACGCCCGCGGCGGTGAGAAGACACCCGAGGGCGTCGGCTGGTTGTACAACTTCATCCGGGCGCAGGGTGAACGCAACTACGGCAAGATCTACGTCCGTTTCCCCGAAGCCGTGTCGATGCGCCAGTACCTGGGGGCACCGCAGGGCGCGCTGGCGCAGGATTCGGACGCCAAACGACTTGCATTGCAGAAGATGTCGTTCGAAGTCGCCTGGCGGATCCTGCAGGCGACACCGGTGACGGCGACGGGTCTGGTGTGCGCCTTGCTGCTGACCACACGCGGCGCGGCATTGACGCTCGGCCAGCTGCACCACACCCTGCAGGATTCGCTGGATTACCTTGAACGCAAACACAATCCGATGTCCACCAGCGCGTTGCGGCTGCGCACACACGACGGGGTGCGCGCGGCGGTCGACGCGCTGTCCAACGGACACCCCATCACCCGGGTCGACGGCGGCCGGGAACCGGTGTGGCGCATCGCGCCCGAAGAACAGCACGCCGCGGCCTTCTACCGCAACTCGGTGATCCACGCCTTCCTGGAGACTTCGATCGTCGAGCTCGCGCTGGCACACGCCCGCCACACCGACGGCGACCGCATGGCGGCCTTCTGGACCCAGGCGATGCGGCTGCGCGACCTGCTGAAGTTCGACTTCTATTTCGCCGACTCGGCGACGTTCCGGGACAACATCGCCGAAGAGATGGCGTGGCACAACAATTGGGAAGCGCACGTCACCGCCGGAGGCGACGAGATCGACGCGCTGTTGTTCGCCAAGCGTCCGCTGATGGCGGACGCGATGTTGCGCGTGTTCTTCGAGGCCTATGAGATCGTCGCCGACGTGCTGCGCGATGCGCCGGCCGACATCGGCCAGAAGGAATTGACGGACTTGGCGTTGGGCGTTGGGCGGCAGTATGTCGCGCAGACCCGAATCCGCAGCAGCGAATCGGTGTCGACGTTGTTGTTCGCCACCGCGCGCCAGGTTGTCGACGATCAGGACCTGATCGCACCAGCCCCGGACCTGGCCGAAAGGCGAGGTGCGTTCCTGCACGAGCTGCGCGACATCCTGCAAGACCTCAACTGCGTCGGACGGATCGCGCGCGATCAGTTCGTGGTCCGCGAGTTCAAGGCGCGTCAGGACCGTCTGGACAGCCAGACTCTGTAGCCGGCGGGCCCGCCCATACCCTGGATGTATGACCGTCGCCCCGCCGGCTGACAAGGCCCCGACCGAGGCGTCTGCCCAGCGACGCGCGCTGCTGTGGCCGGTGCTGGCCGGGGTGGCCGTGCTGGCGGGCTGCACGGCCGCCGGCATCGGGACGCTGTCGCTGGCCAGCGCGCTGACCGTGACGGGCCTCCCCGATCCGGGTCCGGTGACCACCCTGGGGCTGCCGTTCGTCCGGGCAGCGGGCGAGATCGCCGCGGTGCTCGCGGTCGGGTCGTTTCTGTTCGCCGCTTTTCTGGTGCCGCCGCAACGCAGCGGTGTCCTCGACGCCGACGGCTACCGGGCGCTTCGGCTGGGGACGGTGGCATCGGGGGTGTGGGCGGTGTGCGCCGCCCTGCTGGTCCCGCTGACCATCTCCGACGTGTCCGGCCATCCCATCGTCGACGTCAGCCCAATGCGGATGTGGTCGTTGGCGGGCCTGATCACCAACGCCTCGGCGTGGCGCTGGACCGCGATCCTGGCCGCGGCGATCACGCTCGCCAGCCTGTCGGTGCTGCGTTGGTCGTGGACGCCGGTGCTGGTCGCCGCGTCGGTGATGACGCTCATTCCGCTGGGTCTGACCGGTCACTCGTCGGCCGGCGGCTCGCACGACCTGGCCACCAACGGCCTGCTGATCCACCTGGTCGCCGCCAGCCTGTGGGCCGGTGGCCTGCTCGCGCTGCTTGCCCACGCCCTGCGGGGCGGCGGTCACCTCGGGCTGGCCGCCCGGCGTTTTTCGATGATTGCGCTGTGGTGCTGGGTCGCGATGGCGGTGAGCGGACTGGTCAACGCCGCGGTGCGCGTGCAGCCACCCGACCTGCTCAGCACCGACTATGGTCGGCTGGTCATCGCCAAGTTCGTCGCACTGTGCCTGCTGGGCGGGCTCGGCTGGCGCCAGCGACGCGTGAGTGTCGCTGCGCTGCAAGCAGATCCGAGTGGAGTGCGCGCGCGTGGCGCGCTGGTGCGGCTGACGCTGATAGAGGCCGCCGTTTTCGGCCTCACTTTCGGCGTCGCCGTCGGGCTGGGCCGCACGCCGCCGCCACCACCGCCGGCGCGGTTGCCGTCGATTCCCGAAGCGGAGATCGGTTACGACTTCGACGGGCCGCCGACGGTGACGCGCATCCTGTTCGACTGGCGCTTCGATCTGATCTTCGGTTCCGCGGCCCTTGTCTTCGCCGCACTGTATGTGGCGGCGTTGGTGCGGCTGCGCCGCCGCGGCGACAAGTGGCCGCCCGGCCGAACCTTTTCCTGGCTGCTCGGCTGCCTGGTGTTGCTGTTCGCGACGTCGTCGGGTGTCGGTCGTTACATGCCGGCGATGTTCAGCATGCACATGGTGGTTCACATGTGCCTGTCGATGCTGATCCCGATCCTGCTGGTGCTGGGTGGCCCGGTCACCCTGGCGTTGCGGGCGCTGCCCGCGGCCGGCCGTGACGATCCGCCGGGCATGCGGGAATGGCTGTTGGCCGCGCTGCACAGCCGATTCTCCCGGTTCCTCACCAACCCGGTGGTGGCCACCGTGCTGTTCGTCGCCGGGTTCTACGGGCTGTATCTGTCGAACCTCTTCGACACCACCGCGAGCAGCCACGCCGGGCATCTGGCGATGAACGTGCACTTTCTGCTGAGCGGCTACCTGTTCTATTGGGTGGTGATCGGGGTGGACCCGACGCCGCGACCGATCCCGCCGCTGGCCAAGGTGGCCGTGGTGTTCGCATCGTTGCCGCTGCACGCCTTCTTCGGGGTGGTGTTGATGGGCACCAAGAAGGTGCTCGCCGCGGACTACTACCGCTCGCTGGGCCTGAGCTGGCACACCGACCTGCTGGGCGATCAGCGACTGGGCGGCGGCATCGCCTGGGCGGCGGGAGAATTCCCGCTGGTGATCGTGATGCTCGCGCTGCTCATCCAGTGGGCGCGCAGTGATCGTCGCACCGCCAAGCGGTTGGACCGGGCCGCCGACCGCGACGACGACGCCGAGCTGATGGCCTACAACGCGATGCTGGCGCAGCTGGCGCAGGGCGAGACGCCCAGGCGGTCCGGCCATGCCCCCCGTAATCCCGACTGATTCACAGTCCCGCTTTCTTCCACAGCGACGGGCGGCCCGTCCGATTTTCACCACTGTTCCCCACGGTGTTCGTCGGTGGCGCCGCGCTTACTGGCGGCCATAGCCAGAGAATGCAATCGAGAAGGGATCAGCCCATGTTCGAAACCCCGCTTACCGTCGTCGGTCACATCGTCAACGACCCGGCGCGCCGCAAGGTCGGCGATCAGGAGGTCATCAAGTTCCGGGTGGCCAGCAACTCGCGCCGCCGCACCGGTGACGGCGGCTGGGAGCACGGGCACTCGCTGTTCGTCACGGTCAATTGCTGGGGAAAGCTGGTGACCGGCGTCGGTGCCGCCTTGGGCAAGGGCGCACCGGTGATCGTGGTGGGCCACGTGTACACCAGCGAATACGAGGACCGCGACGGCAACCGCCGGTCGTCGGTGGAGATGCGGGCGACGGCGGTCGGACCTGACCTGTCCCGCGTCATCGTGCGCATCGAGAAGCCCGGCTACACCGGCCCCAATGCCGCGCAGGAAAGCGCCCCGGGAACTCCCGTCGGCGCCGTCGACGTTGGTAGCGAGGACCCACTGGCCGCTGATGATCCGGCCGACGCAGCTGAGGCCTCCGACGAGGCCCCGCTTTCCGTTCCGGCCTGAGCCTGCGCTCGGGCGCGGGGCCGCGGCTGCCGGGCGATGCCTAGGATGGTCCGCGAGATCGCTCTGCAACCAGAAAGGCATGACCGCGGCATGGCTGAGTTCATCTACACGATGAAAAAGGTCCGCAAGGCGCACGGCGACAAGGTGATCCTGGACGACGTCACGTTGAGCTTCTATCCAGGCGCCAAGATCGGAGTCGTTGGGCCCAACGGCGCCGGCAAGTCGAGCGTCTTGCGGATCATGGCGGGACTGGACAAGCCGAACAACGGCGATGCCTTCTTGGCCAACGACGCGACCGTCGGCATCCTGCTGCAGGAGCCGCCGCTGAACGAGGAGAAGACCGTTCGCGGCAACGTCGAAGAAGGCCTGGGCGAGATCAAGGTCAAGCTCGACCGCTTCAACGAGGTCGCCGAGTTGATGGCCACCGACTACTCCGACGAGCTGATGGAGGAGATGGGCCGGCTGCAGGAGCAGCTCGACCATGCCGACGCGTGGGACCTCGATTCGCAGCTGGAACAGGCCATGGACGCACTGCGCTGCCCGCCGCCCGACGAGCCGGTGACCAACCTCTCCGGCGGTGAGCGCCGCCGCGTCGCGCTGTGCAAGCTGCTGCTGTCCAAGCCCGACCTGCTGCTGCTCGACGAGCCGACCAACCACCTGGACGCCGAAAGCGTGCAGTGGCTCGAGCAGCACCTCGCGTCCTATGCGGGCGCGATCCTGGCGGTCACCCACGACCGGTACTTCCTGGACAACGTCGCCGAATGGATCCTGGAACTGGACCGCGGCCGCGCCTACCCGTACGAGGGCAACTACTCGACCTACCTGGAGAAAAAGGCCGAGCGGTTGGCGGTGCAGGGCCGCAAGGACGCCAAGCTGCAGAAGCGGTTGACCGAGGAGCTGGCCTGGGTCCGGTCCGGGGCCAAGGCGCGGCAGGCCAAGAGCAAGGCACGCCTGCAGCGCTACGAGGAGATGGCCACCGAGGCGGAGAAGACGCGCAAGCTCGACTTCGAGGAGATCCAGATCCCGGTCGGCCCGCGGCTGGGCAACGTGGTGGTCGAGGTCGACCACCTGGACAAGGGCTACGACGGCCGCACCCTGATCAAGGACCTGTCCTTCACTCTGCCGCGCAACGGCATCGTCGGCGTCATCGGTCCCAACGGGGTCGGTAAGACCACGCTGTTCAAAACCATCGTTGGTCTCGAGCAGCCGGACAGCGGCACGGTCAAGGTCGGCGAGACCGTCAAGCTGAGCTACGTCGACCAGACCCGCGCCGGAATCGATCCCAAAAAGAACGTGTGGGAAGTCGTCTCCGACGGACTGGATCACATCGTCGTCGGCCAGACCGAGGTGCCGTCGCGGGCCTACGTGTCGGCGTTCGGGTTCAAGGGACCTGATCAGCAGAAGCCGGCCGGCGTGCTCTCCGGTGGCGAGCGCAACAGGCTCAACCTCGCGCTGACGCTCAAGCAGGGCGGAAACCTCATCCTGCTCGACGAGCCCACCAACGACCTGGACGTCGAAACCCTGAGTTCGCTGGAGAACGCCCTCGAGCAATTCCCCGGCTGCGCGGTGGTGATCTCGCACGACCGGTGGTTCCTGGACCGCACCTGCACCCACATCCTGGCCTGGGAGGGTGACGACGATAACGAGGCCAAGTGGTTCTGGTTCGAGGGCAACTTCGGTGCATACGAAGAGAACAAAATCGAACGGCTCGGTGCCGATGCGGCACGGCCGCACAGAGTGACCCACCGCAAGCTAACGCGCGACTAGTGTCGGCTCTGCCCCGCATCGCCACGGAACGCGGCGATCGAGCGCACTGACAACCGTCGCCAGTTGGGAGCTATCGGCATGACGCTCGATCCCGGAGCTAGACAGGATCTCGAGCCGTGGACGACCTTCACCCAGCCGCAGGACATTCCTGAGTGGATCTCGAGAGCCTACGTAGAGAGCTATCGCGGCCCGCATAGCGACGAATCGGGTGGCGCGGAAACCAGGCCCATCGACCTGACGGTGCCGTCGGCGATCGTGACCCCCGCCATGCTGAGCGCGCACTATCGCCTCGGACTGCACCGACCCGACGGCGAAAGCCGCGTCGCGGTGTACCCGGTCGAAGACCCCGCCGGGTTCGGTCCCGCGCTGCAAGTCGTCACCGATCACGGCGGCATGCTGATGGATTCCGTCACCGTGCTGCTGCACCGGCTCGGTGTCCCCTACACGGCGATCATGACGCCGGTGTTCGACGTGCAGCGCAGTCCCGACGGGACCCTGCTCAGCGTCGAGCCAAAAGCGGAAGGCGCGTCGCAATACGCCGGGGAGGCGTGGATACACGTGCAACTCCTGCCGTCGGCCGACAGCAAGGGACTCACCGAGGTCGAACGGCTGCTGCCCAAGGTGCTCGCCGACGTTCAGCAGGTCGCCAGCGACGCGTCGACCTTGATCGCCACGCTGGACGATCTGGCCGGACAGGTCGAGGCCAATGCCGACAACCACTTCTCGGCGCCGGACCGCGACGACGTCGCGGCGCTGCTGCGCTGGCTGGGCAACGGCAACTTCCTGCTGCTCGGCTATCAGCGTTGCCACGTGCACGACGGTCAGGTCTCCGGCGACGGGTCGCCCGGCCTCGGCGTCCTGCGCACCCGCACCGGCTCGCGCCCCCGGCTGACCGACGACGACAGGTTGCTGGTGCTCGCGCAATCCGTGGTGGGCAGCTATCTGCGCTACGGCGCCTACCCGTATGCCATCGCGGTTCGCGAATACGTGGACGGCGCCGTGATCGAGCATCGCTTCGTCGGGCTGTTCACGGTGGCCGCCATGAACGCCGACGTCCTGGAAATCCCGACGATTTCGCGCCGGGTTCGTGAAGCCTTGGCAATGGCCGACAGTGACCCGATCCACCCGGGCCAGCTGCTGCTCGACGTCATCCAAACGGTTCCCCGTTCGGAGCTGTTCACACTCAGCGCCGAACGGCTTTTGGCGATGGCCAAAGCGGTGGTGGATCTGGGACCGCAACGCAACGCGTTGTTGTTCCTGCGCGCCGACCGTCTGCAGTACTTCGTTTCCTGCCTGGTGTATCTGCCCCGCGACCGCTACACGACGGCGGTGCGGCTGCAGATCGAAGACATCCTGGTCCACGAATTCGGCGGCACCCGGCTGGAATTCACCGCACGGGTCAGCGAATCGCCTTGGGCCCTGATGCATTTCATGGTTCGGCTGCCTTCCGAAGGCCCCGACGCCGCACCGGTCGACGTCTCCGAGGGCAACCGAATCCGCATTCAGGCGCTGTTGAGCGAAGCGGCGCGGACTTGGGCCGACCGGCTCGTCGCCGCCGCCGTCGAACGATCCGTGGGGCACACCGACGCCGAGTACTACGCGGCGGCCTTATCCGAGGCCTACAAACAGGTCGTCAGCCCGGCCGATGCCATCGACCACATCGCGATCATCAATGAGCTGCAGGACAACTCGGTAAAGCTGGTGTTCACCGAAAGCGAGGACGGGACCGCCCAGCTGACCTGGTTCATGGGGGGACGCACCGCCTCGCTGAGCCAGCTGCTGCCGATGCTGCAGAGCATGGGCGTGGTGGTGCTCGAGGAGCGCCCGTTCACGGTCAACCGTTCCGACGGGCTGCCGGTGTGGATCTATCAGTTCAAGATCTCGCCGCACCCGACCATCCAGCTGGCATCGACGCAAACCGAGCGCGACGCGATGGCCGAGCGGTTCGCCGACGCGGTCACGGCGATCTGGCAGGGTCGGCTTGAGATCGACCGGTTCAACGAGTTGGTGATGCGCGCGGGCCTTGGTTGGCAGCAGGTCGTACTGTTGCGCGCCTACGCAAAGTACTTGCGGCAGGCGAGCTTCCCGTACAGCCAGTCCTACATCGAATCGGTCCTCAACGAGCACCCCTCGACCGCGCGATCACTGGTGGCGCTCTTCGAGGCGCTGTTCGACCCCCGGTCGAGTTCATCGACGAGCCGCGATGCGCAGGCGGCCGCCGCGGCGGTCGCCGCCGACATCGACGCGCTGGTGAGCCTGGACACCGACCGCATTCTGCGTGCGTTCGCATCGCTGGTGCAGGCCACGTTGCGAACCAATTTCTTTGTGACACGCGAGGGTTCGGCCCGGGCGCGCAACGTGTTGGCGATCAAGCTGGACGCCCAGCTGGTCGACGAGCTGCCACTGCCGCGGCCCAAATACGAGATCTTCGTCTACTCGCCCCGGGTCGAAGGCGTGCACCTGCGGTTCGGCCCGGTGGCCCGTGGTGGGCTGCGCTGGTCGGACCGTCGAGACGACTTCCGCACTGAAATCCTGGGCCTGGTCAAGGCGCAAGCGGTCAAGAACGCCGTCATCGTGCCGGTGGGTGCCAAGGGCGGATTCGTCCTCAAGCGGCCACCGCTGCCCACCGGCGATGCCGCCGCCGATCGCGACGCCAGCCGCGCCGAGGGCGTCGCGTGCTATCAGCTGTTCATCTCCGGCCTGCTCGACGTCACCGACAACGTCGACCATGCGACCGGAAAGGTCAGCCCGCCACCGGAAGTCATCCGGCGCGACGGTGATGACGCGTACCTGGTGGTGGCCGCGGACAAGGGCACCGCCACCTTCTCCGATATCGCCAACGATGTCGCGAAGTCCTACGGATTCTGGCTGGGCGACGCGTTCGCGTCCGGCGGGTCGGTCGGCTATGACCACAAGGCCATGGGCATCACCGCCAAGGGCGCGTGGGAGGCCGTCAAACGGCACTTCCGGGAGATGGATATCGACACCCAGGCCCAGGATTTCACCGTGGTGGGCATCGGCGACATGAGCGGCGACGTCTTCGGCAACGGCATGCTGCTGAGCAAACACATCAGGCTGCTCGCCGCCTTCGACCACCGGCACATCTTTTTAGACCCCGACCCCGACGCCGCGCGTTCCTGGGAGGAACGTCAACGGATGTTCGACCTGCCGCGGTCCAGCTGGGAGGACTACGACACGTCGTTGATCAGCGAGGGCGGCGGTGTGTACAGCCGTGAGCACAAAGCGATCCCGGTCAGCCGCCAGGTCCGCGATGCGTTGGGCATCGAAGGATCGGACGAGGACGTCACCGAAATGACGCCGCCCAACCTGATCAAGGCGATATTGCAGGCGCCGGTGGACCTGCTCTTCAACGGGGGCATCGGCACCTACATCAAGGCGGAGTCCGAATCCGACGCCGACGTCGGTGACCGCGCCAACGACCCGGTGCGGGTCAACGGAAGCCAGGTGCGCGCCAAGGTGATCGGCGAAGGCGGCAATCTCGGGGTGACCGCCTTGGGTCGCGTCGAGTTCGATTTGTCGGGCGGTCGGATCAACACCGATGCCATGGACAACTCGGCCGGGGTGGACTGCTCCGACCACGAGGTCAACATCAAGATCCTGATCGACTCGCTGGTCACCGCGGGCAAGGTCACGCCGCAGGAGCGCAAACCGCTGCTGGAGTCGATGACCGACGAGGTCGCGCAATTGGTGCTCACCGACAACGAGGACCAGAACGACCTGATCGGCACCAGCCGCGCGAACGCGGCCAGCCTGCTGCCGGTGCACGCCAGGTTGATCCAGTACCTGGTGGACGAGCGCGGCATCCACCGCGACCTGGAAGCGCTGCCCTCGGAGAAGGAGATCGGGCGCCGCGCCGAGGCCGGCATCGGACTCACCTCACCGGAGCTGTGCACCTTGATGGCGCACGTGAAGCTGGGGCTCAAGGAGGAAATGCTGGCGACGGAGCTGACCGAACAGGATGTGTTCGCATCCCGGCTGCCGCTGTACTTCCCGAAACCGTTGCGGGAACGGTTCACTCCGGAGATCCGCACGCATCAGCTGCGCCGCGAGATCGTCACCACCATGCTGATCAACGACCTGGTGGACGCCGCCGGCATCAGCTACGCCTTCCGGATCGCCGAAGACGTCGGCGTCGGGTCGGTGGACGCGGTGCGCACCTACGTCGCCACCGACGCCATCTTCGGCGTGGGCGAGATCTGGCGGCGCATCCGCGCGGCGAACCTTCCTGTCGCACTGTCGGATCGGCTCACACTGGATACCCGGCGGCTGATCGACCGCGCCGGGCGCTGGCTGCTCAACTACCGCCCGCAGCCGCTGGCGGTCGGCGCCGAGATCAACCGGTTCGCCGCCAAAGTACGGGCGCTGACGCCGCGCATGTCGGAGTGGCTGCGCGGTGACGACAAAGCCATAGTGGAAAAGGAAGCCGCGGAATTCGCCTCCCAGGGCGCACCCGAAGACCTGGCCTACATGGTCGCCGCCGGTCTCTACCGCTTCAGCCTGCTCGACATCATCGACATCGGCGACATCAATGACATCGACGCCGCCGAGGTCGCGGACACCTATTTCGCGCTGATGGACCGGCTCGGCACCGATGGGTTGTTGACGGCGGTATCCGAGCTGCCTCGACAGGATCGCTGGCACTCCTTGGCGCGCTTGGCGATTCGTGATGATATCTATGCTTCGTTGCGGTCGCTGTGCTTCGATGTGCTCGCCGTGGGGGAGCCGGACGAAAGTGGTGAAGAGAAGATCGGCGAGTGGGAGCACCTGAGTGCCTCCAGGGTCGAGCGGGCCCGTCGAACACTCATCGAGATCCAGGAGAGTGGGGACAAGGATCTCGCGACGCTGTCCGTCGCCGCGCGCCAAATCCGTCGCATGACCCGTACCAGTGGAAGAGGATCATCGAGTTGAGCGTCGGCTTCGTCGCGCCCGTTCCAGTGCGCTGGTCGGACATCGACATGTATCAGCACGTCAACCACGCCACCATGGTCACGATCCTGGAGGAGGCGCGGGTACAGTTCCTGCGCGAAGCGTTCGAAGTCGACATCTTGACCATCGGGTTGCTCATCGCCGAAGTCAAGGTGACCTACAAAGGCCAGCTGCGGCTGGTGGATTCACCGCTGCAGGTGACCATCTGGACCAAGAGGTTGCGGGCGGTCGACTTCACACTGGGCTATGAAGTGCGCTCGGTTGCCGCGGATCCGGAGTCGAAGCCCGCCGTCATCGCCGAGTCTCAACTGGCCGCGGTCCATATCGAGGAGCAGCGGCTGGTGCGGCTCTCGCCACAACACCGGGAGTATTTACAACGGTGGATCAGGTAGCCGACCGCGGACTATGGCTGGACGCCGACGCCAGGTCCGCCCACCGCACGGATTTGGCCGCGTTCGTCGATCGAGCGCTGCGACTCGATGACGCGGCGATCATCCGGTTCCGGACTCGATCACAAGGGCTGGTGACGGCCTGGGTCGCAACGGGTTTCGACGTACTGGCCAGCAGGGTAGTGGTCGGCGAAGTGCGGCCGGGTGATTTGTCGGTGGGTGCGGACGCGCTGGCGCGCGGCCTGTCCGCGATGGACGCCTGCGGTTACGTCAATCCCGGCTTCGCGATGGATTCGGCGTGGCGGGGCGCGTTGCCGCCGGAATCCGGCTTCACTCATCTCGAGGACATACCGGCGCGGGTGATGCTCGACCTCGCGCAACGCGGTGCGCAACTTGCCAAGGAGCACAGCAGTTCTCATGGTCCGCCGGTTTCGCTGCTCGACCAGGAGGTCGTTCAGGTCAGCTCGGGCGACGTGCAGGTCGGGCTACCCATGCGCTGCGTATTCGCGTTGACCGCGATGGGTTTTTTGCCGCAGTCGCCCGATGCCGTCGCCGCTGACGAATTGATCCGGGTCCGGATACTGCCGACGTGGTTGCGGCTCGACGCCCGGTTCGGTTCGGTGTATCGCCGCCGCGGCGATCCCGCGCTGCTGCTGGGCTGATGCGGCCGGCCATGAGCGAGGCGGCGGCGGATTTCTCAAACGGATCAGGCTGAGTCTAATGCGGTCGCCGGCCGCGTGCGGTCGCGGGGATCAGGGGCTGTAGCGCAGCCACAGCGGCAGGACTGCGTCGAGATAGTCCATGAATTTCTTGAGGCCCACCCGGAACTGACCGTGCCCGTAGGGGTCTTCGGCGTATTGGGGGAACGCGATGCCCACGCCGAACAGACCGGGGGCAAGAATTCCGTTGGTGCGGTCGTAGTCCAGCCGGCCCCATTGCGGTGTCTCGGGCAATTTCCTGCGCTCGAAGCCGACGGTGTAGACGACGCGGTCACACTGCGCCAGTTTCTCGGCGAATTCCGGGCTCGATACCCAGCACCTCTCGAGGCGGTCCGGAAGCACCCCATCGATGTTCTCCCGCGCCCAGGCGGCCGCTTGGCCCTTCAGGCCGGTGTCGTCAAAAAGGATCCAATCATCCAGATAGACAGCGTATTTCAGCGGGCTTCGGTAGAAATTGATCACCCGTTCGACGGGATGGCGCAGCAGGTTTGGCAGCACGATCATCGACGAGTGCGACGAGCCGAACACGGCGACCGTCGCGCCGGCAAGTGGCTCTTGGGCGAGTTTCTCGGGATCCAGGGCCACCTCGACTGCAATCGCATCGAGGTCAGGGTGGCTAAGTTTTTTGGGCTCTGCGCCGACGGCCAGGATCACATGTTTGGAGGAGATGTCGCGTTGTTCCGTCTGGATCCGCCACTGCCGGTCCTGCAAGGTCAACGCGGTTGCCGTCCCGGTGAACGCGTCGACCTGCTCATGCAGATGCTCGGTGATCCACACCAAGGGTTCGGCGACCAGACCGAGCGCACAGGTCTCTTGCGGATCGACCTCCTTGAGCGGCATGGGTGGTGCTTGCGAGAAGCGAAATGACTTGGAGCCGTTGAAGTATTCGAGAAAAAGCGCGACGTGGGTGTTGCTCGAGACCGATCGCCACTTCTGGCCGATGTCTCCGGCGGCGAAGGCCGGGTCAACCCAGGCGATCCGTTCGGCGGCGACCCCGTGATCCAGCAGCCTTCCCACCGCGGCGATGCCCGCCGGCCCGGCGCCGATCACTGTCCACTCGTAGGAGGCCATGCACAACATATAGAGCAGTCGGGCGCGAAATGCTCACCGTGACTCCGCCGCCGCGACGCCGGGTGGCTACGCCAGCCAGGCCGCGGAATCCGGCGGGAGTTTGCCCCCCAGCAGCGGTGCACTCGCCAGGATGAGCTCACCCGCCGGCAGGGGCACCGGGGATTCGCCGCTGTTGAGCGCGCAGATCAGCCCACCGGGGCGCCGGAAGATCACCGCATCGCGGGACGCATCCAGCCACTCCACCCCGTCGCCGTCGAATTCCACGCGGCGCGTTCGCAATTCGAGTGCGCGCTGAAAGAATGACAACGTGGAGTCGGGATCGCCGCTTTGCTTCTCGACTGTCAGTGCCGCCCATTCCTTCGGCATCGGCAACCAGGTATCGGAAGAGAGCGAGAACCCGAACGGGGGCTCCTCGCCCGACCACGGGATCGGCACCCGACATCTGTCCCGGCCACGCTCGGTGCGTCCCGAGCGTTCCCACGTCGGGTCCTGCAGCACCTCGTCGGGCAGCTCGACATCGGGCAGACCCAGTTCCTCGCCGTTGTAGATGAACACCGCACCGGGCAGGGCGAGCATCACCATCGCCATCGCGCGGGCGCGGCGCAGCCCGACCTCACCGTCGCCGTAGCGGGTGACCTCCCGGCCGACGTCGTGGTTGGACAGCGTCCAGGTCGGGACGGCGTCCTGCAGGGCGGTGGCGGCCAGCGAGTTCTGGATCGCGTCATGGATCTCGGCGGCATCGAAGTCGATCTTCGTCAGCCGGAAATTGAACCCCAGGTGCAGTTCGTCGGGACGCAGATACTCGGCCCAGCGGATGTTGTCGGTGACCCAGACCTCGCCGACGGTCACCGCCCCGGGATAGTCGTTGACCACCCTGCGGATATCGCGGTGAATGTCATGCACGCTCGGGTTGTTGAAGCGCGGGTCGTCGTCGGTGTGGTGCAACACCTTCGACTCGACCTCGGGCGAGTCGGGCAGGCCCGGCGGTTTGGCCATGCCGTGCGCCACGTCGATGCGGAAGCCGTCCACGCCGCGCTCCAGCCAGAACCGCAGCGTCTTCTCGAAGTCATCGAAGACGTCCGGGTGCTCCCAGTTCAGGTCGGGCTGCTCGGCGTCGAAAAGATGCAGGTACCACTGACCGGGGTTGCCGTCGGGTTCGACCACGCGCGTCCACGCCGATCCGCCGAACACCGAGGTCCAGTTGTTCGGCGGCAGCTCACCAATCTCGCCGCGGCCGTCGCGAAAGAAGTACCGCTCCCGCGCGTCGGTGCCTGGGCCGGCAGCCAGCGCCGCCTCAAACCACGGATGCGCCGAACTGGTGTGGTTGGGCACCACGTCCATGGTGATTTTCATGCCCCGCTCGTGCGCCGCGGCGATCAGCCGTTCGATGGCGGCCATTCCCCCGAACAGCGGGTCGATGTCACGCGGATCGGCGACGTCATAACCATGATCGGCCATCGGCGACACGGTGACCGGATTGAGCCAGATCGCGTCCACGCCCAGTTGCTGGAGGTGCTCCAGGTGGGCCGTCACCCCGTCCAGATCGCCGACGCCGTCGCCGTCACTGTCGGCGAACGACCTCGGGTACACCTGATAGAACACCGCGCTTGACCACCACGGCTTGGATTCCATTCCACCCCGCTTCATTTCATGGGCTGACAAGGTTCGCCCTCACAAGGGCGAGTTGACGAGTGAGTGGGCAGCCATTTCCAGATAGTTGAGCAACTCGCGACGGTGTTCGTCGTCGAGGGTCTGCGAATCGATGGACGCGACGGCCGTGTGCATGCACCGCAGCCACGCGTCACGCGCCAGGGGAGTGATCCGGAACGGCACGTGACGCATCCGCAGCCGGGGGCGTCCGCGCCGGTCGGAATAGGTCCGCGGGCCGCCCCAGTACTGCTCGAGGAACATCCGCAGGCGTTCTTCGGCGCCCTCGAGGTCGTCCAGCGGATACAGCTCGCGCAGGATCTCGTCCTCGGGAACCTGAGCGTAAAAGCGTGACACGATCGCGTGGAAAGTCTCGGCACCGCCGACCGCGTCGTAGAAGGACTCTGCTATCTGATCCATCGCCGTCCATTGTGGTGCATCGTCGCGGTGCCGAGCGGAGGCGGCCCGGCTCCCCGCATGCTGTTCACCGGATCGACACGGCGTTCACCTGCGATAGGGTGCGATTGGCGGCGAATCATGGTGGACTGTTCGCGGAGGATCTATGGCGCAGGGCAAGAGACGCCGCAGTCACCGCAGTCCGGTAGCCGCGGCAGGGTCAACGGGGCCCGCAACCGCGTCGTCGCTGCATAGTGTTGAAACCCATCCGCCCGCCCGCTCCGAAAGCAATTCCATCTGGAGTCGTCGGCGGGTCCTGCTGCTGAATTCCACCTACGAGCCGCTGACCGCGCTGCCGATGCGCCGGGCGATCGTCATGGTGATCTGCGGAAAGGCCGACGTCGTCCACCACGATCCGACCGGTCCCGTCATCCACTCGGCGACCAGCTCGATCGTGGTGCCCTCGGTGATCCAGTTGCGCTCCTACGTCCGCGTCCCCTATCGGGCGCGCGTCCCGATGACGCGCGCCGCGCTGATGCACCGCGACAGGTTCTGCTGCGCCTATTGCGGGGGGAAGGCGGACACCGTCGACCATGTCCTGCCACGCAGCCGCGGCGGTGACCACTCCTGGGAGAACTGCGTCGCGTGCTGCTCGACCTGCAACCACCGCAAGGGCGACAAACTGCTCAGCGAGCTGGGCTGGGCGCTGCGCCGGGCGCCGCTGCCGCCCACCGGGCAGCACTGGCGGCTGCTGTCAACGGTCAAGGAACTGGATCCGGCCTGGGCCCGATATCTCGGTGAAGGCGCGGCCTGATCAACAATCCGGTGTCCGGTCGCGCCGGTAGATCGCCCGGTGGGATACGGTTTGCGTCGTGAGCCTTCTGCAAATCCACCTGTTCTTCCTCGGAATACCGCTGTTGCTGGTGGTCACGCTGTCGGTGCTGATCTGGTCCCACAAGGGACCGCACCCAGCGCCCTACAAGTTGGGCGAGAAGTGGACGCATCCGCCGATCCTGTGGGCTGCCACCGACGAAGATGTGGGCCACGCCCACGGCGGACATAGTGGGCACGGCACGTCGGAATTCTCAGTTGGAGGTGGCGCCAGTGGCACGTGGTGAGGTAGCGACGAGAGAACCCACGGAGCTGCCTCCCGGCTGGGTGATCACCACCAGCGGACGGATCTCCGGCGTCACCGAGCCCGGCGAACTCTCGGTGCAATTCCCGTTTTCGACCAAAGATCTCGTCGCCGTGGACGATGCGCTGAAGTTCGGTTCCAGGGCATCCAAGACGCGTTTCGCGATCTATCTGGGCGACCTGGGCAGCGATACCGCCGCGCGGGCCCGCGAGATCCTGGCCGACGTGCCGACTCCGGACAACGCCGTGTTGCTGGCCGTCTCACCCGACCAGAAGGTCATCGAGGTGGTCTACGGCACGCAGGTTCGCGGTCGCGGCGCCGAGTCGGCCGCACCGCTGGGTGTCGCCGCCGCGTCCTCGGCCTTCGAGCGCGGCGACCTGGTCGACGGCCTGGTCAGCGCGATCCGCGTGCTCAGCGCGGGGATTTCACCGGCTTAGTGGCGATCGCAAGCGCGGCGTAGCCGGGTGCGGCGGGTCGCCACCAATTGGGCTGGTGGCGATCGCAAGCGCGGCGTAGCCGGGTGCGGCGGGTCGCCACCAATTGGGCTCAGCCCTCGGCTTGGTCGTCGCCGGCGTCGAAACGGCGCGCCCGCAACGAACGCTTCACCCCGGCCTGACCCTCGAGCACCAGGCGTCGCAACGCCGCCGGCACCTCGGGGTCGGACAGGAACTTGTCGGCGGCGGCGATGCCCTCGTCGCTGATGTCCCAGTGGGGATACAGGCCGATCACCACCGTCTGGGCCACTTCGCTGGACCGGCGCGCCCAGACTCCGGAGATCGCCTCGAAATAGCGGGCGGTGAACGGCTTGAGCAACTCGGCCTGCCCCGGCGGGGCGATGCCCCCGATGATCGTGCGGGCGGTGATGTTGGCCAGGGTGTCGTCCTCGACGACCTTCGTCCAGGCTTCCTCCTTGACCTGCAGCTGAGGTCGCGCCGCCGCGGCCTGGGCGCCGTGCCGCTTGCCGGCGGCGGTCGGGTCGCGCGCAATCTCGGCATCGATGAACGGCGTCGCGGGGCCGTCGGCGTCGATTTCGCCGGCGGTGGCCAGTGCGGTCACGATCCGCCAACGCAGGTCCGTGTCGATTTCGAGGCCGGCCAAGCCCAACTCGGCGGGGTCGTGGTCGAGCAGGTCCGCCAGCGTCGCAACATGGCCGGCCGACAGCACCGACGAGCACAGCGTGTTGACGAAGGCGAGTTGGTGATCCGAGCCGGGCTGCGCGGTGCGCGCCAATTCCAGCAAGCGGTCGGCGAACTGCGGCCAGCCGTGCTCGCGCGCCCAGCCCTGCTCGGCGTAAGACGTCAGCGCCGTCTGGGCTTGCAGCAGCAGCCGCTGTGCCACCCCGACCTCGGATTCGGCGTGCACCCCGCCGGTCACCAGGGCCACGAAGTCGCGGGCCCGTAGTTCGGCCTCGCGCGTCATCTCCCAGGCGGCCGACCAGACCAGCGAACGCGGCAGCGGCTCGGCGATGTCGGCGATGCGCTCCAACGCGGTGCGCAGCGACTCGCCGTCCAGCCGTAACGAGCAATACGTCAGGTCGTCGTCATTGACCAGGACCAGCTGGCCTCGTGAAACACCAACCAGCTCAGGGACTTCCGTCACGGGACCCTCGACGTCGAGTTCCTCGCGGTGTACCCGCACCAGCTTTCCGGTTCCGTCGTCGTCGTAGATCCCGACCGCCAACCGGTGCACCCGGGTTTCGCCGGCGCCTGGGGCGGCGCCGCTCTGGGTCACGGCGAACCGGGTGAACTTGCCGTTGGTGTCGACATCGAACTCCGGCCGAAGTGTGTTCAGCCCGGTCGTTTTCAGCCACTGCTGACCCCAGTCGGACAGGTCACGTCCGGACGCCTTCTCCAGCGCGGCGACCAGATCGTCGAACGTCGCGTTGCCGAAGGCGTGGGCGCGGAAGTAATCTCGCAACCCGGCCAGGAAGTGCTCCAACCCGACGTAGGCGACGAGCTGCTTGAGCACCGAAGCGCCCTTGGCGTAGGTGATGCCATCGAAGTTCACCTCGACCGCGGCCAAGTCGGGGATGTCGGCGGCGATCGGATGGGTCGAGGGCAATTGGTCCTGGCGATAGGCCCACGACTTCTCGACCGTTGCGAACGTCGTCCAGGCCCCGGTGAATTCGGTTGCCTCGCTTTGGCACAGCACCGATGCGAAGGTCGCGAACGACTCGTTCAGCCACAGGTCGTCCCACCAGGCCATGGTGACCAGGTCCCCGAACCACATGTGTGCCATCTCGTGCAGCACGGTCTCGGCGCGCCGCTCATAGGAAGCGCGGGTGACCTTGCTGCGAAAGACATAGTCCTCCAGGAAAGTCACCGCGCCCGCGTTTTCCATTGCGCCGGCGTTGAATTCGGGGACGAACAACTGATCGTACTTGCCGAACGCGTAGGGCAGCCCGAAGTTCTTGTGGTAGAAGCCGAATCCCTGCTTGGTCTGGGTGAACAGGCGCTCGGCGTCCATGTGTTGGGCCAGCGAGGACCGGCAGTAGATGCCCAGCGGGATTTCGCCGTGCTCGTCGGTGTAGGCGTCGTTCCACTCGGCGTACGGACCGGCAATCAACGCGACCAGATAGGTGCTCATCCGCGCAGTGGTGGCAAAGGTGTGCAGGCCGTCGTTCACCGACACCGTCGCGCCGTTGGAGATCACCTTCCAATGCGTGGGCGCACTCACCCGCACATCGAAGGTCGCCTTCATATCGGGCTGGTCGAAGCACGCGAACATGCGCTTGGCATCGGCGGTTTCGAACTGCGAGTACAGGTAGGTCTCGTTGTCGACCGGGTCGACGAACCGATGCAAACCCTCACCGGTGTTGGAGTAGCGGCAGTCCGCGTCAACCACGACGACGTTGCGGTCGGCCAGGCCGCGTAGCGGGATACCGATCGACTCGTCGTACCCGGAGACGTCCAGATCGCGCCCGTTGAGCGTGGCGCTGCGGATGGTGTCGGCGGCGATGTCGATGACCGAGTCGGCGCCGGCAAGCGCGTCGAACACCACCGTGGTGATCGACCGGAAAGTCCGTTCACCGGGAGGACCGCCGGGACCGGAGCCGTCGGTGAGATCGAGGTCGATCTGATAGCTGGCGACGGTGATCAGGGAGGCGCGCTCGACAGCTTGTTCGCGGGTGAGGTTGGGAAGAGCCACGTGTCCAACTTACGGGTCGGGCAAACCGGGAACACGACGCAGACGCCTACGGTTGTGCAGATCAGACTTTCAAACCAACGAGAGGATTCGCCATGCCTGACACCGTCGCCGCGAAGAACAAAGCCGATTTCTGGTTCGATCCGCTGTGTCCGTGGGCATGGATCACCTCGCGCTGGATCCTCGAGGTGGAGAAGGTCCGCGACATCGACGTGAACTTCCACGTGATGAGCCTGGCGGTGCTCAACGAAAACCGCGAGGGTCTGCCTGACGAATACCGCGAACGGTTGGCGAAGGCCTTCGGTCCGGTGCGCGTGGCGATCGCCGCCGAGCAGGCTCACGGTGCCGAAGTGCTCGCGCCGCTGTACACCGCGATGGGCACCCGCATTCACAACGAGGACAACAAAGACCTCGATGACGTCATCAAGCAGTCGCTGGCGGAGGTGGGCTTGCCGGCCGAGTTGGCGGAAGCCGCGAACAGCGACGCCTACGACGATGCGCTGCGCAAGAGCCACCACGCCGGCATGGACGCGGTGGGCGACGACGTCGGCACTCCGACCATCCACGTCAACGATGTGGCGTTCTTCGGCCCGGTGCTCTCCAAGATTCCGCGGGGTGAGGAAGCGGGCAAGCTGTGGGACGCCTCGGTGGCCTTCGCGTCCTACCCGCACTTCTTCGAGCTCAAGCGCAGCCGCAACGAGAAGCCCGAATTCGACTAGACCGGTTGGGCGGCGACGCGCGGCGACTGGCTCCGCTCGCGATCGCCGCGGGGCCGGTCGGCGGGTGGCTGTGTAAGGATTGCGGACATGCGCGTCTACCTCGGCTCTGACCACGCCGGATTCGAGCTCAAACACCAGATCATCGACCACCTCACGAAGTCCGGGCACGAGCCGATCGATTGCGGCGCCTTCAGCTACGACGCCGAAGACGATTACCCGGCGTTCTGCATCGCCGCCGCGACGCGCACGGTGGCCGACCCGGACAGCCTGGGCATCGTGCTGGGCGGATCGGGCAACGGCGAGCAGATCGCCGCCAACAAGGTCCCGGGCGCCCGGTGCGCGCTGGGCTGGAGCGTCGAAACGGCGACGCTGGCCCGCGAACACAACAACGCCCAACTGATCGGTATCGGCGGCCGCATGCACACCCCGGCCGAGGCGCTGGCCATCGTCGACGCCTTCTTGGCCACGCCGTGGTCGAAAGCCGAACGCCACCAACGGCGTATCGACATACTCGCCGAATACGAACGCACCCACCAGGCCCCGCCGGTACCGGGCGCGGCGGGCTGACGCCGGAAAGGTCTGCGCGTGCCCGAGGGGCATACCCTGCACCGGCTCGCCCGGCTGCACCAACGCCGATACGTCGGCGCCCCCGTCGCGGTGTCCAGCCCGCAGGGCCGCTTCGCTGATTCGGCCGCGGTGGTCGACGGCCGGGTGTTGCAGCGCACCAGCGCGTGGGGCAAACACCTGTTTCACCACTACACCGGCGGCCCGATCGTGCACGTGCATCTCGGGCTGTACGGCGCCTTCACCGAATGGGAACGTCCCGGCGACGGGCTGCTTCCCGACGCGGTTGGGCAAGTGCGGATGCGCATGATCGGCGCCGGCTACGGTACCGACCTGCGCGGTCCGACGGTGTGCGAAGTCATCGACGACGGGCAGGTCAGCGACGTCCTGGCCAGACTGGGGCCCGACCCGTTGCGCAGCGACGCCGATCCGTCCTGGGCGTGGAAGCGGATTGCCAAGTCGCGCAGGCCGGTTGGCGCGCTGCTGATGGATCAGACCGTGATGGCCGGCGTGGGCAACGTCTACCGCAGCGAGTTGCTGTTCCGCCACCGGCTCGACCCGTTCCGGCCCGGCCGCGACGTCGTCGAGGACGAGTTCGACGCGGCCTGGACAGACCTGGTCGCGCTGATGAAGGTCGGATTGCGTCGCGGCAGCATCATCGTGGTGCGGCCCGAACACGACCACGGCGCGCCGTCATACCGGCCCGATCGCCCCCGCACCTACGTCTACCGGCGCGCCGGCGAACCCTGCCGCGTGTGCGGAGACCCGATCCGCACGACGGTGCTGGAGGGCCGAAACGTCTTCTGGTGCCCGACATGCCAGAAGTGAGCCGGCCGGGCTCGCCCCACCGCGGCCGGACGCCGGCGATGCGCATTGGCAGGAAACTCTCAGCTCGAAACACTGGCGCCACTTGTTTAGGCAAAGCATCGATGCGGGTACAAGCTGTCGCGTGAAAACTCTTCCACGTTTGGCCGCAACGGCTCTCGCAATCGGCGGGCTGGGATTGGCGGGCTTGGGCGTCGCAACCGAGGCGCAGGCTCACCCCGGACCCTTCCCGCAATGGTGTCCGGGTGAGTGGTGGGATCCGGGCTGGGGCAACAACTGGGACTGGAACAACTGCCACGACTGGCATCGCGAAGGCTGGGGACCCGGCGGGCCCGGTGGCCCGGGACAGTGGGGTCCTGGCGGACCGGATCGGGGTGGGCCGTGGGGCCCAGGGGGTCCGGGAGGACCGCCACCGCCTCCGGGCTGGCACCCCTGATCCGTTAAGTCACACAACCAGACATGCCCTGCCGTTAGCCGGCAGGGCCTGTCTGCGTTGAGCGCTAGATGACCCCCAGCACGGAGTAGACCTCGTTGGACAGAACCAGGCAGCGCGGGTCCGCGTTGGCCTTGGTGGGGTCGAAGTGATTCGCCACATACGCGTATCCGATGCGGTGCTCCAGATCGACGAACCCGAATGAGCCGCCCAGCCCGCCATGGCCGAAGATCCGCGGGTTGGGGCCGTTGACGCACCGCTGGTTGAGCATGTAGCCCAGACCCCAGCCGTGGTCGGCGACACGCGGCCCCAGCACCAAATCGGTCTCCAGGCCGCCCTGGCAGACCCGCGCCAGGTCCATGTGCTCGCGGCTGAGCACTTTCTCCTGGGCGAGCGCGTTGTAGAACGTCGCCAGTCCCAGCGCCGAGACCTGCCCGTTGGTGCCGGGAAACTCGAGTTCGCGCCACAGGTTCAGGTCGTGCGAGCCGAGTTCGTCGTCGGGAGCGAACCCCATCGAGATGGACAGCCCCGCCTTGGGATGCTCCGCCAGGCTGGTCGGGTAGCCGGGGGCCTTCGCGTCGGCCAGCAGGTCGCGGGCGTGCGGTTTGTTGACCCGCTCGGCACAGCGGTGTTGCTCGCTGAGCGGCAACCCGATGTGCACATCGGCGCCGAACGGTTCGGCGATCTCGGTACGCAGGTATTGGCCGATGGTCCGGCCCGTCACCCGGCGGAACACCTCGCCCACGATGAAACCGAAGGTGGTCATGTGGTAGCCCTGCGCCGTGCCGGGCTCCCACCACGGCTCGGCGGCGGCCAGCTGTTCACAGACGTAGTCCCAGTCGGCGACTTGCTCCCAGCGCATTCGGGTGCGCGGGCCGATCACACCCGACCGGTGGCTCATCACCATCGCCAGCGTGATGTCTTGTTTGCCGGCCTGGGCGAACTCGGGCCAGTAGTGGGCGACCGGCGCCTGCAGGTCCAGCTCGCCGCGGTCGGCGAGTTGGTGCACGCAGGTGGCCGACAGGCCCTTCGTGCCGGACAACACCGTGGTCAGGGTGTTCTGCTGCCATGGCCGGGTACGGGCCGCGTCGGCCCAGCCACCCCACAGATTGACGACCAGAGACCCGTCGACCCATACCGCGACGGCCGCGCCGACGTCACCGCCCAGCGTGAAATTTCGCTCGAACGCGTCGCGGACCCCGACGAAGTCCGAGGCGCATGAGCCGTGGATTGTCGCGTCGATCTCCAGGTCGCTCATGGCGCCTCTCTATCGAGCAGATAGTTAGCCCGAGCGGGCGACGGGAATCGAACCCGCGTAGCTAGTTTGGAAGACTAGGGCTCTACCATTGAGCTACGCCCGCATGTATTTAGTCGAGCGTGACTGTAGCTGTCGACGAAGATCAAATCTAATCGACTCGGTTTTGTGATCGCTCCGTGAGGTCTGCGACGTCGCTGCGAAGCCCGTGGCCAACCCGGTGTTGAGGGGCCTTAGGATCATCGAGGTCAGCGCGGGGTGTAGCGCAGCTTGGTAGCGCATCCGCTTTGGGAGCGGAAGGCCGCAGGTTCAAATCCTGTCACCCCGACCAGCACGACCGGCCCCGTGCCATGCGCACGGCCCGCCGACCACCAAGAACGAGCCAGGAACGAGCACTGAGGAGCGCACCCGTGAAGAGCACCGTCGAGCAGTTGAGCCCCACCCGGGTGCGGATCAACGTGGAGGTCCCCTTCTCAGAACTCGAACCCGACTTCCAACGCGCCTACAAGGAGCTGGCCCGGCAGGTGCGACTGCCCGGGTTCCGGCCGGGCAAGGCGCCGGCGAAGTTGCTGGAGGCCCGATTCGGTCGCGAGGCGATGCTCGATCAGGTCGTCAACGAGGCGCTGCCGGCACGGTACGGGCAGGCCGTCGCCGAGTCGGAGGTGCACCCACTGGGCCAGCCCGAGATCGAGGTCACCAAAAAGGAGTACGGCGAGGAGCTGGCCTTCACCGCCGAGGTCGACGTCCGCCCCAAGCTGACGCTGCCGGACCCGGGTGCGCTCAAGGTCTCGGTGGACCCGATCGAGGTCAGCGACGACGACGTGGACGCCGAACTGCAGTCTCTGCGTGCCCGATTCGGCACGCTGACCGGGGTGGATCGCCCGGTTGCCGACGGCGACTTCGTCTCGATCGACCTCTCGGCCACCATCGATGGCGAAGAGGTTCCGGGCGCCGCCGCGGAGGGCCTGTCCCACGAGGTCGGCTCGGGCCGGCTCATCGCGGGCCTGGACGAAGCGCTGGTCGGTTTGTCCGTCGACGAATCCAAGGAGTTCACCGCGCAGTTGGCGACCGGAGAGCACGCGGGTAAGGACGCGCAGGTCACCGTGACGGTCAAGTCGATCAAGGAACGTGAGCTGCCCGAGCCCGACGACGAGTTCGCCCAATTGGCCAGCGAGTTCGACACGATCGAGGAGCTCAAGTCCAACCTTCGCGATCAGGTCGGGCGTACCAAGCGCGCCCAGCAAGCCGAAAACATTCGTGAGGCCGCTCTCGACACGCTGCTCGAGCAGGTCGAGGTGCCGCTGCCGGAAGCGATCGTCAAGGCTCAGGTCGACAGCGCCCTGCACAACGCCCTGCACAGCCTCGACCACGACGAAGCCAAGCTCGAGGAAGTGCTGGCCCAGCAAGGGAAGTCTCGCGAAGAGTTCGAGACCGAGACGCGCACCGCGGCCGAGACGGACGTCAAAAGGCAGCTGCTGCTGGACGCCCTGGCCGACGAGCTGGAGGTCCAGGTTGGCCAGGACGACCTGACCGAGCGGCTGGTGGCGACGTCGCGGCAATACGGCATCGAGCCCCAGCAGCTGTTGGGCTACCTGCAGGAGAACAACCAGTTGCCGGCCATGTTCGCCGATGTGCGCCGGGCGCTGGCCATTGCCGAGGTGATCCGGGCGGCGACCGTCACCGATACCGCCGGAAACGCCATCGACACCAGTGAATTCTTCGGCAAGCGCTCGGAGGCCGACGCAGCCGAGGTGGATGGCGAGGCGGAGGAGGCCGACAGTTCGACGCCGGAGGCCGACGAGGCCGAGCCGGTTGGCGAGGCGCAGGAGGCGGACGATTCGAATGGTGCTGCCGACGAGGGCTCGGACGAGGCCGGCGAAGCCGATGAGGCCGGCGCAGGGAAGTGACCGCGCTATGACGCTGTGAGCGAACGTGCCCGTTTCACGGGTGCGCGGCCGCGAAACAGTCGGCTCGGTTGGTTAGTGTCGTGAATACAGATCTCGAGAAAGCAGGTAACCCAGTCGTGACTGACATGCGTTCAAACTCGCAGGGTCTCAACCTCACGGACTCGGTCTATGAGCGCTTGCTGTCCGAGCGCATCATCTTCCTGGGTTCGGAGGTGAGCGACGAAATCGCCAATCGGCTGTGCGCGCAGATTCTGCTGCTCGCCGCCGAGGACGCCACCAAGGACATTTCGCTGTACATCAACTCGCCGGGCGGATCGATCAGCGCCGGAATGGCGATTTACGACACCATGGTGCTGGCGCCGTGCGACATCGCCACCTACGCGATGGGCATGGCCGCCTCGATGGGTGAGTTCTTGTTGGCCGCCGGCACCAAGGGCAAGCGTTACGCGTTGCCCCACGCCCGCATCCTGATGCACCAGCCGCTCGGCGGGGTGACCGGCAGCGCGGCCGACATCGCCATCCAGGCCGAGCAGTTCACGGTCATCAAGAAGGAGATGTTCCGGCTCAACGCCGAATTCACCGGCCAGTCGCTCGAGCGCATCGAGGCGGATTCCGATCGCGACCGCTGGTTCACCGCGCAAGAGGCACTCGAATACGGCTTCGTTGACCACATCATCACCCGCGCCGCCCACATCACCAATGGAGAAGCCCAGTGAACCCCGAAATCCAGCCTCAGGCGCGCTACATCCTGCCGTCGTTCATCGAGCACTCCAGTTTTGGGATCAAGGAGTCCAATCCCTACAACAAGCTGTTCGAAGAACGCATCATCTTCCTCGGCGTCCAGGTTGACGACGCCTCGGCGAACGACATCATGGCGCAGCTGCTGGTGCTCGAGTCGCTGGACCCCGATCGCGACATCACCATGTACATCAATTCGCCCGGTGGCGGATTCACCTCGCTGATGGCGATTTACGACACCATGCAGTACGTGCGCGCCGACATCCAGACGGTTTGCCTGGGTCAGGCCGCCTCGGCGGCGGCGGTGTTGCTGGCCGCCGGGACCCCGGGCAAGCGGATGGCGCTGCCCAACGCCCGGGTGCTCATCCACCAGCCTTCGCTGCAGGGCGTGATCCAGGGGCAGTTCTCCGATCTGGAGATTCAGGCCGCCGAGATCGAGCGGATGCGCACGCTGATGGAGACCACGCTGGCCCGCCACACCGGCAAGGACGCCGCGACGGTCCGCAAGGACACCGACCGGGACAAGATCCTGACTGCCGAAGAGGCCAAGGATTACGGGATCATCGACACCGTGCTGGAGTACCGGAAGCTTTCGGCGCAATCCGCCTAGCGTTCTTGGCCCGTCGCCGACCGTGCACTCACGGCGACTCCTTGCCTGATTATTCGCCCTGATCGCACGCTCGGCGAAGCCCGGCGATATCGCCGGGCCCGACCCGGCAGCATCCACCGACGATGCGCGCTCCCGCCGCGATCCACTGGACCGCGAGGCCCGAGCGCAACCGCGACGGACCGATCCAGCTGCGCCGCGCGGTGTCCCAGCGCTCACCGCTGTTCGGGTACACGATGACGGGTTTCCCGACGGCTGCCGCACGCGCGATCGCGGGCAACACGTCGTCGGGCGCGCAGCAGTTCACCCCGATCGCGACGATCTCGTCGACGCCGGCCGCCACCGCGAACGCGTCGGCCAGCGGTTGTCCGGCGCGGGTGCGGTCCCCATCGATGGTGTAGCTCAGCCAGGCCGGCACGCCGACCGCGCGCACCAAATCAACCAGTGCCTGTGCCTCGTCGACGTCGGGCACGGTTTCGCACGCGAGCAGGTCGGCGCCGGCCCCGGCCAGGATCTCCAGCCGGGGCCGGTGCCAGCGCGCCAGGGCTGCAACCGACAGGCCGTAGCGCCCGCGGTATTCGGATCCGTCGGCCAGCGCCGCGCCGTACGGGCCGATCGAGGCGGCGACGAGGAGGCCGTCGTCGCCGGTCTCGTCCCGCGCTGCCCTGGCGAGCGCGACACTGCGGCGCAGCAGCCCGGCGGTCTCCCGCCGACCGAACCCGCGGGCCGCAAACCCTTCAAACGAGGCCTGGTAGCTGGCCGTCGTCGCGATCGTCGCGCCGGCCCGAAAATAGGCGGTGTGTACGGCCACAATGTCCTGCGGGGCGTCCGCGAGCAGTCCGGCCGACCACAACGGGTCGGAAAGGTCATGGCCGCGCGCTTCGAGCTCGGTGGCCAAGCCGCCGTCGAGCAGCACGGATCCGCTGGGCCATTCAAAGCCCACAGCCAAACCCACGTGGCCACTGTAGGGTGAATCCTTGGGGGGCCGCCCAGGCCTCGCGCGATTATCGGCGTTGGGTTGGCACCTCCACCGGAAGCAGGGTGGACGGGCAGCCGGCCTCGGTCGCATTACAACCGCGACACGCCAAAGACACGTAAAGCGCGTCTTACGCGGATGACGGGCACCTTCTGGCTATATGTTTCATCCATACGGACAGGCATGAATACCACCGACGCGATTCGGCGTTTATGGTCGCGGCGGGCCCGATCAAGCGGGTAGCGTCGGTGAATACATGCGGGGACAGGCGAAACCAACGGCGATCAGGAAGTAGGCCCTCAGCACCATGGCGCGCATCGGAGACGGCGGTGACCTGCTGAAGTGCTCGTTTTGCGGGAAGAGCCAGAAGCAGGTCAAAAAACTCATTGCTGGCCCCGGTGTATACATCTGCGATGAATGCATCGATCTCTGCAACGAGATCATCGAAGAGGAGCTCGCCGACGCCGACGACGTGAAGCTGGATGAACTTCCCAAGCCGATCGAGATCCGGGAGTTCCTCGAGGGATACGTCATCGGGCAGGACACCGCCAAGCGGACGCTGGCCGTGGCGGTCTACAACCACTACAAGCGGATTCAGGCCGGTGAAAAGGGCCGGGACTCGCGGCACGAGCCGGTCGAGTTGACCAAGTCCAACATCTTGATGCTCGGACCGACCGGTTGCGGCAAGACCTACCTGGCCCAGACGCTCGCCAAGATGCTCAACGTCCCGTTCGCCATCGCCGACGCCACCGCCCTGACCGAAGCCGGATACGTCGGTGAGGACGTCGAGAACATCTTGCTCAAGCTGATCCAGGCCGCCGACTACGACGTCAAGCGCGCCGAGACCGGCATCATCTACATCGACGAGGTCGACAAGATCGCCCGCAAGAGCGAGAACCCGTCGATCACCCGCGACGTCTCCGGAGAGGGCGTCCAGCAGGCGCTGCTGAAGATCCTGGAGGGCACCCAGGCCTCGGTTCCCCCGCAGGGCGGCCGCAAGCACCCGCACCAAGAGTTCATCCAGATCGACACGACGAACGTGCTGTTCATCGTCGCCGGGGCGTTCGCGGGCCTGGAGAAGATCATCTACGAGCGCGTCGGCAAGCGCGGCCTGGGCTTCGGCGCCGAGGTGCGCTCCAAGGCCGAGATCGACACCACCGATCACTTCTCCGATGTGATGCCCGAAGACCTGATCAAGTTCGGCCTGATCCCCGAGTTCATCGGCCGGCTTCCGGTGATCGCCTCGGTCACCAACCTGGACCGCGAGTCGCTGGTCAAGATCCTTTCCGAGCCGAAGAACGCGTTGGTCAAGCAGTACACCCGGCTCTTCGAGATGGACAACGTGGAGCTCGAGTTCACCGACGACGCCCTGGAAGCGATCGCCGACCAGGCGATCCACCGCGGCACCGGGGCACGTGGCCTGCGAGCAATCATGGAAGAGGTCCTGCTGCCCGTGATGTATGACATCCCGAGCCGCGACGACGTCGCCAAGGTCGTGGTGACCAAGGAGACCGTCCAGGACAACGTGTTGCCGACGATCGTGCCGCGCAAGCCTTCCCGTAGCGAGCGCCGGGACAAGAGCGCCTAACCAGAACCTGGAGCGCTCCTGCACGTCGCGTGGCCGCGGGCTCGATGGTGGTCGCGGCCGGCTACAACGCCGCGTTCGTCTTCCCGGGTGCCCTCGCAGGGCCGGCTTCGTGCTGTATCTGATCGCGATGCCGGAAACGGCGGCGACGAAATCCGGCGCCGGAATCCTGGCACCCGAAGGCGGGCACGGTATGGACGACAGTAGTTAACGCGCAAGACGTGACCAACAACACAGTTTGCTGTGGTATGAACCGATGTCACCTCGCTGACTTGGTCTTTTGGCCATTTTGCGCCTGCGCGTTGCCGAGGGGAGATGGCCATGTACATCCAAAATCAATGCCATAATTGATACCGGCAGTGACATAAAACCGTGATGGCCGGAGACTCACTTCGCCGGCGCGTAACCTGAAACTGCGCGAACTGTCTGTCCGGTGAACATATGGAGGGCAACGAGGTGGATCCGAACGGCAGCGGAGCCGGATCAGACTCACAGAATGGGGCTTCCCCCAACGGATCTGCGCGTCAACGCCTCGAACAGGTCGTCATTCGCTTCGCCGGGGACTCCGGCGACGGCATGCAGCTCACCGGAGACCGGTTCACCACCGAGGCAGCGCTTTTCGGCAACGACCTGGCGACCCAACCCAACTATCCGGCCGAGATCCGGGCCCCTGCAGGCACGCTGCCCGGGGTCTCGTCCTTCCAGATTCAGATCGCCGACTACGACATCCTGACCGCCGGTGACCGGCCCGACGTTCTCGTCGCGATGAATCCCGCTGCGCTCAAGGCCAATATCGGTGACTTGCCGCGCGGTGGAATGGTGATCGCGAACTCCGACGAGTTCACCAAGCGCAACCTGACCAAGGTCGGTTACGTCACCAATCCGCTCGAGACCGACGAGTTGTCGGACTACGTGGTGCACTCCGTCGCGATGACCACGCTGACGCTCGGTGCCGTCGAAACGATCGGCGCCACGAAGAAGGACGGCCAGCGCGCCAAGAACATGTTCGCGCTGGGCCTGTTGTCGTGGATGTACGGGCGGCCGATCGAGACCAGCGAAAAGTTCATCCGGGAGAAGTTCGCCCGCAAGCCCGAGGTCGCCGAGACCAACGTGCTGGCGCTCAAGGCCGGCTGGAACTACGGCGAAACGACCGAGGCTTTCGGCACCACCTACGAGGTGTCCCGCGCGACCCTGCCGTCGGGCGAATACCGCCAGATCTCGGGCAACACCGCCCTGGCGTACGGCATCGTGGCGGCCGGCCGGCTGGCCGACATTCCGGTCATGCTCGGGAGCTACCCGATCACGCCGGCCTCCGACATCCTGCACGAGCTGTCCAAGCACAAGAACTTCAACGTCGTGACCTTCCAGGCCGAGGACGAGATCGGTGGTATCTGCGCGGCGATTGGCGCGTCGTACGGTGGCGCGCTGGGCGTGACCACCACCTCCGGCCCGGGCATCTCGCTCAAGTCCGAAGCGCTGGGGCTGGCCGTGATGACCGAGTTGCCGTTGCTCGTCGTCGACGTGCAGCGCGGGGGGCCCTCGACCGGGCTGCCCACCAAGACGGAACAGGCCGACCTGCTGCAGGCGTTGTTCGGCCGCAACGGCGAGTCGCCCGTCGCGGTGCTGGCCCCCCGTTCACCGTCGGACTGCTTCGAGACCGCGCTCGAGGCGGCACGCATCGCGGTGTCGTACCACACCCCCGTGATCGTGTTGTCCGACGGCGCCATCGCGAACGGGTCGGAGCCGTGGCGCATTCCGGACGTCAGCACGCTGCCGCGCATCACGCACACCTTCGCCAAGGCCGACGAGCCGTTCCAGCCTTACGCGCGTGACCCGGAGACGCTGGCCCGGCAATTCGCCGTGCCCGGCACGCCGGGGCTCGAGCACCGCATCGGCGGGCTGGAAGCAGCGAACGGCTCGGGCAACATCTCCTACGAGCCGGTCAATCACGACCTGATGGTCCGGTTGCGCCAGGCCAAGATCGACGGAATCTCGATCCCCGATCTCGAGGTGGACGATCCGACCGGGGACGCGGAGTTGCTGTTGATCGGCTGGGGCAGCTCCTACGGTCCGATCGGTGAAGCCTGCCGGCGCGCGCGACGCAAGGGCATCAAGGTTGCGCACGCTCACTTGCGCTACCTCAACCCCTTCCCGGCCAACCTGGGTGAGGTGTTGCGGCGCTACCCGCAGGTGGTTGCGCCGGAAATGAACTTGGGCCAACTGGCGTTCCTGCTGCGTGGCAAGTACCTGGTGGATGTGCAATCGGTCAGCAAGGTGCAAGGTGTCGCGTTCCTGGCCGACGAGATCGGCCGCGTCATCCGCGCCGCGCTGGGCGGGACATTGGCCGAAGTCGAGAACGACAAGGCGATGGTCGCCAGAATGGCGGCAGCAACGGTTGGAGCGGGCGCATGATTCGCGCGGGCGCCAACCTAGAGCGAAGCGATGAGGAGGAGCGGCGCTCGTGACTGACGTGATCGGCAACTTGGCGGGCAAAGACCTCGGTGTGTCCGCGAAGTTGACCAAAAACGACGGGGTCCCCACCACGGACCAGCCACAGAAGTCCAAGGACTTCACCAGTGACCAAGAGGTTCGTTGGTGCCCGGGCTGCGGGGACTACGTCATCCTCAACACCATCCGCAACTTCCTGCCCGACCTCGGGCTGCGCCGCGAGAACATCGTGTTCATCAGCGGCATCGGCTGCTCGAGCCGGTTCCCGTACTACCTCGAGACCTATGGTTTCCACTCGATCCACGGCCGCGCACCCGCGATCGCCACCGGCCTGGCGCTGGCCCGCGAGGACCTGTCCGTGTGGGTGGTCACGGGCGACGGCGACGCGTTGTCGATCGGGGGTAACCACCTCATCCACGCGCTGCGCCGCAACGTCAACATCACCATCCTGCTGTTCAACAACCGGATCTACGGTCTGACCAAGGGGCAGTACTCGCCGACGTCAGAGGTCGGCAAGGTCACCAAGTCGACCCCGATGGGGTCGCTGGACCACCCGTTCAACCCGGTGTCGTTGGCCCTGGGTGCCGAGGCGACCTTCGTCGGCCGCGCGCTGGACTCCGACCGCAATGGACTGACCGAGGTGCTGCGCGCCGCCGCCGGGCACCGCGGCGCCGCCGTGGTGGAGATCCTGCAGGACTGCCCGATCTTCAACGACGGCTCTTTCGACGCGCTGCGTAAGGAAGGCGCGGAGGAGCGGGTCATCAACGTCCGTCACGGCGAGCCAATTGTGTTCGGCGCCAACGGCGAATTCTGCGTGGTGAAGTCCGGGTTCGGGCTGGAAGTGGCCAAGACGGCCGACGTGTCGGTCGACGAGATCGTGCTGCACGACGCGCACAGCGACAACTCGGCCTACGCCTTCGCCCTGTCCCGGTTATCGGACCAGAACCTCGAACACACCGTGCTGGGCATCTTCCGCGACATCAGCCGGCCCACCTACGACGACGCGGCACGTTCGCAGGTCCAGTCCGCCCAGTCGGCGAAGCCGTTCGATTCCGCCGCGCTGCAATCGTTGTTGCGCGGGCGCGACACCTGGACCGTCGACTGACGTGGACGACCAGATGCCCGACGCAGTGGAACAGGCCGGGTTGCTAGCAGGGATCGTGCTGGCGGGCGGTGAATCGCGACGCATGGGCCGTGACAAGGCCACCTTGCCCGGCCCTGGCGGTGCCGCCACGCTTGTCGAATACGTCGCGGGGGTCATCGCGCAGCGCTGCAAGCCGGTGTTCGTGATGGCCGCACCGGGGCAACCGTTGCCTGCGGTGGAGGCGAAAGTCATCCGCGACGAGGTCCGCGGCCAGGGGCCACTGCCGGCGACCGGACGCGGGCTGCGGGCGGCCGCGGAGGCGGGCGCCCGGTATGCGTTCGTCTGCGCTGTCGACATGCCGCTGCTGTCTGCAGAATTGATCGACGACCTGGTGCATCTGGCCACCCAAACGAACGCCGAAATCGTTCTGCCGTGGGACGGTCGCAGCCACTACCTCGCAGCGGTGTACCGCACCGATCTCGCTGAGCGGATTGACGGTCTGGTCGCCGGGGGCGCCCGCTCCATGCGTGCCTTGATCGACGCCTCCGACGCCCAGCAGCTCGTGCTGCCGGAATCGCGTTTTTTGGCCAACGTCAACACCGAAAGCGACCTGCTCGCTCTGGCGCAGTCCCGGAGCTGACGGCCGAGCGCTGGGCCGATCGGGCCCGGCGGACTCTGTTTTTCCGGGGCATTCGGCGCGGACAATGATCTTGCCCGTGCTGCAAATACAACACTCGGCATTCGGTACTGCGAGATAGTCATCGCGCATTTCGCCATGGCGAGACACCGTCGATCTGGATTAAGTCAATACCCTCGGGGGGCCGGGTGCCGTGATCTGTTGGAGCAACGACGATTTGAGGATTTCCGAGAGCCTCTTACGGTGGCGCCGCCGCGGGCGCCCTTGGGTCTTCCCTAAAGATGGAACAGCCTTTCTGGCAAATTCGGACTGTGCGAAATCACACGCGCCGTTGTCGATAGGAACCACTCGGTCGGTGGTGCCGCGCTGTGTCAATCGCGGATCTCTTTTTCACTGGCCGGCATTGAAAGGGATTGTCTCCCCGTGTGATTGAGTGAAAAGCGTTGCCGAGAACGGTAATACGCGTCAAGCGCGTGTAATCGGGGTGAGCAACTCGGCCCTGCGCACTTGCGTACCGTCGAATTACGCTGGTGGACAAGAGAAGTCAATGAATTGAAGTTCTTATGGTGTTCGCTTGGCGTGGGAAGTTTGAAGCCGGCGCAAACTTGCGGTACCCTGCGCCGGCTCGTCGGCAGCGGGTTCGGATCGGTTGACGCGCTGGCGAATCGGCCGAACACCGCAAATAAACGTGCGCCAGCTCACAAAACGCAGGTGATTCGGCTCACCATTTGTTTGGCCACGCTGCCCGAGCGCCGATCCAGAAAAGGCGGCCATGACCTGCGTAGACCGACGCGCTACCGCGGCGTGATGCGCTCGTTATCGAAACGAGATAACCGGTTTCTGAAGATGACGAATGCGCCTCGGTCTTCTACGGTCCGTGTTAGCCCACAACGGGTTACGGAAAAGTAATCAGATAATTGAATCCACGGACCCGCGTGTGAGCGGTGCCACGGACGGCGAAAGCCCGACCGTGGTCGGTGGGTAACACCCGCCGGGCAGACTTCGCCCGCCGCTGCCGTGCCTGACCCAGACGGCACGTTTCAAAGCAGGCATTCACCAAACAGCTTCAGCCCACATCCGTGGGCTTGCTTTGGCGCGCGCACCGCGAAAGGAAGAAACTTGAAGAACGTCCGAAAGACGCTCATTCTTGCTGCCGTCACGGGCACGCTCGTGACCATCCCATCGGCCACCGCCCACGCCGACCCCGAAGCGGTGGGCTTCGACCCGAACGCGCCGGCCGCCGGCCCCGCTCCGGACGCTCCGCCGCCGCCGGCTCCCGACGCTCCGCCGCCGCCGGCCCCGGACGCTCCGCCGCCGCCGGCCCCGGACGCTCCGCCGCCCCCGGCTCCCGACGCTCCGCCGCCGGGCCCGGATGTCCCGCCGCCTCCTGCCCACAGGGCGTACAGCGTGAACTGGGATGCCATCGCGCAGTGCGAGTCGGGTGGCAACTGGGGGATCAGCACCGGTAACGGCTTCGCCGGTGGCCTGCAGTTCACCTCGAGCACCTGGCACGCCAACGGCGGCAGTGGTTCCCCGGCCGGCGCGAGCCGCGATGAGCAGATCCGGGTCGCCGAGAACGTGCTGCACTCGCAGGGCATCGGCGCGTGGCCCGTCTGTGGGCGCCGCGGCTGAGCCGCAACCATAATCGACGGCTTCGCTGTCATACATAGAAGAAGTGCCGGGCCCTGTGCCCGGCACTTCTTTGCTCCAGGCGGTGCGCACCCCGGCGTCGGGTAGCGTCGGGCCCGTGACCGCAACGCCGCGCGAATTCGACATTGTGCTGTATGGGGCCACTGGCTTCGTCGGCAAACTCACTGCCGAATACCTGGCGAGCTCGGGACCCGACAAGCGGATCGCGCTGGCCGGCAGATCGACCGACCGGTTGCGCGCTATCCGCGACACCTTGGGCGAAACCGCCCAGTCGTGGCCCATTCTCAACGCGGACGCGTCGTCGCCTTCGACGCTCAATGAGATGGCGGCCCGCACCCAGGTCGTCATCACCACGGTCGGGCCCTACACCCGCTACGGGTTGCCGCTGGTGGCTGCCTGCGCCGCCGCCGGCACCGACTACGCCGACCTGACCGGCGAGGCGATGTTCGTCCGCGACAGCATCGACCTGTACCACAAGCAGGCCGCGGATACCGGCGCCCGCATTGTGCATGCGTGCGGATTCGATTCCGTCCCTTCGGACCTCAGCGTGTATGCGCTCTACCGGGCGGTGCGAGACGGCGGCGCGGGAGAGCTTGTCGACACCGACCTGGTGGTCCGCTCCTTCTCCGGGGGCGTGTCCGGCGGAACTGTTGCGTCGATGTTGGAAGTGCTGGATACCGCCTCGCGCGATCCCGACGCCCGCCGCCAACTCGCGGACCCGTACACGCTGACCACCGACCGCGGTGCGGAACCCGACATCGGTCCTCAGCCCGATTTGCCTTTGCGTCGTGGTGGCCGGATCGCGCCTGAACTGAGCGGGTTGTGGACGGCGGGCTTCCTCATGGCGCCCTACAACACCCGAATCGTGCGGCGCAGCAACGCCTTGCTGGACTGGGCCTACGGACGCCGGTTGCGGTACAGCGAAAGCATGAGCCTGGGTTCGTCGCCGCTGGCCCCGGTGGCATCCGCCGTGGTGGGCGGGGTTGGCGCCGCGACCTTCGGATTGGGCAGCCGCTATTTCCGGCTGCTGCCTCGCCGCCTGGTGGAGCGCATCGTGCCCAAACCCGGAACCGGGCCGAGCGAGGCCGCCCGGGAACGCGGCTACTACCGGATCGAGACCTTCACCACCACAACCACCGGCGCCCGTTTCGTGGCGCGCATGGAGCAGCGCGGCGACCCGGGCTACAAGGCGACTTCGGTGTTGTTGGGGGAGTGCGGCCTCGCGCTGGCATTGGACCGCGACAAGCTCCCGGAACTGCATGGTGTTCTGACCCCCGCGGCCGCAATGGGCGACGCACTGCTGGACCGGTTCCCGGCGGCGGGCGTGAGATTAGAAGTCGAGCAGCTGGGATAGTGACCCGGCTCACGCTTTTGGGCGCTTACACGAGGGTAAACACCGCTCCCTAGAATTGACGGGTGACCGCCAGCCGCAGCCCCGCCACCGATCTGCCCAAGTCGTGGGAGCCCGGTGCGGCCGAAAGCGCGATCTACCAGAAATGGGTGGACGCGGGCTACTTCGCGGCGGACCCGAACAGCACCAAGCCCGGGTATTCGATTGTGCTGCCACCGCCGAACGTGACCGGCAGCCTGCACATGGGCCACGCGCTGGAACACACCATGATGGACGCCCTGACCCGCCGCAAGCGGATGCAGGGATTCGAGGTGCTGTGGCAGCCGGGCATGGACCACGCCGGCATCGCGACGCAGAGCGTGGTGGAAAAGCAGCTCGCGGTCGACGGCAAGACCAAAGAGGACTACGGCCGAGAGCTGTTCATCGAAAAGGTCTGGGATTGGAAGCGGGAGTCCGGCGGCGCCATCGGCGGCCAGATGCGGCGGCTCGGCGACGGCGTGGACTGGAGCCGCGACCGCTTCACCATGGACGAGGGTCTGTCGCGGGCGGTCCGGGCGATCTTCAAGCGCCTCTACGACGCCGGGTTGATCTATCGGGCCGAGCGGCTGGTCAACTGGTCGCCGGTGCTGCAGACGGCGATCTCGGACATCGAGGTCGACTATCAAGAGGTCGAGGGCGAGCTGGTGTCGTTCCGGTACGGCTCGATGGACGACTCGCAACCACATATCGTGGTGGCCACCACGCGGATGGAAACGATGCTCGGCGACACCGCGATCGCCGTGCATCCCGACGACGAACGCTACCGGCACCTGGTCGGTACCAGCCTGCCGCACCCCTTCGTCGACCGTCAGCTCGTGGTGGTCGCCGACGAGCACGTGGATCCCGAATTCGGCACCGGCGCCGTCAAAGTCACGCCCGCTCACGACCCCAACGACTTCGAGATCGGCCTGCGGCATCAGCTGCCGATGATCTCGATCATGGACACCAAGGGCCGGATCACCGACACCGGAACACAATTCGACGGCATGGACCGATTCCAGGCCCGGGTCGCGGTGCGCGAGGCGCTGGCGGCCGAGAGCCGGATCATCGCGGAGAAGCGACCGTACCTGCACAGCGTCGGACATTCCGAGCGCAGCGGCGAGCCGATCGAACCGCGCCTTTCCCTGCAGTGGTGGGTCCGGGTGGAATCGCTCGCCAAGGCCGCCGGTGACGCGGTGCGCAATGGGGAAACCGTGATTCACCCCGCCAGCCTGGAACCGCGATGGTTCGCCTGGGTCGACGACATGCACGACTGGTGCATCTCCCGGCAGCTGTGGTGGGGCCATCGCATCCCGATCTGGTACGGCCCCAACGGTGAACAGCGCTGCGTTGGTCCCGACGAAACGCCACCAGACGGGTGGGAGCAGGACCCCGATGTGCTGGACACGTGGTTCTCGTCGGCCCTGTGGCCATTTTCGACGTTGGGCTGGCCGGAAAAAACCCCGGAACTCGAAAAGTTCTACCCCACAAGCGTTTTGGTCACCGGATATGACATCCTGTTTTTCTGGGTGGCCAGGATGATGATGTTCGGCACCTTTGTGGGTGACGACCAGGTCATCACCCTGGACGGCCGCCGCGGTCCGCAGGTGCCGTTCACCGACATCTTCCTGCATGGGCTGATCCGCGACGAGTCCGGCCGCAAGATGAGCAAGTCCAAGGGCAACGTCATCGACCCGCTGGACTGGGTGGATATCTTCGGGGCTGACGCCCTGCGGTTTACGCTGGCCCGCGGCGCCAGTCCCGGCGGTGACCTGGCGATCGGTGAGGACCATGTCCGGGCATCTCGCAATTTCTGCACCAAGCTGTTCAATGCCACCCGCTACGCGCTGCTCAACGGCGCGAAGCTGGCCCCGCTGCCCGCGCCGGCCGAACTCACCGATGCCGACCGATGGATTCTCGGGCGGCTGGAAGAGGTTCGCGCGGAAGTCGATTCGGCATTCGACAACTACGAGTTCAGTCGCGCCTGCGAGGCGCTCTATCACTTCGCGTGGGACGAATTCTGCGACTGGTACGTGGAATTGGCCAAGACCCAACTGGCCGAAGGGATCACGCACACCACGGCCGTGCTGGCGGCGACGCTGGACGCCCTGCTGCGGTTGCTGCACCCGGTGATCCCCTTCATCACCGAAGCCCTGTGGCAGGCCCTGACTGACGGTGAGATCCAACACGAGTCGCTGGTGATCGCCGACTGGCCGCAGCCGTCCGGGATCAGCCTGGATCAGGTTGCTGCGCAGCGGATTACCGATATGCAGAAGCTGGTGACCGAGGTGCGCCGGTTTCGCAGCGATCAAGGTTTGGCGGACCGGCAGAAGGTGCCGGCGCGGATGACCGGTGTCGACGAATCCGATCTGAGCACCCAGGTGAGCGCAGTGACATCGCTTGCATGGCTCACCGCCGCAGACCCGGAGTTCCGCCCGTCGGCGTCGGTGGAAGTGCGGCTCAGCGGCGGCACCGTCGTCGTCGAGCTCGACACCTCGGGCACCATCGACGTCGCCGCCGAACGTCGCCGGCTGGAAAAGGATTTGGCCGCAGCGCACAAGGAGCTGGCATCGACCGCCGCCAAATTGGCCAACGAGGACTTCCTGGGCAAGGCCCCGCAAAACGTCGTGGACAAGATCCGGGACCGTCAGCGCCTGGCCCAGGAGGAAACCGAGCGGATCAACGCGCGGCTAGCCGGACTGCAGTGAGCGTTCGATGACCGAGCCGGAGTGGCCGCAGGACGACGTTTCCGACGAGCTTCCCGACCCCGTCCCCACCCCGGACGAGATCGCATCGTTGTTGCAGGTCGAACACCTGCTGGACCAGCGGTGGCCGGAGACCAAGATCGAGCCGAGCCTGACCCGGATCAGCACGTTGATGGACCTGATGGGCTCACCACAACTGGCCTACCCGTCGATCCACGTCGCGGGCACCAACGGCAAGACCTCCGTGGCCCGCATGATCGACGCGCTGATCACCGCCCTGCAGCGGCGCACTGGGCGCACCACCAGCCCGCACCTGCAATCGGCGGTGGAACGCATCTCGATCGATTCCAAGCCGATCAGCCCCGCCCAGTACGTGGCGACCTACCGCGAGATCGAGCCGTTCGTGCAGATGGTCGACGCGCAGTCGCAAGCCGCCGGCGGGCCCGCGATGAGCAAGTTCGAGGTGCTGACCGCGATGGCGTTCGCCGCATTCGCCGACGCCCCCGTCGACGTCGCCGTGATCGAGGTGGGGATGGGGGGACGTTGGGATGCCACCAACGTGATCAATGCCCCGGTCGCCGTCATCACCCCCATCTCCATCGACCACGTCGAATACCTGGGCGACGATCTCGCCGGCATCGCGGGGGAGAAGGCCGGCATCATCACCAGGGCGCCCGAGGGCGCACCCGATACCGTCGCGGTCATCGCGCGTCAGGCGCCCGAGGCGATGGAAGTGTTGTTGACCCAAACCGTGCAGTCCGATGCCGCCGTTGCCCGCGAGGATTCGGAGTTCGCCGTCCTGGACCGTCAGGTTGCGGTCGGTGGTCAGGTGCTGCAGCTGCAGGGTCTTGGTGGCGTGTATTCCGATGTCTACCTGCCGCTGCACGGCGAGCACCAGGCGCACAACGCCGTCCTGGCCCTTGCTGCGGTCGAGGCGTTCTTCGGCGCGGGTGCGCAGCGTCAGCTCGACGTCGAGTCGGTTCGTGCGGGTTTCGCCGCCGTCGCCAGTCCCGGCCGGCTGGAGCGGATGCGCAGCGCGCCCACGGTGTTCATCGACGCCGCCCACAATCCCGCCGGTGCATCCGCGCTGGCGCAGACCCTGGTCGGCGAATTCGACTTCCGCTATCTCGTCGGGGTGCTCAGCGTGCTCGCGGACAAGGACGTCGACGGCATCCTGGCCGCCCTGCAGCCGGTGTTCGACGCCGTCGTGGTGACGCACAACGGGTCTCCGCGGGCGCTCGACGTCGAATCGCTTGCCCTGGCGGCGCGCGAGCGGTTCGGACCCGACCGCGTGAGCACCGCCGAGAACCTGCGCGACGCCATCGACGTCGCGACCGCGCTGGTGGATGACGGCATTCGCGATGGGGTGGTGCACGGACCGGCCGAAGCGTTCTCCGGGGCCGGGATCGTCATCACCGGCTCGGTGGTCACCGCCGGGGCGGCGCGGACCCTGTTCGGTCGTGATCCGCAATGACTGACGTGCCCGAGAACCCCGAGGAGCGTGCCCCGGCGCCACCGGCTGACCCGTGGCGAAGCTTCGGCGCGGTGATGGCCCTGACGCTGTTCCTGGAAGCGATCGTGGTGCTGCTGGCGATCCCGGTGGTGGGGGCGGTCGGCGGAGGCCTGACGACGGCGTCGCTGGTCTACCTGATCGGGCTCGCCGTATTGCTGATCCTGATGGCAGGGGTGCAGCGCAAACCCTGGGCGATCTGGGCCAACCTGGGCGTGCAAGTGATCCTGCTCGCCGGTTTCGCGGTCTACCCGGGGGTGGGGTTCATCGGCGTGCTGTTCACCGGACTGTGGGGCTTGATCGCCTACTTCCGGGCCGAGGTCCGGCGCAGGCAGGGCTAGCCGGCGGGGCGGTAACGTCCCGAGCAGGCCCGACCGCCGTCGCCCGGCCCCTTGCCGCCCGGTTATGTACGCTGTCCGCCGTGACCGAACGGACATTGGTACTGATCAAACCCGACGGCGTCCAGCGGCAGCTGGTGGGGGAGATCATCGGCCGCATCGAGCGCAAAGGCCTCGTCATCACTGCGCTGGGGTTGAGGACAGTCAGCCGCGACCTTGCCGCTCAGCACTACGCGGAACACGAGGGCAAGCCGTTCTTCGAGTCTCTGCTGGAGTTCATCACCTCGGGATCGGTGGTGGCGGCCATTGTGGAGGGGCCGCGGGCGATCGCGGCGTTTCGGCAGCTCGCGGGCGGTACCGACCCGGTGGAGAAGGCGATCCCCGGCACGATCCGCGGCGATTTCGGACTGGAGACGCAGTTCAATCTGGTGCACGGGTCGGATTCGATCGAGTCCGCAAAGCGCGAAATCGCGCTCTGGTTTCCCGACGCGTAGAGCTGCGGCGATAGCTGGCGCGGCCCGGTCCTGGACAACTTTGTCGAAGAGTGCTGCATCAGGTGTGGGTGGGCCCGCGACGTGATGTGGGATACTGGTGTCGGGTGAACGTCGCCGGACCGGCGTCAGACACCCGAATGAAGACTTAGACAAGCGCGACCATAGCCCCGTCGCCTTGGTTCGCTGCATGTCAGGCCGTCATTCAGCACGGCGCCGAGTGGGTCCTAATCATGGGCCGCTCGGGGCGAGACCATCACAAGCCCGGGAGAAGTGACCCGGGTCCATAGCGAAGCCCTCGCGTGGCCGCGTCGCAACGACGCGCCCGGGGGCTTGAGGAGAATACGTGGTAGACGGTGCACCGACTGCAGACCCATCAGAAGGATCGACTCGGCCCGAGGAACTGCCGGACCGCTTGAGAGTCCATTCGCTGGCCCGAACGCTGGGAACCACCAGCAAGCGGGTGCTGGATGCGCTGAGCGAATTGGACGGGCGAATCCGCAGCGCACATTCCACCGTGGACCGCGACGACGCTGTGCGGGTACGTGACCTGCTGGCGGCCGCGCAATCCGCGGGGAGCCCGGAGAACGCGGACCCCGCGCCCGAGGCCGGCGGCGCCGAATCCGACGAACCCGAATCCCGGCTGATGCTGGAGACACCGGACAACGCTGCCGAGCGACCGCATTACATGCCGTTGTTCGTCGCACCGCAGCCGATCGATGCCCGTGCGGACGACAGCGGCGCCGACGACGGCGACGACTCTGACGACTCCGACTCCGACACCGACGATGACGAGCAGGCCGACCGGCCGTCGAACAAGCGCCGGCGACGTGGCCGTCGCGGTCGTGGTCGTGGACGCGGTGAGCAGGGCGGATCCGACGGTCAGGGCGACGACGGTGACGACGACGAGGGCCAACCGCGGGGCAAGAAGGGCGGTCAAGCCGACTCCGACGACTCCGACGGTCAAGACGCTGACGACTCCGATGACTCGGACGACTCGGACGACTCCGACAACGGTGATGACGGTTCGGGCGAGGGCGGCAACCGCCGTCGCCGGCGGCGCCGTCGCCGCAAAAGCGCAGCGAGCGACGACAACGACGAGGGGTCATCGCCCGACGATCCGCCGAACACGGTGGTGCACGAGCGGGCGCCTCGCGGCAAGGGCGGCGGCGGCGACGACTCCGCCGGCTCCAACAATGAGATCAAAGGCATCAACGGCTCGACGCGGCTGGAGGCCAAGCGGCAACGGCGCCGGGACGGTCGCGACGCTGGACGGCGCCGGCCCCCGGTACTGACCGAGGCCGAATTCTTGGCACGCCGCGAGGCCGTCGAGCGGATGATGATCGTGCGCGACCGGGTCCGCACCGAACAGCCGCATCAGGGTTCGCGTTACACCCAGATCGCGGTGCTGGAGGACGGCATCGTCGTCGAGCACTTCGTCACGTCGGCCGCATCGGCGTCCCTGGTGGGCAACATCTACCTGGGTATCGTGCAGAACGTGCTGCCCTCGATGGAGGCGGCGTTCGTCGACATCGGCCGCGGCCGCAACGGCGTGCTCTACGCCGGCGAGGTCAACTGGGAAGCCGCCGGACTCGGCGGATCTGACCGCAAGATCGAACAAGCGCTCAAACCCGGCGACTACGTCGTCGTCCAGGTCAGCAAGGACCCGGTCGGGCATAAGGGCGCACGGCTCACCACGCAGGTCTCACTGGCCGGCCGCTACCTGGTCTATGTGCCAGGCGCGTCCTCGACCGGGATCAGCCGCAAGCTGCCCGACACCGAACGCCAGCGGCTCAAAGAGATCCTGCGTGACGTGGTGCCGTCCGACGCCGGGGTGATCATCCGGACCGCGTCCGAGGGCGTCAAAGAAGAGGACATCCGCGGCGACGTGACCCGCCTGCAGGAGCGCTGGAAACAAATCGAGGCCAAGGCGATCGAGATCAAGGAGAAGGCCGCCGGCGCCGCGGTGGCCCTCTACGAAGAGCCCGACGTGCTGGTCAAAGTCATCCGCGACCTGTTCAACGAGGACTTCGCCGGTCTCATCGTCTCCGGCGACGAAGCCTGGACCACGATCAACGACTACGTGAATTCCGTTGCCCCCGACCTGGTTTCGAAGCTGACGAAGTACGAGCCGCCCGCCGGGCCGGAAGGACAGACCGGACCGGACGTGTTCGCGGTGCATCGCATCGATGAGCAGCTGGCCAAGGCGATGGAGCGCAAGGTGTGGCTGCCGTCGGGCGGCACGCTGGTCATCGACCGGACCGAGGCCATGACGGTGGTCGACGTCAACACCGGCAAGTTCACCGGGTCCGGGGGCAACCTCGAACAGACGGTCACCAAGAACAACCTCGAGGCGGCCGAGGAGATCGTGCGCCAGCTGCGGCTGCGCGACATCGGCGGCATCGTGGTCATCGACTTCATCGACATGGTGCTCGAGTCCAACCGCGATTTGGTGCTGCGGCGGCTGACCGAGGCGCTGGCCCGCGACCGCACCCGGCATCAGGTGTCCGAGGTGACTTCGCTCGGTCTGGTCCAGATCACCCGCAAGCGGTTGGGCACCGGCCTGATCGAAGCCTTCTCGACGTCGTGTCCGAACTGTGGTGGGCGCGGCATCCTGCTGCACACCGACCCGGTGGATTCGGCCCCCTCGAACGGACGCAAATCCGAATCCGGCGGCGGCGGCCGTCGGGGCAGGCGCAAGAAGAACAAAGCCGAAGAGCCGGTGGTCGCCAAGGTGCCCACCCACGCTCCCGGCGAGCACCCGATGTTCAAGGCGATGGCCGCCGGCTCCTCGGCGCAGGAGGACTCCGAGGACGACTCCGACGAAACCACCGATGAAGCCACCGACGGGCTCACCCAGAAGAAGGCGGTCCGCGCCGGCGACGACGCGGACACCGACCACGATGACTTCGACGACACCGACGACGAAGACTCGGACGACGACTCGGATGACGACACCGACGACGACGACTCGGATGACGACGACGACTCGGATGACGACGAGGACGCGGACGATGATGACGACTCCGACGATGACGACGACCTCGAGGATGACGACGAGGACATCGACGACGAGGAGGACCTCGGCGACGATGACGAGGATCTCGAGCTCGACGACGACGATCTGGACACCGAAGACGACGATTCCGACGACACCGATGCCGGGCGGGCCTCCGCCGGGGCCGACCAGGCCGGCTCCGGTCGCCCGCGACGCAGGCGTGCTGCGGGCCGGCCCGCGGGACCGCCGATCCACGCGGATTGAGCCGGCCGGCCGAAAGGCGCCGGTCGTGTCCGGTTTGACCCTCTAGCCGCTGGTCACGTACCCTTGGACAGTTGTCGTCAGGCCGGGCGAGGAAAACTTTGGCCGGCGGCAGCGGGACTCCCGGGCAATCGGCGCAGGCCCGCAACCCCAGACCCACCACGTGCACCGCGGCTGGTTCGCGCGCGACGCGCAGAGCAGCGGTTAGAAGAAGGAGCAGGAGCAACGATGGCGACCTACGCAATCGTGAAGACGGGCGGCAAGCAGTACAAGGTCGCCGTCGGGGACGTGGTCAAGGTCGAGAAGCTCGAGTCTGAGCCCGGCTCGAACGTGTCACTACCGGTCGCCCTGGTGGTAGACGGCGCCAACGTGACCACCGACGCAGCCGCACTGGCCAAGGTCGCGGTGACCGGCGAGGTGCTCGAGCACACCAAGGGCCCCAAGATCCGTATCCACAAGTTCAGGAACAAGACCGGCTACCACAAGCGTCAGGGACACCGTCAGCAGCTGACCGTCCTGAAGGTCACCGGCATCGCGTGATTGAGCCGTCAGGCGAAGAACAGACAACACTGAGCGAGGACCACACATGGCACACAAGAAGGGCGCTTCCAGCTCGCGCAACGGTCGCGATTCCGCGGCCCAGCGGCTGGGCGTGAAGCGATTCGGCGGTCAGATCGTCAAGGCGGGCGAAATCATCGTCCGGCAGCGCGGCACCAAGTTCCACCCGGGCGTGGGTGTTGGTCGTGGCGGGGACGACACGTTGTTCGCCAAGGAAGCCGGCGCGGTCGAGTTCGGTCTCAAGCGCGGCCGCAAGACCGTCAACATCGTGGCCGCGGGACAAGCCGCCGACTGACCGTGTTTCCGGGCCCAGCCCGGTGATTTCGGCGCCCGGTGGTAGGTGAGAGGATCCACGATGCCTCGGTTCGTCGACCGCGTCGTCATCCATGCGCGCGCCGGTTCTGGGGGTAACGGCTGCGCCTCGGTCCATCGCGAGAAGTTCAAGCCGCTCGGCGGCCCCGACGGGGGCAACGGCGGCCGCGGCGGCAGCATCGTCTTGGTCGTCGATCCGCAGGTGCACACCCTGCTCGACTTCCATTTCCATCCGCACGTCACCGCGCCCTCGGGCAAGCAGGGGATGGGCAACAACCGCGACGGCGCCGCCGGCGCTGACCTGGAAGTCAAGGTGCCCGACGGCACCGTCGTCCTCGACGAAAACGGACGGTTGCTGGCCGACCTGGTCGGCGCGGGCACCCGCTTCGAAGCCGCCGCGGGTGGACGCGGCGGACTGGGCAACGCCGCGCTCGCATCTCGTGCGCGTAAAGCTCCCGGCTTCGCGCTGTTGGGCGAGCAGGGGCAGACCCGCGACCTGACGCTGGAACTCAAGACCGTTGCCGACGCCGGCTTGATCGGTTTTCCCTCGGCCGGCAAATCGTCGCTGGTGTCGACGATCTCGGCGGCCAAACCCAAGATCGCCGACTACCCGTTCACCACGTTGGTTCCCAACCTCGGCGTGGTGTCGGCGGGCGAGCACACCTTCACCGTCGCCGACGTGCCCGGCCTGATCCCGGGCGCATCCCAGGGCCGCGGCCTGGGCCTGGATTTCCTCCGTCACATCGAGCGATGCGCCGTGCTGGTGCACGTTGTCGACTGCGCCACCGCGGATCCCGGCCGTGACCCCATCTCCGATATCGATGCGCTGGAGGCCGAACTCGCCGCCTATACGCCCACCCTGCAAGGGGATGCGGCGCTCGGTGACCTCACCGAGCGGCCCCGCGCGGTGGTGCTCAACAAAATCGACGTGCCCGAGGCGCGCGAGTTGGCCGAATTCGTCCGCGACGAGATCGCCGCGCGTGGCTGGCCGGTGTTCTTGGTGTCGGCGGTAGCGCAAGAAGGTTTGCAGCCCTTGATCTTTGGGTTGTGGCAGATCATCTCGGACTACCAGGCCGCCCAGCCGGAGATCGTGCCGCGACGGCCGGTGATTCGTCCGGTTCCCATCGACGACAGCGGCTTCAGCGTTGCACCGGATCCCCAGCAGCCGGGCGCCTTCGTGGTCAGCGGCGCGCGCCCCGAACGCTGGATCCGCCAGACCAACTTCGACAACGACGAGGCCGTGGGATATCTCGCGGATCGCCTGGCGCGCCTCGGTGTCGAAGAGGAATTGCTGCGGCTGGGTGCGCGACCGGGCTGCGAAGTGACCATCGGAGACATGACGTTCGATTGGGAGCCGCAAACTCCTGCCGGACAACAGGTTTCGCTGTCAGGCCGCGGAACCGACGCGCGGTTGGAGCGCACCGACCGCGTCGGCGCCGACGAGCGCAAGGCCGCCCGGCGTCGCCGCCGCGAACGCGGTGAGGAGTCGTGAGCCCCCACCGCGACGTTATCCGCAATGCTCGCAGCCTGGTGGTCAAGGTGGGGACCAACGCGCTGACTACGCCGGCCGGGGTGTTCGACGCCGGCCGGCTGGCCGGACTCGCCGATGCGATCGAAGCGCGGATGAAGGCCGGTACCGACGTCGTCATCGTGTCGTCGGGGGCCATTGCCGCCGGCATCGAGCCGCTCGGATTATCGCGTCGTCCCAGGGATTTGGCGACAAAGCAGGCCGCGGCCAGCGTCGGTCAGGTCGCGCTGGTGAATTCGTGGAGTGCCGTGTTCGCCCGCTATGGCCGCACGGTCGGGCAGGTGCTGTTGAGCGCGCACGACATCTCGATGCGGGCCCAGCACACCAACGCCCAGCGCACGCTGGATCGGCTGCGCGCACTGCATGCGGTGGCGATCGTCAACGAGAACGATACGGTGGCCACCAACGAGATCCGGTTCGGCGACAACGACCGGCTTTCGGCGCTGGTGGCTCACCTCGTCGGTGCCGAGGCTTTGGTGTTGCTGTCCGACATCGATGGGCTTTATGACTCGGATCCGCGAAAGACCGAGGGCGCCAGGTTCATTTCGGAGGTGTCGGATTCGGGGGATCTGGTCGGCGTAATCGCCGGTCCCGGAAGCGATTTGGGTACCGGCGGGATGAGCTCGAAGATGTCCTCGGCGCTGCTTGCCGCCGATGCCGGTGTGCCGGTGCTGCTCGCCGCCGCGGCCGATGCCGCGACCGCGCTCACCGAGGCTTCGGTCGGCACGGTGTTCGCCGCGCGCCCGGCGCGGATGTCGGCGCGGCGGTTCTGGGTGCGTTACGCCGCCGAGGCGGCCGGCGCGCTGACGCTGGACCAGGGTGCCGTGCGCGCCGTGGTGCGGCAGCGTCGCTCGCTGCTGCCCGCCGGGATCACCGCGGTATCCGGCCGGTTTTATGCCGGCGACGTTGTCGAATTGCGCGGCCCGGACGCGGTGATGGTGGGCCGTGGCGTGGTCGCCTACGACGCGACCGAGCTGGCCACCATGATGGGCCGCTCAACGTCCGAGCTGCCCGGCGAGCTGCGCAGGCCCGCGGTGCACGCCGACGACCTGGTGGCGGTGTAAGAAGCGCCTCGGCACTCGTGCGGCACGGGTGACGCGTCTGCTGACCAAGGGGACTTCTACGACCGTGCTAGCGCATGAGCTAGCACGTCTGGGACTCATCTCATGGTCGAACCATCGGGTCGGGCCGGGTCAGTGCTCCGAGGTCGGCTTGAGATACAATGCGCCCCAGACGATTTCGGCCAATGTGGCGGCCAGCTCGGCGTCGTAGTCGGTCGGCTTTGTCGGCAGGTTCTGCTGGCAGGCCCGCTCGACCATCCAGGTCAGCGCGCTGGCGGTGGTCAGCGCGGCCAGCTCGGGGCGGATCGAGCCGGCGGCCTGGCCGTCTTCGATGACGTGGGTGAACTGCCCGGAGATGCCGGTCAGCAGCTCGCGATACGTTTCCCCCGTCGGCGGGTCGTAGGCGGCCATTTCGTTGAGTGCGACCAGCACCGCCTGATGGCGCCGGTAGGTGGCGATGATGCGGCTCATTGCGGTCCGTACATCGTCCGGATCATGGCGCCCTGCCACGCTCCACCAGCTTCGCGCGCCGTCCGTCAGATCGCCGAACACCTGGCCGGCGAGCCGGCGCAGCAGGTGACCCTTGTCCTCGAAGTAGATGTAAAAGCTGGCGCGGGAAATGCCGGCCTCGCCGGAGAGACGATCCACGCTGAGTTCGGTGAAGCTCGCGCCGTCGCGCATCAGCCGCTCGGTGGCGTCCAGCAACCGGCGCTCCATCTGCTCGCGCCGCTGCTCGCGCCCCAAAGCTCGGTGGCCCTGCGGCTTGCGGGTGAGCGGCGGCATGCGCCGAGCATAGCCGAGCATTCGACATGTTGACTAGACACAGTGTCTAGGCATATCGTCGCGGGGAGTCTGTGACCGGCGTCATACGAGACGGAGGATCCCCACTATGGCCGTGCTGACGGGTAAGCCTGGGACCGACAAGTCCGGTCGTGCCTACGACGAGATCGATCTGTCCTCGCGGGCGTTTTGGTCCACCACCGCGGCGGATCGGGAACGCGCGTTCGCCGTGCTGCGGGCCGAGCGCCCGGTGAGCTGGCATCCGCCGGTCGAGGACTCGCTGATGCCCGATCCGACCGACCCCGGTTTCTGGGCGGTCACCCGGCGCTCCGACATCGTCGCGGTGAGCCGCAACAACGACGCCTTCGTGTCCGGCCAGGGGGTGATGTTCGAGAGCATTCCGGTGGAGTTGCTCGAGGCGTCGCAGTCGTTCTTGGCGATGGACCCGCCGCGGCACACCAAGATACGCAAGCTCGCTCACGCCGCGCTCAGCCCCCGGCAGGTTCGCCGCATCGAAGACTCGGTCAAGGCCAACGCCGAAACCATCGTCGAAGAACTGCGGACCGCCGGAAGCGGTGCGGATTTCGTCGACCACTGTGCCAAGGAACTGCCCGTCCGCACCCTGTCGGACATGATGGGCATCCCGGAGTCCGAGCGCGACCGCATGGCACACGCCACCGACGCCCTGGTCTCGTGGGCCGACCCGGAATTCCTCAACGGCCGTCCACCGCTGGAAGTTCTGGTCGAAAACCAGATTTATCTACACCAACTCGTCGGCGCGCTGGCGACCGAACGCCGTGAGCACCCCGGCGATGACCTGATCAGCAGCCTGGTGACCGCCGAGGTGGACGGTGACCGTCTGGAAGACGCGGAGGTGGCGGCGTTCTTCGTGTTGCTCTCCGTGGCCGGAAACGACACCACCCGGCAGACCATCAGCCACACCTTGAAGGCGCTCACCGATTTTCCCGGCGAGAAGGCCTGGCTGCTAGAAGATTTCGACAACCGGATGGGCACCGCGATCGAGGAGTTCATCCGCTGGGCGACTCCGGTCATGACCTTCCGTCGCACGGCCGCAACGGATGCCGAGCTGGGCGGTCAGACCATTTTGGCGGGGGAGAAGGTCGTCATGTTCTATCCGTCCGGCAACTGGGACACCGAGGTGTTCGACCACCCGGAACGCTTGAACTTGAGCCGTGACCCGAATCCGCACGTCGGCTTCGGCGGTGGCGGACTGCACTTCTGCCTCGGTGCGCACGTCGCCCGCGCGCAGCTGCGGGCGGTCTTCGGCGAACTGTTTCGTCAATTGCCTGGCATCCAGGCGGGCGAGCCGGCCTATTTGGCGGGCAACTTCGTGCACGCCATCCGCAGCATGCCGTGCACCTTCTAATGTGTTGACAGCGGCGACAACTCGTCGGCGAGCAGCGCCAGCAACTCCGAGCACCCCCCGTCGACCTTGGCGGTGGCCAGGTCGTCGCCCCGGGTGACGCCACGGTTGATGATCGCAATCGGGATGCCCAGTGCGGCGGCGTGCCGCACGAATCGGTAGCCGGAGAACACGGTCAGCGACGAACCCGCGACCAGCAGCGCGCCGGCCTGCTCGACCAAACCATAGGCTGCTGCCACAACGTCTTTGGGAACGTTCTCGCCGAAGTAGACGATGTCGGGCTTGAGCATGCCGTCGCAGCGCCGGCAATCCAGGTAACGGAACGACGCGGTATCCGCGACGACGGCGTCGGCGTCGGGTGCCACCGCCAGCCCGCCGATCGCCTCGGCGCGCTCGATGAATCCGGGGTTGAGCGCTTCCAGTCGTTCGGCCAGTGCGGCACGGGTCATGGTGGATCCGCAGTTCAGGCAGACCACCTGCGCATAGTTGCCGTGCAGGTTGATGACGTTTCGGCTGCCCGCCTTGGTGTGCAGCAGATCGACGTTCTGGGTGATGACGCCGGTGACCACCGACGCGTCCTCGAGTGCTGCCAGCGCCCGGTGGCCCGCGTTGGGCAGCGTGTCGTCCATGTGCCGCCAGCCGACGTGGTTGCGTGCCCAGTATCGCCGCCGAAACGCCGGATCGCCGGTGAACTGGCTGATGGTCATGGGATTGCTGGGCGGTGAATCGGGCCCGCGGTAGTCGGGAATGCCCGAATCGGTGGAAATGCCCGCACCCGTCAGCACCGCGATCCGGCGACCGGCCAACAGCGTGACCAGTTCCGGGGATTCTGCGCAGCCCAGCGTCACCTCTCCAGAGTACGGAGTCAGCCCAGGCAGTCAGCCGCTGTCGTGAGCTCGGCGGACATGTTCTGCTCCATCATCCTGCAGGCCGCGTCGCCCAAATCGGGGTCGATGTGCGCGACGGCATCGGTCGCGATCACCACGGGGAAGTGCCGGACGTACGCGTCCAGGGCCGTGTAGAGAATGCATTGCTCGGTGACCTGACCGGTGATGATCAACCGCTTGGTTTCCAGCCGGCCGAGCAGATACGCCAGCGCCGTCGCATAAAACGCGCTGTGGCGGACCTTGGTCATGACGCGGCACTCGTCGGTCGGCAGGATCGGCTTCACCAGATCGGGACGGGCCCCGTGGCAGGCTGAACGGACGATGTCGGAGAACTCAGCGGTGAAATCTCCGTAGTTGTCGTTGACGTACACCAGGTCGACGTCGTCGGATTCACGGGCCCGCCGAACCAAATCGGACAACGGCTCGATGATCTTCTCGACATTGGGTATTAGATTCTCAGCGTCGGGATGCTGATACGTGTTCATCATGTCGACCACCAGGACAGCAGTGTGGCTCATGCTGTCGCGGATACCCGGCGGCGACGAGTTGACACGCCCGGGGCGACAATGGGAGGGCGATGGACTTTTACAACGCTTACAGCCAGGGCTTTGCCCGCGTCGCCGCATGCACGCACCACACCGCCATCGGCGACCCCGCCGCGAATGCCGAATCGGTCCTGCGGATAGCCCAGGAGTGCCACGACGACGCTGTCGCGCTGGCCGTCTTCCCGGAGCTGACGCTGTCCGGGTATTCCATCGAAGACATCCTGCTGCAGGACCTGCTGCTCGACGACGTCGACAAGGCCATCGCGGAAATCGTCGAGGCCTCGGCCGAGTTGCTCCCGGTGTTGGTCGTCGGTGCCCCGCTGCGTCATCGCCACCGGATCTACAACGCCGCCGTGGTGATCCACCGCGGCGCGGTGCTCGGGGTGGCGCCGAAGTCGTACCTGCCCACCTATCGGGAGTTCTACGAGCGCCGCCAGATCGCGCCCGGAGACGACGAGCGCGGCACCATCCGCGTCGCGGGCGCCGAGGTGCCGTTCGGTCCCGACCTGCTCTTCGAGGCTTCCGACGTGCCCGGCTTTGTGCTGCACGTCGAGATTTGCGAGGACATGTTCGTGCCGATTCCGCCCAGCGCGGAGGCCGCGCTCGCGGGTGCGACGGTGCTGGCCAACCTGTCCGGTAGCCCGATCACGATCGGTCGCGCCGAGGACCGCTGCCTGCTGGCCCGCTCGGCCTCGTCGCGTTGCTTGGCCGCCTACGTGTATTCGGCTGCCGGGGATGGTGAATCGACGACCGATTTGGCCTGGGACGGTCAGACCATGGTGTTTGAAAACGGTGTGATGCTGGCCCAGTCCGAGCGGTTCCCCAAAGGGGAGCGGCGCAGCGTCGCCGACATCGACATCGAATTGCTTCGCTCGGAACGGCTCCGGATGGGCACCTTCGACGACAACCGGCGCCACCACCGGTCAACGACGGACACGTACCGGCGCATCCGGTTCCGGCTGGACCCACCTGGCGGTGACCTCGGGCTGCGACGCGACATCGAGCGCTTCCCTTTCGTGCCCGCCGATCCGCAACGGCTGGAACAGGATTGCTTCGAGGGCTACAACATTCAAGTCGCCGGTCTCGAACAGCGGCTGCGCGCGCTGGATTTCCCAAAAATCGTCATCGGGATTTCCGGTGGGCTGGACTCCACACACGCCTTGATCGTTGCCGCCCGCGCGATGGATCGCGAACAACGGCCGCGCAGCGACATTCTGGCGTTCACGCTGCCCGGCTTCGCGACCGGGGACCGCACCAAACGCAATGCGGCCGAGCTGTGCCGCACGCTGGGTGTCACCTTCGCCGAGATCGACATCCGCGAGAGCGCGGAGCTGATGCTCAAGCAGATGGATCACCCCTTCGCGCGTGGCGAGAAGGTATATGACGTCACCTTCGAAAACGTCCAGGCCGGTTTGCGTACCGACTACCTATTCCGGTTGGCCAACCAGCGGGGCGGCATCGTGCTGGGCACCGGTGACCTGTCCGAGCTGGGGCTGGGCTGGTCGACATACGGTGTCGGCGACCAGATGTCGCACTACAACGTCAATGCCGGCGTGCCCAAGACGCTGGTGCAGCACTTGATCCGCTGGGTGATCTCGTCGGAACAGTTCGAACCGGAGGTCGCCGAGGTGCTGCAGTCGGTGCTCGACACCGAGATCACCCCGGAACTGGTTCCCAGCGGGGAGGAAGAAGAGCTGCAGAGCAGTGAGGCGAAAGTAGGCCCGTTTGCGCTGCAGGACTTTTCGCTGTTCCACGTGCTGCGCTTTGGATTCCGGCCGTCGAAGATCGCATTCCTGGCCTGGCATGCGTGGAGCGATCCCGAGCACGGCATCTGGCCGCCTGGCTTCCCCGAGGACAAGCGGCCGTCGTACTCGCTGAAGGAAATTCGGCATTGGCTGCAGGTTTTCGTGCAGCGGTTCTACGAATTCAGTCAGTTCAAGCGCTCGGCCCTGCCCAACGGGCCCAAGGTGTCGCACGGGGGTTCGCTGTCGCCGCGGGGGGATTGGCGCGCGCCGTCCGATATGTCCGCGCGCATCTGGCTCGACGAGATCGAACGCGAAGTCCCCAAGGACTAGCACGCGCACTCACGGCCCGCCCGGCAGCACCGAGCGGGCCCTGAGCGTTCAGGACTCAGGCCTTGGCGCGGCGCCAGCCCTGGTATTGCACTTCCGCGAATACCAGCGTGCCCACGCCGGCCGCCAGGTTCAACACCACGCCGGCCGACGTCAGTGGGAAGACGTCCGCGAGCACGAGAACGATTGCGGCCACCGTGTACGCCACGTTGGCGATGATGACGGCCATGCCGGCGCGCCGCAGCGACGGCAGGGTGGCCAGCCCGAACACGACCACGCCGTAGGCGATCAAGAACGCGGCCATGGCGTACTCGAACGCCTTCGTGGTGCCCGAGAGTTCGGCGAGCCGGCCGGCCACCGGGATACCGGCCAGGCCGACCAGTCCACTGATGGCGGCGTCGGCGCGCATGGCGAGGCGAAGCAAGCCGTCCCGGGTGCCCGTGCGGTCAATCGTGGTAGCGGACATGATGTTCCTTTCTCGATGGCGGACTGCGATCGCTATCGACGCTGCTGGAAAACCACTGCCAGATCGACGCCAGCCGCTGCCAAACACTGCCAACCGCAGGTCAGCGACGGCCGCCAACTTGTGGCGATCGCGGTGTCGTCGCTGTGGAACAGATGGCGAGAGCCATGGCGTTGCCGAGCGAGACGGGCGAGATCGCCCACGACGTCGGCGGGCAGAGCGGCTAGGACGCGTCCCGGACCGCCTTGTCGATCGCCTCGGCGTCCGGCGCGCAATCACCGGCGCCGGCGACCAACGTCGCCAGCGCACCCGCTGCGCAGGCCCGCCGCAACGCGAGCCGCCGCTGATCCGCCGAGCCGGGATTCTGTGGCCAATTCGCGGCCAGCACGCCGGCGAATACGTCGCCGGCCCCGGTGGTGTCCACCGCATCCACCGCCGGAGCGGAGACGGTGAACTCGCCGTCAGCGCCAATGTAGCGGGCGCCGCGGGCGCCCAGGGTGACCACCAAGTGCGTTGGACGCCAAGGCCATTCGGCGGCTTCGTCTTCGTTGGTGATCACCACGTCCGCGGCGGCCGCCAAGTCGCCCAACGAAGCGGCGTCCTGGCCGGCCGGCGAAGCATTCACGACGACGACCGCTCCCGCCGACCGCGCGTGTTGCGCCGCGGCGACGGCCGTGTTCACCGGAATCTCGAGCTGGGTCAACATCACATCGCAGTCGGCGACGACGGCGCGCGCCCGCTCGTCGGTCAGTGTGAAACGACCGTTGGCGCCCGGGGCGACCACAATGGTGTTCTCGCCGTTCGCGTCGACCACCACGATGGCCGTGCCGCTGGGTCCGGGTATTTCGACGGTTCCGTCGAGGCCGACGCCGTTGGCCTCGAGGTGCGAGCGCAACTGACCGGCCGCTGCGTCATCGCCGACGGCGCCGACGAACTGCACCGGCGCGCCCGCGCGCGCCGCCGCCACCGCCTGATTGCCGCCCTTGCCGCCGGGGGCGTGGGTCAACGACGACGCCAAAACCGTTTCGCCGGGCCGCGGAAGGGCGTCGACACCCAACGACAGATCGAGATTCACGCTCCCCACCACGCAAACGCCAGCCATGACGCCGACGTTAGTCGGTCGGGATGGCGAAGCACACCAAAGGCATCGGCAGTTTCGACGCCGGATCGCGTCCGGGGCAAACGCTGAATATCTCGATGTCCGCGCGATATTCTGCTGCGTTAGGGGTGCTGGATCCCAAGAAAAGGGGCAGGCGATTGACCACGAGCGAGTTAACAGACGCTGAACCCCAAATCGATCCCGGACCGGCCCCACCGGCCGCAAAGCGCTCGCGTCAGCGCGCCCTGGCCCGCTTCCGGTTGGGCATCCAGTCCAAGATTTTGGTCACCATGCTGCTGTCGAGCATCTTGGGTGTGGCGGTGATCGGCCTCATCGGCGCCGTGTCCGGACGCAACGCGTTGCGTCAGGTCGAGTCGGAACGATTGATCGAGTTGCGCGAGTCGCAGAAGCGCGCGGTGCAGGCGCTGTTCCGGGAGGTGTCGAATTCGCTGATCGTCTACAGCGGCGGCTTCAGCATCAACGAGGCGATGACAACGCTGACGGGAGGGTTCGGCCAATTGGCCAACGCGACTATCACGCCCGCCCAGCAGCAGTCGCTGGTCAACTACTACGACAACGACATGATCAAGCCGATCAAGCAAATCACCGGCGACACCATCGATATCAGGGCGGTCCTGCCAAGTTCCAACGCGCAGAAATACATTCAGGCGTACTACACCGCCGCCCCCCGGCCCACCCCCGACGCGCTGCCCGTCCAAGACGCCGGCGACGGCAGCGCATGGTCGGCGGCCAACGCCCGCTTCGACTTCTACATGCGCGGCATCGTCACCCGCTTCGACTATCGGGACGCGCTGCTGCTGGACATGCAGGGCAATGTCGTCTACAGCGTGATGAAGGGGCCCGATCTGGGGACCAACGTCCTCACAGGTCCATATCGCGAATCGAAGCTGCGGGAGGCCTACCAAAAAGCCTTGGCGTCCAACGACGTCGACTTCGTCTGGATCACCGACTTCCAGCAGTACCAGCCGCACCTCGACACGCCCACGGCGTGGGTGGTGTCACCGGTCGGTATGAACGGCAAGTTCGAAGGCGTGATGGCGCTACCGGTGCCGGTCGCGAAGATCAACAAGATCATGACCGCCGACAAGCACTGGGACGCCGCCGGAATGGGCCCCGCGACCGAAACATATCTGGCCGGCCCCGACGACCTGATGCGTTCCGATTCACGGGATTTCATCGAGGACCGGAAGGACTACCGGCGCCAGGCCATCGACGCCGGCACGCCGCCCGACGTGGTGGACCGGGCGATCCGGTTGGGCAGCACCACGCTGGTGCAGCCGGTCGACACCGCCGGCCTTCGCGCCGCCCAACGCGGCGAAACAGGGGTGGTCAGCGCCACCGACTACACGGGCAACAAGGAGCTGGAAGCCTATGCGCCGCTGAGCATCCCCAATTCCGACCTGCACTGGTCGATCCTCGCGACGCGCGATAACTCCGATGCGTTCGCCCGGCTCGGCAGGTTCAGCAAGACACTGGTGATTGCGGTTGCCGCAATGATCTTCGCCATCTGCATGGCCTCGATGTTCGTCGCCCAGGCCGCGGTGCGACCGGTCCGCCGTCTCGAAGAAGGCACGCGCAAGATCAGCTCCGGCGACTACGAAATCAACATCCCGGTTCGGCGGCGCGACGAAATCGGTGATCTCACAGCGGCTTTCAACGAAATGAGCCGGAATCTGGCGATCAAGGAAGAGCTGCTCAACGAGCAGCGCCGCGAAAACGACCGCCTGTTGCTGGCGCTGATGCCCGAGTCGGTGGTGCAACGCTATCGCGATGGCGAGGAGACCATCGCCCAGAAGCATCAGGACGTGGCCATCATTTATGCCGACATCGTCGGCCTGGACGACATTTCCAGCGACGTGCCGGAAGATGAATTGGTCGCGACCGTCAACGAACTCTTCCGGCAATTCGATTCGGCCGCAGAAGTGCTCGGCGTCGAACGGATTCGTACGTTCCACAATGGCTATCTGGCCAGCTGCGGGGTGGTCACGCCCCGGCTGGACAGCACTCACCGCGCCGTCGACTTCGCCCTCGAAATCGGTCGCATCATCGATCGATTCAACAGCCAAACGGTGCACCAGCTGGGCCTGCGCGTCGGTGTCAACACCGGCAACGTGGTGAGCGGGCTGGTCGGCCGGTCCAGCCTGGTCTATGACATGTGGGGCGGTGCGGTCAGCCTGGCCTATCAAATGCACAGTGGCGCACCGCAGCCCGGCATCTACGTCAGCTCGCAGGTGTATGAGGCGATGCGGGACGTTCGGCAGTTCACCCCCGCCGGCACCATCTCCGTCGGCGGTACCGATCAGGCCATTTACCGGTTGTTGGAGCGCTGATGAACCTCCTCAACTCCACCTGGTTCTACTGGGCGATCGGCATCGCGGTCGGGCTGCCGCTCGGGTTGATCGCTCTCACCGAGCTGCACGACGCGCTGCTGCGCAGGAACAGCCCGCTGGCCAGGCAGGTGAGCTTGGTGCGCAACTATCTGCTGCCGCTCGGCGCGCTGTTGCTGCTGCTGGTGCAGGCCTCCCAGGTCCCGGCAGGCGACGTTCCGGTGCGCGTCCTCACCACGGTTTTCGGTCTGCTGGTGCTGGTGCTTTTGCTGTCCGGTCTCAACGCGACGATGTTCGAAGGCGCACCCGAAAAGAGTTGGCGCAAAAGGTTACCCGGCATATTTCTGGACTGCGCCCGGTTGGCCGTGATCAGCGTCGGTTTGGCCGTGATGTCGTCGTACATCTGGGGTGTGCGGCTCGGCGGTATCTTCACCGCACTGGGCGTCACGTCGGTCGTCATCGGTCTGATGCTGCAGAACTCGGTCGGCCAGATCGTGTCGGGTTTGTTCATGCTGTTCGAGCAGCCCTTCCGCATCGACGAGTGGCTGGACACCGGTACGGCCCGCGGCCGAGTGGTCGAGGTCAACTGGCGCGCCGTGCACATCGACACCGGCAGCGGTATTCGGGTCATGCCGAACTCGATGCTGGCCAGCAATGCGTTCACCAATCTCAGCCGCCCGCCCGGTGCGCACAAGCTGGCGGTGACGACGACCTTCTCCAGCGTCGACCCGCCCGACCGGGTGTGTGCGCTGCTGTCGCGCATCGCCCAGGGGTTGCCGCAGCTCAAGGCCGGCAGTGTGCCCCGATCGGTCCCGGTGGGCGCCGCCGAGTACTGCACGACCATCGGATTGGACTCACCGGCGGACGCCGGCGCCGCCAAGGCGACCTTTTTGCGATGGACCTGGTATGCGGCGCGCCGCGAGAATCTGCACCTCGATGACGCCGACGACGACTTCTCCACGATCGAACGGGTGGAGCACGCGTTGCACACGGTGGTGGCGCCGGCGTTGCGGATCGGCGCCGAGGAGCAGCGATCGCTGCGGTCGGCGGCGAGGATCGTCCGCTACGGCGCCGACGAGGTGGTGGAGTACGCCGGCCAGGTGCCGACGACCATGACGTTCCTGGTCTCCGGGCGCGTGCAGCTCACCGCGACCGCCGAGGACGGGTCGATGGTGCCGATCAGCACGCTGGTCGAGGGGTCGTTCCTGGGGCTGACGGCGCTGACTCGGCAACCGAACCTGGCCGGCGCGTACGCGCTGGAAGAGGTCACGGCGTTGGAGATCGATCGGGAACACATCGAACACCTGGTGACGCGTGCGCCCCTGCTGCTACAGAACTTTGGCAACATCATCGAAGAGCGGCGCAGCAAGGTGCGCAGTGTCCGGCGCGGTGAGCGGGTCGGGTAGCGGGTCGCCTCACCCGGGCTTTTGCCGCCCGATACTCTGGTTCAATGAGTCTGCAAGCACCCTCGCTGCCTGACTTGCGCCAGGAGGTGCACAACGCCGCACGCCGCGCTCGTGTTGCATCCCGTGTCCTGGCGTTGTTGCCGACGGTTGCCAAGGACCAGGCGCTGAGCTCTGCGGCCGACGCGATAGGCGCCCACACCGAATTGATCCTGTCGGCCAACGACGAAGACCTCGAGGCCGCCCGGGCCGCAGGCACGCCGACCGCGATGCTCGACCGGTTGGCATTGGATTCCAAACGCGTTGAGGGCATCGCCGCCGGCCTGCGTCAGGTCGCCGGGCTGCCGGACCCGGTCGGTGAGGTGTTGCGCGGTTACACGTTGCCCAACGGGCTGCAGCTGCGTCAGCAGCGGGTTCCGCTCGGCGTGGTCGGCATGATCTACGAGGGCCGGCCCAATGTGACCGTCGACGCCTTCGGTTTGGCGCTGAAGTCCGGCAATGCCGTGCTGCTGCGCGGAAGTTCGTCGGCGACGCGGTCCAATCAGGCGCTGGTCCAGGTGCTGCGGGCTTCGCTGGTCAGCGAGGACCTGCCCGCCGATGCGGTTCAACTGCTTTCGGCCGATGACCGCTCGACGGTGACGCATCTGATCCAGGCGCGGGGCCTGGTCGATGTGGTGATTCCGCGTGGCGGGGCGAGCCTGATCAACGCGGTGGTTCGCGACGCGCAGGTGCCCACCATCGAGACCGGCGTCGGCAACTGTCACGTCTACGTGCATGAGGGCGCCGACTTGGATGTGGCGGAGCGAATCCTGCTGAATTCCAAGACCCGTCGTCCCAGCGTCTGCAATGCCGCCGAGACACTGCTGGTCGATGTCGGGATCTCCGAAGAGGCACTGCCCCGGCTGGTTACCGCGCTGCAAGACGCCGGCGTGACCGTGCACGGTGGATTTTCCAGGGATGCGCACGAGGATGACCTGCGCCGGGAGTACCTGTCGATGGACATCGCGGTGGCCGTGGTCGACGGTATCGACGCCGCGATCGCTCACATCAACGAGTACGGCACCGGGCACACCGAGGCCATCGTGACCACCAATATGGCTGCGGCGCAGAAGTTTACGGACGGCGTTGACGCCGCCGCGGTGATGGTGAACGCGTCCACGGCGTTCACCGATGGTGAGCAGTTCGGTTTCGGCGCCGAAATCGGCATCTCCACCCAGAAACTGCATGCCCGCGGCCCGATGGGGCTGCCCGAACTGACCTCGACCAAATGGATTGCGTGGGGAGACGGACAGATCCGTCCGGTCTGATACCCGCGTGCAGAAAGTGCCTTAGGAGAACCGATTGTGAGTGTGCCCGCCCGGTCCAAGCCGTTGTTCGACGACATCGACGACGTCTCGCGCCGGTTGGCCGAGACCGGCTACCTGCCCGACACCGCCACCGCGACGGCCGTGTTCTTGGCCGACCGGCTCGGTAAGCCGCTGCTGGTGGAAGGCCCGGCCGGCGTGGGCAAGACCGAGTTGGCCCGCGCTATCGCCCAGGCCACCGGATCGGGCCTGGTGCGCCTGCAGTGCTATGAGGGCGTCGATGAGGCCCGCGCGCTCTACGAGTGGAACCACGCCAAGCAGATCCTGCGCATCCAGGCCGGTTCGGGGGACTGGGACCAGACCAAAGATGACGTGTTCAGCGAGGAATTCCTGCTGCAGCGTCCGTTGCTGACCGCCATCCGGCGCACCGAGCCTACGGTGCTGCTCATCGACGAGACCGACAAGGCCGATATCGAGATCGAGGGTCTGTTACTCGAGGTGCTGTCGGACTTCGCGGTGACCGTTCCCGAATTGGGAACGATCACCGCCGAGCGGACGCCGCTGGTGGTGCTGACCTCCAACGCCACTCGCGAACTGTCCGAGGCGCTCAAACGTCGGTGCCTGTTCTTGCACATCGACTTTCCCAGTCCCGACCTGGAACGCCGCATCCTGTTGTCCCGGGTCCCCGAGCTGCCCGCGCATCTGGCCGAGGAGCTCGTTCGCATCATCGGCGTGCTGCGCGGGATGCAACTCAAGAAAGTCCCGTCCATCGCCGAGACCATCGACTGGGGCCGCACGCTGCTCGCGTTGGGCCTGGACACCATCGACGACGCTGTCGTGGCGGCCACGCTGGGCGTGGTGCTCAAACATCAGTCCGACCAGCAGCGCGCGACCGGCGAGCTGCGGCTGAATTAGGAAGTCTGCGATGGCCACCCGCCGTATCCGACCCACTCGGCCGCTCGCCCCGCACGGGCTGCCGGGCCACCTGGTGGGCTTCGTGGAAGCGCTTCGCGGCGCAGGGATTTCGGTTGGCCCATCGGAAACGGTGGATGCCGGGCGGGTGATGGCGACGCTCGGCCTGGGTGACCGGACGGTGCTGCGCGAGGGCCTCGCGTGCGCCGTGCTGCGCCGCTCGGATCACCGCGAGACCTATGACGCCATGTTCGACCTGTGGTTCCCGGCGGCGCTGGGCGCACGTGCGGTGGTCACCGACGACGAGGCCAACGACTCGCCGGACGACCACGCGTTGCCGCCCGACGACGTCGAGGCGATGCGCCAGATGCTGGTCGACCTGCTGACCGAGAACCCCGATCTGGCCGACATGGACGAGCGCCTGGTCGCGATGATCGCCCGGATCGTCGAGGCCTACGGGAAATACAGCTCCAGCCGCGGCCCGTCCTTCTCGTCGTATCAGGCGCTCAAGGCGATGGCGCTCGACGAACTCGAGGGCAAGCTGTTGGCCGGGTTGCTCGCCTCGTACGGTGACGAACCCACTCCCAGCCAGGAAGAAATCGCCAAAGCACTTGCCGCGCAGCGGATCACTCAGTTGCGCAAGTTGGTCGATTCGGAGACCAAACGGCGCACCGCTGAGCAGCTGGGCCGCGACCACGTCCAGATGTACGGCATTCCACAGCTTTCCGAGAACGTGGAGTTCCTGCGCGCCTCCGGTGAGCAGCTGCGCCAGATGCGCCGGGTGGTGGCGCCGCTGGCCCGAACGCTGGCGACCCGCCTGGCGGCCCGCCGGCGACGCACCCGGGCGGGGACGATCGATCTGCGCAAGACGCTGCGCAAGTCGATGTCAACCGGCGGGGTGCCGATCGATGTCGTGCTGGCCAAACCCCGTCCGGCGCGCCCGGAACTGGTGGTGCTGTGCGATGTGTCCGGCTCGGTTGCCGGATTCAGCCATTTCACTCTGCTCCTGGTACATGCTCTGCGCCAACAGTTCTCACGTGTTCGCGTGTTCGCCTTCATCGACACCACCGACGAGGTGACCCACATGTTCGGCCCGGAAGCCGATCTGGCCGTAGCCATTCAGCGCATCACCCGCGAGTCGGGCGTTTACAGTCGCGACGGCCATTCCGACTATGGCAATGCGTTCGCGTCGTTCGTGCAGGCGTTTCCCAATGTGCTGTCGCCGCGCACCTCGTTGCTGGTGCTCGGGGATGGCCGCACCAATTACCGCAATCCGGAGACCGAACTGCTGACCCACATGGTGGCCGCCAGCCGGCATGCGCACTGGCTGAATCCCGAGCCCAAGCATCTGTGGGGCAGCGGTGACTCGGCGGTGCCCCGCTATCAGGAGGTCATCCCGATGCACGAGTGCCGGTCCGCCAAGCAGCTGGCCGCGGTGATCGATCAGCTGCTGCCGGTGTGAGGCTGCGTTGCGACAAATCGGGCCGCGATACCGGCTCAAGTAAGCTGGCAAATCGTGCAAAAGCAGCTTCGCAGGTTAGGAGTGATGGGTGGGACGTTCGACCCCATCCATTACGGCCACCTGGTTGCCGCCAGTGAGGTCGCTGACCTGTTCGACCTCGACCAAGTGGTGTTCGTGCCCAGCGGTCAGCCCTGGCAGAAGGATCGGCACGTCTCGGCTGCCGAGGACCGGTATCTGATGACGGTGATCGCCACGGCATCCAATCCCCGTTTTACGGTCAGCCGGGTCGACATCGACCGCGCCGGCCCCACCTACACCAAGGACACACTGCGCGACCTGCGCGCCCTCAACCCCGACTCCGAGCTGTATTTCATCACCGGGGCCGACGCGCTGGCCTCCATTCTGTCGTGGCAGGGCTGGGAGACGGTGTTCGAGCTGGCCCGCTTCATCGGGGTGAGCCGGCCCGGCTACGAGCTGCGCCGCGAACACGTCACCGGCGTGCTGGGTGAGCTGCCCGAGGACGCGCTGACCCTGGTCGAGATTCCGGCGCTGGCCATCTCCTCTACCGATTGCCGTCGCCGCGCGGCACAGCGCCGTCCGCTGTGGTATTTGATGCCCGACGGCGTCGTGCAGTACGTCTCCAAGCGCCGGCTCTACCGCGACGACGCGGTGCCGTCAGTGCCCGTCAGCGAAACACGCCTGAGCACAGGGGATCACCCATGAGTGCCACCCAGGAGGCCATCGACATGGCGACGGTGGCCGCCGGCGCCGCCGCCTCGAAGCTTGCCGACGATGTCGTGGTCATCGACGTCTCGGCGCAGCTTGCCATCACGGATTGCTTCGTGATCGCCTCGGCATCCAACGAGCGACAGGTCAACGCCATCGTCGACGAGGTCGAGGAAAAGATGCGCAAGGCCGGGTACAAGCCGGCGCGTCGCGAGGGCACGCGCGAGGGTCGTTGGACGCTGCTGGACTATCGCGACATCGTCGTTCACATTCAGCATCAGGAGGACCGCGACTTCTATGCCTTGGACCGGCTGTGGAGTGACTGCCCGGCGGTGCCGGTAGACCTGGACGAGGGCCGTGACAACTCCGAAGAGTCGGACGAGCAATGAGAATCCGTCGTCTGATCATGTTGCGGCACGGGCAAACCGAGTTCAACGCCGGTAGCCGGATGCAGGGCCAGCTGGATTCCGAACTGAGTGAGCTCGGTCGGGCGCAGGCGATCGCCGCCGCCGAGGTGCTGGGCAAGCTGCAGCCGTCGCTGATCGTGTCGTCGGATCTGCATCGCGCCTACGACACGGCGGTCAGGCTGGGGGAGTTGACCGGCCTGCCGATTCGGGTGGACCAGCGGTTGCGGGAAACCCATCTCGGTGACTGGCAGGGATTGACCCACACCGAGGTCGACGCGCAGGCCCCGGGCGCCCGGCTGGCCTGGCGCGAAGACGCCACCTGGGCACCGCATGGCGGTGAGAGCCGGGTCGACGTCGCGGCGCGCAGCGTGCCATTGGTCGCCGAACTGGTGTCCGGCGAGCCGGAATGGGGTGACCCCGACGGGCCGGATCGCCCGGTGGTGCTGGTGGCCCACGGCGGACTGATCGCCGCGCTGTCGGCCGCGCTGCTGAAGCTTCCAGTGGCCAACTGGCCGATCCTGGGTGGCATGGGCAATGCCAGCTGGGTGCAGCTTTCCGGCCATAGCGACGATCCCGTCGACGAATTCGACCGCATCCGTTGGCGTCTGGATGTGTGGAACGCTTCGGCACAGGTGTCCAACGATGTCCTCTGAGCCCCGGTCGAAGCCGACACTGCTGATTTTCGCCGACTCGCTTGCCTACTACGGGCCAACCGGGGGGCTACCGGCCGACGATCCCCGAATCTGGCCGAACATCGTTGCGGTGCAATTGGATTGGGATGTCGAGCTGATCGGCCGCATCGGTTGGACGTGTCGAGACATCTGGTGGGCGGCCACCCAGGACCCGCGGGCGTGGGCGGCGCTACCCAGGGCCGGCGCGGTCATCTTCGCGACCGGCGGCATGGATTCGCTGCCGTCGGTGTTGCCCACCGCGCTGCGGGAGCTGATCCGCTATGTGCGGCCGCCCTGGCTGCGGCGCTGGGTCCGCGACGGCTATGGCTGGCTGCAGCCCCGGCTCTCACCGGTTGCCAGATCGGCGCTGCCTCCGCATCTGAGCGCCGATTACCTCGAACAGACCCGTGGCGCAATCGATTTCAATCGCCCCGGTATCCCGATCGTGGCGTCGCTGCCGTCAGTGCATATCGCCGACACCTACGGCCGGGCCCACCATGGCCGTGCGGGGACCGTGGCCGCCATCACCGAATGGGCGCAAAACCACAACGTCCCCCTGGTCGACCTCAAAGCCGCCGTCGCCGAACAGGTTATGAGTGGTCGAGGAAACCCCGACGGTATCCACTGGAATTTCGAAGCCCACCAGGCGGTCGCGGAGTTGATGCTCAAGGCGCTCGCCGAATCCGGCGTGGCGACGATGCAGAGCGCGCAGCGCGATGAGGAGCCGCGCAATCAGCCAGGGGTGACCAACGAGAAGCCACGCGGGTAGCGCTCGTGACCCGCGCCGACGACGATGCAGAGCGAAGCGATGAGGAGCGACGCTCGTGACCCGCGCCGACGACGATGCAGAGCGAAGCGATGAGGAGGAGCGGCGCTCGTGACAGTCGTGGTGGTGACCGACTCGTCGGCACGTCTGCCTGCAGACCTGCTCGAAAAGTGGGGGATACGCGTCGTTCCGCTGCACATCTTGCTCGACGGCACCGATCTGCGTGACGGCGTGGACGACGTTCCTGACGACATCTACAAACTCGCGGCCACCACGGCGGCGGCCACCCCTGCCGAACTCGCCGACGTGTACCAGCAGGCGCTGGCCGACAGCGGCGGCGACGGTGTGGTGGCGGTGCACATTTCGTCGGCGCTGTCGGGCACCTGCCGGGCCGCCGAACGCACCGCGGTCGACCTCGACCCGAACGTGCGCGTCGTCGACTCCAAGTCGGCCGCGATGGGCACCGGCTTCGTCGCTTTGGCCGCGGCACGGACCGCGGCCGACGGCGGAAGCCTCGACGCCGTCGCGGACGCCGCGCACGCGGCCGTGGACCGTGGACATGCCTTCATCGTGGTGCACCGACTGGACAACCTGCGCCGCAGTGGACGCATCGGCGGGGCGAAGGCGTGGCTGGGCACCGCGCTGGCGCTCAAGCCGCTGTTGCGTATCGATGACGGCAAACTCGTTCTGGCCCAACGGGTTCGCACCGTCAGTCACGCCACCGAGGCGATGATCGACCGGGTATGTCAGGTTGTGGGCCACGACGCCGCCGCCCTGGCGGTGCACCACGTCGACAACCCGGATGGTGCGCGCGCGGTGGCGACGGCGCTGGGCGAGCGGCTACCGGCGTGTGAGCCGGCGATCATCACCGAGCTGGGACCGGTGCTCGCGCTGCATGTCGGCGCCGGCGCGGTCGCGGTGAGCGTGGCGCTTCCACAATCGGATTAAGCGCTCACCGGCCGTCGCGCGTTGTCACCGCGGGGGTGAACGACTTGCGGCCACCAGAACCACCGTCCGAGCAGGGTGGCGATCGAGGGCATCAGCAGCGTGCGCACGATCAGCGTGTCGAGCAGCAGACCGATGCACACGGTCGACCCGAACTGGCCGAGCACCCGCAGGTCGCTGCCCAGCATGGATGCCATGGTGAAGGCGAACACCAGACCCGCCGCCGTCACCACGCCGCCGGTGCCCGCCATCGACCGGATGATTCCGGTCTTGAGTCCGTGGTGGATCTCTTCGCGGAACCGGGAGACCAGCAGCAGGTTGTAGTCGGATCCGACGGCCAGCAGGATGATGACCGAAAGCGCCATGACGATCCAGTGGATCCTGATGCCGAACAGATCCTGCCAAATCAGCACGGACAGACCGAATGACGCCGCGATGGAGCTGGCCGCGGTGCCGACGATCACCAGCGCCGCCACCACACTTCGGGTCAGCAGCAGCATGATCATGAAGATCAGCGTCAGGGCCGACACCACGGCGATCATCAGGTCGTACTTCTCGCCGTCGGCCATGTCCTTGAATGTCGCGGCGGTTCCGCCGAGATACACCCTGGCATCCGACAGCGAGGACTGCTTCAACCCCTCCTGCGCGGCGGTGCGTTCGGCGTCGACCCGCGCAATGCCCTCCGGCGTCATCGGATCGTTCTGATGGGTGATGAAGAACCGTGCCGACTTACCGTCCGGTGACAAGAACATGCGAAGGCCCGTCTGGAAATCCGGGTTATCGAAGGCTTCCGGTGGCAGGTAGAAGAAGTCGTCGTTCTTCGACGCGTCGAAGCTTTGTCCCATCACGATGGCGGTATTGCTCATCGCCTCCATCTGGTCGATCATCGCCTTGAAGGTCTGGTACAGCGTCAGCGTGATACCCCTGGTGGTCTTCAGCGTGGTGATCAGCGTGGGAAACAGCGCGTTGAGGTCGTGTGTGGCCTGGGCGGTGTGCGCAATGTCGCCCGTGAGGAAGTGGAACTGCTCGGCGAGTTGGTCGAAGCCGTCCAACGTGTCGAACAGGGACCGCAACCCGTAGCACAACGGTATGTCGTAGCAGTGCTTTTCCCAGTAGAAGTACGTGCGCACCGGCCGGAAGGTGTCGTCGAAATCGGCGATGTGGTCGCGCAGGGTGTCGGTGATCTGCGACGTTACCGCCGTGGTCTTCGCGCTGTCGTCGGCGGCGTTGGACAGGTCTAGCGACACCTCGTACTGGCGCTGCGTGGTGTTGATTTGGGTCTGCAGATCATCGGCCATCTTCAGGATGTCGTTCATGCGCTCTTTGAGGAAGCCCATGTTCTGCATGGTGGTTTGGCTTTGAATGCTGTTCTGGAATGGGATCGAGCTGTGCTGAATCGGAATGCCCAGCGGCCGCGTGATGTCCTGGACCATTGCGATGCCGAGCGTGCGCATCTCGTTCTTGGCCACGCGGTCCAACACGAGCATGTCGGCGGGGTTCCGCATGTCATGGTCAGACTCGATCATCAAGAGGTCGGGGTTCATCCGTGCCTCGGAGAAATGCCGATTCGCGGCCTCTTGCCCTTGATTGGACGGGGCCGACAACGGCAGGTAATGGCGGTCGTTGTAGCTCGTGTGGTAGCTCGGCAAGGCAATCATGCCGACCAGCACCACAGCGGCACTGACCGCCAAAACCGGTGCAGGCCAACGCACTACGGCGGTGCCCACGCGGCGCCATAGCCGACCGCGCTTGGCCTGCTTTTCGAAGAGGTGGAAGCGACTGCCGACGAAGACCACCGCGGGGCCCAGCGTGATGCCGGCCAGCACCACGACCAGCATGCCGATCGCCACGGGCGCGCCCATGGTGTTGAACCAAGGCAGCCGGGTGAAGCTCAGGCAATAGGTCGCGCCCGCAATCGTCAGGCCCGACCCCACGACGACCGGGGCGACGCCCTTGAATGTGGTGTAGTACGCGGTTTCTCGATCCTCGCCGGCGCCGATCGCCTCCTGATAGCGGCCGACGAGGAAGATGCCGTAGTCCGTTCCCGCGGCGATCGCCAGCATGGTGAGGATATTGGCGGCGAACGTGGTGAGCCCGAATGCGTTGTGGTACGCGAGAACCGCGACGACGCCGCGCGAACAGGCCAGTGCGACAAAGGTCATGAACAGCTGCACCAGCGTGGTGACGATGGACCGGTAGACCAGCAGCAGCATGATCGCGATGGCGCCCAGGGTGAACAGCGTGATCTTGGCCAGGCTGGCGTTACCGATGATGTGCATGTCGTCGGACAGCGCCGCGGGGCCGGTGACGTAGGCCTTCACTCCGGGCGGTGCCTTGTTCTCGTCGATGACCTTGCGGACCGCGTCCACGGACTCGTTGGCCAGGGTCGTGCCCTGGTTACCGGCGAGGTTCACCTGCACATAGGCGCCCTTGGAGTCGGCGCTTTGCGCGCCCGCGGCGGTCAGCCGGTCTCCCCAGAAGTCCTGGATGTGCTGGATGTGCTTGGGGTCCTGGCGGAGTTCGCGAATCAGTTTGTCGTAGTACTGGTGTGCCTCCGGGCCGAGGGGGTGCTGACCCTCCAGGACGATCATGACGGTGCTGTTGGAGTCGAACTCGTGGAAGTTATGCCCCAGGCGCATCATCGCCTTCATCGACGGCGCGTCCAGCGGCGTCATCGGCGCCGAGTGCGCCTCGCCGACCTTTTCCAGCGTGGGAACGATGACGTTCACCAACACCGTGATGGCAACCCAGCCCAGAATGATCGGTATCGCGAAGATGCGGATCGCATGGGGAAGGTAGGGCCGGTGGCCGCGCTCGGCCTTCGATAAACCGCGGGTCGCGATCGGGCCGGTGTCGGCCGCGCTGAGGTCGCGCTCGGTCTGATTGTTCACGTCGCTCATGCGGACTTCACCAGGCAGAAGGTCTGGGCGTTATGGCCGTCGGAGTTTTGCCGTTCGCGGACGACGCCGTCCACGGTGATCTTGCACGCGATTGTGCTGCCGTCGCTCTGCGCCATGATGTTGGCGCTCACCGAGGGCAGCGTGGTCGAGATCGTCGTCGACCAGGGCAGCGGCGCGTTGTTGACCTGGTGCGTGTTGGCGTTTTCGTCCCAGTAGTTGATGTTCGCTGTGGTGCCCGGGGAGCCGGAGACTTCGTAAACGACGACCTTCGGGTTGAACTGCACGATTTCGATCCCCTTGCCGGCGTTTGCGTTGAGATCTTCCGAGCCGAAGATCTTGTGCAGTCGCGAAACGATCAGTGCCGACAGCGCCAAAACAATCACCAGCAGCAGCGGGATCCACCCGCGTTTGAGCACGCGGCTCAAGACGCCGGGGCGGGGACCTGAAGCTGGATTAGCCACCACCTGACCGCCTTCCGCAAAGCTCACCAACCGTCGCCGACGACACCAATGTCAACGGAACATTTGCTCAGTTAGGGATACTAACCTTAGTGCACGCAAGCGTTCCTCCCGGGGCCGCCGGTTGTGGCGAAGGGCATACCCGCTATCGCGCGAAGCGGCCGGTGACGGGCGGCAAATCCGCCAGTGTCACGATCCCGGGCTTGGCGGCCACCACAGCCGGGACGGCATTGGTAACCGGCATCGCGGTGTAGATCATTCCCAATCCCATGAATCCGGGCTCGGTCCAGTCCTTCGGCGGCAAGCAGTGCAACACGGTGCGCATGTTGGGCAACCCGAACACCTGAATGACGTGCCCGTGCTCCAGCGGCTTGGGCGGGACGACGTGACTGCCCATGGTCCAGTTGAACCCGACACTGACGACGTTGCGCTCGCCGACCCAGCCGCGGTGGTAGCCGTAGACGCTGCCGACAGTTCCCGCGGGAATCTTCATGAAGCCCAGATCGGAATCCTCGGTGGCCGCGGTGAAGGTGACGTCGAAGGTCATCTTGTCCAGCTTCGCCCCGATCGCGTCGGCCATCATCGCGGCCGATTCCGCAAAGACCTCGCTTTCGCGCCGGACGTTTTCGGCCAGCCCCGGGGTGTCGGGATCTTGCGAAAACCCCATGGCCGTCTGGGTTTCGGCCGATTCGTAGGTCGAACAGTCCACCGATTCGGTGATCCGGATTTCGTCCACGCGCTCACAGGAGGCGGACAGCACCATGCCCACCATGTTCGTCATCCCCGGATGCGCGCCGCTGCCGAAGATCGTCGAATTGCCGTTCTGGCAGGCGTCTTCGATGCGCTTGCGGTCCTGTGGTGTCTGCTTGCCGCCGGTGATCCAGGCGGCGCTGGTGCACACGTTGACTCCCGATCCCAGCAGCCGCACCAGTTCGTCGATGTTGGGCCACAACGGGTTATAGCAACACGCATCGGCGCCCAGGGCCAGCAGCGCGTCGATGTCGTTCGTCGCGTGCACCCCGGTTGGCTCGGGCCAGCCCGCCAGTTCGGCGGCGTCGACACCGACCTTGTCGGCGCCATGGGCATACACCCCCGCCAGCTCCAGGTCGGGTCGCCCGATGATGGCGTGCAGCGAACGCCGACCGATGTTCCCGGTCGTCCACTGGATCACCCGCAGTGGACGGTCTGTGCTTGCCTTGCTCATCGCGGCTCCTTTGCCGGTGCGGTTGGACTCATTATCAGTCAGCGGTAACGCGGCGTTTCCAGAAAAGGTCAAAGCCCGGCCGTGCCGACCGCCACGAAAGCGCAGCCGGCCGCGGCCAGCACGAGTGCAACGTCGACGCGTCGGCGCGATCGAATCCAGCCGTGCAGCGCCGCCACCCACCTGGCGGTTGCCTCGGGTGCCAGCAGATGGGCCAGCAGCGGAATTTCTATGAGGGCGAAGGCCACGGCGTTGAACATCAACACCACCGTGACTTGCGTCAGGGCGGTCGCTCCCGAGGCGAGAATGACGGCTAGCGCGGCAAGGTAGTCCACCGACGGCAATGCGATGCCCAGGCCGGCGATGCCGGCAACCGTCAGCGAATGCCGGCTCAGCAATCGCTGGAACGGCGTCGCCAATCTGGTCGGCCGCGAGCCCAGCCTCGCGGGGAGATTCGCGGCCACGACTGCCGCGACTGTCAGTGCCAGCAGACCGACCAGAATCTGCACCTTGGGCAACGCGAAGTAGCTCGAGCCCAGCATCCTGCGCCGAAAGGCGAACAACACGACCAGACCCACCGCCGTTCCCATTGTGAAACCGCCGGACAGAAACGCGAGCAGTTGCAGCGCCGGACGTGGTCTGTTCAGCATGAGCACGGTCATGCCGATTCGGAACGGTTCGACGCTGACGGCAACGGCCATCACCAGGACAGTGACCAACATTGGCATTGTGGAGGCGCGCCCGCCGCCCCCGGCTCAGGCGTCCAGTCGGGCGAATTGGTGCCGGTGGTACTGCTCGACACAGGCGGCGCGCCGGATCTTGCCACTCGTCGTGGTGGGGATCGAGCCGGGCGGTACCAGGACGAGGTCCCCTACATTCACGCCGTGCGCATTGGAAATCGCCGAGGTGACGTCCCGTTTGACGCAGGTCAGCGAGTGCATGGCCTCTTCGTTGGACTCGCCTCGCTTTTTGAACTCGACGACGGTGACGAGCTTCTCGGTACTGTTCACCGGAACCGATATCGCTGCGACCCGGCCACCCGTGATCTCTTGGACCGTCGCCTCGATGTCCTCGGGATGGTGATTCCGTCCACGGATTATCAGCAGATCCTTGATACGCCCGACGATGAACAGCCCGCCCTGGTAGACGAAACCCAGGTCGCCGGTCTTCAGCCAGGGTCCGTCAGGCGTACCTGGCGACGGCTCGACGAGCATCGCGTCGAAGCAGCGCTGTTCCTCCGGCGGCTTGCGCCAGTAGCCCTCGGCCACATTGGCGCCGTGTACCCAGATCTCGCCCACCACGCCCTGCGGGCACTCGCGGTTGGTGTCGCCGTCGACGATTCGCAGTGTCGGTGATTGCGGTACCTGGTACTTCACCAGCGATGAGCCGGTCCCGGCCGCGCCGGGCCGAGCGCGACCTGCGGACAGCTCGTCGATATCGAAGTGAACCGTTGACGAGTCACTCCAGGTGCCACTCGCCACGAAGACGACCGCCTCCGCCAAGCCGTAGGACGGACGCATCATGTTGTCCCGAAAGTTGAAGTGGGCAAACCGATCGACGAAGCGATTCAAGGTGGCCGGCTCGACGCGTTCGGCACCGCTGATGATGCCCAGCACCCCGCCGAGGTCGAGCCCGGCCAGGTCACGGTCACGTGTTTTGCGGGCCGCCAAGTCGAAGGCGAAGTTGGGCGCCGCCGACCACGAAGAAGTATTCCTGGCCAGAGATTGCACCCATCTGGCCGGCCGTTCCAAGAACGCAACCGGACTCATCAGCTCGCCGCGCCAGCCGCCCAGGATTGGCGCGCAGACTCCCAGCACCAAACCCATGTCATGGTAGAAGGGCAGCCACGAAACCATCGTGGTGTCCGACGGGGCTTTCATGTGGGACTCGGTGAAGAAGCTGCGCATCAGCTGCTCGAAATTCACTTGGAGGTTGCGGTGCGAAATCTTCACGCCGGTCGGCGTTCGGGTCGAACCTGAGCTGTATTGCAGATACGCGATGTCAGGCAAATCGGCCGCCAGAACGCTGGTTCCGCCATCGGCGTCCAGATTCATCGAATCGATTTCGACGATCTTTGGAACATCGTCCATGCGTGCCCGATCGACGTATTCGGCGACATCTTCGGCGACCGCGGACGTCGTGAGAACGACCGAAGGCGACGTATCGGCGAGCACCGCACTGACCCGTTCGTCGCTCGAACCGCGATGCGGCAGCGGGAGCGGAACTGCGATGAGCCCGGCCTGCATGGATCCCAGGAACGCCGCAATGTAGTCGAGACCCTGCGGCGCCAGAATTACCGCCCTGTCGCCGACCGACCCGTGGTGGCCGAGATCGCGCGCCACATTGAATGTCCGGCGGGACACTTGCGACCACGTGAGACTCTCGGGAACACCGTCGGCGTCGTCGTCGTAATCGGTAAACCTGTACGCCACATCGTCGGGCCGCAGGCTGGCACGTCCGTGCAGCATGGAGAGAATCGATGGTCCAGACATAGGCGCGTTGTCAGCCGGTGCCGTTGGACAGCGCGGACGTGGCACCGCTGACGATCTGCGAAAGAGGGTCGCCGCTGCCCAGTGCCGCCTGGTTGACTGGCGCGATAACTTGCGCTGGGTCGAAGCCGTGCACGGGATCCACCTGAACCGGAGCGGTCGATGGGTCGTCATTTCGCGCGTAGCCCGCATTCACCCGCGGGATCAGGATCGCGTCGAGCTTGTTCAGGGTGTCTTCCGAGATGCCGAGGTAGGCCAGCGGCATGACGAGCGGAAGGTGCTTTTCCGGAACCATGATGGTGGTGTCTTTCGCGCCCCTGGAGTTCGTCGTCGTCCTGATGTTCTGGGGCGGCACCATGCTCGGGTTCGTGAAGGCCACCGCCGTGTGACCGGTGGCCAGGCCCAGCAGCGTGTTGGCCAGAGCGAACATGTTGTCCGGCCGATCGGGGAAGTCCGCGATCAAGTCGTACGCAGCCACGAACCTGTTCGTGTCGTACTGGCTCTCATACGTCGGTGGCATGGTGTAGTCCAGAGCGGGAACAACGCTGCCGACCGGGAACATGGCGGTCAAAAAGCTCTGACCGAAGGCGTGATGCCCAATCGGGTCACCGAATGTGGCGAAGTTCAGTTTGTCCGCCGGGGGAGCGGCCGGGTCATTCGCCAGCCGAGCCTGCTCGCCGTCGACGACGAACCCGCCCTCGGATAAGCCGATCGCCGTACCCGGGCGTCCGGTGCGGATCGCCGCATCGAGGTTGCCGATTCCCTCGACGACAGACTCGCCGATGCTGGGGCCGTCCACACCCAGGCCCGGGAACTGCTCGTCGATCTTGCCGATGCCCGGGAAGAGTCGCTCCAGCACGTGGCCCTGAATCTGGCCCGCCGGATAGGGGACGATTTGGCGCTTCTGGCCGGGGAACCATTGGGCGCCCTCCTGACGTATGTACTCGTCGTAGGGGATGCCCGCAACGTGAGCGCCTCCGAGGGCGAACGCTGTCTGGTCACCCGGCGCCCCGGGGGTCGGCGGACCGCCGATGGGCGCATCGTCTGCCGTCGCGGTGTTGACGCCGAAACACCCTGTGGCACCGACGGTTACCAGCGCCGCAACTCCGGCGAGTAGTTTCTTCATCCCTAGTCCTGACCGCTCGGATTCGCCTCGTAGTGTCACATACATCACGTGCGGGTGCTAACCGGGCCGCGGGTCGGCGCGTCCCTCCGGCGACCACAACGGCCGCCGTCGCACGCCCACTGGGGATGGCCACCAGTTCGCCCGTCCGACCAACGCGGCGATGGCGGGAACCGTGATGGTGCGAACCAAGAAGGTATCCAGCAGAATTCCCACCCCGATCACGAAACCACCCTGGACCACGGTGCTGATGCTGGAGAACAAGAGACCGCACATCGAGGCTGCGAAGATCAGACCTGCCGCGGTGATGACACCGCCCGTCGAACCCAGGGTCCGGATGATGCCGTAACGCACGCTGTGTCCAGACTCCTCCCGCATTCGTGAGACGAGCAGCATGTTGTAGTCGGCCCCCACCGCGACCAACACCACGAACGCCAGCGGGGGAACACTCCAATGTAATTGCTGGCCCAGTACGTATTGGAATACGAGCACGCCAATACCTACTGCCGACAAATACGAAATGACCACGGAGGCAACAAGATACAGCGGCGCAACAATCGCGCGCAGCAGCGCGATCAAGGTCAGCAGCACGACCAAGAGGGTTACCGCGATGATGAACCGGATATCGTGTTGGTAGTAATCCCGCGTGTCCTTCAGGGCGACGGTGTATCCCGCCATCGATACCGTGGCGTCCGCCAATGCGGTGTTCGGTTGGGCCCCTCGAGCGGCCGCTTCGATCGCGTTGACCTGGTCCATCGCTTCGGTGCTGAACGGATTGAGTTTGGTTTGAACCAGGTACCGCACGGAGTGGCCGTCGGGCGAAATGAAAGCCTTGGCGGCCTTCTGGAACTCCGCCAGGTGCAGCAGCTGGGGCGGGATATTGAACCCGGCCATAGCCGGTTGTGCCGCGTCGCGTTTCAGCGACAACAAAAACGCCGCTGACTCATTGAGTCCGCTGCCGAGCTGTTTGACTTGGTCGACCACTTGAGCCACTGCGTCGGCCACTTGGCGGCTCCCACCGGCGAATCGGTTTGCGCCATCTTGCAAGCTGTTCAGGTTGGTCTGTAGGCCACCGGGCTTATCCATCCCCAGGGAATGCAGCACGTTGGTGAGCTTCGCCAGTGCGGCACGCAGACGGTCGGTCGACGCTTTGAGCGCCCGTTTGTCCGGGTACTCCTGCAGTTGGTGGGCCAAATCATTGATCGCGTCTAGGTCTGCTTGATCGCGTGCGCCAACCAGTTGCTCAAATGTCCCGCGGGTGGTGCTGCACGACGGGTCGACGTCGCATCGCGGGTTACCCTGCAGCGCCGCCAGCACCGGGCCGATCCAAGCGAACATGTTCTTGGCCGCTGTGAAGTTCCAGCCCATCGCATTGCTGAGCGCGTTGACATGGTCGACGAGCTGGGCCGCGATGTCGACCTCTTTCACCAGCGCGTCGCCGGTGTACTGGTTCTTCGTCGACGAGAAGGCGTTCTCCACCTCCTGCACGCTGGCGGCCAGCTGGATGACCTGGCCCCGCATGTTGCCGAGGTTGTCGGCCAGCGTACCGGCCCCATCTACCAGCCGATTGAGGTCATTGGTGTGGTCTTTGATCAGGGTGGATCCGCCGGCCAGCAAGGTGCCGATAGCGCCCGCCTGATAGGTGGCTCTGAACTGTTCTGGCACATTCCCGGTGGGACGCGTAATGCCGCTGACTGCAGCAACGTTCGGCAATTGACTGACTCGGTCCGCCATTTGTTCCAGGTCCGCAAGGGTCTTCGGCGTGCGAAGGTCATGCGGTGATTGGACCAGGATGTACTGCGGAATGGACTGGTTCACCGGGAAGTGACGGTCCAGCGCCGCGTACCCGACGGAACTCGGGGCGGAAGACCGCAGTGCCTTGCGATCGTCGTAGTTGTAACGCACCAGGCCGGCGCAGCTGGCCAGAATGATCAACACAAGCACGCTGGCAATCAGATTGACCTTCGGTCGCCGCACGATGCGGATGCCCGAACGCCGCCAGAACCGGGCGGTCAGCTCGCGCCGTGGCGTGACCCAGCCACGCTGCCCCGCAAGCACCAGCACTGCCGGCAGCAACGTCACCGCGGCGAGGAATGCCACTCCGATCCCGATCGCCGCCGACACCCCAACCGTTTTGAAGACTCCCATCTGGGCGAAGCTGATGAGGAGAAACGTGATGCCGACGGTGGCGGCGGAGGCGGCGATCACTTTTCCGATCGAGAACATCGCGCGCTTGACGGCCTGATCGGAAGTCGCACCCGACCGCAAATAGTCGTGATACCGGCTGATGAGAAAGACTGCGTAATCCGTTCCGGCGCCGGCCATTATGGCGCTCAAGAACACGACGGACTGGTTTGAGACGCCCGCGCCGGTTAGTTGTGAGTAGCCCGCTACCACCGCCTGCGCGATCACCAGGGATATCCCGATCGTCAGCAACGGCAGCAGCATCGTGGCCGCGCTGCGGTAGATCACCAGCAGGACGATGAGCACCAGCACCGCGATCGCCAGCTCGATCGGCATCCGATCTTGAGCGCCCGCGACCGTGAGGTCGGCGACGGTCGCTGCGGGGCCGGTAAGGTTCGCCCTCAGCGGCGTGCCGCTGACGGCGAGTTTGACGACGTCGCCGATCCGGTTGAAAGCCGCGTACGAGCCGGGAGTGCCCAACTCACCCGCAACGCCGATCGGTACCACCCACGCTTTGTGGTCTTTGCTGGTAACGACAGAGCGCAACGCCGGTGTGCTGATGAAATCCTGCACCATGACCACATCGCGCGTGTCCCGGCGCAGCGCGTCCGCAAGTTTGCCGTAAGCGGCTTCGTCGGCGGGGCCGAGCCCCTTGTCGTCGGTCAGGACCACCAACAGGAGGTTTTCTGAGCCCGATTCGTGAAACGCCTCGGTCATCTTTCGGGCGGTGACGCTCGATGGCGCATCGCTGGGCAGGATAGCGAGCGGATGCTTCTCGGCCATCTCGCCCAGCGAGGGAAAAGTCAGCGGTAGCGCGACCGCAATCGCGACCCAGATCCCGACCACTACCCAGGGCCACCGCACCACAGAATCGGCTAGCCGTCGCATACCGCCCTCATCCCCGGGTTTCGCAGTCGGGTGTGCCCGCCGGCGACACTCGGCCATACTCGCCCGAGCCCGGTTAAACCACGCAATTTCGCCTCACGAGCCATCGAAGTGCTCCACGCTACGCGACGCGTCCCCAACTCCCGCTGCCGGCGACCCGCACGCAGACCGACTTCATCGCTTCCATGTAGCGGACAACCGACTTCCGGGCGACCGGGTTGTCGGGATGCATGATCGCCATGACCGTACCCTCGCCGTACCGGAAGATATAAATGGTCAGTTGATATGAATACCGGCCGTCAGGATAGATTCCGATATTGTTCGCAAGCCCTAGGTCGGCTGCGGCAAGAATGGCGTTGAGCGGAGCAGCGCCGCCATGAAAGAAGTTCGACACCGGAAAGTTTGGTCGTGGCCAGCGCAGCCACGGCGCCAGTTCCAACACGCGATAGTAGGGAACTTTCGCCATGTCCAGACTTGAATCGAAGGAAGTCTGCGCCGCCCACGCGGCATCGCCAAAAGAGGCCGCAGCTATGGGCACGGTGATGGGAATCAAACCGGTAAACCAGCCTTGCGTCATGAAATTGTCCGTGGCTTTGCGAGAATCCCTGGGAGTAAGCGCGTAATACGTAAGAGCCCCGGTAAATTCGTGCTCCACCAGGGCGAGGCAGGCGAACAGCCCCCCGACAAAGCGCGCGCCGACCGCCGCGCAGGCCGATTCGAATCGCTCCGTCTGTGTCGCGTCCATCAGGAGTTCCGAGGTCATGTCGCTGCTGCTGGACTCCCGCGGGTCACCCAGCGGGAGCGGGAACTCGGGAAAGCCACCGTTATTGTTCTCGGCGAAGTCGATCCACGCGCGCACCTCGGGCGAATCAACGGTCAGCGTTGACGTGTAGTCGCGTTCGCGGGTGCAGAAATCATCGAAGCTGCCGGCATCGGGAAGCGCAAGGGCCTCACCGCCTCCGCTCAACGCCGTGTACATGCCGTTGGCTTCCATCATCGTGGTGCCTATTAACGTCGCGTCCCCGTGGACATGATCCATGGCGGCGAAGAAAGTGAAGTGACTCTCGCTCTGGATAATCCCGAAGGTGAAGCAGCCCCACTCCAGCGGGCTCGGGATGGCCACGGCGTGAGCGTGTATTTCGTCAGCCGTCATCTCGCCGTGCTCGATCGGCGCGAATTCAATATCGGCAGGATCGCTCATGGTATGGCGGACGAACTCTCCGTTACCGATGTGCTCGAACCAACTGCGGAACGTGTCATGCCGACGCAGGTACGCGTTGACAGCGTGGTTCATGGCGGGAACATCGCACATCCCCGGCAGTTCGCAGGTAGCGATGATCTGCCGGGAGAAATTCAGCCCCGCGGCCGTCCGTTCACAGTAGTTACGAAGATGTTGGCCCTGCATATGGCTGACCGGCACAGCGCTCACTGGTGCTTGCCGGGCTTTTTCGATTGCCGCGGCCGTCGGGTGCCATGAGGTGACCGAGCCAGGGGTCAGCGTCCAATCATCGAGTGCGCCGATCGTAATCTTCCCGATGCGCAAAACTTCGTCCTCCTCGGTTTGAACGGCTGCGGCCACGCTGGCGGCGAGACCAAGATAACCCTCCGGGGCGATCACCTTCGCAGACATGCGCGGGCCACCGCCTACACTCGCTCACGGAACCGGGTGGGCCGTTGTAGAGATCGAACGGCCGAGCGGGGACGCAGGGCGGCAGCCGCACCGGCTGTCGTTGCACGGTGTGGGCGCGGTGTGCGCCTCCGGAAATGATTCTCCGAGCGCAACTGCCTCCCGCGGGAATCGATCTTGACCGGCCAAGAGAGGACAAGCGCATGCCATCCGTCAAGGGTTTGGAAGAGCCGGCATCGGGCTTTGCGATTGTCGGTTACGCGGCGCGATTTCCGGGAGCTGCTGATGCGGACGAGTTCTGGGATGTGTTGCGGCACGGCCGGGATGTGGTATCTGAAGTGCCGCAGGACCGGTGGGATGTCGACGAATTCTTCGACCCGGAACCGGGTGCGCCCGGCAAGGTCGTCACCCGTCGTGCCGGTTTCGTCGACGACGTAACGGGATTCGACGCGCCGTTCTTCGGTATGTCGACGCGCGAGGTCAGGCTGATGGACCCGCAGCACCGGATCTTGCTGGAAACGGCATGGCGCGCGGTCGAGCATTCGGGCACTGCACCAACTGATCTGGCGAACAGCAACACTGGTGTCTTCGTCGGTTTGGCCACGCACGACTACCTGGGAATGGTGTCCGACGAGCTGACTTACGCCGAAATCGAGGCCTACCTGGCCATCGGGACATCAAACGCCGCGGCGGCGGGCCGGATCAGCTATCGGTTGGGGCTGCAGGGTCCGGCAGTCGCCGTCGACACGGCGTGCAGCTCGTCGCTGGTGGCCATCCATCAGGCGTGCCAAGCGCTGCGCCTCGGCGAATGCGACCTGGCGCTGGCCGGCGGGGCGAACGTACTGCTCACCCCGGCGACCATGATCACGTTCTCCAGCGCGCACATGCTCGCACCCGACGGCCGGTGCAAGACATTCGACGCGGCGGCGGACGGCTATGTACGCGGCGAGGGCTGCGGTGTCATCGTGATCAAGCGCCTCGAGGACGCGATCCGCGACGGTGATCGGATACGCGCCGTGATCCGCGGCAGCGCGATCAACCAGGACGGGGCTTCGGGCGGATTGACCGTGCCGAACGGCGTTGCCCAACAACGTGTTATCGCCGACGCGCTGAAGCGAGCCAACCTCGAACCCCGCGACATCGGGTACCTGGAAGCGCACGGCACCGGGACATCACTGGGTGACCCCATCGAAGCCCAGGCCGCGGGTGCGGTGCTCGGCGCCGGACGCGAACCCGGCCGGCCGCTGCTGATGGGCTCGGTGAAGACGAATATCGGACATCTGGAAGCAGCCGCTGGTATTGCCGGCGTCATTAAAGTCATCCTGTCGCTCGAGAACGAACTACTGCCGCAACACCTCCACTTTCAGAACCCGTCGCCCCACATTCCCTGGGATCGGCTCGCAGTGCAGGTTGTTCAGGAGGCCACCGCCTGGGAACGCAACGGAGAGCCGCGCATTGCGGGAATCAGCTCATTTGGATTCGCCGGCACGAACGCTCACGTCATTCTCGAGGAAGCACCCGAGCAAACCAAACCGGTTCTCGCGGCACCGGTTCCCCTCGATCATCCCGGGGACCGACGGTTCAGCATCCTTCCGCTCTCGGCGCGAACGCCCGCCGCGTTGGCGCGGCTCGCCGCTGACTACCGCAGTTGGTTGAGCGCGCACCCGGAGGCGACCCTGCGCGACGTGTGCTTCACCGCCGGCGCGGGGCGAGCACACTTGGAGCAGCGGGCCGCGTTGGTGGTCAACTCGCGAGAATCTGCCATGGAGCTACTCGGCGCACTCGCGGAAGATCGCCCGGCACCCGGATTATTCCGCGGCGAATCCCACGACCCACCGAAGACGGCGTGGCTGTTCACCGGTCAAGGCAGCCAATACCCCGGCATGGCTCAAGAGTTGTTCGACACCGAGCCGGTGTTTGCCGAGACACTGAATCATTGCGCTGCTGCGGTCGCCGGCGTTCTCGAAAAGCCGTTGCTGGACGTAATTTTCGGCGCGGACAGCCCGGACGGCGACGCGACGCTGCAGCAGACCTCCTACGCACAGCCCGCGCTCTTTGCGGTGGAGATGGGCCTGGCCCGACTCTGGCAATCATGGGGCTTCGAACCGGACGTCGTGCTGGGCCACAGCGTCGGCCAGTATTCGGCGGCCTGCGTGGCAGACGTGCTCAGCCTCGAAGACGGCGCGCTGCTGACGGCCGAACGTGGTCGTCTCTTCGGCAGTCTGCCCGCGGGTGGCCGGATGGTTGCGGTGTTCACTGCCGCCGAGCGAGTCGAGCGACTGACCGACGATTGCCCGGCTGTGTCGGTCGCCGCCTACAACGGCGCCAACACCGTATTATCCGGCCCCGCAGCCGATCTGGAGCAGGCGGTGGCCGGACTGACGGCCGACGGTATCCGATGTGACTGGCTGGACACCAGCCACGCGTTCCACTCAGCGCTTCTGGACCCCATCCTCGACGAATTCGAATCGTTTGCGGGGCAGTTCGACTTCAAAGCGCCTCAACGCATCTTGATCGACAACCGCACCGGCGCCGCGCTCGGCCGGAGCGTGAAGCTCGATGGCGCCTATTGGCGCCGGCACGCGCGACAACCGGTGGAATTCGCCAAGAGCGTGCGCACTCTTGCCGAGCTGAGCTGCAAGGTGCTACTCGAGATCGGTCCCCGACCGGTGCTCACCGCCTCGGCTCTGAGTGCATGGCCTGATCCGGCCACCGCACCGCGAGCGATCCCGTCGCTGCGCCGAAATACCGCTGACCACCGCCAGATCACCGAAGCAGTCGCCGATGCGTATGTCTTGGGTCACCTGCCCGACTTTGACGCTTTGCGGCAGGCGCACACGCAAAAACTCGATCTACCCACCTATCCTTTCGAGCGTCGCCAGTACTGGTTCCGCAATGATCGTGAGCGCCCCGAACAACGACAGGACGTCGACGCACCGCGTACCGAAGCCGTGCGCCTGCTCGAGGACGGCCGGATCCAGGAACTGGCAACCCTGATTGACGGTGTGAGCGGTGATGATCAGACCGTGCAGGTGCTCACCAAGCTTGCAGCACAACACAATCAACAGCGCACGACCCGGCCCGTCGCGAACGACCGCTACGAGATCCGGTGGGACAAAACAACAACTCCGCCTTCCCGCGCAGAAGTGGTCGGTGAGTCGAGCTGGATCATCGTCGGCGACGATACGGATTCCGTCCAGCCGTTGGTCGACTGGCTGACTGCACGCAACCAACGGCATCGGGTCGTCGGGTTACCGGCGTCCGACGCCGACGAGGAACAGCTCGTTGGCGCATTACGCGCTGCCGCTGCAGACGATTCGACGCTACGCATCGTGCATGTCGCGGCTTTGGCGGCCGGGACCACACCAACGATGCGCTCACTGTTGCGGACGCAACACCGGATCCTTGGCGGAACACGGCGGCTCTTTCGCGCTGCGTTCGCCGCCGAGCTACGCAGCCCCATCTGGATCGTGACGCGCGGCGCGCAGCGCGTCACCGACACCGACACTGTGGCGCCGCATCAGAGTTGCCTGTGGGGTTTCGGTCGCGCCGCATCGCTGGAGCTTCCGCAGGTATGGGGCGGACTCGCCGATCTGGGCGCAGGGACTGCCGGCGAATGGTCTCGGCTCATGGACCGGATCAGCACGCCGCGCGACTCGGTCGCCAGGGAAGACCAGCTCGCACTGCGTGATGAGGCGGTCTACGTTCCCCGGTTGGTTCGGCGCACTGAACCCTCGCGTGGAGCGCCGCTGCAGATACGGGACAACGCAACGTATTTGGTGACCGGCGGGCTGGGTGCGATCGGACTCGAGATCGCCGGATACCTGGCAGCGAACGGCGCCGGGCATCTGGTGCTGACCAGCCGGCGCGCGCCAACCGATGCCGTCCAACAGCGCATCGATGCACTGGGCGAAGCGCACGGGTGCCAAATCCGGGTCGTCACCGCCGATGTCGCCGATGCGCACGACGTCGCCCGCCTGCTGGCAGGCGTGCAAGCCGAGCTGCCGCCGTTGGCAGGCATCGTCCACGCGGCGGGTGAGGTCGGCACCACGCCGCTGAGCGCCCTTGAGGACGCCGAGGTCGATCGCGTGTTCGCCGGCAAGGTCTGGGGTGCTTGGCATTTGAGCGAAGCGGCGGCTGATCTGCAGCTCGACTTCTTCATCAGCACTTCCTCGATCGCCTCGGTGTGGGGCGGATTCGGCCAGAGCGCCTACAGCGCGGCGAACGCCTTCCTCGACGGTCTCGCCTGGCGCCTGCGTGAGCAGGGCATCCTCGGCGTCAGCGTCAATTTCGGGCCGTGGTCGGCGGGCATGGCGGACGCGGAATCTCGTGCTCGACTGGATCAGCGTGGCATCCGGACGCTGGCACCGGCCGATGCGCTTGCGGGTTTGGCCGATGTTGTGGCGACCGCTCCGGCGCAGGGCCCCGCACACGCAGTTGTGGCCCGGGTCGACTGGGACCGCTTCTTGCCGCTCTACCAGCAAGCCGGTAGACGGGCGTTCCTGGCGGAGTTGGAGCGCGAGGTGCCCAGCCTGATGAATACCGCGGGGCCTTCCGCAACTCCCGCTGGGAAGACCCCGTTGGTCGAGCGGCTCACGAGCGCTCCGGTGCTGCAGCGCAAGAAACTGTTGACCGATTATCTGCGGGATGCGGTCGCGGAGGTGACGCGGGTCGATGCCGCGGAAATCCGCGAGGACGCAGGGTTTTTCGATCTCGGCATGGATTCGTTGATGGCGGTCGAATTGCGGCGCCGCATCGAACAAGGGGTGGGCAAGCAGGTCCCGGCCACCCTGGCCATGGATCACCCGCGGCTGTCCGACGTGGCCGACTACCTGCTCGGCGAAGTGCTCGAGCTCGGTGATCAGGCATCCTCCAAACCCAGACCTCAGCCGACAGCCGAGGTGACGACGCGCACGGATGAACCGATCGCGATCGTCGCGGTGTCGTGCCGTTTCCCCGGCGCGCCCGATCCGGAAGCGTTCTGGGAGGTGTTGTCCGGCGGTGTCGATGCGATCCGGGAGGTCCCGGAGGACCGATTCGACATCGACGAGTTCTACGATCCGGATCCGGACGCTCCGGGCAAGACGTACACGCGGTTCGGCGGATTCCTCGACGAAATAGACGGATTCGATCCCGAATTCTTCGGCATCTCGCCCCGCGAGGCTGTCTGGATCGAGCCGCAGCAACGTCTGATGCTCGAAACGGTATGGGAAGGCCTGGAACGCGCCGGGCTCTCGCCGGCGACATTGCGCGGCAGCCGAACCGGAGTTTTCGTGGGTGTGGCGGCCAACGAGTATGCGCACCTGCTGTCGTCGGAGTCGATCGACAAGATCGAACCGCACTTCATCACCGGCAATGCGCTCAACGCCATCTCCGGTCGCGTTGCCTTCGCCCTGGGACTCGAAGGACCGGCGGTCGCGATCGACACCGCATGCAGCTCGGCGCTGGTGGCCGTCCATCAAGCCTGCCAGGCATTGCACTCAGGTGACTGTGACATGGCGTTGGCCGGGGGCGTGAACGTCTTGCTCAGTCCAGTGACCGTTGTTGCTGCCTCGCGCGCGAGAATGCTTTCCCCGGTGGGGCGATGCAAGACCTTCGACGCCTCCGCCGACGGTTACGTGCGCAGTGAAGGCTGCGGGATTCTCGTGCTCAAGCGACTGAGCGACGCCGAGCGCGAAGGTGATCGGATCTGTGCGGTCATTGCCAGCAGCGCGGTCAATCAGGACGGGGCATCCAGTGGCCTGACAGTGCCCAATGGTGGTGCACAGCAACGGCTTATCGGGACGGCGCTGGCTCGTGCCGGTCTGGCAGGCGGAGATGTCGATTACCTCGAGGCGCATGGGACGGGCACCCCGCTGGGCGATCCGATCGAGGTGCAGGCGGCGGCCGCCGCCTACGCCGGCTCGCGCGACGCGGACCGGCCGCTGCTGATGGGCTCGGTGAAGACCAACATCGGTCACACCGAATCCGCGTCAGGCGCAGCAGGTCTGATCAAAGTTGTGTTGTCGCTGCAGCACGACGTCCTGCCGCAAAGTCTCCACTTCGAGGAGCCGTCGCCGCACATCCCGTGGGATTCGCTGCCGGTACGGGTCGTGGACAAGGCGATGCCGTGGCGGCCCAACGGCAGACCGCGGCGCGCCGGCGTGAGCTCCTTCGGGTTCACCGGTACCAACGCGCATGTGCTGGTGGAGGAGGCTCCGGCGCGAGCTGTGTCCGCCGACGGGCAGATCGCCGACAATGTCGCGACGGAGTCGGCGTCGCAAGCTCAGCCTGATCAGGCCAGGGTGCTGGCGCTATCCGCGCGGTCACCGGAAGCACTGATGGCGCTGGCGCAGCGTTACGAGGCCTGGCTGGGCTCCCACCCCGATGCAGACCTCGCCGAGGTATGCCTGACCGCCGGAACGGGCCGTTCTCACTTCGAGCATCGCGCCGCGCTGGTCGTGGATTCGGTCGCGGGCGCGCGCGACGCCCTGGCCGAGCTGGCTGAGAACCGCCTGCGGCCCGGTGTGGTACGTGGCGAGCACGCACACCACCCGACAACCGCATGGTTGTTCACCGGCCAGGGCAGCCAGTATTCGGCGATGGCGCGTGAGTTGTTCGACACCGAACCGGTTTTCGCCGAAACCGTGACGCGCTGTGCCGATGCGGTCAATGACATATTGCCGCATCCATTGCTGGAGGTGCTGTTCGCCACCGATCGCGAAACCGGAGGCGAAGCCGGAGAAAGGCTGCGGCACACCTCGTTTGCGCAGCCGGCGCTTTTCGCCGTCGAGATGGGCCTCGCCCGGCTGTGGCAGTCGTGGGGAATCCAGCCCGACGTGGTGCTGGGGCACAGCGTGGGTCAATACGCAGCCGCATGTGTGGCAGGCGTGTTCAGTCTCGAGGACGGCGCCCGGCTAATGGCCGAGCGCGGACGAATGTTCGGCAGCCTGCCCGAAGGCGGGCGCATGGTGGCTGTGTTCTCCGACGCCAAGCACGTTGAGGAGGTCGCCGGCGAATTTCCGCGAGTGTCGGTCGCTGCCTACAACGGACCCAACACCGTGCTTTCGGGTCCGGGTGAGGACGTGGAGCAGATCGCCGCCAAGTTCGGTGACGAGGGAATCCGCTGCACCGGGCTGCAGACCAGCCACGCCTTCCACTCCGAGCTGTTGGACCCGGTGCTCGACGAATTCGAGGCGTACGCCGCGCAATTGCAATTTGCCGCGCCGAGCATGCCGCTGGTCTGCAACCGCACCGGTGCCGTGCTCACGAGCCAAACCCCGCTGGACGCCCCGTACTGGCGGCGGCATTCCCGACAGCCGGTGCAGTTCGCCGAAAGTGTGCGCACCGTGGCGGCGCTGGGCTGCTCGGTGTTGATGGAGATCGGCCCGCAACCGGTGCTGACCGGCGCCGCGGTACAGGTTTGGCCAGAGCACCTTGCCGCACCGCGCGCGATCGTCTCGCTGCGTAAGGGCGTCGGTGATCGGCGTCAGATCGCCGACGCGCTGGCCGCGGCCTACGTCGGCGGCCATCGTCTCGATTTCGCTGCGCTACATGATCAGCCTTGTCGCAGAATCGAACTGCCCACTTATCCGTTCCAGCGCCGCCGCTTCTGGCCTAAGACGTCCGGCATCGCGGTCGACGGTCCGGCCGTATCGGGAATCCTCGGTAATGCGAAAGACCTCGCCTCGGGCGACTCCGTCTACACCAGCAGGTTGTCCGTCAAATCGCAGCCTTGGCTATCCGATCACGTCATCTACGGCACGGTCGTCGTGCCCGGGGCGACCTACGCGGCAATGGCATTGGCCGCGGTCGGTACTCCGGCGCGGGCGAAGGATGTCTTCTTCTACGAGCCGATCATCCTGCCCGAAAAGAGTTCTCGTGAAGTACAGCTGACCTTGCATCCGATACAGGACGGCCGGGAGTCCAGATTCCAAGTGCACAGCCGTCCATACGGCGAGCGTGGCGCCGAATGGTCGTTGAACGCCGAAGGCACCGTGGTCGCCGGCGTGGATGACATCGGTGACGAACCGGTATCCGACGGTGATCCGGTCGACGAAACGCTCGAGCGACTGAACCGCATGCGTCCTCAGGAGTTGTTCGAGACCTTCGCCGACTTGGAGCTGGCCTGGGGACCGACCTGGTCCGGTTCCCTGAAGTCGCTGTGGCTCGGCGAGGGCGAAGCGATCGGCGACATCCTCGTCGGCGAAGAACTTGCCGAACAACTCGGCAGCGAGCCGATGCACCCGGTGCTGATGGATCTGTGCACCGGAGTCGCTTTCCCCGCGTTCCCGGCGCTTCTCGCGGCCGAACAGGGCGTCAACGATCTGTTCCTGCCGCTGCGGTACGGGCAAGTGATGTTGCGGGAGAAGATGCCACGGCGGTTCTACTGCCGTGCGAGGTGGCACAGCAGCGAACTCAACAGCGAAACCCAGGTCTTCGACCTCGATTTCGTCGACCGGGATGGTCGCCAGTTGGGTGGGATTCGCGAGTTCACTGTCAAACGTGCACCGCGCGAGGCGTTGCTGCGCGGGCTGGGCGGCGATGCCACCCGGTTGCTGTACAGCCTTGGCTGGCACGAGGTGCCGCCGCCATCGCGCGAAGAAGCCGCAGAAGTCACCGGCACCTGGCTGATCGCCGGCTTCGACGAACTGGCGGCCACGGTGCCGGGCTGCGTCCCGCTCGACCGCAGCATCGATCCGGAGCCGTTGGGACAGGTGCTGGCACAGGCTGCCGAGCGCGGGCTGCCGTTCACCGGCGTCGTGTGGCGCAGCAGCGGACCGAACAAAGAAGACGGCGCCGGCTCGGAAAACTGGGCCGGCCGCCTCGAAACGGAAATCACCAATCTGCTCAGCGCCGTGCATGCGGTGCAAGGCGGCGCGGTGAAACTGCCTGGCGGACTGTGGATCGTCACCGAACGGGCCGTGGCCACCGAATCCGGCGAACAGGTAGACCCGGTGCAGGCGGCACTGTGGGGATTCGGCCGCACCACCATCAACGAGGAACCGGTACTGCGCGCCAAGTTGGTCGATTGCGACGGGTCACCCGAGGCCGTGCAGGCACTGGCCCACTTGCTGGCGACCCCGGTTGACGAACCGGAACTCGCGGTGCGACAAGGAAAGCTGCTGGCCTCCCGGTTATTGCCATGGTCGCGCAGCGGTCATCTCACGGTGCCGCGTGCAGGCGACTACGTCCTGGCCCCCACCGAACGCGGCGCCATTGACAACCTGCGGCTGACCGAAGTGGACGTGGCGCCCCCGGACGCGGGCTACGTGCAGGTCCGGGTGGAGGCCTCGGGCCTCAACTTCCGCGATGTGCTCAACGTCCTCGGCCTCTACCCGGGCGACCCCGGGCCGATCGGTGGAGACTTCGCGGGTGTCGTCACCCAGCTGGGCGAGGGCGTCGCCGGAGTCGAGGTGGGCCAGCGCGTCTACGGCTTCATGCAGGGGGCGTTCTCCAGCCGGTTCAACGTGCCTGCCCAGTTGCTGGCGCCGATCCCGGACGGGGTGAGCGCGGTCGAGGCGGCGACGATTCCCGCTGCGGCGCTGACGGTTCGGCTCGCGTTCGACTGGGCGCAGCTGAAGCCCGGCGAGCGTGTGCTCATCCACGCCGCCAGCGGTGGTGTCGGCCTGGCGGCGATTCAGATGGCACAGCAGTGTGGTGCCGTCGTCTTCGCCACGGCCAGCACCTTCAAACGTGCGACGTTGCGCAAGTTGGGTGTGGAGCACGTCTACGACTCGCGCACAACGGATTTCGCCGACCAGATCCTGGCTGATACCGATGGTGCCGGCGTCGACGTGGTGCTCAACAGCCTGACCAGTGAGGGATTCCTCGAAGCGACCGTGCGGGCCACCGCCCACAATGGCCGCTTCGCTGAGATCGCCAAACGTGACATCTGGACGCCTGAGCAGATGGCGCAGGCTCGTCCCGACATCGCCTACGAGATCGTGGCGCTGGACACCGTGACCTTCCAGGAGCCCGAACGTATTCGGAGCTTGCTGATGGAGGTCTCGGAAGGATTGGCCAAGGGCGAGTGGACACCGCTGCCCGCCGAGATTTACCCGCTGACCGAGGCGAGGGCCGCATTCCGCCGGATGCAGCAAGCGCGGCACATCGGAAAGATCGTGGTTCAGACACCGAATCCGCTGCAGCCCCAGGCGGATCGGAGCTACCTGATCACCGGCGGACTCGGTGCGATCGGTCTGCACACGGCGTCGTATCTGGCTCAACTCGGTGCGGGTGACATCGTGTTGACCAGCCGGCGCGCGCCCGGTGCGGACGTGCAACAGGCAATCGACGAGATCGCCGAGCGCTACAAGTGCCGCATCCACGTGTTCTGCGCCGATGTCGGCTCGGAGTCCGACGTCGCGAAGCTGTTGGAGCGCATCCGCGCGGAGTTGCCCCCGTTAGCCGGTGTGGCACATTTGGCGGGGGTGCTCGACGATGCGCTGCTGTCCCAGCAGAGCCTGGAGCGATTCCGAACAACCTTGACGCCCAAGGCGTTCGGCGCGTGCCATTTGGACAGATTGACGCAGGACGACGATCTGGACTTCTTCATCGTGTCCTCCTCGGTGTCGAGCTTGTTCGGTTCGCCCGGTCAGTCCAACTACGCGACCGCCAATGCCCTGCTCGACGGCCTGGTCGCGCGGCGAAGGGCGCAAGGCTTGCCGGCCACCGGCGTCAACTTCGGTCCCTGGGCCCAGGGTGGCATGGCCTCTTCGGAGGCCGCGACCGCCAATATCAGTGCGCAGGGCCTGATTCCGCTGGAACCGGCGGCCGCGCTCGGTGCCCTCGCCGAGGTCGTGGCGAATGGAACGGGCCAGGCCACCGTGCTCAAGGCCAACTGGCAGCGTGCCGCGAAGGTGCTGGGCAGTTCGCGCCCACCGATCCTCGACCTCGTGTTGCCCAGTGCCGTCGGAGAGGTGACCGGTGACAGCGAATTGCTCAAGCAGCTGATGGAGATTCCGGTGCCGCAGCGCGCCGGCTTCGTGACCGAATTCCTTCAACGGGAGGTGCAGAACTTCCTGCGGCTCGCGTCGCCGCCCGCCGCAAGCAGTCGGTTCCTGGACCTGGGTACGGATTCACTGATGGCGATCGAACTCCGCAACCGGCTGCACAGTCAGTTCGGCGGCAAGTTCACGATCAACGCGACAGCGGTCTTCGACTATCCGACCATCGGGGGCCTTGCCGAATATCTCGTGGGTCAGCTGTCCGAGGCGGACTCAGAGCCGGGCGAGGCGGAATCGATTGCCGCGCCAGAGTCCAACTGATGTCAGGCGCTGATGTCGAAACCGGTGATGACCTTGGTTGGGCGGACCCGTACCAATAGTTCGCCGGGTGCGGAGTTGCGGCGGCCGAACTCCTCGGCCCGCTCGGCGCCCATGTAGCGGCCGCCGGTGCGGGTCGCGATGCGCAGCACGTCCTGCGGATCCTCCGTCACCGTCGCGACCCCCTGCACCTGCACAAACGAGTAGGGCGGGTGGGGGTCGTCGACACAGATCACGACTCGCGAATCACGGGCCAGCGCACGGCCTTTCGACGTGCCGCGGCCGGTGTTGAACGCCAGATGGCCATCGTCGACGACAAACCACACCGGGGCGACCAGGGGCCTGCCGTCGGCGGCAACGTACCCCAGCATCCCGGTACGGGTGCCGGCTGACAGGAACTCGATGACCCTCTCGGTCAACTCCGCGGGCTCGGCCATTCGTTACAGGCGGGCCAGGTCGTAGTCGCCGAGGTGGTCAATCAGATTGTGCAGGTGCTCACCCGAGGTGCCCAGCGTGTGTTCGATCGCGGTGAGCCGGGCGGCGTAGTGGCTGACCGGATATTCCACCGTCACCCCGATGCCGCCATGCATCTGGACCGACTCCTGCGCGATGTGCCGGCCCGAGCGGCCGACCTGCAGCTTGGCGCGCGAGGCGATCACCGGGTCGATGTCGCCGTCGGCGATCGACATGGCCGCATACAGGGTCATGCTGCGGGCCAATTCGAGCGAGACGTACATGTCGGCCGCGCGCTGGGTGAGCGCCTGGAATTTGTTGAGCGTGACGCCGAATTGCTTGCGGGTCTTCAGGTAATCGGTCGTCAGGCGCAGTGATTCCTCCATTGCGCCCAGCGCTTCGGCGCACAACGCCGACTGGATGCGCACGATGGCGTCGCGAATGGGGCCCGATGCGTCGATGGCCTCGCCAAGAGGTTCGGCGGGGGTGGAGTCCAGATCGATCTGGGCGCCGCGCTGTCCGTCGAACGTCCGGTACGGGTGCCTGGTCACCGATGCCGCATCGACCAGGAACAGACCGGTGCCGCCGCTCGGCAAGGCGGCGCTGACCACCAAGGTGTCCGCACAGTCCCCCGCGAGCACCGGGTTCTTCCGGCCGCTCAAGGTCCACGAATCACCTTGCTGCGCAGCCTTGGTGACCACCTCGGTGGACGGCTTGCGCTGGCCCGGCTCGAGGTGGGCGAACGCCAGCAGTCGCTGTCCGCCCGCGACCTCGTCCAGCAGTTCCTTCTGCTCAGCGCTGCCCAGCTCGGCGATCAGCGCACCGGGGCCCAACGCGGCGTGCAGCACCGGTTCGGGGGCCAGCCGGCGTCCGACCTCGTTGAGTACCACCATGATCTCGATCTGGCCGGACTCCTCCGGATCGAAGCCGAGGCCCAGAATCCCGGTGTCGGCGAGTTGATTCCAGACCTCGCGGCTCCAGCCGAGATCGGAGCCGATGATCTTGTTGCGGCTTTCTGGGTCATAGGTGCGCGACAGCAGGTCGCGGGTGGTGTCGCGGAGCAGGCTTTGCTCGTCGCTCAACTGAAAGTCCATGGCTGCCTCACAATCCCAGAATCGTCGACGCGATGATGTTGCGCTGCACCTCGCTGCTACCGCCGTAGATCGACGTCTTGCGATAGTTGAGGTAGTGCGGCGCACTGTGTTGCGCCCAGGCCGGGGACGCAATGTCTTCGCCGTTGGCCGGCAGCGCATCCGGGCCGGCCACCTCGACGAGCAGTTCGGTGGCCGCCTGTTGCAACTGGCTGCCGCGCAGCTTGAGCACCGACGACGCCGGATTGGGCTGCCCGTTCGCGGAGTCGGTGACCACCCGCGACTGGGTGAGTTCCAGTGCCAAGAGCTCGTTTTCGGCCTCGGCCAGCCGCGCCGCGAACAGCGGATCGTTGAGCACCCCGGTAGCCGCGGCGTGTTTCTTCACCTCGGCGAGGCGCACCTTGGTCCGCCCCACACCCGCGATGCCGGTGCGCTCGTTGCCCAGCAGGAATTTTGCGTATGTCCAGCCCTGATTCTCTTCTCCGACAAGCTGATTGGCGGGCACTCGGACGTCTTCGAAGAAGACCTCGTTGATCTCGTGGCCGCCGTCGATCGTCTTGATGGGTCGCAGGGTGATGCCCGGCGTGTTCATGTCGAACAGCAGGAACGAGATGCCGGCCTGCCGCTTGGGCGCCTGCGGGTCGGTGCGGACCAGGCAGAAGATCCAGTCCGCGTACTGGCCGAGCGTGGTCCAGGTCTTCTGACCATTGACGACGTAGTTGTCGCCGTCGCGCACCGCGGTGGTGCGCAGCGACGCCAGGTCCGAACCCGCCTCGGGCTCGGAGAAGCCTTGGCACCACCAGATGTCGAGACTGGCCGTGGGAGGCAGGAAGCGTTGTTTGACCTCCTCCGAACCGAATTCGGCGATCACCGGGCCCACCATCTTGGTGTTGAAGTTGAGCGGCTCCGGGACGCATGCCAGCTGCATTTCGTCGGCCCAGATCTGATGCTGGGTCGGCGTCCAGTCCTTGCCACCCCACTCGACAGGCCAGTTCGGTACCGCCAGGCCGTGCTCGTGCAGGATCTTGTGGCTGGCGACGATGTCGTCGTGGTTCACTTCCGCCGAGCCCCGGCGCACCCGCTCGCGCACTTCCTCTGGGATCTTGGTCGTGTAGATGTTGCGAAGTTCGTCGCGGAATGCGGCTTCCTCGGGCGTGAGCGCCAGTTGCATGGCAGCCTCCTGTCGTTTCGGGGTGAGGGTGACGATGCAGCGTCCAGAGCTGTCTTCTGGCGATGCTGGTCGTTCGCTCGACTTCCATCTTGACCCATCCCTCGCGGGTCTCGTGCACAGCCTCGGGTTAATCCACAGTTCGGCCCGGCGGCGCGGTTGAGCGGTGCCGTTGTGGCGGTCCGCGGACCTACCGTCGGCCCATGCGAACAGAACTTCCGGCGGAGCGCCTGCAGCGGCGGCTCAACGCGGAACCGCAGAACGATGCGTCCCCCGAGCCCGAGGACGCCGGGTCGGCCTCGAGGGAGGACGCCCCGGATGACGACCAGAATTCGCTGCTGCCGCGGTGGCTTCCCGACGCGTCGCAGGACCGGGGCTGGGTCGCCAGGGTGCGTGCCGACCCCGGACGCGCCGGCGCTATCGGGTTGGCGATCGTGGCGGCGCTGGCGGTCCTGGTCACGGTGTTCACGTTGCTGCGCGACCGGCCGACGCCGGTGATGTCGGCCAAGCTGCCTCCGGTGGAGAAGGTCTCGACGGCCAGCCCCAGGTCATCGGCGAGTCCGGGTGCCGCACCAGCGCCGAGTCCCGACCGCCCGGTGGTGGTCAGCGTGGTTGGTCTGGTGCACACGCCAGGCCTGGTGACCCTGGCGCCGGGCGCGCGCATCGCCGATGCGCTGCAGGCGGCCGGCGGTGCGGTGAACGGCGCGGACACCATCGGACTGAACATGGCCCGACCGCTCGGTGACGGCGAACAAATCGTGGTCGGGCTCGCACCCGTTCCGGGACAGCCGACGGCGCTGGGCAGCTCGGTGGCCACCGGAACGACACCGACATCGAGGGCACCGACGCCCGGATCGGGATCGGTCAAGCCGAAGCCGGGCCAGGCGGTCGATCTGAATACCGCGACCGTTCAGGACCTCGACGCCCTGCCCGGTGTCGGGCCGGTCACCGCCGCCGCGATCGTGGCGTGGCGGCAGGCCAACGGCAAATTCACCAGCGTCGACCAGCTGGCCGATGTCGAGGGCATCGGGCCGGCGCGGCTGGAGAAGCTGCGCGCCCTGGTCCGTGTCTGACCCCGGTGGTTCATCCCGGGGCGGGCGAATCACTTTCGGGGCATGTCGATGTACGCCTGGTGCCTGCCGCGCTGGCCTCCTGGGCGGTGACTGCCGCCGGGATCTGGTGGTCGACCGGCCGGATCTTCGCCTGCTGCTGCGTCGCGCTGACCATCGTGTCCGGTGTGGCGGCGTGGCATGCGGTGCGCGGGCCCGATCGAAATGCGCGGCTCCGTGCGATCAGCGCCGGTCTCGCCGCGATCGGTGTGGTGGGGGCGGGATACGGCTTCGCCATCGCGCTGCGCACCGACGCAGTCGGTCACCACCCGATCACCGCGGCCTTCGGCACCAGCGCTCCGGTTACGGTTGCCCCCACCGAGAGCCCGGTGTCGTTGGGCAGCAGCCGGTTGATGTTCCGGGCAACCCTGCGACGCCTGCGCACGGCCCAAATATCGGGCCGGGTCGTTGTTTTCGCGCGCGCCTCGGACTTCGGAGCCGTGACGGTGGGCCAGCCCGTGCAGTTCACCGCGCGCATCACCCGTCCGACCCGTCGCGACCTGACCGTCGCCGTGCTCAACGCGTCTGGCCCCCCGACCATGGGCACGGCAAACGCGGTGCAGTCGGCGGCGCACAGCGTGCGCAGCCGCTTCGCCAGGGCCGTCCGCGACACGCTGCCCGGCGATCAGGCAGCGATGCTGCCCGCGCTGGTGATCGGTGACACGTCGGCGGTGCCGGCCGACACCGGCCGCGACTTTCGCGCAGCCGGCATGACGCACCTGATGGCCGTGTCGGGTGCCAACGTGACGATCGTGTGCGCCGCCGTGCTGTTTTCGGCCCGGTTGATCGGCCCCCGGGCGGCCGTCGCGCTTGCCGCGCTGGCGCTGGTGGCCTTCGTCATCGTCGTGCAGCCGACGGCGAGCGTGTTGCGGGCGGCCGTGATGGGCGCCATCGGGCTGGCCGGAATGCTGACTTCGCGCCGGCGGCAAGCCATTCCGGCCCTCGCCGCCAGCGTGTTGGTGTTGCTGGCCGTCGCCCCCGCGCTGGCCGTCGACGTGGGGTTCGCGCTGTCAGTGCTCGCCACCGCCGCGCTGATCGTCATCGCGCCGGTCTGGTCCCGGCGCCTGGTGGCCAAGGGGTGGCCCAAGCCGCTGGCCGACGCCCTTGCCGTCGCCTGGACCGCGCAGGTGGTCACCGCACCGCTGGTCGCGGCGATCTCCGGGCGATTCAGCGTGGTTGCCGCGGTCGCGAATCTCATCGTGGCGGCCGTGATCGCGCCGATCACGGTGTTCGGCACGGCCGCGGCCGCGCTCTGCGGGATTTGGCCGGCCGCCGCGCGGCTGCTTATCCGCTTCACCGGCCCGGAGTTGTGGTGGGTGGACGGCGTGGCCCGCTGGGCGGCCAACATGCCCGGCGCCACGGTGCCGGTCCCGGAGGGTACGCCCGGCACCGTGATCGTCGGCGGTGTCACGGTGCTGGCGGTGGTGCTGTGGCGATGGCGGCCGTTTCGCGTCGCGGCGGGAGGGGCGGCGCTGGTCGGGCTGGCCTGGGCGCTGTCCGGACTGGGGTAGGGCGGGTGTCGAGCCGGTGGATCCCCGAGCGGCATGGTCGGCGGGGCGTGACACCATCGTGGGGTGAGCGAGGATTCGCCGTTGCACCTGGTCCTGGGAGACGAGGAACTGCTGGTCGAGCGGGCGGTAGCCGACGTGCTGCGGTCGGCGCGGAAACGGGCCGGCACCGAGGACGTTCCGGTCAACCGCATGCGGGCGGGCGACGTCAGCACCTATGAGCTCGCCGAGCTGCTGAGTCCGTCGCTGTTCGCCGACGAGCGCATCGTCGTGCTGGAGGCCGCCGGCGAAGCGGGGAAAGACGCTGCCGCCGTGATTGTTTCGGCCGCGAGCGACATGCCGACGGGCGTGGTGCTGGTGGTGGTGCACTCGGGCGGTGGTCGAGCCAAGGCGTTGGCCACCGAGCTGCAGTCCCTTGGCGCCGTGGTGCATTCCTGCGCGCGGATCACCAAACTCAGCGAACGCGTCGATTTCGTCCGCAAGGAGTTTCGCGACCTGCGGGTGAAGGCCGACGAGGAGACGGTGACCGCAATGCTGGATTCGGTCGGTTCCGATCTGCGGGAGTTGGCCTCTGCCTGCTCCCAGTTGGTCGCCGATACCGGCGGGGTGGTCGACGCCGCCGCGGTGCGCCGCTATCACAGCGGCAAGGCCGAGGTGAAAGGCTTCGACATCGCGGACAAGGCGGTGGCCGGCGACATCCAGGGAGCCGCCGAGGCGTTGCGGTGGGCGATGATGCGGGGCGAGCCGCTGGTGGTGCTGGCGGATGCGCTGGCCGAAGCGATCCACACGATCGGTCGCGTCGGACCGCTGTCGGGTGATCCCTACCGGCTGGCGTCACAGCTCGGGATGCCGCCCTGGCGGGTGCAGAAGGCCCAGAAACAGGCTCGGCGTTGGTCGCGTGACTCGGTGGCGACGGCGATGAAGGTGGTGGCCACGCTCAACGCGAACGTCAAAGGCGCGGTGGCGGACGCCGACTACGCCCTGGAATCCGCGGTCAGACAGGTTGCCGAGCTAGCCGCCCAGCGCAGCCATTAGGGGCGGGCGTTCTCGGCCGGGAGAGCCTCAGATCTTGTTGAGGACCTGCGCCAGCGCCGACTTCTTGTTCGCCGCCTGGTTCTTGTGGATCACGCCCTTGCTGGCCGCCTTGTCCAGCTTGCGGTTGGTCGACACCAGCAACTCGGCGGCCTTGTCTTTGTCGCCGGCGTGGGCAGCCTCGCGGAAGGCGCGGACCGCGGTACGCAGCGACGACTTCACCGACTTGTTGCGCAGGCGAGCGCGCTCGTTCGTCTTGTTGCGCTTCTGCTGCGACTTGATGTTGGCCACGCGGGAGTTCCTTCTTCGATTAGACGTTTTGTTGGGCGCCGGATACCACCACAGCGATTGCCCAGGTTATCAGTGAGTTACGTTTTCTCCCAAAACGGGAACACGTGGGCTGCCAGAACGTCGACCTGAGGCAGCATCTGAACAGTGAGTCTTACGAACCAGCTTGACGACACCAAGCGGGGTTTTCGCGCTGCCCGTTCTGAGCGCATCTTCGGCGGATACAACATCTCGTCGGATGCCTACGAGATGGCGTTCGACGAGATGTTCGACGCCCAGGGCACCGTGCGCGGCCCCTACAAGGGCATTTACGCCGAGCTTGCGCCGTCGGATGCCTCGGAGCTGAAAGCGCGCGCTGAAGCGCTATCCCGCGCCTTCCTCGACCAGGGGATCACCTTCTCGCTGTCGGGCCAGGAGCGGCCCTTTCCGCTGGACCTGGTGCCGCGGGTTATCTCGGCTGCCGAGTGGACCCGGCTGGAACGCGGCATCACCCAGCGGGTCAAGGCGCTCGAGATGTACCTCGACGACATCTACGGTGACCAGGAAATACTGAACGACGGGGTCATCCCGCGCCGCCTGATCACGTCTTGTGAGCATTTCCACCGCCAGGCGATGGGCATCGTCCCGCCCAACGGCGTGCGAATCCACGTGGCCGGAATCGATTTGATCCGCGACGAGAAGGGCACCTGGCGGGTTCTCGAGGACAACCTGCGCTCGCCGTCGGGGGTCTCCTATGTCATGGAGAACCGGCGGACCATGGCGCGCGTTTTCCCGAACCTGTTCGCCAGCCACCGGGTGCGCGCGGTCGACGACTACGCCAGCCACCTGCTGCGGGCGCTGCGCAACTCCGCGGCCACCAACGAGGCCGACCCGACGGTGGTGGTGCTGACCCCCGGTGTCTATAACTCGGCGTATTTCGAGCATTCGCTGCTGGCCCGCCAGATGGGCGTCGAGCTGGTCGAAGGGCGCGACATGTTCTGCCGCGACAACCAGGTGTACATGCGCACCACCGAGGGGGAGCGTCAGGTCGACGTCATCTATCGGCGCATCGACGACGCCTTCCTGGACCCGCTGCAGTTCCGCGCCGACTCGGTGTTGGGGGTGGCCGGGCTGGTCAATGCCGCCCGCGCCGGCAACGTCGTCATTTCCAGCGCAATCGGCAACGGGGTCGGCGACGACAAACTCGTCTACACCTACGTGCCCACCATGATCGAGTACTACCTGGGCGAGAAGCCGCTGCTGGCCAACGTGGACACCCTGCGCTGCTGGCTCGATGACGAACGCGAAGAGGTGCTGGACCGCCTCGACGAGTTGGTGCTCAAGCCGGTCGAGGGGTCTGGTGGTTACGGCATCGTGTTCGGACCGGAGGCCTCCGAGAAAGAGCTGGCCGCCGCCGCCAAGAAGGTGCGCGACGATCCGCGGAGCTGGATCGCGCAGCCGATGATGGAGCTCTCGACGGTGCCGACGCAGATCGGCAACACGCTGGCGCCGCGCTATGTGGACCTGCGGCCGTTCGCCGTCAACGACGGCAACGACGTATGGGTGTTGCCCGGCGGGCTGACCCGGGTTGCCCTGGTCGAGGGGTCGCGGGTGGTCAACTCCAGTCAGGGCGGCGGCTCCAAGGACACCTGGGTGCTCGCGTCGCGGGCGTCGGCCGGCGACCACGAGCTCGGGGCGGCGGAGGTGGTGCGCTCGTTGCCCACCTCCATGCCGGACCCGATGCTCGACGACGCGCCGCGGCGGGCCTCCCAGCAGGCGCAGCCCACCGAACTGCCTCAGCGCGAGCAGCAACAGCTACAGCAACAGCAAAGGGCGGTGCACGATGCTGGCACGTAACGCCGAGGCGCTCTACTGGATCGGCCGTTACGTCGAACGCGCCGACGACACCGCACGGATCCTGGACGTGGCGCTGCATCAATTGCTCGAGGATTCCAGCGTGGTCCCGGACCAGGCTTCGCGCCTGCTGCTGCGGGTGCTCGGTATCGACCCGCCGGATCACGACCTGGACGTGTGGTCGCTGACCGACCTGGTGGCCTACAGCACCAACACCCAGGGTGGGTGCTCGATCGTCGACGCCATCACCTCGGCGCGCGAGAACGCGAAGTCGGCGCGCGAGGTGACCTCCAGCGAGATATGGGAGTGCCTCAACACCACCTACCACGCCCTGCCCGAACGCGAACGTGCCGCCAAACGCCTTGGGCCACATGACTTCTTGTCGTTCATTGAGCGGCGCGCGGCAATGTTTGCCGGGCTGGCCGACTCAACGCTGTCCCGCGACGACGGCTACCGGTTCATGGTGCTGGGCAGGGCGATCGAACGGGTGGACATGACCGTGCGGCTGTTGCTGTCGCGGGTCGGTGACAGCGCCTCGTCCCCGGCATGGGTGACGTTGTTGCGCTCGGCGGGCGCGCACGACACCTACCTGCGTACCTACCGGGGTGTGCTGGACGCCGGCCGGGTAGTCGAATTCATGTTGTTGGACCGGCTGTTTCCGCGTTCGGTGTTCTATTCGCTGCGACTGGCCGAACACAACCTCGACGAACTGGTTCACAACCGGCAGAGCCGGATCGGGGCCACCGCCGAGGCGCAGCGGTTGCTCGGTCAGGCCCGCAGCGAATTGGAATTCGTCCAGCCCGGCGTCCTGCTGGAATCGTTGGAAGGCCGTCTGGCGGGGCTGCAGAGCACCTGCCGTGACGTCGGAGAAGCCTTGGCGCTGCAGTATTTTCACGTGACGCCCTGGGTGGCCTGGTCGGACGCGGGCCAGCGCGGCCGACTGGTCAGCAGGAAAGGGGACGGCTGATGTGGCGGCTGCGGGTGGTGCACACCACGGGATACGCCTACCAGTCGCCGGTGACCGCCTCCTACAACGAGGCCCGCCTGACCCCGCGGTCGAACAACCGGCAAAACGTCATCCTCAACCGCGTCGAAACCATCCCGGCAACCCGGTCCTACCGCTACATCGACTACTGGGGCACCGCGGTCACGGCGTTCGACCTGCACGCGCCCCACACCGATCTCACGGTGATGTCGTCCTCGGTCGTCGAAACCGAGCGCGCCGAGCCGCTCACGACGGAGGTGGGCTGGAACGATTTGCAATCCGAGGCGGTGATCGATCGTTACGACGACCTGCTGCGCGCTACCGAGCACGCCCCGGCCAGCAGGCGGGTGGCGTCGGTGGGCAAGAAGATCAGCAAGACCCACAAGCCGGCCGAAGCCGTTGTGGCCGCCGCCAATTGGGTGCGCAACGAATTGGAATACCTTCCGGGAACCACCAGCGTGCACTCGTCCGGGCTCGATGCGCTCAAAGCGGGTAAGGGCGTCTGCCAGGACTTCGTACACCTGTCGCTGATGTTGTTGCGCGGCATGGGAATTCCTGCGCACTACGTCTCGGGTTATCTGCATCCCAAACGCGACGCCGTCGTGGGGGACACCGTGGAGGGGCGAAGCCACGCCTGGATCGAGGCGTGGACGGGTGGGTGGTGGAGCTATGACCCCACCAACGACACTGAGATCACCGAGCAGTACGTCGGCGTGGGTGTGGGCCGCGACTACGCCGACGTTTCCCCACTGAAGGGCATCTACTCCGGGGAGGGCGCCACCGACCTCGACGTGATCGTGGAGGTGACCCGGCTGGCCTAGCCGGAACGGAACCCGCCGGCGTGGGACCGCGCAGGGATACCGTTGTAGGGATGAACGATTCAGCCGAAGGTGCAGCGCGGCGCTTGGCGAGTCGCCCCAGGCTGGGCGGCTCGTCCCTGGCGGTGCTGTCCCTGTTCTGCATCGGGCTGCTCATCGGCGGGATCGCGATCGGGGTTGCCGTGGGCGGCGTGATGCCGTTGCCTTACGGCCCGGCGAGCGCCGTCGCGGCTTACGTCCGCGCCCAGCCGGCGGCCGTGCGCATCATCGCCGTTGCGACGTTCGCGTCCTCGGTGCCGTTGGCGATCTACGCGGCGACCGCCGGCGCCCGGTTGCGGCAACTCGGCGCCGGCGCCGGGCCCGCGGCGATCGCGCTGACCGGCGGAACCTTGGCCGCCGGTGCCCTCGGTCTGTCCGGCCTGCTGGGTTGGACGTTGTCGATACCGGACGTCGCTGCGAACGCTGCCGTTGTCAGGGCGCTCTACTTGTTGGTCTTTCTCACCGGCGGTCCGGGCCACATGGTGGCGTTGGGTCTGCTGGTCGGCGGGATCGCTGCGCCGTGCCTCGGTCGGGCGTTGGTACCCGGACCGGTCGCCCGGATGGGTCTGGCGACTGCCGCCTTGGCCGAATTGACGGCGGTGGTGCTGATTTGGCCGGCGTTGGGCGTCATCTTGCCGATCGCCCGGGTCCTGGCCTTGACCTGGCTGATGGTCGCAGGCGTTGCGCTATCCCACGGGGCGCAACGAGATTCGGCAGCCCGGTGAGCGGCGGCCGCCGGCGTCACGAGGGTGCGTCGACCTGAACCCGATGCAGGTCGTCACCGAGTTCGATGCGCCCACCGAAGTGCGCGACCGCCAAGGCGCGCCACTGTTCTTCTTGTCCGGGCACCAGTGCCGGCACGTAGTGCGTCATGACCAGGGTGCCCACCCTCGCGCGGGCCGCGGTTGCCGCCGCCTCCTCGACCGAGGAGTGGTAATCGCAGATGTCCAGCAGCCGCTGCTGCGGGATGGTGGCGACGATGTCTTTGCGGATCACGGTGTGCACCAGCGCGCCGGCGCCCGCCGCCAGCTCGTCCAGGCCGGCGCACGGGACGCTGTCACCGGCCAGCACCACCGAGGCGCCCTGGTAGTCGATGCGAAAGCCGATGGTCGGGGCCACCGGGCGGTGATCGGTGGGGGCTACCCGGATGGACACGTCGTCGTGGTCCCAGACGGCACCGCGGGTGTATTCGTGAACATCCACCGCCGGCGGCTCACTGATATCGGCGTGATGGGCGATCCGGTAGCCGATGTCGTGGCGGAACGCGTTCAGCGTCGCCGCGACCGCCTCGGCGGTGCCGGGCGGTCCGATGATGGGCAGCGGCGCGGGGTCGGGGGTGAAGGTGCTGATCCACCGCGTGATGAGGACGTCGCCCAGGTCACCGATGTGGTCGCTGTGCAGATGGGTCAGCAGTAACGCCGACAATCCGGCGGCGCCCACCCCGACCGCCGCGGCGCGCTGCAGCACGCCGCGCCCGCAATCGACCAAGAACACCTGGCCGCCGGCCCGCACCAGGGTCGACGGCCCGGCGCGGTTCGGATCGGGGATAGGACTTCCGGTTCCCAGCAGCGTGACCTCGATCATGGCCCCATCTTGCAAGCCAGCCGCGCCCGCAGTGGGTCAATCGGCCGATCCGCGCGGCTTTCACCGATTGGACACGATCTGTTTGCAGCTTCTCTTAGTGGCTTTTCCGCCGCGCGACTTCCCCGTAGCCTGGTGTGAAGCGGATCACAACCCGGCTGGAGGCCTCGATGCGGATAGCGGACGTCTTGCGGAACAAGGGCGCGGCGGTGGTGACGATCAACCCGGACGCGACCGTTCGCGAGCTGCTTGCCGGGCTGAACGACCAGAACATCGGCGCCATGGTGGTGGTCGGCGACGAGGGCGTGGTCGGCATCGTGTCGGAGCGCGACGTGGTGCGCCAGCTGCATACTCACGGCGCCAGCGTGCTGTCTCGCCCGGTGTCCAAGATCATGACGTCCATGCTGGCCACCTGCACGAAGACCGACGAGGTCGACGCCATCAGCATGTTGATGACCAAGAACCGGGTGCGGCATGTGCCCGTGCTGGACGGCAAGAAGCTGATCGGCATCGTCAGTATCGGTGACGTGGTGAAGACCCGGATGGAAGAACTCGAGGCCGAGCAGCAGCAACTGCAGTCCTACATCACCCAGGGCTGATTTCCCGGCTCCACCTCGAAGCCGCTGCGCGACCCGCATCGTCGCCGGGCGGGGCGGAAAGTCAACGCCAGAAGTAGTCGGCGCGCAGCCGGGCGGACACCACATCGAAGGTCTCGCGATCCAAAATGGCGCCCTCGCGGCGAATGCCCTCTTCGGGTACGTCGAGTACGCGGTCCAGCCGGACCCAGCTCTGCCTGCCCTCGTAATCCCAAGGGCCGGAACCGATTCCAACCCAGTCGGGGTCCTCAGCGTGACGCTCCTGGCTGGACACCATCAACCCCAACAGGACGCTGCGGTCCCGTCCCACGACCAGGACGGGCCGGTCCTTGCCCTGGGTGGGGTCGTCCTCGTAGACCACCCACGTCCAGACGATCTCGCCGGGATCGGCCCGGCCGTCCAGGCTCGGCGCGTACACCAGCTTGCGGGCCCGCTGCGCCGTGGGAAGGCTGCCGCTGGTCACAGGCCGGCCGGTGACGGGCGCCTCGGAAGGCGGCGGCGCGACCGCGGCGATGACGTTCGCGGTGATCCTCACCGCCTGCTGCAGCTCGCGCAGCACAGTCTGGGAGTTCTGCACTTGCCGGACCAGGCGCGGGGCGCCGCTGAACACCAAATTCTCGGCAAACCGCTGAAACGTCTTCCACTGGGATTTCCGGGGAGACGCCATATTCGCAGCATAGACGCGAGCGGCGGGGGTGCGATTGTGTCCAAGTAGGTTCCGGCGGCCCTGTCTGGATACGCTGGACATGCCCGCGAACCGCCCTAGAAACGGCCGCGAAGCGCCCGTCAAGCTTCAGTGCACCAGGAGATTCCCATCAGCAGTTTCGCCGACAAGACCTTCACTCCGCCGGCGCAGATTCGGAACTTCTGCATCATCGCCCACATCGACCACGGCAAGTCCACGCTGGCCGACCGGATGCTCCAGCTCACCGGCGTCGTCGACGAGCGGTCGATGCGCGCCCAGTACCTGGACCGGATGGACATCGAGCGCGAGCGCGGGATCACCATCAAGGCCCAGAACGTGCGCCTGCCGTGGAAAGTCGGCGACACCGATTACGTGCTGCACCTGATCGACACCCCGGGCCACGTTGACTTCACCTACGAGGTGTCACGGGCGCTGGAGGCGTGTGAGGGCGCGGTGCTGCTGGTCGACGCCGCGCAGGGCATCGAGGCGCAGACGCTGGCCAACCTCTACCTTGCGCTGGACCGCGACCTGCACATCATCCCGGTGCTGAACAAGATCGATCTGCCCGCCGCCGATCCCGATCGCTACGCCGCCGAGATCGCCCATATCATCGGCTGCGAGCCGGGCGAGGTGCTGCGTGTCTCCGGCAAGACCGGAGACGGCGTTGCCGACCTGCTCGATCACGTGGTGCGCGAGGTGCCGTCCCCGCAGGGTAAGGCCGACGCGCCGCTGCGGGCGATGATCTTCGACTCGGTCTACGACATCTACCGTGGCGTGGTGACCTACGTTCGGGTGGTCGACGGCAAGATCACCCCGCGCGAACGCATCGCGATGATGTCCACCGGCGCCACCCACGAACTGCTCGAGGTCGGCATCGTCTCGCCGGAGCCGAAGGCCAGCGACGGCCTGGGCGTGGGGGAGGTGGGCTACCTGATCACCGGTGTCAAGGACGTCCGCCAATCCAAGGTGGGTGACACGGTGACGACGGCACGCCACGGTGCCGCCGAAGCGCTGACCGGATACCGCGAACCCAAGCCGATGGTCTACTCGGGCCTGTATCCGGTGGACGGCTCCGACTACCCGGATCTGCGCGACGCCCTGGACAGGCTGCAGCTCAACGACGCGGCCCTGACGTACGAGCCGGAGACATCGGTGGCGTTGGGGTTCGGATTCCGTTGCGGCTTCCTGGGTCTGCTGCACATGGAGATCACCCGCGAGCGCCTGGAGCGTGAGTTCAACCTGGACCTGATTTCGACGTCGCCCAACGTCGTCTATCGCGTGGTTAAGGAGGACAACAGCGAGATCGTGGTGACCAACCCGTCGGACTGGCCGGAAGGTAAGGTCCGCGACGTCTACGAGCCGGTGGTCAAGACCACGATCATCGCGCCGAGCGAATTCATCGGCACCATCATGGAACTGTGCCAGTCGCGCCGCGGCGAGCTGGGCGGCATGGATTACCTGTCACCCGAACGGGTCGAGTTGCGCTACACGATGCCGTTGGGGGAGATCATCTTCGACTTCTTCGACTCGCTGAAGTCACGCACCCGCGGCTACGCCAGCCTGGACTACGAGGAGGCCGGCGAGCAGGAGGCCCAACTGGTCAAGGTCGACATCCTGTTGCAGGGCGAGGCGGTCGACGCCTTCAGCGCGATCGTCCACAAGGATGGGGCATCGGCGTACGGCAACAAGATGACCACCAAGCTCAAGGAGCTGATCCCTCGCCAGCAGTTCGAGGTGCCCGTCCAGGCGGCCATCGGATCGAAAATCATTGCGCGCGAGAACATTCGCGCGATCCGCAAGGACGTGTTGTCCAAGTGCTACGGCGGCGACATCACCCGTAAACGCAAGCTTCTGGAAAAGCAGAAGGAAGGCAAGAAGCGGATGAAGACCATCGGCCGGGTCGATGTGCCGCAGGAGGCGTTCGTCGCGGCGTTGTCCTCCGACGCCGCAGGGGACAAGGGCAAAAAGTAGCCATGCGGATACCGGGGGCGACGACGGTGCTGGTGGCGGTGGCAGTGTTGGCGACGGGTTGCGGCGGGGTCGTGGCGGGCACGGCGAAGCCGGCGCCGAACCTGAAGCCGCGACCGCTCAGCGGCGCGACGGTCAAGCAGGTGCTTCTCGACGGCGCGACGCTGTCGCGGATGCTTAATCAGACCTTCGTGGCGCGGGATCCCGCCGAATTCGGGGGGCCCGAAAAGCTTTATCAGGTCAGGCGATCGATGTCGCAGACCGGTTGCCTGGGCGTGACGGCGATGCTGCAGCAGGACGTGTACCGGTCCGCCGACGTGAAAGATGTCGCGTCGGAGTCGTGGTGGAACAACGGCGAGCCGGCGCAGGTGATCGTGGTTGAGGAGGGCGTGGTCACCCTTCCGTCGGCCACGCAGGCCCAGGCGCTGTTCGCGCAATTCTCCCAGCAGTGGCAGCAGTGCAACGGCATGACGACCTCGGAACAGAGCGGCCCGATCAGCACCACCAACGTCATCAGCGATGTCCGCGCCACGGAATCCACCATCGCGGCGACCAAAACCGCGACATCGATACTGCCCAACATGCCGCCGCTGCGACCCACCCCACAGGCACGCGCCATCGGCATCAGGTCGAACTGCCTCGTCGAGGTTCAGGTGGTGTTCTTCGGCGGCCGACGGTCCTCCGACCCGGGCTCGGCCGACATCAACTCCAGCGCCATCGACGTAGCGCACGCCTTGATGGACAAAGTCAGCGCTCTGGGCTGACGCCGCATCCTGGCTCACGGCCGAGACAACGCCCAGCATTACGTTGTCGCTAGTTAGCGGCCGGACAACGCACCGGAAACCGTAGACTGCCGACAAACGGCGTTGGGAAAGGGCGAGGCAAGAAGTGAAAGGCCGCTGGCGCTCGCTGGCCGCGTTGGCTGCCGTGGTGCTGGCGAGCGGGTGCGCCGAAACCACCGCTGGCACAGCAAGTCTGGCGCGCAGCGCAGGACGGGTGCCAGCCATCAAACGGGTCCTGTTCGACGGTACCGCGCTGGCACGGCTGCTCAGCCAGCCGTTCCAGCCCTACCCGCACTACTCCGAGTTCGGGGGCAGCGACAAATTGGGAACCGCTGGGGATGGCGGGGTGCCCGCCGACTGCATCGGCGTGGTCCACCTGATGCAGCGGGGACCGTATGGCTCCGCGCCGATACAAGACACGGCCGGCGAAATGTGGGTGCACAAAGGTGATTCCGTGAAGGTCGACAGCGTCGAGGAAGGCGTCGTGGCGTTGCGGACGGCGGCGGACGCCAACGCGTTATTCGCCAAGTTCAGCGCGCAGTGGCAGAAGTGCGACGGCACCACGCTGACGATAACGCCCATCGAGGTGTACGAATCGGACGCCATCTCCGACGTACGTGTCCTGGATTCGGTTGTCGCGGCTACGGTTTCGATGGGATCCGGCCCACACTCCGGCTTGAGGGATACCCCCACAGCCCGGGCCCTTGGCCTCAAGGGAACCTGCTTGGTCGAGGTCACGGTCGACTTCATTCCCATCTCTAACCCAGGTGATGTGGGGAACGGCGACATCAACACCACCGCCATCGACCTCACGCACGCGATCATGGACAAACTCGGCGCCCAGACCTGACGCGTCGCCGCGCTCGCGATCGCCACTACACCTGATGGTGGTGACCCGCTTCGCCCGGCTTCGCCGCGCTCGCGATCGCCACTACATCGGTGCGTTGGCGGGCTGGAACATCCCGGAGCCGTCGGCTTCCTCCTCGGCGCGGATCACGTGCACCACCGCATTGATCAGCGCCAGGTGGGTGAACGCCTGCGGGAAGTTGCCCAGCTGCCGGCCGGTGCGCGGCTCGATCTCCTCGGCGTAGAGGTGCAACGGGCTGGCGTAGGACAGCAGCCGCTCACACAGGCGTTTGGCGCGCCGGACCTCCCCGATCTCGACCAGCGCTGACACCAGCCAGAACGAGCAGATCGTGAAGGTGCCCTCCTCGCCGGACAGCCCGTCGTCGGTTTCCTCGACCCGGTAGCGCAGCACCAGGCCCTCCTGGGTGAGTTCGTCGGCGATCGCCAGGACGGTGTTTCGCACCCGCGGGTCATCCGGCGGCAAGAACCGCGTCAGCACCACCAACAGCAGCGAGGCGTCCAGCGCGTCGCTGCCATAGCGCTGGGTGAGCACCCCGCGGGAGTCCACGCCGTGCTGCAGGATGTCGTTCTTGATCTCCTCGGCGATGCCCCGCCACTGCTGGGCATAGCTTTTCTCGCCCTGCCGTTCGGCGAGTTTGGCCCCGCGGTCGAGCGCCACCCAGCACATCACCTTCGACGACGTGAAGTGCTGCGGTTCCCCGCGCACCTCCCAGATCCCGCGGTCCGGCTCGCGCCAGTGCTTGATCGCCTCTTCCACTTGCTTTTTCAGCACCGGCCACAACGACTCCGGGACTTGCTCGCGCGACTTGGCGTGCAGGTAGAAGGAGTCCAGGATGGAGCCCCAGATGTCGTGCTGGATCTGGTCGTAGGCGCCGTTGCCGATTCGCACCGGCCGGGCATGGTCATAGCCGGACAGGTGATGCAGCTCTTCTTCAACCAGGCTGCGCTCGCCACCCACGCCGTACATCACCTGCAGCGGATGGCGCTCGTTGTGGTTGGCCCCGGAGACGTCGGCGATGAAGGCGAAGAAGTCGTCGGCCTCGCGGTCCAGCCCGAGCGTGTACAGACCCCACAGCGCGAACGTGGAGTCGCGCACCCAGGCGTAGCGATAATCCCAGTTGCGTTCGCCCTGCGGTGTTTCCGGCAGCGACGTGGTGCTGGCGGCCAGCAGCGCACCGGTGGGCGAGTAGGTGAGGCCCTTCAACGTCAGCGCACTGCGCTGCAGGTACGCCCGCCAGGGGTGGTCGGGGAAGTTACCGATGTTGATCCACTGCCGCCAGCACTCGGTGGTCTGCCACATCTTGTCGGCGGCTTCCTGGTAGGTCTGCGGCGCCGGGTGCTTGGTCCAGCTCAGGGCGACGAACACGTCGTCGCCCTCCTTCATCCGGGTGCGTGCGCGTGCCTCCCGACCTTCCAGCCCGATCCGCAGGTTGGAGGTGAGCCGCAACGTCGGATGGGCGTCGGGTTCCTTGGTGGCGCGTGCGACGGCCTCGCCGTACGCGTTGGCGGAGTACTCCCAGGTGGCGCCGACGCGGTGGTAGTCGAACGCCGGCTCGCAGCTCATCATCAGTTCGACGGTGCCGCTGACGCAGCGCACCGTGCGCAGCAGAATGTGCTCGGCATCCCAGTCCATCGGGGTGCGCCGATGCGTCCGCGACCGCCGCTCCAGGTCGTGCCAGGGGCCCATGACCAGCGCATCACGCACGATCAGCCACCCGGTATGGGTCTGCCAGGTGGTTTCCATGATGAGGCTGCCCGGCAGGTACCTGCGGGCCGAGGGCACCGAGACGCCGTAGGGACCCAGCCGGAAATGACCGGCGCTGCGGTCCAAGATTGCCCCGAACACGCTGGGGGAGTCCGGCCGGGGCACGCACAGCCATTCCACCGACCCGGCGGGAGAAATCAGGCAGGTGGTTTCCCAGTCCGACAAGAACGCATAGTCGGCGATCGGCGGAAACGGGTTCCTCAGGCCCGCGCTGGGAGCAAGGGGTCCGGGCGTGCGCAAGTCGATGGACGACGACATCGACGTGGTGGGGGCACCTTGGAACGCTTCGTCGGGCATGGCTTCGCCCGGTTGGGCCGGTTGGTCTTCGGGCTGGGCATGCAGAACCATCTGGACATCATCGACGCTCAGCGGTCGCGCGTCCAACGTTTCGCCGAGGTGGCGTGGCGCGCCTATCCGCTGCGTCTGGCGTATCCGGGGGCGTGTTCGGGCAGCGGGCCGATGGCGACCAGGTAGCCGACCAGTCGCCGCAAGACGGCGAAGTGGCCGACCAGCTTCACCCCCGCCGGGGCGCGCTGCTGGGTTCCGGCCACCGCCGCCGCGATGACCTTGGCATGGATCATTCGTTGCGCACCTTGCAGCATGGCCGTCGGGATCCAGCGGCGCCCTTGCACCCGTGCCAGCTGCCGGGTGGAAACCCGCCCCGCGCGCAGCGGGCCGGCCAGGATGCGCGCCGCGGCCACCGCGTCGGCCACCGCGAGGTTGATGCCGATACCCCCGACCGGCGACATCGCGTGCGCGGCGTCGCCGATGCACAGCACCCCGTCGGCATACCAGCGCGGCAACCGATTCAGTTGCACATCAAGCAGTTTCACGTCGTCGAACGACGTCAGTGTGTCGACCCGGTCAGAGACCCAGGGCACCATGCTGACCAGTGCGCGGTGTAGCGCCTCGATGCCTTGGGCCCGCAGCTGCGTGTCGGTTCCCTTCGGAATGATGTAGGCGATCTGGTAGTACTCGCCGCGGTCGATCACGATCGTTGCGTGCCCGGCGCGCAGCACGCCGCCCAGTCCGCCGGGGTCGCCGGGATGGCGTGGCAGCCGGAACCACCACACGTCCATGGGCGCGCCGAAGCTGTGCGGCCTCAGCCCCACCGCGGAGCGCACCGTCGACGAGCGACCGTCGCAGGCCACCGTCAACGCGGCGCGCATCTCTTTGACCTCGCCACTCTGCTCGCGGTACTTGACGCCGACGATCCGGTCGTGTCCCGCCCGACCGTCCGGATCGCGAATCACCCCGATGACCTCGGTGCTGCGCAATAACCGAAAACTGGGTTCGGTCTGGGCGGCGGTCGCCAGCATCTCCAGGAAGTCCCACTGGGGTACCAGGGCGATGTGTTGGTGTGCGCCCGGAAGGTGGGTCAGGTCGAGTGCCACCGGCTGGTTCTGGATCTCCATGCGAACGCTGTCAATCAGGCGATGCGGAAGCTGCTTGAACTGCGACGCCAGACCCAGCTCGTCGAGCAGCCGCAACGTGCTCGCGTGCACCGTGTCTCCGCGGAAGTCGCGCAGGAAGTCGGCGTGCTTTTCCATCACCGTGACGTCGATGCCGGCGCGGGCTAACAGCAGGCCAAGCACCATGCCCGCCGGTCCGCCTCCGGCAATCAAGCAGGTCGTGTCGACCGGTGGGACTGTCATGCGCCGATCTTCACACATTGGTCTTCGGCAGCCGGGCCGAATAGGGTGAGTCCGTGAACGCGTTCCTCAATTGGTGGGACGGCAACGAGCTATGGCTTTCGGGGCTTCCTTTCGTACTGCAGGCCATGGTGGTGATGCCGGTGGTGCTGGCGGTGGCCTACGCCACGGCGGCCCTGCTGGATGGTCTGCTCGGCAAGGGCATCGAGCTGATGCGCCGAACCCGCCACGCCGACGGGACCTCCGGGTAGCGCCCATGCCCCGGTCCCACGTGACGCTGATTCTCGTCATCCTGGTGGCGCTGGTGGTCGTCACGTGGTTGGTAACCCATTCGATGCACGGCTGACGGCATGGCCCGTTTACTCCCCACCGGCGCGGTGGCGGCAACCTCAATTCCTGTTAGGCTTCCCGCCATGCGCGTTGCCATTGGCATTCCCGGGTGCTATGCCCTCGTGCACTGTTGTCGCTGACTCCCAAACCCGTGCGCGGTCTGGTCTGGAGTTTTCGAATTCTCCTGAAGTAATAGGTGCCTTTCCGCAGAAACGGGACGCAAATCCCATACGTTCCGCACCGGAAGGCCCTCAATGGACACAAGGACCGCATTGCGCTGGCGGCCCGTCCTCGCCCTTGCCCTGATTGCCGGCCTCACCGCCGGATGCTCCGGTGGCGCCAGTGATGCCGTCGGCGGCGGTGGGCTGGCCAACGCGCGCACGAGCATCACCCTGGTCGCCTACTCGGTCCCAGAACCCGGTTGGAGCAAGATAATTCCCGCGTTCAATGCCTCCGACGAGGGCAAGGGCGTGCAAGTCGTCACCTCCTACGGGGCCTCCGGTGATCAGTCCCGCGGGGTTGTCGACGGCAAGCCGGCCGACGTCGTGAACTTCTCCGTCGAACCCGACATCGCTCGACTGGTTAAGGCCGGCAAGGTTTCCAAGGACTGGAATGCCGACGCCACCAAGGGAATTCCATTCGGCTCGGTCGTCACGTTGGTGGTGCGGAAGGGAAATCCGAAGAACATCAAGGACTGGGATGACCTGCTGCGGCCCGGCGTAGAGGTCATCACACCCAGCCCGCTGAGTTCCGGATCGGCCAAGTGGAATCTGCTCGCGCCGTACGCCGTCAAGAGCGAAGGCGGCGCCCACAGCGATGCCGGTGTGGATTTCATCAAGAAGTTGGTGACCGAACACGTCAAACTGCGCCCCGGATCGGGACGGGAAGCCACCGATGTCTTCGTCCAGGGCAGCGGTGACGTATTGATCAGCTACGAGAACGAGGCCATCGCCACCGAACGGGCGGGCAAGCCCGTCGAACACATCAACTTGCCGCAGACCTTCAAGATCGACAATCCGGTGGCAGTGGTCAACACCAGCCCGCACCTGGATGCCGCGGTCGTCTTCAAGAACTTTCAGTACACGGCAGCGGCCCAAAAGGTATGGGCGCAGGCCGGTTTCCGGCCGGTGGATCCGGCCGTCGCCGCCGATTTCCGAAACCAGTACCCAGTGCCGGCGAAATTGTGGACCATCGCCGACCTGGGTGGCTGGGCCACGGCGGATCCGCAGCTGTTCGACAAGAACACCGGCAGCATCACCAAGATCTACACGAAGGCCACCGGATGACGGCGATCACACCGGACCCGCTGGCAATCCGGCCCGAGCTCCGCGGTGACGCGCCACCGGGTCCGCTTCCCGGGCGCGGCCGCGGGACCACCGCCCTTCGCGTCGGCGTGGCCACGGTGTGGCTCTCGGTGATCGTGTTGCTGCCGTTGGCGGCGATCGCCTGGCAATCCGCGGGTGGCGGGTGGCACGCGTTCTGGCTCGCGGTCTCCTCGAATGCCGCGCTGGAGTCGTTCGGGGTGACCCTGACGATCTCGGCCGGGGTCACTGTGCTCAACCTGATCTTCGGCCTGGTGATCGCGTGGGTGCTGGTGCGTGATGACTTTCCGGGCAAGCGGCTCGTCGACGCGATCATCGATCTGCCATTCGCGTTGCCCACCATCGTCGCCAGCCTTGTCATGCTGGCGTTGTACGGCAACAACAGCCCGGTCGGTCTGCATCTGCAGCACACGTCGTGGGGTGTGGCGGTGGCGCTGGCCTTCGTCACGCTGCCGTTCGTGGTGCGCGCCGTCCAGCCGGTGCTGCTGGAACTGGATCGCGAAACCGAGGAGGCGGCGGCGTCGCTTGGTGCCAGCGGTCCGAAGATCTTCACCTCCGTGCTGCTGCCGTCACTGCTGCCCGCGTTGTTATCCGGTGCGGGCCTGGCATTCTCTCGGGCGATCGGCGAGTTCGGATCCGTGGTGCTCATCGGTGGTGCGGTACCGGGCAAGACCGAGGTGTCGTCGCAGTGGATACGCACCTTGATCGAGAACGACGACCGCACCGGTGCCGCCGCGATATCGATTGTGCTGTTGGCGATTTCGTTTGTTGTCCTACTCATCTTGCGAATCGTGGGTGGACACGCGGCCAAGCGAGAGGAACTGTCCGCATGACATCGTCTGCGGGAGTCCGCTATTGGTTGCGATTCATCGCGCTCGGATACATCTTCGTGCTGCTGGTCATTCCGGTGACGTTGATTCTGTGGCGGACATTTCAACCCGGGCTCGGCCAGTTCTACGCCTGGGTCAGCACCCCCGCGGCGATATCGGCGCTGAATCTGACGCTACTGGTGGTGGCCATCGTGGTGCCCCTCAACGTCGTTTTCGGTATCCCCACGGCACTGGTCCTCGCGCGCAACAGGTTTCGTGGCAAGGGCGTGCTGCAGGCGGTCATCGATCTGCCGTTCGCGGTCTCGCCCGTCATCGTGGGTGTCGCGTTGATCGTGCTGTGGGGGTCGGCGGGTGCGCTCGGGTTCGTGGAAAAAGACCTCGGGTTCAAAATCATCTTCGGCCTGCCGGGAATCGTGCTCGCCAGCATCTTCGTCACCCTGCCATTCGTGGTGCGCGAAGTGGAGCCGGTGCTGCACGAGCTGGGAACCGACCAGGAGGAGGCGGCGGCCACCCTGGGTTCGGGGTGGTGGCAAACCTTTTGGCGGATCACCCTGCCGTCCATCCGGTGGGGTCTGACCTACGGCATCGTGTTGACCATCGCACGTACCCTGGGGGAATACGGTGCCGTGCTGATGGTGTCGTCGAACCTGCCGGGAAAGTCGCAGACACTGACATTGCTTGTCTCCGACCGGTACAACCGCGGCGCGGAGTACGGCGCCTACGCGCTGTCCACGCTGCTGATGGGAGTTGCCGTGCTGGTGCTGGTTTTCCAGGTGGTGCTCGACGCGCGCCGCGCACGAGCGGCCAGACAGGCCTGACGAGGGGAATGACCGTGACTGACGCCAATCGCGACGACCTCGCCATCATCGTGCGCGACGCCAACAAACGTTATGGCGATTTCGTCGCACTGGACCACGTGGACTTCGTCGTGCCCACCGGTTCGCTGACGGCGTTGCTGGGTCCCAGCGGTTCGGGCAAGTCGACCCTGCTGCGCACCATCGCCGGCCTCGACCAACCCGACACCGGAAGCGTCACGATCTACGGTCGTGACGTGACCCGGGTGCCGCCGCAGCGCCGCGGCATCGGGTTCGTGTTCCAGCACTACGCGGCCTTCAAGCACTTGACGGTCCGCGACAACGTGGCCTACGGGCTCAAGGTCCGCAAGCGACCCAAAGCCGAGATCAAAGCCAAGGTCGACAACCTGCTGGAAGTGGTGGGACTGAGCGGGTTTCAGGGCCGCTACCCCAACCAGCTCTCGGGTGGCCAGCGGCAGCGGATGGCGCTGGCGCGGGCGCTGGCGGTCGATCCGCAAGTGCTGCTGCTCGACGAGCCGTTCGGCGCATTGGATGCCAAGGTGCGTGAGGATCTGCGAGCGTGGTTGCGACGCCTGCACGACGAGGTGCATGTGACCACGGTGCTGGTCACCCACGACCAGGCCGAGGCTTTGGATGTCGCCGATCGCATCGCGGTGCTGAACCAGGGCCGCATCGAGCAGATCGGATCCCCGACCGACGTCTATGACGCCCCGGCGAACGCATTTGTGATGTCGTTCCTCGGCGCGGTGTCCACCCTGAACGGCACGCTGGTGCGACCGCACGACATCCGGGTGGGCCGCAACCCCGAGATGGCGATCGCCGGCGGGGACGGCACCGCCGAGTCCGTCGGGGTGGTGCGCGCCGTCGTCGACCGAGTGGTAACGCTGGGTTTCGAGGTACGGGTGGAGTTGACCAGCGCCGCCACCGGTGGCTTCTTCACCGCCCAGATCACGCGCGGCGACGCCGAGGCCTTGGCCTTGCGCGAGGGGGACACCGTCTACGTGCGTGCCACCCGGGTGCCGCCGATCGCCCTTGAGGCAAGGGACGCCAGTCGTGCGGACGAGGCCGATGAGGATGAGAACACGCTGACGTCGGCCTGACGGCGGGATTCGTCGTCGTCCTACCGAGCGTCCGGCGCTACGACGCGTGCAAACCGCATTCGGTCTTGGCGCGTCCCTGCCAGCGTCCGCTGCGCGGGTCGGCGCCAGCCAGCGGCTTGGCCGTGCAGGGCTCGCAGCCGATCGATGAATAGCCTTCGTAGATAAGCGGATTGACCAGCACACTGTGCTCGTCGATGTAGTTCTGCACGTCCTCGTCGGTCCACGCCGCCATCGGGTTGACCTTCACCAGCTTGAAGCCCTCGTCGAAGCCGACCACCGGCGCGTTGGCGCGCGTCGCGGCTTCCGACCGTCGCAGTCCGGTCACCCACGCCGAGTATCCACGCAGCGTCTTGCCCAGCGGAGCGACCTTACGCAGCCGGCAGCATTCGCCGGGATCGCGCGCGAACAGATCCTTGCCCAGCAGTCTGTCCTGCTCGGCCACGCTCTGTTCGGGAGTGACGTTGAGCACCCGGATGTCATACACGGATTCGATCGCGTCGCGGGTACCGATGGTCTCCACGAAGTGATAACCGGTGTCCAAGAACACCACCGGAACGCCGGGGCGCACCTTTGCCGCCAGATCGATCAACACGGCCTCCTGCATGCTGGAAGCCACCACGTAGTTGCAGGTGGCCCAGCCGCGCGGCCCGTTGATGCCCCCGAACGTTTCGTCAGTCCAACGCAACACGTCGGCGGCGCTGGCACCCTCCAGCTCGGCCGCACCGCGGGCGGCAAGTGCCCGCAGTTCGGCTTCTGGAAGTTTGGTTGTTCGTTCGCTCATCGCAAATCGTCCTCGTCTGCCCTCATAGCCCACTGTGCGAAACGTTCACCCTCGCCGCGATATTTCACGAAGTTGCGTGTGACCCGCTCGATGTAGTCGCCGAGCTCATCGCTGGTGACTTTGTGCTGGCGCAGTTTTCGGCCGAATCCGCTGTCCAGGCCCAAGCTGCCGCCCAGGTGAACCTGGAAACCCTCGACGGAGCCGCCCTCTCCGTCATCGACCATCTGACCCTTCAGCCCGATGTCGGCGACCTGAATGCGGGCGCATGAATTGGGACAACCGTTGATGTTGACAGTGATGGGCACGTCGAGCTGCTGGTTGATGTCGGTGAGCCGACGCTCCAGTTCGGGCACCAAAGACTGCGCCTTCACCCGGGTTTCGGCGAATGACAACTTGCAGTACTCAATCCCCGTGCACGCCATCAAATTCCGGCGCCAATGCGATGGCTTCGCCTGGAGGCCCAGTGCCTCTAGACCGGCGGTCAGGTCGTCGAGCTTGTCGTCGGGCACATCGAGGATGACCAGCTTCTGGTAAGGAGTGAGCCGGATCCGGTCCGAGCCTGCCCGCTCGGCGAGATCGGCCACCGCGGACAGGATGGTGCCCGACACACGTCCCGCGATCGGGGCGACGCCGACCGCATTGAGCCCGTTCTTGAGTCGCTGCACGCCGACGTGGTCGATCGGATGTTTCGGCGGCTCGGGGGCCGGGCCGTCGATCAGCGGACGCTTGAGGTACTCGGTTTCGAGAACTTCACGGAATTTTTCTACGCCCCAGTCCTTGATTAGGAACTTCAGCCGCGCTTTGGAGCGCAAACGTCGGTAGCCGTAGTCGCGGAAGATCGAGGTCACTGCGTGCCACACCTCGGGCACCTCCTCGAGCGGCACCCAGGCGCCCACCCGCTGTCCCAGCATCGGGTTGGTCGACAGCCCGCCGCCGACCCACAGGTCCAGGCCGGGTCCATGCTCGGGGTGGTTGACGCCGATGAACGCGATGTCGTTGACCTCGTGGACCACATCCTGCAGGCCAGAAATCGCGGTCTTGTACTTGCGCGGCAGGTCGGCGAAGTCGGGCTGACCGATGTAGCGGCGCACGATCTCGTCGATCGCCCAGGTCGGATCGAGCACCTCGTCGAGCGACTCGCCGGCCAGCGGTGAGCCCAGGATCACGCGGGGGCAGTCACCACATGCCTCGGCGGTCTGCAACCCGACCTCGGTCAGCCGCCGCCAGATTTCCGGGACGTTCTCCACTTCGATCCAGTGGTACTGCACATTTTCGCGGTCGGTGATGTCGGCGGTGTCGCGGCCGAATTCGGTGGAAATCTGCCCCACGGTGCGCAGCGCGGCCGCCGACAGCGCGCCGCCGTCGCAACGCACCCGCATCATGAAGTATTTGGCTTCCAGCAACTCGGCATTGTCGTCGCCGGTGAACGTGCCGTCGTAGCCCTGTTCGCGCTGGGTATACAGGCCCCACCAGCGGAAACGCCCCCGCAGGTCGCTCTTGTCGATGCTGTCGAAGCCGTTCTTGGCGTAGTTGGTCTCGATGCGCTCCCGCACGTCCAGCGGGGCGCCGGCCCGCTTCATCTCTTCGTTCGGGTTCAGCGGCTCACGATTTCCCAGTGCCCATTGGCCCTCGTCACGGGCCTTCGCGGGTCGGGCGGTGGTCATCGGAAGTTCTCTCCTTCAAAAAGATCGCCAGCGCGGTCAGCACAGTTCACCGATACTTTTGGGCGGCACGGAACCGTCTGCCAGCTGGAGACACAGTGGGGCTGGGTCTACCACGTCAGGGCAGACAGATACAGCTGCAAACGCGCTTGAGATCAATGTGCCGTCGCGCCACGAGCACCAAGTACGGGCCGGGCTGGTCGACAGTCACGCCACCATTGTGCCATGAATGCCGAAGGGCCACGCGAACAGGTCAAATCTTGGCTCACGGTGATTAAAACTACCGACCCAGTCCGGCAGATCCCACCCCCAAAGCTCCAGAAGTTCATGCGACCGTTCCCAGCGGCCCGGCCTCCGTTCAGGCTGGGCCGACGACCCCGGGCGGCCCGCTCGTCGTGGGATCATTTGGCATGGTCATTCGCGAGCAGGCGGTCGAGCTGCCCCCCGTCCGGGTGGTGGCTGGGCAACCGTTTGGCATCTACGTGCATGTCCCGTTCTGCATTACGCGTTGCGGTTACTGCGACTTCAACACCTACACCCCGGCCGAGTTGGGGGGCGTCAATCCGGACGCCTGGCTCAGCGCGCTGGGGACGGAACTGGAATTGGCTGCCGCCAGGTTGCAGGCACCGCCGGTGAACACCGTGTTCGTCGGTGGAGGAACACCCTCACTGCTGGGCGGGCCGCGCATGGCCACGCTGCTGAACATGGTGCGTCAACACTTCACGCTGGCACCCGATGCCGAGGTGACCACCGAGGCCAACCCCGAATCGGCATGGCCGGATTTCTTCGACGCCATCCGCACGGCCGGATACACGCGGGTGTCGCTGGGGATGCAGTCGGTGGCGCCGAGGGTGCTGGGTGTGCTGGACCGCATCCACACGCCAAACCGGTCCGCAGCCGCGGCCCGCGAGGCGTTGGCCGCGGGCTTCGAGAACGTTAGCCTCGATTTGATTTACGGCACTCCGGGGGAGTCCGATGACGACCTGTTGTGCTCGGTCGAGACGGCGATCGAGACCGGCGTGGATCACGTATCTGCCTATGCGCTGGTTGTCGAGGAAGGCACCGCGCTGGCCCGGCGAGTCCGGAGCGGCGAACTGGCCGCACCCGACGACGACGTGCTGGCCCATCGGTACGAATTAGTAGACGAGCGGCTGTCACAGGCGGGAATGTCTTGGTACGAGGTGTCCAACTGGTCGCGGCCGGGCGGTGAATGCCGGCACAATCTCGGCTACTGGGACGGCGGTCAGTGGTGGGGCGCCGGGCCGGGCGCGCACGGCTACGTCGGTACGACGCGCTGGTGGAATGTCAAGCATCCCAACGCTTATGCGGAGAGGTTGAGCGCCGCGGCGCTGCCGGTGGCCGGATTCGAGCAGCTCGATGCCGACGCCTTGCACACCGAGGATGTGCTGTTGAAAACCCGTTTGCGCCAAGGCCTTCCAGTCGGCCTGCTGAGTGCCACCGAGCGCGAACGCTCCGAGGGAGTGGTCGCCGATGGGTTGTTGGTGTCCGACGGTGACCGGCTCGTCCTGACTCCGCGTGGGCGGCTGCTGGCCGACGCCGTGGTGCGAACGCTATTGGGGTAGCGGCGTTGTCCGCGCGGTCAGACGCCGAACCAACGCTCGAAGATGCGGGCGATCTCGATGTAGAGCGGGATTCCGATGGTGACGTTGTAGGAGAACGTCAGACCCAGTGAGGCGGCCAGCGGCAGCGTCGGGCTCGCTTCGGGGATCGCCACGCGCTGCACCGCCGGGACGGCGATATAGGACGCCGCACCGCAAAGAACCGCGAACAATACGTAGGTCCCGGTCTTGAAATCGGTGTGGGTCAACGATGCGTAGCCGCAGGCGACGACGATGCCCAGTATCGCAAAGACATTCGGCGCCACCAGACCGAAGACGATGAATCCGGGACCCGCGGCGCGAAGGTCCTTCAATTTACGCGACGCCGTCATCCCCATCTCCAGCAGGAACAGACACAGCACGCCCTGGAAGGCGATCACGAAGAATTTGTCGTCGTCGGCAACGACCTTCTGTCCCTGAAGCCCACTGACGAGGCCGATGATGATGCCGCCCATCAAAAGGACAAGCCCGGGATTGAGGAAGACCTCCTGGAACAGTTCCCGGGAGAAAATCGGTACCCTCTTGCCCTTTGGGCGCGGCGGACTCTGGTCGGGCTCCCAATCCGGATGTTCCAGCTTTTCCAGCGAGAGCTCCAGCTCCTGCTCGATGGCCGCTTCTTCCTGGCTTTCGAGGCTCTGGCCGTGCGGCGGACGCGCGGCGGTGCCGGGGCCGACCCCGACCTTGACGGGCGGTGTGTAGCCGGGCTCGTCGGGCATGTAGCCGGCGGAGTCCATGCCCCGGTGGCGCAGTCGGGCAACGAAATACAGTGCCACCAGACAGCCCGGAATCTCCATCACGGCCAGCATCACCGGCATGTACGCGTTGAAAGCGATGTTCACCGCGGCCAGGACGGCCACGCAGGTGGCAAAGGTTCCCGCCGAGTCCGACCCGTAATAGCCGGCGACGGTCGCGCGGTCGACTTTTCGCAGTGATTTCAGGCGGCTGAGCCCGAAGTAGGCCAGGCCGCCGATCACACAGTTCAGCACGAAGCCCAGAACCATGAAGCCCACGATGGCCCCGACGCTGGACGCGCTGACCTGCGCGAGCTCTTCCCCGCCGTGCCAGCCGATGGCCAGCAGCAGGTACATGGTCAGTCCCTGATAGATGACATAAGGGAATTCGAACCGCACCTTCAGGATGGGAATCAGAAACCCGAAGTAAAAGAACAGCAGAAGCGGTTTGAACAGGTTATGGGTGAAGTTGTGCCAGAACTCTTGCAGCATCGATGCCTCCGTTGGTTAGCGCGCTGATCTGGGGAAGCACCGTCCGCAAGCGGAGCAACCACGAAACATCCCGACGACCGTCAAGAATTTATCCCCACCGCTGATTCGCCGCCACTTGACAGCACACAGGGAAGCGGACGCCACCGCGGGGACTGATGCCGGACAAAAGCGCTGGTCAGAGGAGAATCAATAGTGCGAAATCCCGCAGATGCGGGGCTCACGCGTGCCGTGAGTGTGGTGTGAAGGTGCTGTGCATTTACTGTGGAGTTAATACAGTTCAACGCGCCGACGGCACGAGCGAGGGCCGAACGCCGGCTCCCTTTTTGCGGTGCGTTACCGACAGCCAGGCCGACGGCGAGTAATGCGTCGTGATTTCCTCGAACCCGTCGACCCGGGAAACCGAAAGAACCCCGGTCTGTGGATTTATTTCGAGTTCGTCGCCTTCGCTCGCGTGCACTTCCTCGCCGTTGAAAAGCCGGATGATGAACACTGTGTTCCTCCAATCCGGCGGATTCGTGCGGGCGGTTATTAAGCCTTAGGAAAAGTCTGGCTGCCGGAGCCGCCAGTTGTGCGGCCGCGACGTAAACGCTGGGCAAACCTTTGGCGTGGCGATCTTCACAGTCGGCGGCGGAGCCCGCATCACGAAGGCGGCCTTGACCCCGATCTACCTGCGTGAACAAGTCGGAGACGCCAATGTGTCGGCACGGTTCGACGGATCGCCGCGCAACGGCCGCCGCTTTAACTCCGCGGGAGCTTTAGCGGAATCGGGCCATCGAGGGATTACTTGGCGGGATCGGTTGCGCGCGGCTACATAGGTTAGGCTACATTTACTAACCGTGACCGAGGTCAGCGTCGAGACAAGTTCCGCGGGCTCTGAGTCGCCGTCGATCCCGCTCCCTGTACATATCGACCCTGCGGACCTGGCGGCCGAGCTGGCCGTGGTGCTGTCCGAGCGCGTCGGGGAAGAGTATTTGCTTTACGAGCGCGGCGGTGAATGGGTGCTGGCCACTGGCGTGCGCGCCATGGTCGAGCTGGACAGCGACGAGCTGCGAGTGATCCGCGACGGCGTGACCCAATGCCAGCAATGGTCGGGCAGACCCGGGCCGGTGCTCGGTGAAGCCATTGACCGCCTGTTGCTGGAGACCGACCACCTCTTCGGCTGGATCGCCTTTGAATTCGGCGTTTACCGCTACGGGCTGCAGCAGCGGCTGGGCCCGGAAACTCCACTGGCCCGCGTGTTTTGGCCGAACGGCCGCGTTGTGGTGACGCGGGAGGAGATCCGTCTGTTCGGTACGTCGGCCGGTCATCGTGACGAAGTGCTGGGCGTGCTCGGCGACGGCGTGCCCGATGTACGCGACGCCTCGGCGGTCGACGTGGTCGCTGACCCGTCCGCCTACCGCGACCGGGTGGCGTCTGCCGTCAGCGAGATCGCCGCGGGGCGCTACCACAAAGTGATTCTTTCCCGCTCTCTCGAGGTGCCTTTCGCGCTCGATTTCCCGTCAACCTATCGGCTGGCCCGTCGGCACAACACTCCTGTGAGGTCGTTCCTGTTGCGGCTGGGCGGAATCCGCGCTGTGGGCTACAGTCCCGAACTGGTCGCGGCCGTGCATCGCGACGGCGTCGTGGTGACCGAACCGCTGGCGGGTACCCGCGCGCTCGGCCGTGGCGAGGTGCGCGACCGCCAGGCCCGCGACGACCTGGAGTCGAATTCGAAAGAGATTGTCGAGCACGCTATTTCGGTGCGAAGCTCGCTGCAGGAAATGACCGAGATCGCCGAGCCGGGCACCGCCGTCGTCACCGATTTCATGACAGTGCGGGAACGGGGGAGCGTGCAGCACCTCGGCTCCACGGTGAGCGGTCGGCTCGATACATCGAACGACCGGATGGACGCGCTCGAAGCGCTTTTCCCGGCCGTCACCGCGTCCGGCATCCCGAAAGCGGTAGGTGTCGAAGCGATCATGCGTCTCGACGAGGGTCCGCGTGGGTTGTATTCCGGTGCGGTCGTGATGATTTCTGCCGACGGCGGGCTGGATGCGGCGCTGACGCTGCGGGCGGCCTACGAACGTGACGGGAAGACGTGGCTGCGCGCCGGTGCGGGCATCATCGAAGAGTCCACACCCGACCGCGAATTCGAAGAGACCTGCGAGAAGCTGTCCACGCTCGCACCGTATCTGATTGCGCGCCAATAGCTACCGTCGTCACCACTTAGCACGCCGGCACGTTTTGCGTTGCGCTCAGCGAACCAGGTGCAGGCGGCCGCGGCCACTCACACCGAAGGGCTCGACTCGAGATAGTCGGCCAATATGCGGCCGACCAGCGACTCGATATTGGATTCGATCGACGATGCGAGCGTGGCGGTGACGGTCGCCACCGCTTGAGTCCGGAAGCGCACCAGCATAGTGATCAGCTCGGCGATTTCGGCGTCGGCCGGCAGCGGTTCGCCGGGCTTGATGCGGTCCAGCACGTGTTCGGCTCCGGCGCGCACCAGCATGTCGCTGATCTTGTCGATCTCGGGGACGATCTGTTCATGGAGATCGATGAGCTTGTCGAATTCGACACCATAGCTTCGGATCTCGTTGAATGCTTCGATGAGTTTCGGGCGCGTGATGGTGGCCTGCGTCCCATCGATCCTGATCACCTGAAGCGCCACCAGGCGCTCGAACGCATCGGCGTCGTCGACCAGTCGCTGGGCGTCGGCGAGCGACACCGTTTCCGGCTTCTCGGTGGTCCAGGTGCCGACGATGGCGGTTTCGAGGCCCAGCACGTCGCCGAGGTTTTTGCCTTCCTCCCACGCGCTGAGCATTTCCCGCACGTGTGCGATGTTGTAGCCGCGGTCGAGCATCGAGGTGATGAGGCGCAGCCGGGTCAGGTGGGTGTCGTTGAACAGCGCGATGCGCCCGACCCGCAGTGGGGGCGGCAGGAGTCCGCGGTCGCGGTAGACGCGGATGTTGCGGGTGGTGGTGCCGGCCAGCTGGGCCAGGTCGTCGATCCGGTACTCACCGGAATTCGTGGCGTCGTGCGGGTGCCGGGCCGCCGACTCGAAAAGCTGTGACACAGCCGCCTCGATGAGTTGGCGGTATTCGCGCGATTGGCGCCGCACCCGCTTGGGTGCGCGCCGCACGTTGTGCAGCACGCTGGCGATGGTGCCGGGTTCGGGTCGCGATGCGCGCTCGGTGGCCATGTCAGTGCCGCAGCTCAGGCCGACGCGGTGGCCTGCGTCTGGGCGCGACGCGCCGCCGCCTGATAGTCCTCGTACCGGAAATCCCTCATCTGGCGAAGATACTGCGTGGCGAAACCCGGGTACATCGACCCGTTGAATCCGTCCTTGGTGAGGTACCAACTGCGGCAGCCCGACATCCAGGTCGTCTTGGTGAGGCGGCGTTGAATGCTTTCGTTGTGGTGACGTTGGACCTCTTCGCGCACATCGAGATAACGCAGGTCGTTGTTGAGGATGGTGGTGATGCCGCGTACCGCGTAGTCCAGCTGCCCCTCGATGTAGACAAGCAGCGAGTTGTGACCCGGTCCGGAGTTCGGGCCGGTCATGACGAACAGATTCGGATAGCCGTGCACGTTGATGCTCTTGTAAGCCTCCGCGCCATCGGCCCAGTCGGTGGCCAGCGACCGGCCGTCGAGCCCAGTGACTCCGAAGGGCGGACCGGTCAGATGCACGTCGTACCCGGTGGCGAACACGATGCAATCGAGGTGGTGCTCGATTCCGTCGCTGGTGCGAATGCCGACTGGGCTCAACGTGGCGATCGGCCAGTCGATGAGCTTGCAGTTGTCGCGTTGCAGCGCGGGATAGTAGTCGCTGGAAACCAGCATGCGTTTGCATCCCGGCCGGAAGTCTGGCGTCAGCTGACGGCGCAGCCACGGATCTTTCACCTGGGCGCGTAGGTGCGCCCGTCCAAGCCGGGCGACCAGCGACGTCAACGGGGTATCCCACACCAGCGCCGTGGCGCTGGCTTCGTGGCCCCAGTACAGCGCTTGGCGCGCAAGCTGTTGGGTGGCAGGGACTTTGGTGAACAATGTTTGTACGACGGGCGGGGTGGCGACGTCCAAGCGTGGCAGCACCCAGCACGGCGTGCGCTGAAATACCTTGACGAATCCGGCCCGCTTGACCAGCTCGGGGATGATCTGGATGGCGCTGGCGCCGGTACCGATGACCGCGACTCGCTTGCCGGTGAAGTCGTAGTCGTGATCCCAGCGTGCGCTGTGGATCTTGTGTCCCCGGTAACTGTCCAGGCCCCGGATGTCGGGGAAGCTGACGTCGGAGAGCGGACCTGAAGCCAGCACGACGGTGCGGGCGCGAAACTTCTTGCGGTTCTTGGTGGTAGCGGTCCAAACGCCCGCGTCCTCGTCGAAGGTCAGGTCCTTCACCTCGTGGCCGAACTTGATCCGGCGGCGGATGTCGAACCTGTTGGCCATGTCCTCGAGGTGGCGATATATCTCGGGGGCGGGCGAGTAGGTGCGTGACCAGGTCGGATTCTTGACGAACGAGTACGAATACAGCAGTGACGGCACGTCACAGCTGGCGCCGGGATACGTCGTATCGCGCCAGGTCCCGCCGACGCGGTCCGCGCGTTCCAGCATGACGATGTCGTCGACTCCGGCTTCGGCCAAGCGGATTGCCGCCCCGAGTCCGGTGAAGCCGGCTCCGACGATGAGTGCTGCGTGGGCGCGGTCATTTACCATCGTCACGCCGCCGGCTCGTGGGTGAGTTCCCTCGACCAGCTCGGCATGGACCGCAGCAGGGGCTTGGGATAGAAATCCGACAGCCAAACCATGGAATTGGCCAGCAGTTGGTAGGGGTGTCGTGGGTTGACCACCCACATGCCGTGCCGCTTGAGCAGCCTGTAGGTAGGCACTCGGCGGGTGTGCTCGCCACGCTCGCCAAGTTGCTTGAACCGGTTGACCGCGTTGAACAGCCGCTCGGTATCCATGCCCATACCGGCCATCTCGTTGCGGACCCGGTTGAGCAGCGGTACGTACATGATCATCCCGAGGATCAGACCGGGAGAGGCGAAGCGGCCGACGAAGTCGATGGCCAGCCGCCGGGCTGTGGCGTGGCCGATTATCTCCAAGACGTCGAAATCGACAGCGATGTGCCGAGATTCGTCATTGTTGATTTTCTCGAAGACCTGGTGGCAGACCGGGTCTTCCACGGATTCCAGCAAAAACTTCAGCAACGCGCCGTCGAGTGCCACCTCCAGCATCGGGATCACGGTACCCAGCACCGATAGCGGCATATCGTCGGCGAAAGTGTCCAGCCACTCGATGGCCAACTTGATGTTGACGCTTGGTTCTGGGATCTCGCCGTCGGCGAGCATGCCCCAGCGCTTCATCAGCGCCAATTCGGCATTGGCGTGGCGTTGTTCCTCGGCATGGAAATACCGGTAGATTTCGGCGATCGTCGGGGTGGGCGCCTTCTTGGCCAGCGCCGCGAAGCCCCGGGCGCCGATGTTCTCGATCCAGCACAGATCGGCCATGAATGCCTTGAGTTTGGAGCGGAATTCGGGCCGGATGGTGTCGGCACCGGGGGCGTCCCAGTCGATGTCGGCGAGGGCCCACTGTCGATCCTTGATCTTGGCGAGCATGGCTTCCATGTCGATGGTCACGGGGAGCTCCTTTTCTTCGGGTGATCAGGGCAGGTTGATGCGGGACACCAGGCCGGCTGCCCGCGTATAGGTCTGTGGGGCCAAGCGTTTGATGTTCCAGCCGATCTTGGCGTCGAATTGCGGCATGCAGTACAGCTCGCCGCGATCGTGTGCGTCCAGACAGGCACGCGCTACCTTCTCGGCGGATAAACCGGTCCAGCGCATCAGTTTTGCGGCCAGATCGCTGGATTGCTCGCTGATGCGGCCGGACTCGAGGATGTTGGTCTTGACGAAGGTCGGGCACAGCACGGTCACCCGCACCGGCGTGCCGGCCAATTCGGCGGCAAGGGTCTCCGAGAGTGAAAGCACACCGGCCTTGCTGACGTTATAGGCGGCCATGCCCGGAGCCGCCCCGAAGGCCGCCGCCGAGGCCACGTTGATGATGCCCCGGGGTGCGTGCGACGGCTCAGCGTCGCGCAGAATCGGGGTGAACACATGGCAGCCGTGGATGGGCCCCCACAGGTTGATACCAAGGGTCCACAGCCAATCGTCCAGCGGCGCTTCGCCGATGGCGGCACCGCCCGCACCGACACCGGCATTGTTGATCACCAGTGTGGGCGGCCCTTGAAACCAGGCCTGCGACTGTTCGGCCAGCGCCTGCACGTCCTCGAATCGCGATACGTCGCAACGGATCGCGACCGCCTTTGCGCCCCGCTCGGTGATCGTGTCGGCCGTCTGCTGCGCGGCGGCTTGGTCAATGTCGCTGCATACGACCGCGCCGCCACGCTTGGCCAGTTCGACGGCGAAGGCGGCACCGATGCCGCTTCCGGCGCCGGTCACCACCGCCGAGGCGCCACGGCTGGTTTTGGATTTGTTGAGGAGTCGGTCCAACATGTCAGTGGACCTCCTCGGTGACGGCGCGCGCATCCTGCAGGGCGTGGGCGATGAACCGCGCGACATAGGCCATCGCCTTGGCGGCTTCCGGGGTCATGCGTGGCAGTGCTTGAAACACGTGCACCTGGTGGGGCCAGATCTGCAGTTCGCATCTGCCGCCGGCGTTTCGGATGTCGGCCGCGAGCTGGCGCGCATCCTCTTGCAGCATCTCGGCACCGCCGGCCTGGATCAGGGTCGGAGGAAGCGGGGGGCCACCGGCGACGTCGAGCGTCAACCGCCGGTGGGTGAGGTCGACGCCGCTGTGGTAGAGGCCGACCAGGCGGACCGCGTTCGCCGCCCGGGTGGCGGGATCGGGGTGTATCCGTTCGCGGGCGAGCGCCAGCTCGAATGTCAGGTCGTACAGGGGGGAGAACAATACCAGCGCGGCGGGGTGATGGGCGGTGACCTCCGGTTGCAGCACCAAGTCGACGGACAGGTGGCCACCTGCCGAATCTCCCGCAATCACAATCTGTTTCGGCGGCACACCGCAGGTGTCGACCAGCCAGTCCCAGCCCGCACGGACGTCGTCGGCCGCGGTGGGGAAGCGATGCCGCGGTGCGAGTCGGTAATCGATGCAGAACACCGGGAGGCCGGTCAGGGCTGAGAGCCAGGATGTCAAGCGGCGGTGTGTCTTCGGCGAACACACGGCGTATCCGCTGCCGTGCACGTAGTAAATCGCACCCTCGCTCGTTGACGAGCGTGGGGTTTCGCTTGTCGGCGTTCGCGGTCCATAGACCCATTCACCCTTGACGCGGCGGGCGTCGGGCAGCTTGGTGTCTACGGATTCGACCCGGGTGCCCGCGAGCGAGGGGCCGAACGTCCCCATGATTCTGGCGATGATTCGGCGCGATAACCACAGCCCCCAGGCCCGCTCGGGCGGAATCACGCTGGTGATCGGCCGAAGGGTGTACGTACTTACCGCTGCCGCGCCGCGGGATCGCAACGACCCGCGAGCCGGAACGCCGTCCGTCATGCAACGCAGTCAACAGCAAATGATGACATTAGTCAATGGCAGCTTTGAGAGGGCGTTGAAATACGCTTACGCGCCGCTGTAGGTTCTCAGATTCGGTGTCACATTCTCAGTTGAGATGTCATATGGATGCCATATGTGACACGAACCTGAGACACTGATGTCTAACTGGCCGATGGTCTCGAGGCCCGCGGAAAGTCTGATTCATCGTCGTTCGGGCGAAAGTTACTGCAAGAACGCATTATTCGGCGTGCAAATCATTTGGCCCCTGCCCGCTGTCGTCGCTGGACTCCGGCCCAATGAACTCGGCATTGCGGGCAAGAGCCGGCGAACCATCACTCCTGATTGCCGGGGGAGCACCGTACTTCGTGGCTGACGGAGTCGATCCTTCTGCGACGCACGTCCACGGGCAGTCCCAAACGGAACGAGCGGCTATCAAATCCGGCACCCAGCAAGACGACTTGACGGCTCTATCACATGCTGGGAGTTTGCGGCCACCTAACGCCTAGACGAGGACGCTGCCGCCGTCGACCTTGACGACCGCTCCGGTGGAGTATGTCTGCTCGATGCAGTACAGGTAGGCCCGTGCCACCTCGTCGGCCTCGGCGATCCTGCTCAGCGGGATCCGTTCTGCTGCGGCAGCGAACATTGCGTCGCGGTCGTCCCTGCCCATGTTGTCCCACAGCGGCGAGCGCACCAGGCCTGGGGCGACAGCGTTCACCCGCACTGGCGCCAGCTCGACCGCCAGAGCGGCGGTCAGCGCGTTCATTGCGCCGCACAGACTTACCGGTAACGCGCCGAATTCCGGCTGCTCGGCGGCCGATCCGCTGGTTAGCGTGATCGAACCGCCCGCGGGCAGGTGCGGCCCGAGCATCCGAGCCGCGCTGCACGCGCCGATGAAGCGGGTTTGGTAGAAGGCGGCGATAACGGCAGGTGTCAGTCCGGCCAGCGGCACCATCTCCAGCGGCTCGCCCGCGGTGTAGACGAGGTGGTTGACCGGGCCGACCCGTTCGGCCAGCCGCTCGATGGACGCGGGGTCGGCGACGTCGACGGTGGCGCCGACCGCGCCGGCGGGCAGCGAGCCCAGCGCGCGCTCAACACTCGGCGTCCGGCGCGAGGCGACGATGGGGGTTGCGCCACGCTCGGCGGCCGCCGCAGCCACGGCCAGGCCGATGCCCGATGTCCCCCCGATGATCAGGACACGTTGGCTGTGCAGACTCATGCATACAGGGTCAAGGAGGGGGCTCCGTTCGTCCAACACCCTTTTCGTCCGGGGGCGATACCCTCTGGGTATGGCTACAGGGGATCTGGATATGCGCAAGCTGCGCTACTTCGTCGCGGTGGCGGAGGAACTCAACTTTGGCCGGGCCGCGGCACGCCTGCACATCGCCCAACCGGTGCTGTCCCGTCAAATTCGCGCGCTCGAGCACGAGTTGGGAATCACGCTGCTCAATCGGGGCACCCGCGGGACGACGCTGACCCCCGCCGGTTTGCGGCTCCTCGACGACGGCCGTTTCTTGCTCACGGAAGTGCAGGCGCTGCAGCAGCGGCTAGCGCGGGCCGAAGCCCCCGCCGTGGTGGTCACGGTCGGGGTACTGCCCGGGCTGTTGGCGACCGCTGCCGCCCGGGCGTTCGAGGCGGGCGACCCGGTGCGGCGCACGGTGATCGTGCCGGTGACCTGGAACGAGCAGGCCGAAGTGATCCGCCGCCGCGATGTGCAGGTGGTCTACGCTCGCTCGCCATTCGACCTGTCCGGCCTGGCGACAGCGCCGCTGCTTGAGGAGCCGCGCGACGTAGTGCTGTCCGCCGGTGATTCTTTGGCCGAGCGGCCGTCGGTATCGCTGGACGATCTGGCACCGCGACGGTTGCTGCAGAATCCGGCATCGGTGCCCGAGTGGTACGCCATCGCCAGCCCGGAGTTGCGCCGCGCGGCGGTGCAGTCGTCGGTCAGCGGGGTCGAGCAGAAGCTTGAATTAGTCGCTACCGGTACCGGTTTCGCAGTGCTACCCCGGTCGACGGCCGTGTCCTACCGGCGGCCAGACCTGCGGGTAGTGCCGGCCGACGGCCTCGCCCCCAGCCGGGTGGTGCTGGCCTGGGACGCCACGATCACTGATGCGGCGCGCGACGACTTCATCACAGCCGCGCTGGCCTGTGCCGGACAGACGATCGATCCGACCTCGTAAGCGTAAGATATCGATAGTTATACTACAAAGGTTCATTTCATGAGATATCCGGCAGACCAGAAGGCGAAGGCGCGCGCCGCGTTACTCCGTGCGGGCACGCGCTCGATGAAGGTCGCGGGTTTCAACGGGATCGGGGTGGACGGGCTGGCCTCCGCGGCGGACGTGACCTCAGGGGCCTTCTATTCAAACTTCGCCAACAAGGAAGCGATGCTTGAGGCGATTGTCGAGGTCGCCGTCGGTGAGCCTTTCGTTTCCGACACGAAATGGGGCACGAGGGCCGAGCGCAGGGCAAAGCTGAAAGCGTTTGTCGCGGAATACCTTAGCGCCGAGCACGTGGACAACCCGGGCGACGGATGCGTGATGCCAACCCTCAGCGCCGACGTGGCGCGCTCGGGAGCACCCACTCGCGAAGCGTACGAACGCAGAATCGCCGTGCTGGCGGACCGGATGGCAGAGCTATTTGACGGCGCGGACCCGGAACGCCGGGCGTGGAGCCTTGTCGCGCTGATGGTGGGGGCGCTGTCGATCTCGCGCGCCATGTCTGATCCCGCCACGCAGGCCGAGGTGCTCGACGCCGCGAATAAGACCGCGGACAGGCTCATTTCACCCGGCAAGCGACGCAAATGACCGGAGGCGGCAGGCGGGCTTGGATTGCGTGAAAATCGGCCCCGAGGGCAGCGGCTATCAGCATCGCGATGGTGCCCGCCGGTAACTTGGCCGCGGCACCGGGCGACGAAGCGGCTCACACGCAGCGGCAGCGGGCCATCGTCGCCGCATCCGCGACCCCCAACGCGCACGACCACAATTCGGGCATCGCCGAACACGCAACCCCCCACCCTCTAGGCAAACCCCGGCTCCAGCGCGGTGTCCGGCCGGGCAACCGGCATCGGCGAAGTTCACCCGGCCCGGCGACACACTCGCCCAGTAAGGGCTGCGCATAACGCCCCATGCGGTCGACTTCGGCCAGGACACCGCGGCAGACACTGCACGACACCGGTGACCAAAACGGCCGGCCGCTCGACCCGGACGTGGTCAACGTCCTCATCCATCCGCGGAAGCAAGTTTCCGAGGTCACCGCGCATCTGACCGACATCGGGTCGTTTGACGCGTACTTCTCCTAGCCGAGGTGCGTCGCGAACCAGTCCCGGGCGGCCCCGGCCGCCAGCGCGAACCCGTCGCCGGTGTACGCCGCGAAGTGGCCGCCCGGCACGAAAACGATCTTTTTTGGTTCGGCTGCGGTCTGGTACGCGGCCGCCGCCAGGTTCCCACCTGTCAAACCGTCCTCGCGACCGACGATCATGAGCAGCGGCGTCGGTGTGATGTCGGGCAGGTAGCGCGCCGGTTCGTACCCGTAGAAGTTGTCCATGCTGCGCAACGACACCTCATTGGGCCATTGCGGATCCAGCGTCGCGCGCGCCTCGGTGAAGAACGCGTAGGCGTCCGAAGTGGGCAGGCCCACCAGCGTGGTCGGCTCCGCACCGACGACTGGCACCATTTCCGGTGGAGCGCCGCGAGCCCGAGCGCGCCGGTCCGCGGTGAACCGCTGGGGGCCGATCACCTGATTGTTCACCCGGGCAAGGTTGGCATAGGTAGCCCGGCCGCTGATGAATGGTGCCTGGCCGCAAACGGCTTGCACTCGCCGGTCGATCGCGGCGACAACGAACGCGTGCGCCGCCGAGAAGCTCGTTCCCCAGACGCCGACACGATCGGGGTCGACCTCGGATCGGTTCTGCGCGTAGGTGATTGCATGCTGGTAGTCACGGATCTGCTCCCATGGGTCGACTTCGTGGCGTGGCTTGCCGGGCGCTGTCCCCGACTCGCCCCAGCCCCGATGGTCGAAGACCAGCACGCACAGTCCCGCCGCCGCGAACACCTCGGCGAACTTGTCGAGGTGCATTTTCTTCGTTGACGTCCACCCGTGCGCCATGACCACACAGGAACTCGCCGTCCCCGCTCGGCGCTTTCGCCGCCCGTGGTACCACCACGCGTGGAGAATGGCCCCCTCGGCATCGACCGCCACGTCCTCACGCAGCACTCCTCATCACCCCTCGAAATAGTTTGCAGCCACGACGTTTCCACAATGCGCCGGATGCCGTCCAATACCGATTCGGGCGCCCGGCCATACCTCGCGGGTATGACCGATTAGCCCTAGTCATCAGATAGCGGTCGTTATATAGTGATCGTTATTCAATAATTCACGATTGGAAGGCAGTTGGATGGCAAGCAAGCAGGCGGTCGATTTCGCCGAGTTCTTGGCGGAGATCGGGAGGCGATCTTCGAATGCTAACTTTGAGCTGGAGACGATTCGCGACGTCACCGAGAACATCCATTTGGCAACGAAGGAACCCGAAGGCGTCACCTATGCCGAGGTGGAAGCTGGCGGGGTTGAGGCCTTGTGGTGCATCCCCGTGGACGGTGACCCCGAATCAGTGCTGTTGCACACGCATATGGGCGGCAGCGTGCTGATGTCGATGCATTCCGACCGGAAGGCAGCGGGGCACCTCGCGAAGGCGGCCGGCGCGCGCTCGCTGGTACTGAACTACCGGCGTTCCCCGGAACACAAGTACCCAGCGCAAGTCGAAGACGTGGAAAGCGCCTACCGCTGGCTGCTCGACCAGGGCTACCGCCCCAACAAGATAGCCAGTGTCGGCCACTCGATCGGCGGCTATCTCGCAGTCGAACTTGCGCTGCGTCTGCGAGATCGCGGCGAGGCACTGCCCGGCGCCGTGTTGTCCATTTCGCCGTGGACTGACGCCACGCTGTCGGGGGAGTCCATCAAAACCAACGCCGAGCGGGACAAGCTGCTCACGCCGGGATTGCTCGAGTTGTTCCGGTCGTGCTGGCTCGATGGAACCGACGTGGAATTCACCGACCCGCGGGTACACCTGCTGGGAGCCGACCTGTCCGGATTGCCTCCCATCGCGGTGTACTACGGCGAGTACGAACTGCTCGCGTCGGACGCCGTCGCTTTCTCCCAAAAGGCAAAGGAGGCGGGCAACGACGTCATCGTCCGACAGGTCGAGCAGGGCCAGCATTCCTTCATCATGGGAGCCGGCCACGTTGACGAGGTGGACCGCGCGATTACCGAAATGGGCCGCTGGCTGCGATTGATGCTGGGACTTAAAACGGCGGTGGCCTAGCAACATGCCGCCGCTCGAATTGATCATGGCCTGACCACGGCCGCGGCCACCCAGCAGATCATCGAGCCGAGTATGCGGCCGCGTCCGGGTGCCCATCAACCGAAAATGTGATGGCCACTGAAGTGGCGATCACGCACCCCAAGCCCGCCAGTTATCACCAGCAGATGCTCGGGGGGCTTGGCGATTGCTGTCCTACTTGGTCCGACAGGCCTCAGGGCTACCCGTAAAACCGTTGCGGCGTGGGCGGTTCGCGCCGCGCGCCGGAGCGTGCGTCGGTATCGCGTTTCTCCAGTGACAAGGAGCGGCCGCACGCTTCTTGAGTCATGTTGAACCACAGGAGCATTCGGTACGTCTTTATAGAATTGCACCTAGAGAATGATCAGGAGAGCTTTGTGGATACTGTGTTGGAGCAGCGGTACGATTACGACATCATCGTGTGCGGTGCTGGGTCGTCAGGATCGGCGATCGCCGGTCGGTTGGCCGAAAATCCCGACATCAAGGTCTTACTGTTGGAGGCCGGTGGCAGCGATGACGTCCCCAGTGTGACCGAGGCAAGCCAGTGGCCATCGAACCTTGGCAGCGAACGTGATTGGGGTTTCCTCTCCGATCCTGACCGCCGGCTTCATGGGCGCGCGATCGCGTTTTCGATGGGCAAAGTGCTCGGTGGGGGTTCCAGTATCAACCTCATGATTTGGGCGCGGGGGCACCGCAGCGACTGGGACCACTACGCTTCTGAATCCGGCGAGCCGGCCTGGGGATACGAAAACGTCCTTGATTTGTATCGCCGGATCGAAGATTGGCATGGCGTCGGTGAGCCAAATCATCGGGGCAGGGGCGGGCTGGTGTTCGTACAACCGGCCCCCCATGCGCATCCGCTCGCCGCAGCGACGCTGGAAGCCGCTAGGGCACTGGGAATTCCGACCTATCAAAGCGCCAACGGCCGCCTGATGGAAGAGACCCGCGGCGCTGCCATCGTCGACCTGCGCTGTCGCGACGACAAACGCCTATCGGTGTTTGACACGTACATCGCCCCGCATCGGCGGCAGCCGAATCTGACCGTGGTGCCGCACGCGATGGTCACCCGCGTGCTCTTCGACGGCAACCGTGCCACCGGTGTCGAGGTCGTCCATGACGGCGCGGTTCACCGGGTGCCCGCCAGCGCCGAGGTCGTGCTATCGCTTGGTGCCATTCACACGCCCAAGGTACTCATGCACTCCGGCATTGGCGACCAAGATGAATTGCATCGAGTTGGCGTGTCCGTTCGCCAGCACCTGCCCGGGGTCGGACGCAACCTTCAAGACCACTATGGGTTCGACTGTGTGTGGGAGTTTCCCGAGACCATCCAAGGCAGCACTCAGGTGGGGTCGGCATTGTTTTGGGATTCCGGCGCTGCCGATGTCCAGGGTCCGGACCTGTTCGCATGCTCAGGCCCATTCCCGAAAGCCACAGCCGAAAACACTGCGAAATACGGTCTGCCGCAGAGTGGTTGGACGTTGTTCGGCGCGCCCACACACCCCTACAGTCGCGGTCGACTCCATTTGTCCGGCCCCGACCCGACCGATCCCATCCGGATCGAAGCTGGCGCGCTATCAGACCCCGAAGACTTCAAGACCGCGATCGCGTGCATCGAAACCCTGCGCGAGATCGGCAACTCCCGAGAGCTTCGACCTTTCGTCGCGCGCGAGGTCATGCCCGGCGGCCTGACCGGCACCGAGTTGGAGACCTATCTGCGCGACGCCGTCACCACCTACTGGCACGAATGCGGTACCGCAAAGATGGGGCGTGACTCGATGTCGGTAGTCGACGGACACCTGAAGGTCCACGGCATCGAGCGCCTGCGCGTCGCCGATGCCTCCATCATCCCGCGTATCAGCACGGCCAACACCATGGCACCGTGCGTCGTGATCGGCGAGCTGGCTGCACAATTCATCAAAGTTGACCATCGAATCTAAAGTGTTGTGGTGGTAGGTGTCCAAAGACGTTGCGACGCAATGCAGACCGTCACCATAACAGCGGTCCAGCGAATAAAGACAAGAGAAAGGTCCTGTCGGGGCCAGCTCACCCCGTCCTATCGCCGGAATCGTCTCACTACCGCACCGAAAGCGCGCGGTAGCCACCATCGCGGATCCCATCTCGTACCGACGCAAGCGCATCGCGGGGTCTCACACATCGGATAACAGGTCGAAGGAGAAGCGCATGCTGATAGTGATTGATAAGGGACAAGCTGGCAACGAGGATCCACACCCCCTACTCTTCGCCGACGGTGCATGCCACGGGGGATGGTGTTGGAATGAACACTTTCTCGACTTCTTCGCGAGCAGGGGACTCCGCGCCCTGGCCCTAAACCCAGGCGGGCATGGCTCCACCCAGCGTAAGAATCCGCTTCGCATCTGCTCGATCGCAGACTTCCTTGCTGACTTAGCTTCAGCCGTCCATAGTCTCTCCAGACCTCCGGTGTTGGTAGGCGACTCGATGGGCGGATTCCTCGTCCAAAAGTACTTAGAGACTCAGGCACTTCCCGCCGCGATACTGATCGCCTCAACCCCACCGCGAGGACAACCACACGCCGGACCGTCGGCACGGCAACCTGCTATCCACCGATCTTTCCGGACGAAACCCTGTAGTGATACCGATGTCCTGGTGCGCGAGCTTCCCTCATTCTTCATCGCCGCCGGACATGTACCACAAGTCAACCCAGCCATCGCAGAAATGAAGGATGGATGCAACCGAAGCTGGAACCTGCCGAACCCGACGCCTCTTGCACCTGACAACTGATGCCTTCACAACGGTTCGAGCCACACCAAGGACTATTCGGAGTCGCGCCCGACAGCCTGGTTTTGGTTCAGGAATTTCTCAACACAGCTCCCATCCAAGGGTACGACACCGATCTGCTGGTCGACGTTGAACTGGCAGGAAACTGGTGCGCCGCTACGGTGCCCAAGTGGGTGGCGCTGCGAGGCGCCGACGCCGAACCGCCGTCGCTTAAGACAGAGGACCTGCCGAAACTGCGGGAGTTGCGCGACGGGATCGCGAAAATGCTCAACGGAATATCACTCGATAGTCGACAGCTGAGCTGTATCAGCTCCGTTCACGGAGCCTTCGCTCTGTCGGACTGCAATGGACTGCGGATAACGCCCACCGGCAGCGGCTGGCGTTGGCTAGCGTCGGCCCTCTTCAGCGAGATCTATCGTAGTCAGCTGAATGACACATGGAGACGGATCAAGCAATGCCGCTTGCAATCATGCGGGACAACGTTCTACGACCGCTCTAAGAACAACAGCGGCGCGTGGTGCAACGTAAAGAGGTGCGGAAACGCCGCAAACCTGCGAGCACTTCGGGCGCGCCGGCGCGACGAACGTCAGCGCGCGGCCGCAAACTCGCAAGGGACGGAATGACACCTGTTTGAGACAACACACGATGACACGAAGTGGGAACGCCGCATATCCTGCGCTCCAATCGTTAAGCGGGATCTCAGCGCTCCCTCAGTTTTTTGCGGAGAATCTTTCCAGATGCCGATTTCGGGATGAATGTGGTGAATTCGACCTCACGAATCTTTTTGTATGGAGCGACGCTTCTAGCCACGAACGCCATCACCTCGGCGGCAGCCAGCGAAGCGGAGGGAGTTGCGACGACAAACGCCTTGGGGATTTCCTCGCCGGACTCGGGGTCTATGGCTGGAACCACGGCAGCATCCGCGATCGCGGGGTGGGTCAGCAACAGTGCCTCGAGTTCAGCGGGCGCCACCTGATAGCCCTTATATTTGATGAGTTCCTTGAGGCGGTCGATGATATAGATACAGCCGCCGGCGTCGACGCAAGCTAGGTCCCCTGTGTGTAGGAACCCGTCCTCGTCGATGGTGTCGGCTGTCGCCTCATCGTTGCCGAGGTAGCCGATCATCACATTCGGGCCCTTGATCCACAGCTCGCCTGCTGCGCTGACACCGTAGTCGGGGACCGCGATTTCGACACCGGTCTCGGGCGCAATGAGCTTGCTGACCGTGTTCGGGAGAGTCCACCCGCAGGAATGCAACTGCGCGACAACGCCTACCGAATTGCGCCCCCCGTCGACGGGCATGCTGTGGCCGACTCCGCTCAGCTCACTCATGCCGAAGCCCTGCAGCACTGCCACACCGAGTCGCGCGCCCACCGCGCGTGCGAGCTCCCCATCTAGCGGCGCGGCCCCACACATGACGACTTCCAGCGAGGACAGATCGTAGGAATCCACCATTGGGTGCTTGGCCAGCGTGACGGCCACCGGTGGCACGATGAATGCCTTGGTGCACCGGTGATCCTGAATGGCGCCCAAGAACGCGGCCAGGTCGAACGAAGGCATAACGACCAGCTTGGCGCGCGGCACCAGTGAAGCCGTCAGCAGCACAGACAAGCCATAGATGTGAAAGAACGGCAGTACCGCCAGAACGACGTCATCCGGACCGACGAGGTTGAGGGGTTGAACTTGGGCGGCATTGGCTACCAGGTTGCGGTGGGTCAGCATCACCCCCTTTGGAAGACCGGTGGTGCCGGAGCTGTAGGGGAGCACCGCCAAGTGGTCGGCCGGATCAAAGCTCCTGGCGCCAGCGCAGTGAACTGCCGGCTGGGACCTGAAGTCGACTTCGTCGAGCATAAGCACGTCGCCGGGAGCGAGTCCCATTTGCGCGGCGGCGGTTTCGGCTTTCTCGCGGTGCTCAGCGACGGCTAGCATCATCCGAGCATGTGAATCGCGCAACTGCCGGGCAATTTCATCCGCGGTCGACAACACGTTGAATGTGGTTGCGGTCGCTCCTGCTCGCAGGATGCCGTGAAACGCGACTGCGAACGCTGTGCTGTTGGGCGAAAGTAGCCCGACCACGTCACCGACGCCAACTCTGCGGGCGACGAGATTCGCAGCGAATGCTTCGATTTGATCAATCAGCTCCCCGTAGTGTGTCGTGGCACCGGTCTTCGCCTCGACGAGCGCGACGAGCTGGCGGTCGTCGTCGCTGATGCCATCGAACAGGTAGTTGAAGACAGGAACGTCGGGGATGCAGACATCTGGAAAGGGGCTGGTGAAGCTCACCGTACTCCAATCTGGTTGCGGTTATTTGGCTGCGGTCTCAAAGCCCTTGACGTGTCAGCCAGGACTCAATAAGTCCGGCGACCGCGCTCCACTGAGGTTCGAGCATCATCTCGTGTCCGACGCCGCGAAAGAAGACCGGTTTGGTTCCGTAGGCCGCGGCGGTTCGACGCACGTGCTTAGGCCGATAAACTTGGTCGTGCTCTCCGCCGACGATCAACATCGGCGAGCGGACTTTCCTGGTTTTGACAAGATCGCCGACCACCGTGTCAAACATTATCGCTCGCGTGCTGTCGGGTTGGATAAGCCGCGTAAAACTGTCGATGAGGCTGTCTGGCGCGTCCTCACCGAAAAACAACTCCCGCGCACCAGCGGACGTCCCTACTAGATCTAGCGGCTTGGCGGTCAGGGCGAATTTTGTTGAACGCCAAGGATGGCGACGTATCATTCGCATTACGGAGCCCAGCTGTCCGCCCCGGGGTGGGGTCGAAGCCATCAGTACGGCCGCTGGTGCGTCGTGTGTTTCAAGATACTTTTGCACGACAAAGCCGCCCATGGAATGCCCGACGAGGATGGGCGGCTCTGGGAGCGCGCCGACGACCTCACAAACATCGGTGACGTAGTCGGCAATCGAACACAACCGCAGCGACTTGCTCAACGAGCTGTGACCGTGACCGCGCAGGCTGGGCGCCAAGACGCGAAATCCCCGGTCGACGAAGAAGGCAACGAAATTCTCCTGCCAACACCAAGCGGCATGCCAAGCTCCGTGCACGAAAACGATCGGATACCGACGTTTTTGAGTGGGCTTTCCGGTGTCAAGCAATTCGAGCATCTTTCCCCCTGTTCTCGTCGCTTCGTACGGTGGTTATGGAAGGGATTCGTCGCGCTCGGGCTCAGGCACACTCCACCAGCAACACCGACACATCAGGATTCGCGGCGAGTCGACGCGCAACCACCGACCCCGACGTCCCAGCTCCACACACGACAACGTCGTACCGCTGCTCCACCACACCTGCCATCACAGCCTCCTCGATGGAATAACGACCGCTATCTCACTAGAACGCGACGGCTACGAAAAGAGTTCGACTCGGATCAAACTCACAAAGAACCTCAAGACCACCAATGATGGTGGGCAAAGCCACGATGGTGCTTTCGCAGACGCACGCGCCGGCTGTACGCCCCAGCGGTGGTGTCGACGCCGAATGATCCGTGAAATCGGGCTCGACGCGTTCACGCGTGTGGCCAAGGACGCACCCAGCGCGCTCGGTATGCCGCATACGACAAACCATTGGTGCCCCTGGCCTGCCGGGCACGGCCCTGTTCGAGCAGTAAGCGGCCGCCGTCCTGACGTCGTCGACGGGGTGATGATGACGTCCGTGGCGGCCAACCGGTCGTCAAAAAGAACGCCGAGCAACTCGACCGGCTCACCCACGCGTTGGCGTTGCTCAGGTTCGCAGCGACTGAAATGTCGCGAACTGCGGATCAATAGGCGGGGGAGGGCGGGCGCTTGCCGAAGTACAACCCGCCGGCCCATTCCCAGACGCGTTGGTTGGCCAGTCCATGCTGTGCAATCATGTTGAGATCACCCAGTTTTCGGCCCAATGAAGAGGGTCGGTGCAGCGCGCTAGAACCAACCGTGTCGACAAGGAGTTGCACGGCGTCTCGACACGTCGTCCCGGTGTGCACCACGCATCCTCCGGGTGAGGCCAAGAAATGACATGAGCTTGAGACAAATCCCACCTGACATCGTGTGAGACGACTTCGATCGCAGCTGGTCAGAGAATCGCGAGATGACACGCGGAATGAGAACCTACAGCCGCGTTGTAGGTTCTCGGATCGGTGTCACATTCTCAGTTGAGATGTCATACGGATGTCATATATGACATGAACCTGAGACACAGACCCGTGTAGCTGGCCGCTGGCTCTTAGGGCCCGGCGAGTAGCCGATGCATCCATCTAAGCGAATGGCTTGCTAGAGAGCAGTATTCGCCCTGTAATTTCTCTGCTTTTGTTGTTGTTGTTGTGCTCGTGAGTAGCTGCTGTTTCCTGCTTCGCGCGAGCGCGGTATGCGGTCAGGACGGTACGGTCGGATTCGCTGTTGATCAGATAGTACGGCGCGTCATCTCCCTCTGCGAGAATTCCCGCATGATCACGGTCTTGTCCGTCGGGTAGGCCCGTTCGGGGTGGAAGTGACGGAACTCGTGGATTCGGGTGTAGGGTGCGTCGGCGTCGTTGTAGTTCATCACCGGGGCGCCCTGGAAGTCCCCGGTGTTGAGCATGTTGACCTCGAAATCCACTGTGCGCCAACCTAACCGGCCTTCGGCGTAGTCGAAGTAGCGATCCAATGGGCCCGTGTACACCACGGGGTGTCCGGGCTCGCTGCGCGCAGCCCGTCGCGAACGTCGAACCAGTCGGTGTTCAAGCGCACCTCGATCCGCTCATCAGCGGATGGAGCAATTGTCAAAAACCTGTGGATGGGAGGCGCCGCTAAAGCTAAGGGCCTGTGCCCACCGTCGACGTGTAGTAGGTGACGCCGTTCATCGTCTGTCGATCATCGTCGGCCCGCGCGATCGCCCCTAACCCGTGGCCGGCGAGGAGCTCGGCCATCGGCGTTGCTACCGACGTCCAGCCGTACGTCTGCAGGTACGCGCCGACGTCGTGGCGCTCACCCTCAAACACGATCACGTCGAAGTCGAGTTCGAAGCCGTGGTCGCGCCACCTGGCCGTCGCCTCGCGCATGCGTTCGCGCGCTGCGTCGGGGTCCATGTCGGCGGTATTCGGCACAGCCTCACTCCCGAGTCGGCTGCCTGGCGCGCTCAGCGCAGTGACCGCATCGAGCAGCCCATCCTGGGCCTCGGGTGCCAGATAGCCGAACAGACCTTCGGCGATCCACGCCGTGGGTTTACTGGTGTCCAAACCCGCCGTCGCCAGTGCCGTCGACCAGTCCTCGCGCAGGTCGATCGCGACCGTGCGCAAGTCAACTTTTGGTTCGGCACCGAGCCTGGCCAGCGTCGTGGTTTTGAACTCGATGACGGCCGGTTGATCGATCTCGAACACGGTCATCCCCGCGGGCCAGTCCAGTCGATAGGCGCGGGCGTCGAGGCCCGAGGCGAGGATGACGGCTTGGCGGATGCCCGCCGCTGCGGCATCGGCACAGAACTCGTCGAAGTACCGCGTGCGGGCCGCAATCGATGCAGGCATCTGCGCCAGGCCCCATGGGCTGCGCTCGACGTCGAGATCCGAGGCGACCAGCTCACCGGTAGCCCAGCGGGTCAGAAAGTTCACACCGGCCGCCCGAACCAACGGCTCGGCGAATGGATCGCTAATGACCTCATCCCTGGTGGCGATGGCCCTTGCTGCCGCCGCCATCGTGGCCGTGGTTCCCACGCTGGCGGCCGGACCCCAGGTGTCGTCGTTGGGTACTGTCACCGTGAACCTCCGAAAGTCGACTGGATACAGTACAACCAGTTGTCCTGGCGCCCCGCCACACGGAGCGTTCAGCGGTGGCTACATCTGGCGGGGTAGCGGGCCGGGGGTTGCGCCCAGCGACGAATGCCGCCGGTGGTTGTAGTCGTGTTTCCAATCGCCGATGACGACCCTGGCCTGGCCAGTAACCGATTGAGCGGCTGGGCCGGTTGGGCCCCACACTGAAGCGGACCGTGCGTGATGTCTGGGTAAAAGGCTGGCCGCACAACACGACGGTCATCATCCGCTAGACCGGCACTCAGGATCTGAAGGGCTGCGTTGGGAAATGACTACAGGCCGCTGATACGCGGGTTCGTCAGGCGGGCATTGTTTGGTCGCCGACTTTGTCGATGATTTCTTGTTCGGATTCGGTGGGAACGCGTGTGCTGACGAGGAATCGGTTGAACATGTTGTACCAGCAGATGACGGCGATGTAGCGGCGGGTGAGATCGTCGCCGAAGCGTTGTTTGAGTGCGGCCAGCGTGGTGTCTTGTAGGCCTATGTTGCTGGTGATCTGTTCGGTGGCGAGCATGACGAGGGTGGCGTCGTCGTCGAGTCCGGTGACGGGTCCGTCGTTTTGGATGCCTTGTTTTTCTGCATCGGTCGCACCCAGGTTGTCGAGCATTCGGAGGTTGGGGCCCCAGGGGTTGACTCCGCCGAGCAGTTTGGCGATGCGCAGACAGATTAATTCGCGGATTTTGGGATCGACGCCGTCGACGCGAAAGACAGCGCGGGCGAGTTCGATCATGGGCCGGCCGATGGCGCCGGTCCCGAGCATCATGCGCCCGTCTTTATAGTTGCGCCCGAAGTCGTGTAAGTAGGTCGCGGTCTCCGGTCCCAGTTCGTCGTCGGTGGGTAGTGGGATCGATTCGGTGAACGGGTAAGCGTCCAGATGTGGCATCTCACTGGTCCTTTCGGGTGTTGGCGGGACGGTATAGCCAGGGGTGCAGGTGTTGATCGTGGGTACGGTAGGCGTCGATGTCTTTGCGGTGGCGCAGGTTGTCATCGATGTCGTCCAGTCCGTCGAGAAGCAGTTGGCGGGGCCGTGCGTCAATGGGGAAGGAGCGCCAGGGCCCTCCAGCGGCGCGTACGCGGTTGTGTTCGAGATCGATCTCTGCTTGTGGTGGTTCGGCGGCGTCAATGTGTAGTTCGGCGACCAGACGGGCGTGTTCGTCTGGGGGGAGGGCCAGCGGCAGGATGGTGTTGCGGTAGCAGTTGGCGGCGAAGATGGACCCGAAGCTGGGGGCGATGATCGCTTTGATGCCGAATCCGCGTAGCGCCCACACGGCCGATTCTCGGGAGCTGCCGCAGCCGAAGTTCGCGCCGACGATAAGTATTGTCGCGGTCCGGTAAGCTGTCTGGTTCAGAATGAAATCGGGCCGTTCGCAACCGTTCTCGTCATATCGCCAGTTGCCGAACAAGATTGATTCGTAGCCGGTTTTGCCTAGTCCGGCCACATGGAGCCGGGAGGGGGCGATGACGTCGGTGTCGATGTTGTCGCGTAGCAGTGGCGCGACCGCGCCGGCGACGTGTCTCAGTGATCGGTCTGTCATGACAGGGTCCTGGGATCGGTGATGTGTCCGGTGAGTGCGGAGGCGGCGACGGTGCCGGGGCTGGCCAGGTGTGTGCGAACGCCGGGGCCTTGGCGGCCTTCGAAGTTTCTGTTGGTGGAGCTGATCACCCGCGCGCCGGTCGGGAAGCCTTCGCCGCCGCCGAAGAAGCAGAAACCGCAGCCTGATTCGCGCCATTGAAAGCCGGCATCGATGAAGATGCGGTCGATGCCCTCGGCCTCGGCAGCGCGCTTGACCGCGGTCGACCCGGGGATGCAGATGGCGGTGACTCCGTCGGCGACGTGGCGTCCGGCCAGCAGTGATGCTGCGGCTTTTAAATCGGAAAGGCGTGCGTTGGTGCAGGATCCGATGAAGGCGGCGTCGATGGGTATGGTGGTCATCGGTGTGCCGGGCGTCAGGTTGGTGTAGGCGAGTGCTTTTGCGGCTCCGGCGGGATCGGGCAGGGTGTCGGGATGCGGCACCGATGCGTCGATGCCGACGCAGTGCTGGGGACTGGTGCCCCAGGTGATCTGAGGTGTCAAGGCGGTGACGTCGATGTCGACGGTGCGGTCGAAGCGTGCCCCGTCGTCGGTGCCCAACTCCAACCATTGCGGGGCGGCGCGCTCCCAGTCGCTACCGGAAAGTGCTCGTGGTCGGGTCTTGAGGTATTCCAGGGTGATGGCGTCGGGAGAGATGATGCCAGTGAACCCGCCGGCTTCGACGGCCATGTTGCACAGCGTCATTCGGCCTTCGATGGGCATCGAGTCGATAGTCGGCCCGGTGTACTCGATGGCGTAGCCGGTGGCGCCGGCGGCACCGATGGTCGCGATGAGCGCCAGAATCAGGTCTTTGGCGTAGATGCCATCGCCGAGCGATCCGGTGAAGCGGGCCTGCAGGGTCTTGGGCCGTTTGACGGCCAGCGTCTGGGAGGCCAGGGCGGTCTCGCAGGTGCTCACGCCCACGCCCCAGGCCAGTGCGCCGAGCCCTCCGTTGGTGCCAGTGTGGCTGTCGGCGCACACCATCGTCATGCCGGGCAGGACTAGTCCCTGCTCGGGGAAGGTGACGTGACAAATTCCTTGGCGGTCGTCGTCGAGGTCGAAGATCGGGATCCCTGCCGCTGCGGCGGTGGCCCGGAATCCCTCAATGAATTTCTGACTGTCGGGCAGGGGGCTGGCGTCGGTGCGTCCGGGCCGGGTGTCCACCGAATGGTCCATGGTGCCGAATACGGTGTCCGGGTCAAAGACTTGTCGGTGATCGTCGTGCAGGCTGGTCAGGGCGAACGCGCCGCTCTTCTCGTGCAGGAAGATCCGGTCGATGTAGAGCCGGGCGGTGTCGGCATCGAGTTGGGATACCACGTGGGCGTCCCAGATCTTGTCGAAGACCGTGCGCGGTTCCGGTGCCATCACTGCCTCCCACCGCTGGTCGCGAGACCGGCGAGGTAGCGCTGTTCGAGTTGGTCGACCAGCGGCGTGCCGACGAGGCGATGTATGTCGGCGAAGCTGGCCGTGCGCGGGCCCAGATTCCAGGTCCCGTCGTCTTCACCAATCTGCTTGAGTGCGTTGGTGATACCCGTGATCGCGGCGGCAAACAGGGCACCGGGCAGACTGACCCGGGCCACACCAAGCGTCTGCAGCTCGGTGAACGTCAGATGGGTCGGCGAGTTGCCGCCTTCGATGATGTTTATCCCTACCGGCCCGTCGATACCTGCAACGGCGGCGACGATCTCCTCCCGCGCGTGCAACCCCTCCACGAACACCAGCGTCGCGCCGGCATCGAGATAGGCGTTGCCGCGCTTGATCACACCGTCAATGCCCTCCACGCTCAGTGAGTCGGTACGGGCGGTGATGACGAAGTCCGGGTTGTACCGGGCATCGGCGGCGGCACGAATCTTGGCCACGGCCTCGTCCAGGTCGATGACGTGTTTGCCGTCGAGGTGACCACACCGTTTGGGCATGACCTGGTCTTCTAAGTTGACCCCCGCGAGGCCGTGACGTTCGAACGTCTGCACCGTGAAGAACGTGTTGACCGCGTTGCCGAATCCGGTATCGGCGTCCCCCACCACGGGAATGTCGACCGACCGGGCGATCACGCCGCACGCGCCGGCCATCTCGGCCAAGGAGGCGATGGAGTAGTCCGGGACGCCGTAGTGCACCGCGGCGATCCCCAGGCCACTGCACTGCAGCGCAGCAAACCCGGCTTGCTGAGCCAGCTTGGCGCTGATCGGGTCGTACACGCCGGGCATCACGACCAGATCGGGTCCGAGGAACAGTTGTTTGAGTCGCGACGGCTTGTCATCTACGGGAGTCATCTCCACCACCTCCTATCTAACATATATAGCTATAAAACATAGCTGTCAACAACTTGCCGAGATGCACCGTCGATTAACTGAAGGTGGGATTAGGGTTGTTCGAGATGGAACACGAGGAGGCGTCGCGGCTGCGGCGCCAATTGATGACACTGCAGCGCCGGATTCGCCGGGAGATGAAAACCGGTCCGGTGGCGCTGTCAGATGCCCTGGTCCTGGGAGCAATTGAGCGCCACGGGGGGACGGCGTCTCCCGGACAACTCGCCGAAGACCTGGTCATGACGACGTCCAACGTCGCCGCGGCGCTGCGATCGCTCGAGGCAGCGGGGCTGATCAGTCGTCAGCGTGACTCCAACGATGCGCGACGGGTGCATATCGAGCTCACCGAAGACGGCCGCCGTCTGGTCGTCGACGATCGACGCCGGCGCGACGACTGGCTGTGCGGCACCATCAACACCTCCCTGAGTCCGCGTGAACAGAAAATCCTGCAGCAGGCCGGTGAGCTGATGAGCCGTCTGGCCTACCAGGGCCTCGACGATCGCGATGAGCTCGATCACGGTGATGCGGCAGCAGGCTGAGTCGCGTGCGATGTGTTGCGGTCCGCGTTGTTGCGCAGTGGGCTCCCTGATCGATGCAACGAAGATATCGGCTGTTTTGCTCTGAGACCAAAACAAGAACAATGGCCGTGCGAAAACCGTTGCGCATCATCGACACTGGACACGAAGGCCCTGCTTGATGTCGTGCGCCAGTTCCACTTCTCGCGGTTGACGTAAGCGCGACTTTCCGGCCGTGTGCGGCCGTTGTCTCCCGTTGGGCCTGCTGACGGATATAGATCAACGGGTCAATGCAGCTCGCAACACCTCACCAACGTAGTGGACTTAGTTACTAGCGGCAGCTGACTCAATGGCGAAATATCGCACCGGCTTAGCCGTCAGTCCGCTCCGCCGCCTGCTGGGCCCACATTGCAGCCGAGCGCATGAGTACGTCGCGTTCCATCGCCAAGTCCGCGATCTGCTTGCGTAGAGAATTGAGCTCTTCGCGCACGCTGTGGCCCAGCGGGCCCTCGGCATCCGAAGGCTGCGGGCCAGCCAACACCCCTTGAGGCGGCGCGCCGTCGTGAGGTGGCGCTGACCGAGCCACCGGCGGTAGCACTGTGGGACGGTAGCCGTATCGGGCAACAGCCCCGCCTTCTGGTTGCGCAGACCTGCCGTCGCGCGATGCGCCTGCCCGTTGCGAGGCCCAGCCACTGCCCGCAGCGCCGCCACCTCCTGCCGCGGCGGCCGTGAGGCCCGCCGGCCCCAGCATGCCCGGACCGGCGCCCAGTCCTTCTCCCTCGGCTCCGGAAAAACCAGCGGGCGCAGCATCGGGCAATGCCCTGGCCGCCAACCGCATTGCCGGCGCAGCGCCGGCCCACGAAGGCGGTACCGACAATCTCCCCATCGATACCGCGCGGCCCAGGTTCGCCGAGCCTGATGCGCCCACGGGCGACGCGGCGGAACTCACCATGGTCGGCTCTGGTACCGCCGCGCCCGACGAGGAGGCGCCACCCGACGAGGCAGCCCCGCCAGAGGACCCGCTGCCGCCTCCGCCACCCGAAGGTTTGCGCTTGCAACGATCTGGATGATCGGACCGACGATGAATAGAACCCCACTCGCGATGAATGACAACCCGCTCAAGAACGTCAGGTAATCCCCGACAGTCGAGGCGACGCTCCCGACCGAGGAGCCAGAGCTACTCGCGGCCGCCGCTGAGGTGACTAGCCCGGAAGGCCCTCCGGAGGCCAGGCTCTGCAAAGTGTGTGGCATCGTCGAGGTCAACTGGGACAGTGCCTGCGTGGAGGTGCCCGGCGCTGTGCCGGCCGCTTGGGTGACCGCTGCGGCCTGACCGGCCACCCCTTCCGGGTTCGTGGTCTGTGGCGGTGAGCTGAAGGGCTTCAGCATCGCCGCGCTTGCCGAATTGGCCGCATATGCGTACATGGTGGCGGCGTCTTGGGCCCACATCTCGGCATAACGGGCTTGGTTGGCCATGATCGCCGGCGTGTTCTGTCCCAGAATGTTGGCGGCGACCAACTGTGCCAGCTGGGCACGGTTGGCCGTGATCACCGGCGGGGGCACCATGGCCGCGAAGGCAGCGTCATAGGCGTTCACCGCGGCGGTCGCTTGGGTCGCCGTCTGCTGAGCCGACGCGGCGGCGGCGTTCAACCATGCCGCGTAGGGAGTAGCCGCCGCCACCATTGACGCTGATGCCGGGCCAAGCCATGGCTCACCCGTCAGTCCCTTGATCACCGTTTCGAAGGACTGCGCGGTGGAGTACAGCTCGGCGGCCAGTGCGTTCCAAGCTTGCGCTGCCGATAGCAGCGACCCCGGTCCAGGGCCGGCGTACATCCGACCTGAGTTGATCTCAGGCGGCAAGGCTCCGTAATCCAATTCTTGTGTCCCCCAATTACTCCACTGCCCATGACGCTGCCGGCAGCGAAAACCAGTCTCGGAACAAAGCTGCCCATTCAAACGGGGACTAAACGGCTACCAGTGGATTCGTGTAACCGGGGCATGTGACCGCCGTCCGATGGCATAAGGATGGCGCCCCGCGGGACGATGATCCGACCGCGCGCTGCGGATCACAAGCAGTGTTCTGGCCGGTCTGAGGACATGCGCCCGCAGACGCCACCGCCCCCAGGTTGCGCGCAAAGCAAGCAATGAACCAGTGGCGGTTTCGCTGACCACTCTTAGTCTCTGTGCGCCCAAGATGTCGTCAATCGGCTTGCTATGCCGAAGCTCTGAGAATCTGGGCCAGATGTGGGTAGCCCAATCAGGGGTTGGACCACTGATCTACAGCCGCGGGTTGGCGAATACAGACCGGGAGAGCCGATGGGAACCGAACCGAAAGACTCAACTCCTGCACCGGGCCCAGGTTTGCGGCCGTTGCCCGAATCCGTTGAGCCGGCGGCGACAACCGCACCGGCCCAGCTCACCGCGGAACAGCGGGGATGGCTGGAGCAGGCGTCGCGGCGCGAGGTCGACGGGTGGCTTCACGTCATCGTCAGAGGGTCGCCGGCAGCGCGTGGGTTCCAGTACGGATATCTGATAGCCCACGAGTATGCACGCAGCATCCGGGTCTATCAGGAGATGACTTACCAACAGATTGGCATGAATTACGACTTCTTCGTCGACAGGGCGTGCGAGCTGCATGCCGACAAAATCCCCGACGAGCTGCGCGAAGAAATGGAAGGCGTTGCCGCCGGACTTACCGCGGCGGGAACACCGGCGACCTTTGAAGACGTGCTCGGCCTCAACGAATGGATGGAACTCACCGGCTACTGGTGGCCGAAAAACTCTGGTCGGTATACCGCCTTGGCGCCCACGAGCATCCAGGGCAACCATTGCAGCGCCTTCATTGCGACCGGCAGCGCGACCGTGGACGGGTCAATCGTGATGGGCCACACCAGCTTTACTGACTTTTGGCAAGGCCAGTTCGAGAACATCATTCTGGACCTGACACCCGAAGACGGCAACCGAATGGTCATGCAGACCGCACCGGGCTGGATCGCCAGTATGACCGATTTTTGGTTGACCAGCTCTGGGCTGGCTATCAGCGAGACGACGATCACTGGGTACGACGGATCCAAAGGCTACGACGAGACTCGCGTACCGGAATTCGTTCGGGCACGTAAGGCCGCTCAGTACGCACACGATATCGACCACTGGATTGAGCTGCTCAACAGTGATAACAATGGCGGCTACGCCTGTTCATGGTTGATCGGCGACGTCAAAACCGGCGAAATCGCACGCTATGAGCAGGGTTTGCTGCACCAGAGTCTGGCGCGGAAGTCGGACGGCTACTTCTGGGGTGACAATGCCCCGGCGGATCCGCGGATCCGCAATTTGGAGTGCAGCGCAACCGGATTCAGTGATATTCGGTCACCCAGCGGTGCGCGCGAGGTCCGCTGGCAGCAGCTCCTTGGCGAGCACGACGGTCATATCGACACCGAAGCCGCCCGCCGAATGCTTGCTGACACGTTCGACCCGTATCTGGGCGACGTGCACCCGTCTGCCCGTACCATTTGCGCACATAGTGATGCCGATCCGTGCCAGTTCAACGCGGTGATCCCGTTCACCCCGCACGGATCGGTGGACGGCAAGGTCGTCACGTCCGCCGATATCGAGTCGATGAGCTTGTGGGCCAGGTTCGGCCGAGCTGACGGCACCGAGTTCATCGCTGAAAACTTCCTTCGTATGCACCCGCAATGGAATTGGCAGCGAGGCTATTTGGAGGACCGCCCCGCACGGCCCTGGACCTATATCCGCTCAGACGGCGCAAGCAAACCCTGAACGTACGCATCGTAACGAGTGGGACCGAACTAGAGCGCAACGGAATGGACCGCCGGCTCAGAAAGCACATTGCCGGACGTCCCTCGATCCCACCTGAATTTGGTGGCAAACCTACCGGTGCGCGGACACCGGCCGGCGCACGTACATGGCCCAGGTCAACACCGCAAAGGCTATGTAGCACACCAAGAAGATCCACAATGCCGGTGTCTCGGTGCGGGCGCTGAGGTAGGACTGACGCAGCACGATGGCGATCGCGAAGCCGCCGAACGCGCCCACCGAGTCGGCGAATCCGACCATCGCTCCTCCGACGTGCTTCGACCACTGTTTGCGGTCGTCGTCGCTGAGGTCCAGTGAGCGGCTTCGGGCCTCGAAGACCGACGGGATCATCTTGTAGATCGATCCATTGCCGGCCCCGGCCAAGACAAACAAGAAGACGAAGCCAACGGCGTAAAAGACGATCGCGGTGGTGGTGAACCGGCCACCATTGCTGTCAGATAGGGTGCTGCCCCAAACCAGCAGCGCAGCAGCGCAAATCATGCCACCGAAGACAGCCAGGGTGACGCGGCTGCCGCCGATGCGGTCGGCCAGCTTGCCGCCGTAGATGCGGGATAGCGATCCGAGCAGCGGCCCAATAAAAGCGATCTGGGCGGCGTGTAGCGAGGCCTGCGCCGAGCTTTGTCCGGCACCGGTGAACTTCATGTGGAGGACCTGGCTGAGCGCAAACGAGAACCCGATGAAGGAACCGAAGGTGCCCACGTAAAGCAGCGACAGCAACCAGGTGTGGCTCTGGCGCAGCATGGTTCGCATGGCTGCGAAGTCGACTCGGTAGTCCTTGATGTTGTCCATGAAGAAGAAGGCGCCGATGGCGGTGACCGTCAACAACAGCATGTAGGTCCCAGATACCCAGTAGGGCTGGCGGTGGCCGGCGAGGGCGATCACCAGCAGGCCGAACAACTGGATCACTGGCACTCCGATGTTGGCGCCGGCGGCGTTGAGCCCTAACGCCCAGCCTTTGAGCCGTTGCGGGTAGAAGGCGTTGATGTTGGTCATCGAGGCCGAGAAATTGCCGCCGGCAGTTCCGGTCAGCGCCGCACACAGGAGGTAGGGCCACAGCGGGAGGCCAGGGTTGGCCAGCAGCCAGATCGTGCCGGCGGCGGGGATCAGCAGCACCAGCGTGATGGCCACCGTGAACTTGCGCCCCCCGAAGATGCCGATTCCGACGGTGTAGGGAATGCGTATCAGCGCACCGACCAGTGTGTTGACGGCGACTAACAGAAATTTGTCGCTTGCGGTAAAGCCGTACACGGATTCCGGCATGAACAGCACTAGGACCGACCAGAATGTCCAGACCCCGAAGGCGACGTGATCGGTCGCGATTGACCAGACCATATTGCGCCGGGCGACGGTGTTGTTGCCCTCGTCCCAGGCTGTCGTGTCTTCTGGGTTCCAGTCCAAAATGTCATGCGAGTGGGCCATGCGTGGCCGGGTGCCCAAGAATCACCCTGACAAACAGTTGCCGTGGGAAAGTTTCGTTAGTGGTCTCGCTTCCCTGGAACCTCCCACATCACGCGACTGAGCTCTTTAGCCCGCCATCTTTTTGGGAACCCATGAACGCCATCACGATTCGATGTCGTCGGCAGCGGACGCGGAGGTATCTATGGTGACCACACCTCGGTTCTGGAAGAACTCGTAACCGTGGCGGCGGCGTCGCTGGACTTTAATCGTGGTCCGGTGCCAAATGGATGGCTGCTGACGGGATTGCTTCAGGGGCGCAGGGGTATCCGGCCACCGATGACTGTTCCCGCGATACCGTCTTGTCCATCGCTCAGCCGTGCCTGGGCGGCGGACGATCATTACATTTACCGTTGTCGCGCTCCGTCGCTCCCATGGAAGTCATATTCTTCGAACGTTCCGTGGTGTTCACGGCAAAGCCTAAGTCAGGGCATGGCAATGGGATACGCAGGTAAATCGTGAAAGGCGTCGGTGCGTCGTGGCCATCCGGCTGAGCGAGGGCAAGTTGTCGCCGGATGTGTTCGCGGCGGTCATGGCGACGGGGATTTTGTCGACTGCTGCTCGCGATCACGGTTACTCAGGGCTCAGTTGTGGACTCATTCTTCTTGCCGCACTTGGTTTGGTGATTCTTGTGGTTCTCACGTTCATCCTGGGTGCCGCCAAGCACCGGATCCTGCCGTGGGGCATGAGGGATCCCGAAGTAACGTTGCCGCTGTTCACATTTGTCGCCGGCTGCGCGATGTTGGGCAACCGGCTGTCGTCGGTGAGCCCGCTGGTGCTTCCGACGGTGGGCGCGATTGCAGGCGTGGCCTGGCTGTGTCTGGCGCTGTTCAGTGCGCGCAATCTGTCTGGCCGCCACTTGGTGGCGCTGCGCGATCAAGTCCATGGCGCGTGGCTGCTCTCGAGTGTGGCCGCTTCGGGATTGACGATCATCGCCGCCAAATTGGCGAACAACACCAGTCGCCGGGAGTGGCTTATCGTCGCCGTCGCGATATGGGTGGTGGCCTTGGCTCTCTATCTCGTGATGACAGCACTGATGGTGTGGCGTGCGGTTGCCGAGCGACTCGACCGCGATGGATTCGAACCCGACACATGGATCCTGATGGGTTCACTGGCCATCGCCGTCGTGGCGGGCCACCATATCCACCAGCAGCTCCGAGATGGCCTGGCTACCATCGTGTTAGCGATCATGGTGACCGCTTGGGGCGTGGCAACCTTGTGGATACCTCCGTTGATCTTCTTCGTATTGCATCGGGTCGAAAAGCGGCCAAGGCTGTTGCGATTCACCGGTGCGTGGTGGACGCTGGTATTCCCGTTAGGCATGTACTCGGCGGCCACCAGCATCATGGCTTCCGAGATCCAGGTGCCGGCGCTGCAAACCGTTGCGCTGGTTTTCTTCTGGGACGCGCTGGCGGTGTGGTGCGTTGTGGTCGTCGCCGGGTTACTGAATATTCCGCGCGCCGCCAGCGCCGTCACGACGGGCCAATAGCGATTGTTGCCCAATCACGTTGCGAAAAGGTGCCTTTGAGTTTTGTGCTCGTTGAGCTGGGCCAGTTATGAGTTCGGTAGCGCCATACCTCCTTGCCCGTGCCAGCGCGTGAGCACGGTTTGTTTCGCGGTCGCGGGCGGTCAAACCGCCGCAATTAGGGCCAACGGCTTCGAATGTCCCTCCAGGACATCAGTTTTCCCGGAACTGCCCTGGCTACTCTGGCAGTTTGCGTACTAAAACCTGATGAAAAGCTGACATCGGCCGGTTGTATCGTCTGCGCTCGGTATTCGAAGCGGCAGATCAACGAACGCAGGCGTTGGCTTCGTCGGTGAGGGACTTCCTGTTACGCGATTGAGGATCGAAGCGCAATAGCGGACGCGCGTTGTTCCTCCGAAAGGAAGTCCTTGCCGCACAATCTAATCCCCGTGCGGGGTTTGGGGCAATCGGGATTGCGGCAAGTCAGCGCCACCATATAGGCATCGGCGTCCTCATCCAGAAAAAGAAATCCCATGATCATCGCGGCGCCGACAGCGAAGTCGGTTGTGCCACAGGCCTCACAGTGCCCGCCTTTCGCGGCGATCTGTTCTTGCACCCGCTGACAGGCAGCAGAGTCCAGGCTGATCAGCTCGGGACGCATGCCCAGTTGTTCTGTTGTTGTTTCGTTCATGTCGGTCATCTCAGATCTCCACGTCCTTGTCGTAGAAGACGCGATCCTCGCGCCACCCCCCCGTGCCGAAGCCGATACCTGCGAAGTCCTCGACGAACTCAATCTGGTTGATCCACTTGGTCATCTTGAAACCGACCTGGGTCTCCACCCGTAACCGTAACGGCGCGCCGTGCTTAATCGGCAGCGGCACCCCGTTCATGTCATAGGCCAGCAACGTCTGGGGCTTATCGGCGAATTCCAGATCAATGACTTCGTAGAAATGGCCTCCGCCATGCGAGGCGGGTTCGTCGGTGCTGTTATCTTGCATGCTAAGAAAGCAAACGTATTTCGCCTGGGGTAGCGGCCGCACCAACTCCACCAACCGACGCAGGTGCAGTCCTCTCCACTCGGCAATGCTGGTCCAGCCCTGGACGCAGTTGTGCATGACACGCTGTGTTTCCGGCTCGGCCAGCGACCGCAGCGCGGCCAAGTCCAAAATGACCGGATTCTCGACGAGGCCGCCGACCCGCAGTCGCCAGTCAACGAAATTGTGGACGGCCATCACCTTGTAATCGATGCTCGTCGGGGGCTTGCCGTTGACGCGGTGCTGCTCGGAAATCTTGCTTGCCGGATAGTCCTGCCGGGAGTTGAGGGGACGCAACAACATCAGCCGGGCACCGGTGGTGACCGCACCGAGGATGCGCTGTACCGATCGAGGATTGCGGTGGCTCCAGCGTGTCGCCGCCCAATGGATGGCGATGATCGCCCCGATGATCACGAAGGACAGCGCCGTCGCCCAGTAGAGGTTGTGGACCGATCCGAAGATCATCAAGGCAGTGAGCCTGCCCCAGCCCCAGAAAAAGATCATCGACAGGTGAATCACAATGAAGACGAGGAAAGCGACGAGGCCAATGAAATGCAGGGTGCGAGCTTTCTGACGGCCGCCCCACATTTGCACGTACCAGGGGAACCGTGCCTCGATCGCGGGGGACTGGGCTGCGCCGGTCAGGATCTGGAACGGCGCGAGAAGAAAGACCACACCCGCGTAGGTCAATTTCTGGACGGCGTCCAGTGGCTGACCGGGTAACACCGGTGGCAGATTGAACGTCAGATAGGTGACGACGTCGTTCCACGCTTGAGGGAAGATCGACCACGAATAGGGCCAGTAGCGGTGCCACTGACCGGTCGCGAACAGCAGGATGTAGTACGACAGCCCCACCAGGATCCAGCCGATAACCGCGACGAAGTGCCAATGGCGGCCCATGCCCAGTTGTGCGTGGCCGGGCAGGGAAATGATCGGGTGGTAGTCCTCCTCTTCATCGAGGGTGTCATACAGCCTGTCGCGTGGCAGTTCTTTGCGGGTGAAACGCGCCCACTCGGTGCCCGGCTTGCTGTCGTCATGCCCGTACAGCTTGGGGTGGGTGGACAGGATCTCGATGCCGCTGCGGATGAGCAGCGTCAGAAAAAGCACGTTGAGCCAGTGGTCGATGCGCAACCACACCGGATAGTCGAGCGTTGTCATGCTGAAACCCCGTTCAGTCGCGCCAGTCCCGCTGCCGCGGGTGGGCCACGTTGATACCGGACAGAATCGTCGCGTGCACCGCGATGAAGGCCCCGGCGAACGCCATCGCCAATGTTCCGGAGGCGAAGTCCCATCGACCGGTCAAGGCTTCCAGGCCGGGCCGCGTGAACCACCGGCTGACCAGATAGGTCGCCAGAAAGCCCAGACATACCAAGCTGCCGAGATACCAACCGGCCTGCGCAACAGCGGCTTTGCGACCGAGCAACATGGCACCAGCTGCGATAACACAACCGGTGATGAGCACCGCTGAGTACACGGCGAAGTAACCGGGCAAACTGGGCTCGGTGGTGAAGACGTAGACATGCACCGCCACTAGGCCCGTGAGAACCGATTGCCCAATTGCGGTCACCGTGCGAGGCAGATTGAAAGCCAACCAGCCGTTCAGGGTGAGAGGCGGGGACGACAGAATACTTCGCCAGAGAGCCATCGTGCGGCGTGCGATGAGAACGACCATGGGTGCGAAGTACCCGTGCTCAATGGCCGGAAACGGGCCCGTTCGCGGCAGCGGTTGCGACGGGCGCCAACAATGCCTGGATCGCGGCCGGAGGAAAAGCGCACGCCACAGGACAGAGGCTTGTTCACCACCGGCGTCTGTACTACCGCGATGCGACCAACCTCGAATGCGTCAGTCAACGGCCCGAACTCACGATCTTTGTTGATGTAGGCGGGATCGAGATGCTCCGGCTGTACGAACGCTTAGGCATCGGATGCAGCGCCCCACGCCCCAAAAGTGGGGATGCCTCTCCTGTGCAGCCGGTGACGAGCACACCGAGAGAGTCGCGAGGCTTTCGAGCGCTGAGGCATGTATCGCCCGGCGGCGTCCATCCGACGAGCGCGGCCGTTCCGTCGAGTTGTTCGGCGTGACGTTTTCGGCCCAGTAGTGCTGGCGCCCAATGGCATTGGTATTTGCACCGCCGGCGAGTAATCCGGGTCCGGGTTAGCTGATGCCGCGTTGATTGGAGACGGTAGCCGTTCTGGCGTAAGTCGCTGGCAGCCAATTGACAGCGTTCTCCATGTATACGGCTAGAAACCCCAGGGAAATAACACGATTGAGGAGTTCAGCGATCGCCGAGGCCAGCCAGAGGGGAGTGCTAGATGGATTTTGGGCTGTTGCCGCCCGAGATCAATTCAGGTCGCATGTATACCGGGCCCGGGCCCGGGCCCCTGCTGGCAGCCGCGGCAGCCTGGGATGAATTGGCCGTGCAATTGCACTCGAGCGCCGCGTCCTACACGTCGGTTATCTCCGGGCTAACGTCCGGATGGCAGGGGCCCTCGTCGGCCGCGATGGCAGCGGCGGCCGCCCCATATGCGGCGTGGATGAGCGCCACCGCTGTGCAGGTGGAACAGACCGCCCTGCAGGCCAAGGCGGCTGTCGCGGCATATGAGACCGCCTTCGCCGCAACGGTTCCCCCGCCGGTGATCGCGGCCAACCGCACACAGTTGATGGCACTGATTGCTACGAATTTCTTTGGGCAAAACACCCCGGCAATCATGACCACTCAAGCCCACTACATTGAGATGTGGGCTCAAGACGCGGCCGCTATGTACGGCTACGCCGGTTCCTCGGCGATGGCATCGCAGCTGACACCATTCACCCCGGCGCCGCAGACCACGAACTCGGATGGAACTGCGAGTCAAGCCGCGGCGACCGCTCACGCGATCAGCATGGCGGCCGGTACCCAGACGCAGTCGCTGCCGCAACTGATGTCGGCGACGCCTCAGGCTTTGCAAAGCCTCGCCGCACCCATGGCGGCTGCAGATCCGCCCGCTGCTGCTGCTGCTCCACCGTCGCTTCTTTCGTCGCTTGACAGCTTCATCACGGGGCCGCTGTCGCCCGCATCATTGTTCACCATTCCCGGTGTTCCCTATCTCCTTGGCATACAGAGTTACCTGACGCCACAAGCCGCGGCGAACCTGACCAGGGCGTCTGAGAATTTCGCCAAAGCCCAGGCTAAGGCCGGACTCGTGACGGACGGGATTGCACCGCGCATGGTCAGCGCACCAATTTCAGCGGGAATGGGCCGCGCGGGCCTCGTCGGCGGAATGTCGGTGCCGCAAGGCTGGGCATCAGAAGCGCCGGCCATCAGAACGGTTGTCGCAACGTTGCCAGAGAGCAGTCTGAGCGCCGCTCCTGCCGCGCTCGCCGCCGACGGCCAGGGAAGCCTGGTCGGCAACATGGCTCTGTCCAGCCTTGCCGGCCGCGCCATGGTCGGCACCGGCGGTACCGCGGCCAGGTCCGCGGGCATGGGCGGGGCCACCGCGGTTAAAGAGGCCACCACGGCCAACATCTTCGTGATACCCGAGGGCGTAATACCCGAGGCCGACGAATGAACACCGCCAGCGCGATACCACCGTTGCGGAGCGAAGCCACCGCCGCTCTCATGGCGAACCAGGAAGGCTAGCAATGGATTACGGAGCGTTGCCTCCCGAGATCAACTCCGCCCGCATGTACACGGGTCCAGGATCGGCCTCGATGCTGGCCGCCAGTGCGGCATGGGATGGGCTGGCCACCGAATTGCGCTCGGCCGCTGCTTCTTATTCCTCGGTAATCTCGGGGCTGAGCACCGCATGGCTGGGTCCGTCATCGGCGAGCATGGCCGCCGCGGCCGCGCCGTACGCGGCCTGGCTCACCGCCACAGCAGCGCAAGCCGAGCAAACCGCAAACCAGGCCAGGGCGGCGGCCGCCGCCTACGAGGCCGCGTTTGCGGCCACCGTACCCCCGCCAGTGATCGAAGCGAACCGCGCCGACTTGGCGTCGCTGATCTCGACCAACGTCATCGGTCAGAACACCGCGGCGATCGCGGCCAACGAGGCTCGATACGCCGCCATGTGGGCTCAAGATTCCGCCGCGATGTACGGCTACGCCGGCCAATCCGCAGCCGCCTCGGCGGTGTCGCCGTTTGATCCGCCCGCGCAAAACACCAACCCGGCTGGTCCGGCGGGTCAAGCCGCCGCGGTTACCCAGACCGTCGGCAGCTCGGCTGGGACCAACACCCAGTCGACCCTGGCGCAGCTGACGTCCGCGACACCGAATGCGCTGCGAAGCCTGGCAGCTCCCGCCGCAGCGGCTCCAACGTCGCCGGCCTCGTCGTTGGCGAGTTTCCTCAGCAACCTGAACTCATCTTCGTTGGCGAAGATCGCCGGGAATGTGGAGCTCATACCGAAAGCGATCCTGCCGGCTAATGACGTCCTGATCACCACCATCATGGGGCTGGTGATCGGGGCGCGGCATCTGGGCGACATGACGGTCGCCGTGAAGGCCGGGGCAGGTCTTGCGGCGGCGGGGCTTGGCTCAGCCGCGCCTGCCGTGGGATCAGCGGTATCGGCGAGTGTCGGCCAGGCCGGCTTCGTGGGAGGACTGGCGGTTCCGCCGAGTTGGGCCGTGGCAACCCCCGCAATCAGGACCGTCGCCGCGGTGCTGTCGGGCACCTCGGAGGACGCCATCGGGGCGGCCGCGGTAAGCCAGGGAAGTTTCTTCAGCGGAATGGCCGTGGCCGGTATGGCCGGCGGCGCGCTCGGTGCCGCGCTTCCTCGTGCCGTACCCGGTGCCGGCGGAAAGGGACGCAATACGTCGGCCGAAGACGGCACAAACCTCAAAGACAGCGATTCACCCGAGAACCTGCAACGCGTCGTGGCCGACATGGCGGAAAACCCCGATAGCGTCAAGCACTGGCACACCGATCCCGACCACCTCGACGCCTTGCTGGCCGAACTGCGGAAAAAACCCGGCACCCACGCGGTACACGTTAAAAACGGCACACCCAAAATGGCGCTACCAAATCCACGGTCGATATAAATCGCGCAACCCCACGGAGAACCAGATGTCCGTCGCCACAACCCCAACCGCAGATCTGGCCGCGGCGCTCGGCAATTAACCTAAGACGGCGCCGCGGGGCGCAGACCTGGTTGCCGGCGCGTTACCATCGAAATCGACTGCGCCGGAACCGATGAGGTGGTCGATTGCTCGGCCTCAGCGTATTGGCCAGCCGAATGACCTTATTTAACCGGTGAAGCTGCACAAGCATCCCAAGGCGTCTGACCGATCTACTAGACAGCGTCATGAGCTCTGCCCGCGGTAGGACGCTTCCCAGCCGACAGGCACTTGCGTGCCTTCACCTTGGCGGAACCGTTAACAAACTCGAAGACAACTTGGAGTTCAACTCGTTTGGCCGATCGTGCCAGAACTGTTGGCACAGTGTGGAATTCGTCCTGTGCCAGAAAACGCGCTACAAGAATGCAAGACCACCTCGAGGCGGCACATCGGAGTATCCTAGTCGATCGCACGGGCCACTCGAACTTCCCTGACGGCGACTAATTGGCTGGTCATCACCGGTATAGGGTGCACGGCCATTCCCATTGGATAACGCGCTGTCTCGTGGAGTCCCGAGGATCTGCCCCGAAATTGGCCTACTTCGGTACAGCAACAATCTTTTCATGATGAAGCGGTCGAGGGAAACTCGTTTGTCTTTAGCTCTGTATGGTGAGGTCACCACGCGGAAGGTGTACGACATGACGACCAGTAAGTCGCCGAGCGCACAGGAACGCCTGATGGCCACTGCGTATGACTTGTTCACTCGACGCGGAATCGCCGACGTTGGCGTCGACGAAATCGTGGCCAAGGCCGGTGTCGCGAAGGCGACCCTGTACAAGTACTTTCCCTCAAAGGAGGACCTTGTCTTGGCGTTCCTTGTTCAACGCGAGGAACTATGGACCGACGAAGTGATCGATCGCCGTCCCGCAGAAAGCAGCGCGGACCCCGCACAGCAGTTGCTGGCAACGTTCGACGTGCTCGACGTGTGGTTTCGCGGGCGGCGCGATTACGAGGCGTGGTCGTTCGTCAAAATCCTGCTCGAAGTCGGCGATGAAGGGCGTGTCGGCGAGGCATGCGGCGCCCAGTTAGAGAAGATCCGGGCAATTTTTGCCCGCCGGGCGAAGAAGGCAGGATTACGCAACGTGCGCGCCTTCTCATGGGCCTTCAACAGCTTGATCAAGGGCAGCATTGTGTGTGCCGCCGAGGGTGATCGGGATGCGGCGAGACGAGTGAAGCCGATGGCAGCCTGGCTCATTGAGCAGCATCGGTAGTCTGTGCCGGTGCTGTCGTCGCCCGCCAACCTGCGCGAAGCGCGCGACCGGATCCGGTAATCGGACCCGGCGCCCGGCGTACCGCGCAGTCACGCTGCCGTTTTCCCATCGAATGCGATTGCTCTCGGACTCACCGGTTACATCAGCGCGAGCAAGTGCGCCGGGCGTCGCGATCCCGATCATCGTCAACGACTGATTCTCTTGCAGTTCAGCTAGTTTGGCGCGATCGGGTCGTGCCCGCCGATGTTGTCGACCCCGAGAGCTAGACGAGTGCCGGTCCGCTACATAGCTTCCTTGATTCCTCGCCGGATCAGCCACACGTTCGCCGGCCACGCCGTGGCGAACCCGACGATCATTCCGATCTGCATCAGAAACCAGTATGTCGGAGTGTCGGGATGTAGCGGCGGGGATGGGAACAACACGAACGCCATCACGGCCATCCAGCCGAACAGCCCCACTTCGAACGCGGTAAGCGACAAGACGTCAGCCTTAGCCGCGGCCACCATGCCGTCGCGGAAGCCCATACCGCGCATCGGGGCGATTGCGAAATACTGAAACACCACACCCAATGCCAGCGCGGCAACGTAGTCGCCGAGGTACTCGGGCAGTAGAGCGCGGCCGAGCAGCTTCAAACCCAAGGCGAATATCGCGAATTCCGCAATGATGTCGCCGAGCGTGCATCCTGCACCGCAGTGGCTGACCCCGATGGCGATGGTGGCCCACTTCGGCTTGTCGGGCGCCTGGTCAAGCCCTCGTTGTTGGAGCCACCGAGAGCTGTTCGGGCGACCGTAGCGCCAATACATCCACACCGCTACCGGCCCGAAATACAGTGCGGTTACCGGCCAGACCGCCTCCATAATGCGCATCCGCTGCCGGTAGCCGCGAGCGTAGATATCGATCATGATCACGATCGCCGACCCAACGGCCAACGCCAAAGCCGCCCATGAGAGCGCAGTCAACCAGGGGGGAGGCTCAGCCATCAAACACCTTTCAGGGAAACCTCGTCTTAATCTGGTCCGTGGTCAGTCGCATTCGGTGCGTGGCCCGCTTCGGCATCAGTAAAGACGAAGACCACACCAAAACAACCCATGATGCCGGGAGTCTCGGTACGGGCACTTAGGCAGGACTGCCGCTACACGACCTCGACAACGAAGCCGCCGAACGCGCCGATCGAGTCGGCGAATCCGATCATCGCTCGCAATCGACCAGACCATGTTGCCCCGGGCAATGACGCTATTGCCGTCCTCCCGGGCTTGTGTGTCTTCCGGGTTCCAGTCGAAGATCTGATGCGAGCGGCGCACGCGTGGCCGGATGCCCGTAAACCACCTCATGAAACGGACCCGCCGGGAACGTGTTCGCACCCTCGCTTTGCCACCAGCGTGGCGACCACATTCTGTGAAGCGGAGCCGAATTCAATCGTCGGGCCGCTGCCAAAGAGCTCATCATTCACCAGGGTTTCTCACATTTCCAAAGAAGCAGGTAGCTGCACAGTGCGTCCTCCGATGCCCCCGTCGCCCTCTCATGTTTTAGCCGATGAATCGAGGGTATGACACGCCCTAGACAGATCTGTCTACCCTTACGGGGTCTGCCGTATACAAGTCGGTCTACCACGCAGTACGACGGGCTGTAGACGGGTCTGTCTACCACACGACGGAGTCGACGTTTGCGCCGATTCTGCTTTGTCTCCGTCCCGGCGGCGTGTTTAAGGAGCGTGATGAGCCCAAAGATTTCTCCGATTGCCGCGACCCCGAGTTCCAGAACGAAGCTCCCTGACACCACACCGAACGATGACCGCGATCACGTCAATGTCGAGCGGCTATGCGAATATCTGGTGAATGCCGACACCGACGAAGAGCGCCATGAGTGGCGCCGCCAGATCATCGTGGGCTGTTTGCCACTGGCCGATCGGATTGCATACCGCTTTGTCGGGCGCGGTGAGCCTAGCGAGGATCTGCTTCAAGTCGCGAGGATCGGTTTGATCAAGGCTATCGACAGATACGACCCCGCAAAGGGGAGCTTCCTGTCGTTGGCCTTTGCCTTCATCGTGGGCGAGGTGCGGCGGTACTTTCGTGACAACGCGTGGGGCATGCATGTGCCACGGGGCATAAAAGACATACACCGACGGGTCAGGGCGGCGACGGAGCCGCTCTCGCAACGGCTTGGCCGTGCACCTACCGCCGCCGAGTTGGCCGCGGAACTGGACTTGGAGCCAGAAGCTGTCAGCAGCGCTATGGAGGTCGAATACGCCTATCACCCAGCATCCCTCGACGCGGCAGGCTGGGCGTCCAGGAGCGCCGAGGACGGCATCGGACCGGGCAATGGAGCGGACGATCCCCGCTATAGCGCCGTCGAGGACACGATGGCACTGGCCCGATTGCTCGCCCAACTTCCCGAGCGCCAACAACTGATCGTGAAGATGCGGTTCTACCAGTGCCTGACCCAATCCGAGATTTCACAGCATTTTGGAATCTCTCAGGTGCATGTGTCCCGTATTCTTACCGCCGCACTGGAGCGTCTGCGGGCACAGCTGTCCGATTGTCCCAATGAATCGAACCGCCATGATTTGCAGCGGCCCTCTCACGGTAGTCACCGCGCCTTCCGAGCTGCGGGATGAGCGGGCACCGGATGGAAACGAGAAAATGTCCAAGCTTGGCAACGCATTCGGCTATGCGGCGCGGCGGTTTGCCCAGACGCGATCTGCAACTAGGGGCCTGCTGCACAACAGGCAAGCGAAATATTGTTGAGGATCGACATGAACCAACCCAATGAGCTCCTTCGGCTCACTGAATTGGTTCGGGACCTGCAGCAGAACATGCCGGCTGACGGGCGCCCGACCTTGGATGCCCTGGTTCACGGTGCTGCCGAATCAGTGCCCGGCGCACAGCATGCCGGTGTCACGATCGCCACGCGCCGGTACCTCGATACGCCGTCGGCGACGGACCAGTACCCGACCGTGCTGGACGGGATCCAGGAGCGACAAGGCGAAGGCCCTTGTTTGTCGGCCGCATGGGACCAACACACAATCCGAATCGATGACCTCGCCGCTGACGCCCGATGGCCTCGTTACCGCCGTGAAGCTCTCCAGCGGACGCCGATCCGTTCAGTGCTGTCGTTTCGGCTGTTTGCGTTTAAACACACGGCGGGCGCGCTGAACCTATATGCCAGTCAAACTCACGCATTCGACGACGAGTCGCTGGAAGTAGGGCTCACTTTCGCCACTCTTCTCTCGCTGGCCTGGAACATCGTGCAGCGCAACGAACAATTCCGCGCCGCAATGGCTTCCCGCGACATCATCGGGCAAGCCAAGGGCATGCTGATGCAGCGGTTCGGAATCGGTGCCGTAGGAGCATTCGAGTTGCTCAAGCGACTCTCTCAGGAGTCGAACACGCCGGTCGCTGACGTCGCCGTGCGATTAGTTCGTGAGAACTTTCATCGCAGAAACGACCTGTACCGCTAGCCAAACCAGCTTCATCCCATGACTGCGGGACTTGTCGGTTCGAGCCCAGTCTGCTCTGCATCGGCGCGAACAGCACAGACAATCGCCTGCAGTGCATGCCTAGCGAGAGCGGGCACCTGACGGCGCACGTCGGCACGGGCGGCGTGCGCTCGTAATGCCCAGATAGCAACGAGCACACTGCTTTTAGGGCATGGACGCGGATTCTATGTCCATTTGCCCGAACGAGACCGGCCCCCGCGTGCGAAACCTGTGTCAGCGGATAAATCGCGCATCGGGGGATCGCGGTGACATTGCTTCCTGCGTAGGGGCTTTCTGTTGCTCGGCCGTTGTCGAGGCCGACTGACCCACGTATCGCTTCCAGGTGAGGATGGCGGCAATGATATAGAAACCCAAGAAGATCCAGTACGCCGTGGTGTCTGTGCCGGTGCTCAGGTAGGACTGGCGTAGCGCCATGTTGATTCCCACGCCGCCGAGGGCGCCGAACGCGGCGACGAATCCGATTACAGCGCCCGAGATGGCATCAGACCAGTGACGGCGCTCGGACTCCCCGACGTTGAGCCGGTGGCTGCGCGCCTCGAAGACCGACGGAATCAACTTGTACACGGATCCGTTGCCGATTCCCGACAGAATAAACAAGGCCATGAAGCTGCCGACGTACACCACCATCGTGGCGGCGGTCGTGGGACCCTGGTTGTGGTCCTCGAGGGTGCTGGCGGTGACCAAAAGGCCGGTAGCAAGCGCCATGGCGGCGAATACCGCGAGGGCCACACGGCTGCCGCCAATGCGGTCGGCAAGCCTGCCGCCATAGATACGTGCCAGTGACCCCAATGCCGGCCCGATGAACGCGAACTCCGCGGCGTGCAGCGACGCCTGTCCATGGCTCTGTCCGGCCGCAGCGAAGTTGACCTGCAGCACCAGACCGAAGGCGAACGAGAACCCGATCCACGAGCCGAAGGTGCCCAGGTAGAGCAGCGCGAGCACCCAGGTGTCAGGCTCTGAGAGGATCGAGCGCAGGTGACTCACCTCGGTAGGGTGATCAAGATTGTCCATGAATCGTGCTGCCCCGAGCGCGACGACGGTCAAGAGTACAAGGTAAAGCCCACACACCCAGTACGGTTGACGCTGGCCGGCGATTGCGAGCACGAGAAGCCCCACTAATTGGATCATCGGAACCCCGAGATTGCCGGCCCCAGCATTGAATCCCAGTGCTGAGCCCTTGAGCCGATGGGGATAAAACGAATTGGTGTTCGTCATCGACGCCGCGTAATTGGCGCCCCCGGCACCGGTCAGCGCCGCACACACCAAATATGGCCATAGGGGTAAGCCCGGGTGCGCCAACAGCACGAGTGTGGCGACGGTCGGGATCAGCAACACAACAATCGAGAACACGGTCCAGTTGCGCCCGCCAAAGGTTGCGATACCCAACGAATACGGGATACGCAGACACGCCGCGACCAGTGTCGCGGTGGCTCCCAGCAAGAACTTGTCAGCGGCGGTGAACCCGTACACGTTCTGGGGCATGAAAAGCGCCATCACCGGCCAAAGTGTCCAAATACCGAAGGCGATGTGGTCGCAGGCAACGATCCATAGCAAGTTGCGACGGGCGACTGCCTTATTGCCGGCCTCCCAGGCTAAGGCGTTTTCGGGATCCCAGTCCGAGATGTGATGCGAACGGGCCATAGATGGTTCACCTTTCCAGCATGGAGTCCTAGACCAAGGATTGCGATGAGAGAATCACACGCCGACGTAGCCGAGTGGAAGGCCGCATCATCAGCCCGCGGCGGTGCGGTGCCACAGGGAATACGTTCTCGACCAATAGCTTTCGGATGCCAGATAAGGGCAGAGGCAAGACATTATTACGCGTCAAGGGACCGATCTCTGACCAATCCCACTGGTGCAGACCGATATTGGGCAGAGTGGCCGTTACGTGCGCAACCATCAGGAAACGTCGTCGCCTGCCGTCACTGCCGCCCGATGCGTGGCCAGACTCGCATGGTTTTCTCCGGTCCACATGTCGATGCTGATCACGACCTCCTGAAAATAAGCCGCGGCGCCCCCGCATTGTTATCTGCCATCCAGAGTCGTCAGCCGGTGCGTCATCCAAGTCTGGCGCAGCCTGCCGTCGTCGACCACTTCCCATAGTGATACTAGGAAATAGTTTACATTTACTATAGTAGTCGGCTACCAGTTTGCTGTACGGTGGCTGTGAGGACTTGTTTGCTGGTCCACGAAGAGACGGACGGGACCGAAGGACGGTTTGGGCAGCCGGATAGTGGAGCCCGATAGCGCATCGGCGGCCGGCGAGTCAGTGAGCCTCACCGACGGGTTACTGACCGTATTTCGGTTGCTGGCGGCGATTATTCGATTCGCGGCTCGATCAGACGACCGCCACAGGCGGCGAAGTAGGATGGTGATCGGAAGTGCTTTCTGCATAAGAAGTTTCGAAGTCCCCGAGGTTGGCTTGGCCCGGCACCACGCTGAGTCGGCAATCTATGTCTATGCCCCGCAGCTGATCCCAAAAAATCAAAGACGAGGCGCGACTTGCCCTGGTTCGGCGAGGATGGTCGCCCGCGTCCCACTGGCGGTCTCACAGCGCTTTGCCAGGTTTTCCTGCTCTGTACAACAGTTGCAACGGTGTACGTTCAGTGCCGAGGCTACTCAACGATGCGTCCCCTCGACGATTCGGTCAGATCGGTGGATCGCAAGCTAGCCGTCCATGTGTTCGGCACTTCTCGGACTTATCTACTGCCGCTTCATCTTCCCGGTCGGCGCGACTGTGCGCCTTGCGTCGAACTAGCTGCGAATCACGGCCTGGCGCGAGTCATCATGCGCCCGGCTAAGCGCCACCAGGTTGTCCGAAGTGGTGGCGGCACCCGCAAACCCAAGAACGACACGAGGCTGATTTGACCGATTTAAGAACCACAAGTCCACTGGCGGGGTTGATCCCTTTGCCGACAGGAGGATTCAGATCTCCGATGACGACGACGACCGAAAATGCACTGTCCCCTGAGGTTCGAAACGGCATCGATTTCAAGGTGGCCGATTTGTCGTTGGCGG
>NZ_LZTA01000039.1 GCF_001665875.1 Mycobacterium sp. 852002-40037_SCH5390672
ATGCGATCGTCGGCAGCGTCAGATGTGTATAAGAGACAGGCTGAAAGGCGGGCAAGAGGCATGCCCTCCGATGCGGGGGACAAAGTGGCTGATGTGACACGGGCTCACCCCACGGAGCTCAGGCCTCGAATCGATACCCCATGCCCGACTCGGTCAGCAGATGTTTGGGATGCGACGGGTCATCTTCGAGTTTGCGGCGCAGCTGTGCGAGATACACACGCAGATAATGCGTTTCGGTGGCGTACGCCGGACCCCACACCTCCTTGAGGAGCTCCTCGCGGCCCACCAACTTACCGCGATTGCGGACAAGGACTTCGAGCATCCCCCACTCGGTCGGGGTGAGGTGGACTTCGCTGCCGCTCTTGGTGACCTTCTTGGCGGCCAGGTCGACGGTGAACGATTCCGTCTCGATGACCGGCTGCTCGAGTTCGGACGCTGCGGTGTTGCGGCGTACCGCCGCGCGCAGCCGCGCCAAGAACTCGTCCATGCCAAAGGGTTTGGTGACGTAGTCGTCGGCACCGGCGTCCAGCGCCTCGACCTTGTCCGACGAATCCGTGCGCGCCGACAACACGATCACCGGTGTGGTGAGCCAACCGCGCAGACCGGCAAGCACATCGATGCCGGAGATGTCGGGCAGACCGAGGTCGAGGACCACCACGTCAGGTTTGTGCTCGGCGGCGGCGCGCAATGCGCCGGCACCGCTGGACGCGGTGATCACCTCATAGCCCCGCACGGACAGGTTGATGCGCAATGCGCGCAGGATCTGCGGTTCGTCGTCGATCACCAAGACGCGGGTCATAACGCACCTATCGGTTGCGGCGCAGCCAGATCCACGATCACGGTCAGCCCGCCTCCCGGGGTGTCGGTGGCCGTAATCGTTCCGCCCATCGCTTCGACGAAGCCCCGCGCCACCGACATCCCCAGACCGACGCCGGTGGAGTTGTCGTGATCGCCGAGGCGCTGGAACGCTTCGAAGATCTGTTCCTCGGCCCCATGCGGAATACCGGGACCCTCGTCGATGACGTTGATCAGCACGCGATCGCCCACCCGCCCGGCGTTGACCCGGACCACACAGTTGGGTGCGTACCGCAGCGCGTTGTCGATCAGATTGGCCAGCACACGTTCCAGTAGCCCGGCATCGGCCATCACGATGGCGTCGCCCACGTCGACCTTGACCCGGTCGATGGCCGATCGGAAGAAGCCGGTGGCGCCCTTGCCGATGCTGATCAGCGCGCGTTGCACGTTTTCCTCCAAATACACCCAGCTCAGATCGGGATGGATCACCCCCGCGGCCAGACGTGAAGAATCGAGCAGGTTTCCGACCAGCGCGGTCAGTTGGTCAATCGACTCCTCGATGGTGGCCAGCAATTCCGCGGTGTCGGCGGGGGAGAAGGCGACGTCTTCGGCGCGCAGGCTGGAGACGGCGACCTTGGCCGCCGCCAGCGGTGTGCGCAGGTCGTGGCTGACCGCCGACAACAGGGAGCGCCGCAGTTCGTCGGCCCGTCCGATCGCCTCGGCACGGCTGGCTTCTTCGGCTAGCTCACGCTGTCTGATCAAACCCGCGGCCTGCCTGGCCACGGCGCTGAGCACCCGCCGGTCACGCGCGGAGAGCTTCCGGCCAGCCAGCAACATCCAGAATTCGTCGTCGCCGACCTCGATCGCGGTGTCGGCGGAATCGACCGTGACACAGGGATCCCCGCCCACACAGGCGACGACATCACTCTTCTTACCGGCGGCGCGCGCTTCCTCGCCGGGTTCTCGCAGCATGCTGACCGCGCGCTGGGCGTAGGTCTCCCGCACCCGTTCGAGCAGCGTTTCCAGATCGGCACCGCGCAGCACCGAGCCCGCGAACAGCGTCAGCAGCTCGGCTTCCTGCGAAGCACGACGGGCTTCCCGGGCGCGTTTGGCCGCAAAGTCGACCAGTACCGCGACGGCGACCGCGATCAGCAGCAGCACCAATTCGGTGATGGCACTGTTGGGTTCGGCGATGGTGAAGCTGTGCCGCGGGGCGATCAGGAAGTAGTTCAGCAGCAACCCGGACAGCACCGCCGAAAGTGCCGCGGGCGCAACACCTCCCAACAGCCCGACCAGCAGCACTCCGACAAAGAACAGGGCGCTCTTGCCGCCGGTTTCCAGATAGGGGTCCAGCGACGTGACGCTGATCCCGCAGATGACCGACGGCACGATGACGGCCGCCAGCCACGACGCCACTCGTCGTTCGCGGGGCGCGAGCGTGGACGCGCGGAAGCCGCGTTTGGACTCCTCGTGGGTGACCAGGTGCACGTCGATCTTTCCCGACAGCTCGACGATTCTCGGGCCGATCCCCTCCTCGAAGAGGCGCGCCCAGCGCGACCGCCGCGAGGTGCCGACCACCAGCTGCGTGGCGTTCATCTCACGGGCGAACTCGAGCAGGGCCGTGGGCACCTCGTCGCCGACTACGGTGTGCAGCGAAGCGTCGAGGCTGCTCGCCAGTTCCCGGATCTTGGCCATCCGCGACTCCGACAGGCCGGCAAGCCCATCACCGTGGATGACGTGCACCACCATCAGCTCGGCGGTCGACTTCGATGCGATCCGCGATGCCCGTCGTACCAACGTCTCGGACTCGGGACCACCCGTGACCGCCACCACGACCCGCTCGCGGGCCTCCCACATGTCGGTGATTTTGTTCTCGGCACGGTATTTGGCCAGCGCGGTGTCGACCTGGTCGGCGAGCCACAACAGCGCCAATTCCCTTAGCGCGGTAAGATTTCCACGGCGAAAGTAGTTGGACAGCGCCGCGTCGATGCGATCGGGAGCATAGACATTTCCATGAGATAACCTGCGGCGCAAAGCTTCGGGCGTGATGTCGATAAGCTCAACCTGCGACGCCTGCCGCACGATCAAGTCCGGTATGGTCTCCTTCTGCTCAATGCCGGTGATCTGCGCGACGACGTCGTTGAGGCTTTCCAGGTGCTGCACGTTGACCGTCGAGATCACGGTGATCCCGGCGTCGAGCAGTTCCTCGACGTCCTGCCACCGCTTGGGGTTTTTGCTGCCCGGCGTATTGGTGTGTGCGAGTTCGTCGACCAGGACGACCTGCGGGTGGCGCGCCAAAACCGCCGGCACGTCGAGTTCGGGGAAGCTGCCGCCGCGATATTCGATATGGCGCGGCGGAATCACCTCGATGCCCTCAAGCAGCTCAGCGGTTTTCGACCGCCCGTGGGTTTCCACCACACCCGCCACCAGGTCGGTGCCGCGTTCCAGCCGTCGATGCGCTTCGCCCAGCATCGAGTACGTCTTGCCCACACCCGGAGCCGCACCGAGGTAGATGCGTAGCTCCCCGCGCTTGGGATGGTGGTCCCGGAGGCCGACGTCACTCACGTCAACCATCATCCCCCCTCAGCGCTAACTCGTGACCGGATACCGGTGGTCGAGTTGCAGGTTGAGTTGCAGCACGTTGACGCACGGTTCGCCGAAAAACCCGAGTCCACGGCCGCTCTGATTCTGCGCCACCACTTCACGGATCTGATCTGGGGTGACATGACGCACTTTGGCCACCCGCGCCACCTGGATATCGGCATACGCGGGTGAGATGTTCGGGTCCAGGCCGCTGCCGCTGGCGGTCACCGCGTCGGACGGTACCGCCGGGTCGGCCGGTGCGGCGCCGCGGATCGGCACGAACTGCCCGATCGAGTAGTCCTCACCGTATTTGGCACATTCGACGCGCACACCCTCGTAGAGGGTGAGGAACGGCGTGGTTGTCGATCCGCACGGCTCGTTGACGCTGACCACCCGGGCCGGATGGATGACCTTCCCGCGTGCGTCGCGCGGTCCCATCACCGACAGCACCGCACCCACGCCGCCGCCCGTGCAGAACGGACGCGACCCGTCGATCCCCTCCAGCTTGCCCACCGCGGCGCTGCGCGAGCACACCGTCGTCAACAGGCTCGGTTTGAAGCCCGCATCCGACGCGGACTTTCCGGCAGCCAGTTGCGACGGATCGGCGGGCATGTCGACGATGCTCTCCGGCCCCAGGTTGCTGCCGCCCGACGACGTCGGGTCATACCCGTTGCCGGCCGCCGACGGGCGACTCTGGAAGTACTGCGGCAGTGCATTGCCATCCTTGTCGGTGAACGACTGGCCAATCAGTCTGCTGCCCACCGGCTTTCCGTCGGCGGTGAGGATCGACCCTTCGGCCTGGTCACGCAATCCGGGAAACTGCGCGATGACCCAGATGAACAGCGGATAGGCCAGACCGGTGATCACGGTCAGCACCAGCAGGGTGCGCAATGCCGCCCAATGCAGGCGGACGAAATTCGAGAACGTCATGTCAGGACATCCCTGGGATGAATTGGACGATCAGGTCGATCGCCTTGATTCCGATGAACGGGGCGACGATGCCGCCGAGACCGTATACGTAGAGGTTGCGGCTCAACAATTTTGACGCGCTGCTCGGTGTGTACCGCACGCCGCGCAGCGAAAGCGGGATCAGCGCGACGATGATGATCGCGTTGAAGATGACCGCGGACAGAATCGCCGATTGCGGGCTGTGCAGCCGCATCACGTTGATCAGATCCAGGCCGGGGAACAGCGCAACGAACATCGCCGGGATGATCGCGAAGTACTTCGCGATGTCGTTGGCGATCGAGAAGGTGGTCAGTGCGCCCCGGGTGATCAGCAGCTGTTTGCCGATCTCGACGATCTCGATGAGTTTGGTGGGATCGGAGTCCAGGTCGACCATGTTCCCGGCCTCTTTGGCCGCCGACGTGCCGGTGTTCATCGCCACGCCCACGTCGGCTTGAGCCAGAGCGGGCGCGTCGTTGGTGCCGTCGCCCGTCATAGCGACCAGCTTGCCGCCCTCCTGCTCGCGCTTGATCAAGTCGAGCTTGTCCTCGGGCGTGGCCTCGGCCAAGAAATCGTCGACGCCCGCCTCGTCGGCAATTGCCTTGGCCGTCAACGGGTTATCACCGGTGATCATCACCGTGCGGATGCCCATCTGCCGCATCTCGTCGAACCGATCGCGCATGCCCTGCTTGACGACGTCCTTGAGGTGGATGACGCCGAGTACTCGTGCCCTTTTGCCGTCCGTGCCGCCAAGGCTTTCACCGACGACCAGCGGTGTGCCGCCGCCGGCGGAGATGCCGTCGACGACCTGGCCGAGCTGCTGGGGAACCGTACCGCCCTGGGCGCGGACCCATTCCGCAACCGAGCTCGCCGCGCCCTTGCGCAACAGGTGGCCGTCAAGGTCGACACCCGACATCCGGGTGGTGGCCGAGAACGTCACCCAGTGGGCGTGGGACAGCTCACCCGGCGTGCGTGCCCGCAGCCCGAAGTGCTGCTTGGCGAATACGACAACCGAACGGCCCTCGGGTGTTTCGTCGGCGAGGCTCGACAACTGCGCGGCGTCGGCCAGCTGTTCGGCGGAGACGCCATCGAGGGGGATGAACGCCGCGGCCTGCCGGTTGCCCAGCGTGATGGTGCCCGTCTTGTCCAGCAGCAGGGTATTGACGTCGCCGGCGGCTTCCACCGCCCGTCCGGACATCGCCAGCACATTGCGCTGCACCAGCCGGTCCATGCCGGCGATGCCGATGGCCGACAGCAGCGCGCCGATGGTCGTCGGGATAAGGCACACCAGCAACGACACCATCACGATGCCGGTGACCCCGGTTGCGCCCAGCGCCTGGCTGTCCGGGACACCGGGATTGTTGGCTTTGGAGTAGATCGCCAACGGCTGCAACGTCGCGACGGCGAAGACGAAGATGATCGTCAACGCGGCCAAAAGGATGTTCAGCGCGATCTCATTCGGGGTCTTCTGCCGGTTGGCGCCCTCGACGAGCGCGATCATCCGGTCGATGAAGCTCTCTCCGGGCTTCTGGGTGATCTTCACGACGATCCGGTCGCTGAGCACGGTGGTGCCGCCCGTGACCGCCGACCGGTCGCCGCCGGACTCGCGGATCACCGGCGCCGACTCGCCCGTGATGGCCGATTCGTCCACCGAGGCAATGCCTTCCACCACGTCACCGTCACCCGGGATCACCTGACCCGCCTCGACCACGACGACGTCGCCCTGCTGCAACTGAGGCGCGGCGACCGCTTCCTCGACCTCGGCGGCGCCCGGCGCCCAGTTCTTGAGTCGCCGGGCCAAGGTTTGCGTCTTGGCGCGGCGCAGCGTTTCGGCCTGCGCCTTGCCGCGGCCTTCGGCCACCGCTTCGGCGAGATTGGCGAACAACACGGTGAGCCACAGCCAGATCACGGTCAGCCAGGCGAACCACGTCGGGTCGATGATCGCCAACGCGGTGCTCCAGGCCGCGCCCATTTCCACGATGAACATCACCGGGTTGCGCCACAGGGTGCGCGGGTTGAGTTTGCGCAGCGCGTCCGGTGTGGCCTTCCACAGCATCTTCGGGTCGAGCAGGCCGCCCTGGACACGTTTCCTGCTGGTGGGCGCCGCGGGTTGGGCCTGCTCGGTGGGGTGGATCGCGGTCGCGGTCATCAGTGAATTCCTTCGGCGAGGGGCCCGAGCGCGAGCATGGGCAAGAACGTGAGCGCAACGACGATCAACGTGACGCCGGCGACCATGCCGACGAACTGCGGCCGGTGCGTGGGCAAGGTGCCCGCCGAGTCCGGTGTGTTGCGTTGCCTGGCCAGCGATCCGGCCAACGCCAGCACCAGCACGATGGGCAGAAACCGGCCGAACGCCATGGCCAGGCCGAGAGCGGTGTTGTACCAGTCGGTGTTGGCGCTCAGGCCGGCGAAGGCCGACCCGTTGTTGTTGGCCGCTGAGGTGAACGCGTAGAGGACCTCCGAGAGGCCGTGCGGTCCGTTGTTGAGCATGCCCGCGCGTTCGCCGGGCAGCGCCATCGCGATCGCGGTGCCGGTCAGCACGATCAGCGGGGTGACCAGGAAATAGCTTGCGGCAAGCTTGATCTCGCGCGGGGTGATCTTCTTGCCGAGGTACTCCGGAGTACGCCCGACCATCAGCCCGGCGACGAAGACGGTGATCACCGCCAGCACGAGCATGCCGTACAGGCCGGACCCGGTGCCGCCGGGGGCGACCTCGCCCAGTTGCATGTTGAACATCGTGATCATGCCGCCGAGACTGGTCAGCGAGTCGTGGGTCGAGTCGACGGCGCCGGTCGACGTGAGCGTTGTCGAGGCGGCGAACACCGCCGAGTTTGCGACGCCGAAGCGCTGCTCGACTCCCTCCATCGCCGAGCCGATCGAGGTCGGCACCGTGCCGTGGTTCTGCAGCTGGAACCACAGCATCAGCGTCACGCTGGTCGCGTATAGCGTCGCCATCACGGCCGCAATCGCGAAGCCCTGCTTGGTGTTACCCACCATGCGCCCGAAGGTGCGCGGCAGCGAGAACCCGATCACCAGGATCAGGAAGATCTCCAGCCAGTTGGTCCATACGGTCGGGTTCTCAAAGGGATGCGCGGAGTTCGCGTTGTAGAAGCCGCCCCCGTTCGTGCCGAGCTCCTTGATCGCCTCCTGGCTGGCCACCGGCCCGCCGGTAATGGTCTGCTGGGTTCCGCCCAGAGTGCTGACGACCTGGTCATGCAGGTGGAAGTTCTGGATCGCCCCACCGGCCACCAGCAGGATCGCGCTGATGATGGCGATGGGCAGCAGGATGCGCAACGTTGCGCGCACCAGGTCGACCCAGAAGTTGCCCAGCTCGCCGGTGCGTCTGCGGGCGAACCCGCGCACCAGCGCGACGGCCACCGCCATCCCGACGGCGGCCGAAACGAAGTTCTGCACCGCCAGGCCGACCATCTGCACCAGATGGCCCTGCGTGGATTCGCCGGAATAGGCCTGCCAGTTGGTGTTGGTGACGAAGCTGACCGCAGTGTTCCATGCCAGTGCGGGTGTCATCTTGGTTGCCGGATCATGCAGATGCAACGGCAACTTGTCTTGTAGGAGCTCGAACCCGAATAGGAAAAGGATGCTGATCGACGAGAACGCCAGCACGCTACGGGCGTAGGCGCCCCACGTCTGCTCCGAGCGGGCGTCAACGCCGATCAGTCGATAGACCACCCGCTCGACCTTGAGGTCCCTTTCCGACGCGTACACGCGAAACATGTAGTCGCCGAAAGGCACGTGCACAATCACTACCGCCGCGACGAGAGCGACCAGGAATAGAATCCCGGCTGTTGTTGTGCTCACTTAGAACCTCTCCGGGAACAGCAGAGCGCCCCCGAGGTAGAGCGCAATCAGGATGGAAAGCACCAATCCGACCGCATTTTGGTAGTTCATAGCCGCTCGATCAGCTTCTGGGCCACGCCGAGTGCGGCGAACACCGCCACAGTCAGCACGACATACACCGCCACGCCCATCTTTTCTCCGTCCCGTGCCGATCATGCGCATACGAAAGGGACCCCATTGAGCCAGCCACAGCACGTGGTGATCGCAAGCGCGGCGGGGCCGCGCGCAGCGGGTCACCACCATCAAGCGACAGTCCCGCCGGTCAAGGTCAGCTCGAAATTAACGGGGTGTCATCCGCCGGCGCGTCCAGTTGACGGTTTCCTAACGGGCGCACTGTGCACATTTACGGTTTCTTAACGCCCTTGAGCGCGGCGATCCGGGCGCCGCTTCACCGCCGCGGCCCGGCCAAGCCTAAAGATTCACGGCGGTCTCAATCACCAAGGGGGCAACGGCGTACAGGCCGGGACCACTGGACGGAGTTTTAACGCGACGGGTTGTCGGCAATTGAGATCAACGGCAGCCGTACCCGGAAAACCGTGTTGCCCTCGGTGGATTCGGCGGTGACCGAACCATGATGGGCCTTGACGATCGAACTGACGATAGCCAGACCGAGCCCGCTGCCCGTGCCGTTGGATCTCGATTTGTCCGCCCGGACGAACCGCTCGAACAATTTCGGCAGAAGTTCCTCGTCGATGCCCGGGCCGTCGTCGGTGACGGTCACTTCCGCGTAGGGCGCGTCGGGACCGTCACGGTGGCAGGTGATTGCGGTCGTCACCGTGACCCCGGGCGGGGTGTGCACGCGGGCATTGCTGAGCAGATTGCTGACCAGCTGATGTAGCCGGGCATGATCGCCCCGCACCCATACCGGCTCGTCGGGCAATTCTTTGACCCAGTGGTGCGTCAACGCCGCCACCGTCGCGTCATTCACCGCATTGCCGACCACCTCGGCCAGGTCGACGTCCTCGGACTGCAGGTCTTGGCCTTCTCCCAGGCGGGAAAGCAGGAGCAACTCGTCGACGAGCAAGGCCATCCGCCGAGCCTCGGACTCGATGCGGGCCAACGCGTATTCGGTGGTCGGCGGCAGCGCCGAACTGTCCTGGCGGGTGAGTTCCGCGTAGCCCTGGATGGCGGCCAGCGGTGTGCGCAATTCATGGCTGGCGTCGGTGATGAATTGGCGCATCCGCAGATCCGAGTCGACCCGATGCGCCAGGGCGCTGTCGACGTTGTCCAGCAAGCGGTTCAACGTGTGCCCGACGATCCCGACCTCGTTTTGCGGGTTGGTGTCCTGCGGTGCTACCCGGACGCTGATCCGGTGGTCGTCGTCGGTAAGCGGCATGGCGGCGACACCGGCGGCGATCGCCGCCAGCCGGCGCAGCGGACGAAGCGTGTAGCCGACCACCCACACGGTGAGCCCGGCGGTGAGCACCAACGCCGCCGCGGTGAGCACGATGGTGGTGAGCTGTTTGCGCGCGATGATTCGATCGGCGAGGTTCTGCGACATCCCGACCACGAGGACGTCGGACTCCACGACGGTGCTGTCGACGCGGTACGGCCCCAGCCGGCCGAGTATTTCGGTGCGTGGCGGTCCGTCGCTCCACGACTGCGCTTGAAGGTCGCGGACGACGTCGGCCGGCGCGGGTTTCGGTTCGTCTTCGGAGAAAACCGCCGACCCGATCACGGTGCCGTTGTGCAGCACGGCGATGAGGTTTCCCGGGGTCTGCCCGGTGAATTCCAGCATCGCCTGTGCGATCGGCGGTGTGCCGGGATGCGGCGAAACATGTTCGCCGTTACGGTATTTGGTGTACTGGTGGCTCAACGCGTCCAGGGACTCGGTGACATCGGCATCGCTCATGGCGTTGACATAGCCGCGCAGGCTCAGCACCGAGACGATTCCGACGGTCACCAGCACCACGCTGACCACGGCCAGCACGCCCAACAACAGTTGGCGGCGCAGCGAATGGGGATACCAGCGGGAAAAGTCCCCGGATGTGCTGTCCCGGTCTCGGGTCATTCCGCCGGCCGCAGCATGTATCCCACCCCGCGGACGGTATGAATCATCGGTTCGCGCCCGGAGTCGATCTTCTTTCGCAAGTACGAGATGTAGAGATCGACGATGCTGGTGCGTCCGGCGAAGTCGTAATTCCAGACACGGTCCAGGATCTCGGTGCGGCTCAGCGCGCGGCGGGGATTGCGCATGAGGAAGCGCAATAATTCGAATTCGGTGGAGGACAACGATATCGGGTCGCCATCACGGGTGACCTCCCGGCTGGCGCTGTCGACCTTGAGGTCGCCGACCTTGAGGGTTTCGGCGGTCGGCGTGGGCTGCTGGCCGGAACGGCGTAGCAACCCGCGCAGCCGGGCGACCAGTTCCTCCAGGCTGAACGGCTTGGTCATGTAGTCGTCGGCGCCCGCGGTCAGACCCGTGACGCGGTCCATCACCGAGTCGCGCGCGGTGAGGAAAAGCGTGGGGGTGTAGGCGTCGGATTGGCGGACGCGTTCCAGGATTCGCAACCCGTCCACATCGGGAAGCATGATGTCGAGGACGAGGACGTCGGGGCTGACCCGCTCGAACTTGGCCATGGCCTCGCGTCCGTTGTGGGCGATGTCGACAACCCAGCCCTCGTAGTGCAGCGCCATCTTGACCAGATTGGTCAGCGCCGGCTCGTCGTCGACCAGCAAAACCCTGATGGGTGACCCGTCGGCACGGTAGATCCTCGGCAGCTGCCCCAGGATGGCTTGACGTGGGCGCTGCGCGCCTGAGTACCCCGACATTACGGTCATGCTCCTACATTCTGGCAAGCCACACACACGATTGTCACGGAGTTCATAGAGTTCTCAAATGTAGGCCGTGATCGATGAACCTCGATGGAGGCCGCGGTCACGCACTTGTGGCCGCTAGCCCGACGGGGCGGGGGCCGTATCGGGTTGTGCCCCTTGCTCACTCCGCGTTCGGTGGCGGCCGGATGGTCGATGCTCGGACCACAGCGGGATTTTCCCATTGCGGTACAAGCCCATACGCCAACCGGCATACGAAAAACGGGGCCGCACACCGAATTTGGTGTGCGGCCCCGTTGTCGAGAAGAGGCGTCAGGCCCAGCTGGACCCGACGGCGCTGTCAGTGCTGGCCATGTTGCTGCCCGCGGACTGAACCTTCTGTCCGTGGGAGTTGGCCTGCTCGTAGATGACCTGGAAGTTGCGACCCAACTGGGTGATGAACTCCTGGCA
>NZ_LZTA01000040.1 GCF_001665875.1 Mycobacterium sp. 852002-40037_SCH5390672
CAGCACCAGCGAGGCGGCGAGCAGGATGGTCGGCACATGCCGCCACCGGCTGGGTCCCGGCGGGGCCACCCGCTCCAAAACCTCCATGTTGGCGAAGCGCAGCACCCGGCGGCGACGGGCGAATTGCTGCACGACGTAGAGGCCGATCACCAACAGCACGATGAGCAGGACCAGGAAGAACCAGGCGTTCTGGAAGCCCGTGAGCGACACCGGTCCCAGCAGGGGCACCTTCATGTCCAGCCACACTATTCGCCGAACTCCGGCGGTGCATGGGCCGCCGCCGGGGACTACCCGGCGACGAGATCGCGGCGCTGGGTGAACTTGATGTCGAGGCTGCGCAGGTGCGTCTGCAGCCCGGCGTCCTGAATGGGGATCAGGTGGGCGGGCTGATCGGTCTCGTTGTAGTGGGCATGCCACATGCCCGGCGGGGTGGTGAAGGCGCAACCGGCCCGCCAGTCCACCCGGGTGGGATCCAGGATGTCGCCATGCTCGTCGAGGCGGGTGCCCAGCAGCGTGTAGCAGCCGGACGCCGGCGCGTCCAGGATGAGGTCCAGCGCGACCGACTGGTGCCGGTGCGGGCGCTGGACCTGGTTGGGCGGAAGCACCCCGAACATGGCCCACAACACGTGCGTGATGGTCAGCGTCTGCTCCTGATCGGCGTTGGCCAGCAGCACGCTCACCCGGCTCTTCTCGTTGGCGCCGGGACGCGAGGCGATCTCCTGCAGTTTGGCCACCGCGTCGGCGCGGCGGAACTTGGTGGCCCGGAAACGCGGCTGGGTGGCTTCGGCGCCCAGGTACCGCATCAACGGTTCGTCGTGCACCCAGTACATGGCCGTGTCGGTGGCGGCGTAGAACACCGAATGGCTGCCGGCGGGCAGCGTGACGAAGTCGCCTTTCTCCCACTCGATCAGGCGGCCGTTGACCGCCGCGAAACCCCGCCCGTACAGCACGTAGTACAGCTGCGAGGTGGCGTTGGGACTGGTGTCGACCTGCTCCTTGGCGCGGATGCTCACGAAGTTGGCCAACAACGCCGGGCTGGTCGCGGCGCCGGTGTCGATGCCGAGCTCCTCGGACAGATCCAGCGGGATCACGCCGGTCGGGGCATCGACGTAGAGCTCGGGGTCGAATCGTTGCAACGGCACCGGCGGGACATGCCCGGACCCGATCGGGTTGGCCGCCTTGGAGTACTCGAAGTACTCGGCCTGCTGCGCCCATTCCTCGAAACGGCCCTCGAACCCGTACTCGGCCACGTTGATCATCGGTGCCGGAATCGTCGGATCCAGGTTCGGGGTCATTAGCTGCTGCGTGGTGAGCATCTCCGGCCTCCCTTTGTGAGTAGGTGTTCTCGTATCTGAATAGTATTTATCTTGTATCTCAGTGTCAATCCTCGCAGGTAGGCTGCGCGGTGTACGGTCATCACCACCACTTGAGATACGACTTAGCTACAAGAGCGGGGTGCGATGGCAGCGAAGGACGCCCGGCCGGGCACGGCCAAGGACCGCGCGCTGGACTACGTCAAGGCGCAGGTGCTCACCGGCGAATTCCCCGGCGGCGAGCTGATCAGCGAAGGTGACGTCGCCTCCGCGCTGGGGATGTCGCGCACCCCGGTGCGCGAAGCGTTCCTGCGGCTGGAGGCCGAGGGGTTGTTGCGGTTGTATCCGCAGCGCGGCGCCCTGGTGGTCCCGGTCTCGCCCGCCGAGGTGCGGGCGGTCATGGAGGCCCGGCTGGTGCTGGAGCAGTTCGCGGCCGCCAAGGTGGTCGGGCGCGGCCCGGCCGCCTGGGCCGTGGTCTTCGGGCGGCAGTCGGGCGAACTGCGGCGGCAGCGTGACGCCGCGGCGGCGGCGCACTGGCCGGAATTCCTGGAATCCGATCGCGCCTTCCACGCCATCACCCTGGAAGAGTCGGGCAACGCCATCCTGTCGAATTTCTACTCGACGCTGCGCGACCGTCAGATGCGCATGATCGGGGAATCGGCGCTGCGCGAGCCTGATCGGGTGGCGACGATCATGACCGAGCATCGGGGTATCGCGGAAGCCTTGCGCGACGGCGACTTACCGCGAGTGCGCCATGCCGTGCAGACGCACTTGGCCAGCACGGTGCGGGCAATGGGGCTGTCCGTCGACGTGCTGTGAAGCGTTGGCCGCGCCGCAACCGCACACGACCAAGCCGGCATACGAGTCCCGTATGCAGCACGAGTCATGTTATACTACAACGCATTTCGCGGATTCTTCCGCATGAGGACGCTAGGACTCGGGTCGCGGATCCGCGGCGATCGTTGCCTGCGCCGTGAGGTGATCGATGGGTGTTCGCATCCGGCCGCGGACGATCGGCACGCAATCGTCGGGGAGTTGTGTGGTGACCTCTAGACCGGAGTGTGTGAGTTCATCGAGAAATCTTGGTAGACGCTCCATCGCGCCGGTTGGCAGGTCGTGCAGTACGACCACAGTGTGCTGATGGTTACGGATATCGGCGAACGCTCGGCTAACCCATCCGCTGGGATCGGCCCAGTCGCGCGGGACGCTGTTCCACAGGACGCAGGTGTACTTTTCCGCGATAAGGTAGTCGACCGCCGTCTGATTCAGACAGCGCCGTTCGAGTGCGCCCTCCGTTCCCCACGGTCTAAAGTAGAGATCGACGTCGGTGAAATCGTCCAAAACCTTTTGTGCGCCCCTGATTTCGTGAATGGTTTCCTCAGGAGCGAGCTCGCCCAGAGGTAGGCCGTGGGTGAAGGAGTGATTGCCTATCCGATGCCCCTCACGCGCAGCACGCGCTATCAGCCGGCGTCCGGCGGGCGAGCAGATTTTCTCCCCGACGACGAAGAATATGGCGGACATCTGACGCTGGGAGAGCACGTCGAGAACCTGATCCGTCACACCAGGCGTCGGGCCGTTGTCGAAGGTCAAAGTGATCTTCTTGGGCAACCGAGTCTTATGCACAGCAGGTCCTTGTTTCGGGCGCTATCGGTTCAAAAGGGTATCGCCGTTGAGGTCCTCGATCCGGGCGGCCCCTTGATTGCCAGTGTTGCTCGCTGTGTACCCGTAACTGGCGTCCGGGCGACTCAGCCGTCACATCACGGTTGCCTGACTGATCGATCAGACAGTATATTATCCGGGTAGCCGGCGGTGAAGAGAAGAGTCGATGTTGACCGCACCAATTTCGAACGCTGAGCACGTTGCCGATCCGGCGGCCACCGCTGGCGACGCCCGACACCGAATCCTGCAGACAACGATGCGGTGCTTCTGCACGTACGGCTATGAAAAGTCTTCGATGAAGCTGATCTCGGCACAGGCCGGGGTTTCCCAGACGCTGCTGCACTATCACTTCGAGACGAAGGAAAAGCTCTTTCAGGCGGCCATCGATGACATGGCCAACACAATGTTCGCCGCGGCGTCGGCCCAACTGTCGCACGGCGGATCCCTGCGCGACGGCCTAACCGAGGCGGCCGATCTGCTGTACACGCTGTTCATCAATAACCTCGACGCGGTCACGTTCATGGTCGAGTTCGCCGCGGCGGCTAACCACAACGAGTTCTTGCGGGCCGCGTATGTCGACTATCGCGATACTCAGCGACGGCAGATCGCTGAGACGCTGCGCACCATCGCCGGTGATGAGCCGCCACTGGGCGTGATCGACGACACGGTGCAGCTCTGCGAAATCGTGCTGTTGGGCATGTCGATGCAGCGCCCGTTCGTTTCCGACACTTCAGGCTTCCGCCGCCATTTCGACACCTTCACCCACATGATCGCCGCACGCCTCACCGAAGGATTGGATTCAAGGCGCTGATGACACCGGACGCCACCACCCATGCAGTGCCGCCGATGGTCGAAGACGCGGTGACCGGATCCGGCGCCAGGCGAATTTTCGTACGCCGCTACGACAACGGCCAAGCCGACTATGTCTTGGTGCTGGTGCATGGCACTGCCGGGAACAGCGAGAGTTACGACACTTTCGCCGAGCACATGCGCCGCCACTATAGGGCGGCGGTCTATTCGTTCGACCTGACCGGGCACGGCCGCACGGAAGGCAAAGCGGGTGTGTTCAGCTTCGAAGACTTTCTGGAAGACACCAAGGCAGTCACCGATTACGCCGCCCGATGCACATCCCTACCCGTCGTAGTGCACGGGGCGAGCCAGGGCGGCGAAGTCGCGTTCCACGCGCTCGACGCGTGTCCGGCCGTGGTCGCCGGTGTGTGCATGAACATTTTGTTGAATCACGAGGCGCCAATGAGCCTGCCGATCCGGTTGTTCCAGTCTCGGCCAGCGAAGTACGCGGCCGAGAAAATAGGCGATCGGCTGCCGATCCCGCTGCGGCGGTTCATTGACTTCAAGGCGGCCTACCAAGAAGACCCAGGGCTGCTGGACACCAAGAAGAAGGATCCGCTGTACGTCTGGTCGTATGGGTTCAAGAGCTATCACTCCGTGTTCAACTATGTGCCGCCAAAGCCCGCCGCAGCCAACATGAAACCCGTGCTGATCACCTGCGGCGAGCACGATGAAATTGTTGGCGTCGACCACTGCCGGGCATGCTTTGAGCGGATCGGCGGCCCCAAAGACTTTTTCATGATGCCCGGCGGTGGCCATCAGCTCATGCTGTTCGACCAAACCGTCTACAGCCGCGTTATCGACTCATGGATTCGGGAGCGGGTGCTCGGCCAGGCACAGTCGTGGGACGCACCGATCGAACCCGAAGAGCGCAGCTACTTCGAGTTCCTCGATCGTGAACGGACCAACGACGCAACCGGCGAGCCCGAATACCGCTATTCGATGATTGATCGCATCCTGATGCGGATCAGCAACGGCACGATCGAGCGCGGGGTGCGTTACTTCTCCAACGCGGACGTCAGCGATCAGTGGCGCTTCACCGCACAGCTTGTTGGCGAAATCGACTACGCAGCATGGGATTTCCTGCGTGACTACCTTCCGCCCATAAATGGTCAACGCCCGAAGATGGCAGTGGTCGGTTGCGGCAGCGGCGGGGCGATCACAGGATTGCTGGAACGATATCCGGAGTTGGGTGAATGGGAGATCGTCGGCGTCGACGTCGACTATAAGTCGATCGACGCAGCCCGCAAGCGCTTTGCCGACACAACCGGTGTGAACTTCATCGTCGGCGACGTACGAGACACGGATGTATTGGCGGCCAGTGGATTCGACCTTATTTACCTGCACGGAGTGCTTGACCACTGCACCGAGCACCGCCATCTGATGGACAGCGTATTTCGTGCGCTGAAGCCGGGGGGCCGCATGTTCTATGTCGCACCAGATCGCAACGTGTGCACATGGCTTTGCTTCGTCACGGTTGGGCCGCTGTTCGTGTTCGGTCTGGACAAGCCAAACCACGACTTTCGGCGATTCCCTCGCCCAGCCGAGTTGAATACCATGCTCCGGGACGCCGGTTTCGAGCTGCTGCCCATGCGAGGCCGGCCGACCGTCCCCGCCATGGTCGGCGTCGAATACAAGACAGGGATGAATCCGTTCCCGGTGAGAAGATCGCTGCGCAATCGCGTCCTCGGCGAGGAAATCTTCGAGCACACTGAACCCAGGTGGTGGTTGCGAAACGGCTTCGTCGGCGAGTATGCGGGAGCGGCTCAAAAACCGAGGGGATGATATTTAGGAGTCGGTGTTCGAATGTACGTGTACGGATCCTGACGGTCGAAGAGGCGCCTTGGTGCGCCGCCTCCAGCGGGTGCTGCGAACCTGGTCCAGGCCGGCTGCACAGCAGCTTTTAGAACATTGATGCCGCTCTAACCGATCAGCACGGCATAGCGCGGCTTGATCACCTCGTCGATGATCGCCAGCCGCTCGTCGAACGGGATGAACGCCGACTTCATCGCGTTGATGGTGAAGCGCTCGAGGTCACTCCATCCGTAGCCGAAAGCCTCGACCAATCGGTGCATTTCGCGACTCATGAAGGTGTCGCTCATCAGCCGGTTGTCGGTGTTGACGGTCACCCGGAAGCGGGCGCGGGCCAGCAGGTCGAACGGATGCTCGGCGATGCTGTTGACCGCACCGGTCTGCACGTTGGAGCTGGGACACAGTTCCAGCGGAATTCGCTTGTCCCGCAAGATCGATGCCTGTTGACCCAACCGGACTTTTCCGTCGGCCAGCACTTCGATGTCGTCGACGATACGCACCCCATGGCCCAGCCGGTCCGCGCCGCAGAAGGCGATCGCCTCATGGATGGACGGCAGCCCGAACGCCTCACCGGCATGAATGGTGAAGCGGGCGTTGTGGTCTCGCATGTACTCGAAGGCATCCAGGTGCCGGGTCGGCGGGTTGCCGGCCTCGGCGCCGGCGATGTCGAATCCGACAACTCCCTTGTCCCGGAATCGGATTGCCAGCTCGGCGATCTCCCGCGACACCGCCGCGTGCCGCATCGCGGTGACCAAGAGGCGCACCACAATCGGGCGCCCCGCTGCCGCACTTGCCTTCTCGCCGTCGGCGAAGCCGGCCAGCACGGCGTCGACGATCGCATCGAAGGAGAGCCCACGGTCGATGTGCAGCTCGGGGGCAAACCGGACCTCGGCGTAGACCACCGAGTCCTCGGCCAGGTCCTGCACGCACTCATAGGCGACCCGATGCAGCGCCTCGGGTGTCTGCATCACCGCCACGGTGTGCGAGAACGGCTCCAGGTAGCGCTCGAGCGACCCGCTGTGCGAACGGGTGCGAAACCATGTCGCCAGCTCGGCGACGTCGGTGGCGGGCAGCCCGTCGTAGCCGATCTGTCCGGCGATCTCGAGCACCGTCGACGGGCGCAGCCCGCCGTCGAGGTGATCGTGCAGCAAGGCCTTGGGGGCTTTTCTGATCTGCTCCAGCCCCAGCGGTGCGGTCATGTGGCGATCCGATCGATGATCAGCGGTCGCGACTGCATCGCCGCCGCATCGCCCACGACGCGCCACCCGCGGTCCAGCTCGGCGAGCGCGGTACCGAAGCGCTCCGGGGTTTCGGTGTAGAGGGTGAACAACGGCTCACCGGCCGTGACCGGCTCGCCGGGGCGGCGGTGGATCCGGATACCCGCGCCCCACTGCACCCGTTCGCCCGGACGGGACCTGCCCGCACCGAGCCGCCATGCCGCCAGCCCCACTGCCATCGCGTCGATATCGCCCATTGTGCCGTCCCGGGGGGCGGTCACGGTCTCGGCATGCCGACCCAGCGGCAACGGCACCGACAAATCGCCGCCCTGGGCCGCGATGAGGCGGCGAAACCGATCCATCGCGGTGCCATCGCGCAGGGTGTCGGCGGGATCGTGGTCGTCGATTCCGGCCAGCTCCAGCATTTCCCGGGCGAGCCGCAGCGTCAGCTCCACGACGTCGGGTGGCCCGCCGCCCGCCAGGACCTCGAGGGACTCGGCGACCTCGAGGGCATTGCCGACGGTCGCGCCCAGCGGGCGGTTCATGTCCGTCAACAGCGCGCGGGTGGGCACCCCGTGCGCCGCGCCCAGCTCGACCATGGCGTGCGCCAGTTCGCGGCACTGCCGCTCCGAGTCCAGCAGCGCCCCGGAACCGACTTTCACGTCGAGCACCAACGCGCCGGCCCCTTCGGCCAGCTTCTTGCTCATCACCGAGCTGGCGATCAGTGGCAGCGACTCGACGGTGGCGGTGATGTCGCGCAGCGCGTACAGCTTGGCGTCGGCCGGAGCCAGGTCACCGGCGGCGAAGATGGCGCCGCCGACCTCGCGCAGCTGGTCGCGCACGCGCCGATTGGACAGCTCGGCGGTGAACCCGGCGATGGATTCCAGCTTGTCCAGGGTGCCGCCGGTATGACCGAGCCCGCGGCCCGACGCCTGCGGCACCATCGCGCCGCAGGCCATGACGACGGGCACCAGCGGCAGCGTGATCTTGTCCCCCACCCCGCCGGTGGAGTGCTTGTCCACCGTCGTCCCGCCCAGGTCACCGAAGTCGAGAGTTTCGCCCGAGGCCAGCATCGCCGCGGTCCACCGGGCGGTCTCGCCGCGGTCCATGCCGCGCAACAGGATCGCCATCAGCAGCGCCGCCATCTGTTCTTCGGCCACCCGGCCGTCGGTGTAGGCGCCGATGACCCAGTCGATGGCGGCGTCGGACAACCGGCCGCCGTCGCGCTTGGTCCTGATCACTGTGGGGGCGTCGAACGCGAAGTCAGCCAAGTGGGTCCCGGGGGTCAGGGTGTCGTCACTTTCTCTTTAATGAACGACCTCTTCGATGAACGACGCCAGTGCGCCGGTGAGCTGGGTGGAGAACGGTAGGGCCTTGGTGTAATTGGCCGGCGTTGAGCTCGGGTCCTCCTTCAGGACATGGTCCACGCCGGTCAGGTGGACATAGTCGGTCTTGGTGCCCGCGGCGGTCAGGCCGGACATCAGGTAATCGACGTCCTGGCAGGTGATCTGAAGGTCGGCGTCGCTGCAGGTGACCAAGACCGGCATGGCGCGGGGTAGCTTGGCGGCCAACGCCGCCGGATCGATTGCGTCTTCCTGCAGAAGAGCGCGCGCATTGGCGGCGTTGATCACGGGCTTGAGCGCCGGCGGTTCGTCGGGCGGGACCTTTCCGGTCGCGCGGAACTGCTGTATGGCGCTATCGATCGCCGCCGTGCTTTCGGCGGCCCGCGCGGTGGTGAGGCGCCCGGCCCTGACAGCCGCATCGGCCTGGGCGTGGACCTGCTCGGACAGCTGGTCGAGGATGCGGCGGCTCGCCGGTTCCACCAGCCCCAGGGCCTGCACCGCGGGAGCGGTTCCGGGTGCGGCGGTGGCCAACATCATCGCGTACAGGGCGCCCTCGCTGTGGCCGACCACTATGAGGTGAGTCCGGTCGATGCCGGATTGGCCGGCCAGGAAGTTCAACGCGGCCGTCGCCTCGTTGTGGAAGGCGTCGACATCGACCTGTGTCGGGTCCGTCGCGTAGTGGCCGAGGCCGGTCTGGCCGGTGCCGAGCTTGTCGTAGCGCAAGCTGGCGACGCCGTCGTTGGACAGGCCCTGCGCCAGGTTCCGCAGCGTGTCGACGTGACCCGGCATGACGGCGGAGTCACCGTTGCGGTCCGTCGGCCCGCTGCCGGCGATCAACAGTGCCCCCGGCACGGGACGGCCCTGCCCCGCCGGATGCCGGAACGTGCCGTACACCGTCATATCCGGCACCGAGAATGAGACGGCGTCCTCCACCCAGGACCCCGCCGCCGACGACGCGGTCGGCGATGGCGACTTTGCGGCGGGCGACCGCGAGGCGCATCCCGGCGCCCCCATTCCCGCCACGATCAGCACCGCACCCAGCAGTCTGGACAGCAACCTGGGCAGCGATGCCGCCGGCATCATCGGCGCGCTCCCCCGTTGCACACCGATGACCGTAAGCCGACCCACCAGGCCCGGCAAGCCACGGCCCGCGGATGTGGCGGAGCGTTCAGCGACGTCCCCGCTCCAGATCTTCGGGGCCGAAGGCGTCCGGCAGCAGGTCGGCAAGCCGGCGCGGGCCGCGCGGATGGTCGATCAGCAGCTCGGGGCCGCCGTGTTCGGCCAGCACCTGACGGCAACGCCCGCACGGCATCAGCACCGACCCCCGCCCGTCCACGCACGCCAGCGCCACCAGGCGGCCGCCGCCACCGGAATGCAGGGCGCACACCACGGCGCATTCGGCACAGAGACCAAGGCCATATGAGACGTTCTCCACATTGCACCCGGTGACCACCCGGCCGTCGTCGACCAGCGCGGCCGCCCCGACCCGGAATCGCGAGTACGGTGCGTAGGCGCCCGCGGCAACATCGATCGCCTTGTCCCGCAACATATTCCAGTCGATCTCAGGCATGACGAACCCCGCTCACCCATGGCCGATTCCGAGAGTCACCCTAGTCGCAAAACGGCATTTTCCCGTGACGGACATTGGCGCAAGTCACACCGTGTCCGAGCTAAGCTCAAGTGCCCGGCGTGACTGACGTTGAAGTCGGAAGAAGGCGGTGAGGACTGGGGTGACTACGCAACCGACAACCGCGGATCCGGCGGCACCGGTATCTGCACCATCGCGCAAACGCAGGCCACCGCGGACGCTGTACCGGGGAGACCCCGGCATGTGGTCGTGGGTGCTGCATCGGATCAGCGGCGCGACGATCTTCTTTTTCCTGTTCGTCCACGTCCTGGATGCCGCGATGCTGCGGGTGAGCCCGCAGACCTACAACTCGGTGATCCACGACTATCAGATGCCCATCGTCGGGCTGATGGAATACGGCCTGGTCGCCGCGGTGGGATTCCACGGCCTGAACGGGATCCGGGTGATCCTGATCGACTTTTGGTCCGAAGGCCCGCGCTACCAGCGGCTGATGTTCTGGATCGTCGGCGCGGTGTTCCTGCTGCTGATGGTTCCGGCCGGCGTGGTGACGGTCATCCACATGATGGAGCACTTCCGATGAGCGGTCCCGACCTGCAGCTGGGTCGCGGCGAGGTCGCCCCGGTCAAACAGCGCTTGTACGACCGCCCCGCCAGCCTGGACAACCCCCGTTCCCCGCGGCGGCGGGCCGGCATCCCCAACTTCGAGAAGTTCGCCTGGCTGTTCATGCGGTTCTCCGGGATCGCGCTGTTCGCGCTGGTGATCGGCCACCTGTTCATCATGCTGATGTGGGATGACGGCGTGTACCGCATCGACTTCAACTACGTGGCGCAGCGCTGGGCGTCGCCGTTCTGGCAGTTCTGGGACCTGGCGCTGTTGTGGCTGGCGCAACTGCACGGCGGCAACGGCCTGCGCACCATCATCGACGACTACAGCCGCAAGGACAGCACCCGGTTCTGGCTCAACAGCCTGCTGCTGTTGTCGATGGGGTTCACGTTGGTGCTGGGCACCTACGTGCTGCTGACATTCGACCCCAATATCGGAGGCTAAGCAGTGATCTCCCAACACCGGTATGACGTGGTGATCGTCGGCGCGGGCGGCGCCGGCATGCGGGCCGCGGTGGAGGCGGGTCCGCGGGTGCGGACCGCGGTGCTGACCAAGCTCTACCCCACCCGCAGCCACACCGGCGCGGCCCAGGGCGGCATGTGCGCGGCGCTGGCCAACGTCGAAGAGGACAACTGGGAATGGCACACCTTCGACACGGTCAAGGGCGGTGACTACCTCGCCGACCAGGACGCGGTGGAGATCATGTGCAAGGAAGCCATCGACGCGGTGCTCGATCTGGAAAAGATGGGGATGCCGTTCAACCGCACCCCCGAGGGCCGCATCGACCAGCGCCGCTTTGGCGGGCACACGCGCGACCACGGCAAGGCCCCGGTGCGCCGGGCCTGTTACGCCGCCGACCGCACCGGTCACATGATCCTGCAGACGCTCTACCAGAACTGTGTGCGGCACGACGTGCAGTTCTTCAACGAGTTCTATGCGCTGGACCTGGTGCTGACCCAGACCCCGAGCGGGCCGGTGGCCACCGGCGTGGTCGCCTACGAGCTGGCCACCGGCGACATCCACGTCTTCCACGCCAAGGCGGTCGTGCTCGCCACCGGCGGCTCGGGCCGGATGTACAAGACCACCTCCAACGCGCACACGCTGACCGGCGACGGCATCGGCATCGTCTTCCGCAAGGGACTTCCGTTGGAGGACATGGAGTTTCACCAGTTCCATCCGACCGGCCTGGCGGGCCTGGGCATCTTGATCTCCGAGGCGGTGCGTGGTGAGGGCGGGCGGCTGCTCAACGGCGAGGGCGAGCGCTTCATGGAACGCTACGCCCCGACGATCGTCGACCTGGCACCGCGTGACATCGTGGCCCGCTCCATGGTTTTGGAGGTTCTGGAGGGTCGCGGCGCGGGCCCGCACAAGGATTACGTCTATATCGACGTCCGCCACCTCGGCGAGGACGTGCTGGAGGCCAAGCTGCCCGACATCACCGAGTTCGCCCGCACCTACCTGGGTGTGGACCCGGTGCACGAGCTGGTCCCGGTCTACCCGACGTGCCACTACGTGATGGGCGGCATCCCCACCACCGTCACCGGACAGGTGTTGGCCGACAACACTTCTACCGTGCCGGGGCTGTACGCGGCCGGCGAGTGTGCCTGCGTGTCGGTGCACGGAGCCAACCGGCTGGGCACCAATTCACTGCTGGACATCAACGTGTTCGGCCGCCGGGCGGGCATCGCGGCGGCGGGCTACGCGCGGGGGCACGATTTCGTGGACATGCCGCCGGAGCCCGCGGCGATGGTGGTCGGCTGGGTCGGCGACATCTTGAGCGAGCACGGCAACGAGCGCGTCGCCGACATCCGCAACGCATTGCAGCAGTCCATGGACAATAACGCCGCGGTGTTCCGCACCGAGGAGACGCTCAAGCAGGCGCTCACCGACATCCACGCGCTCAAGGAGCGGTACGCCCGAATCAGCGTGCACGACAAGGGGAAACGATTCAACAGCGACCTGCTGGAAGCCATCGAGCTGGGCTTCCTGCTGGAGCTCGCCGAGGTCACCGTCGTGGGCGCGCTGAATCGCAAGGAGTCGCGCGGCGGCCACGCCCGCGAGGACTACCCCAACCGCGACGACGTCAACTTCATGCGCCACACCATGGCCTACAAGCAGGGCAGCGATCTGCTGAGCGACATCGCCCTGGATTTCAAGCCCGTGGTGCAGACGCGCTACGAGCCAAAAGAACGGAAGTACTGATGGCCGACGCTTTGGAGCCGGAAGTCGCACCGCAGGTGCAGTCGACGCTGGAACCGCCCTTGCCGGCGATTCCCGACGGGGCGGTGATGGTGACCGTCAAGATCGCCCGGTTCAACCCCGACCAGCCCGATGCCTTCGCGGAAACCGGTGGCTGGCAAAGCTTTCGGGTGCCGTGCCTGCCCAGCGACCGGATGCTCAACCTGCTGATCTACATCAAGAGCTACCTGGACGGGACGCTGACCTTCCGGCGCTCGTGCGCGCACGGAGTGTGCGGCTCGGACGCCATGCGCATCAACGGTGTCAACCGGCTGGCGTGCAAGGTGTTGATGCGCGATCTGTTGCCGAAAAAGCCGGGTAAGCCGTTGACCATCACGGTCGAGCCGATCCGTGGACTGCCGGTGGAGAAGGACCTGGTGGTCGATATGGAACCGTTCTTCGACGCCTACCGCGCGGTGAAGCCGTACTTGATCACGACCGGCAATCCGCCCACCCGCGAACGCATTCAGAGCCCGACCGACCGCGCCCGCTATGACGACACCACCAAGTGCATCCTGTGCGCGGCGTGCACCACCAGCTGCCCGATCTTCTGGCACGAGGGCAGTTACTACGGCCCGGCCGCGATCGTCAACGCGCACCGGTTCATCTTCGACAGCCGCGACGAGGCCGCCGCCGAGCGCCTGGACATCCTCAACGAGGTCGACGGCGTGTGGCGGTGCCGCACCACGTTCAACTGCACCGAGGCCTGTCCGCGCGGCATCCAGATCACCAAGGCGATCCAAGAGGTCAAGCGCGCGATCATGTTCTCGCGCTAGGCGCCTCGGCCGCGGCGTGTCGGGTCAGGGCTTTGACTCGCCCCGGCGAGTACCCGCCACGTGTGCGGGCCCGACGCGGTCATCGTCGCGGTCGGATTCCGGCATTTCCGCAGCGGGTTGTTCGTCTGCTGGAGACTGACTCGCACCACCAGGCGTACTCGACGGGCTTTCTGACTTGTAATCGGGGTTCGTCACCGGGCCCGTGGCACCGCCTGTGCCTTCGGCGTCAGCCGCGGCGGTTCGTTGGCGTCCCTCGTACGGCGGGATCGCACTCCCGGTGTCCTGCGGAGGCGATTCGCCGGTGCCGCCGAAGGTGTCCGACGCCGTCGGATCGCTCATCGGCGGATTCGCGTCTTCGTCTACGGTTCCGACCGGACGGTCCGCCCGGCCATGCTCGGGGGTATCGGTGCCGGTGTCGCGCGCACCGCTACCCAACTCAGGATCGTCGAAGTGTTCCAGTCTCGAATCGTCCGGCTGTTGATCATTGTGAGAGGTCATAATCTGTCTCCTCACCCTCTCGTCACCCTGCCGTGCCGGTTGGCGCGGCAAGGGTGAGAGACGGGTACCCGGACCTTTTAACGGGAAACACCTGCCCACGACGATCGGATGCACTGGCCGTCACACATCGCGGGCGTGCCTCGTCTGAGGAGGTATGACACAGAAAACCCGCATCGAACCCCTGCCACCCAACCGCACCGGATTGCTGACCCGGGCCATGTACCGCATCGCCAAGCGACGCTACGGCCAAGTTCCCGAACCCTTCACCGTCGCCGCACACCACCGCGGGCTGATGATGGCCGGCGCCATACACGAGACCATGCTGGACCGGGCATCGAAAGCACTGCCGGTCAGCGTGCGGGAGCTCGCGGTGTTCTGGACCGCCCGCACGGTCGGCTGCTCGTGGTGCGTCGACTTCGGGTCCATGCTGCAACGCCTGGACGGACTGGACGTCCAGCGCCTCAAGGAGATCGACGACTACGCCAACGCGGCGGCATTCACCGACGACGAGCGCGCCGCCATCGCCTACGCCGACGCGATGACCACCGATCCGCACGCCGTCACCGACGAGCAGGTCGCCGATCTGCGGGCCCGCTTCGGCGACGACGGGGTGATCGAGCTGACCTATCAGATCGGGGTGGAGAACATGCGGGCGCGGATGAACACCGCGCTGGGCATCACCGAGCAGGGCTTCAATTCCGGTGACGCATGCCGGGTTCCCTGGGCCGGCCAGTCAACCGAGCTCAACGAGCGCGCAGCGGGGAGCCGGTGAATTTGTCGGGGTTGGCGACATCCCATAGGGCGCAAACCTTTCCGTCGCGCACCGTCGCGGCCATGATCCGCGGCATCATCTCGCGGTATCCGTCACTGGCGGGGCAGCCGGGTGTGTAGCCGCCCAGCTCGCCGTTGACCAGACCCAGCTGATACGAGGTGAACATCGCCGGGCCGTAGCGCTGCGCCAGGCCGAAGAAGAATCGGGCCACCTTGTCCGCACCCTGGATGACGTTGATCGCGGTGGGCGCTTTGCCATTCGCGTCGCCGGTCAGGATCACGTCGGGATGCAGCAGCGCCACCACGGCTTGCAGATCACCGGATGCCATGGCGGCCAGCAACTTCCCGACCACCTCGTTGTGCGCCGGATCGGGTTTGGGCGCGGCTTCGGCCGAGACGGCCTTGCGGGCCCGGGAGGCGAGCTGCCGGGCCGCGGCCTCGTTGGTGCCCAGCACCTGCGCCACCTCCGCGAACGGCACGGCGAACCCGTCGTGCAGCACGAAAGCGACACGCTGATCGGGCGACAACCGCTCCAGCACCACCATCGCCGCGAACCGCGCGTCCTCCCCGGCCACCACCGCGGACAGCGGATCGGCTTCGGGTGCGGGCGGCCCGAACCCTGTGACCACCGGCTCGGGCAGCCAGTTGCCGGTGTAGGTCTCGCGACGATGCGCGGCCGAGCGCAGCCTGTCCAGACCCAGCCTGCTCACCACCGTGGTCAGCCAGGCCCGCAGGTCGGCGATCTCTGTTCGGTTTTTGGGGTCCTGCCGATGCCAGCGCAGCCAGGCGTCCTGGACGATGTCCTCGGCATCGGCCACCGTGCCCGTCAGGCGGTAGGCGACCGCCATGAGATGTGGCCGTAGCGACTCGAACTCGCTGACCTGCTGCGCTGAGGCCATGTCGACGAGCCTAGCGCGGCGACGCCGAGCGCCGAACGGCGCGAGGGAGCAGCCGGGCCATCGAACCTAGCGTTAGGCTCCACACGACATGACAGATCACCTCTGGCTGCATTTCGCCCGGCACGGCCCGGACATCACGCCGCCGATCATCACCCGCGGCGAGGGCGTCACCATCTTCGACGACCGCGGCAGGAGCTATCTCGACGGCCTGTCCGGACTGTTCACCGTGCAGGTCGGCCACGGCCGCACCGAACTCGCCGAGGTCGCCGCCCGGCAGGCGAGCACGCTGGCGTTCTTCCCGCTGTGGGGCTACGCCACTCCCCCCGCGATCGAGCTCGCCGAACGGCTCGCCGGCCACGCCCCGGGCGACCTTAACCGCGTCTTCTTCACCACCGGCGGCACCGAGGCCGTCGAGACCGCGTGGAAACTGGCCAAGCAGTACTTCAAGCTGACCGGCAAACCCGGTAAGCACAAGGTGATTTCGCGATCAATCGCCTACCACGGCACCACGCAGGGCGCACTGGCGATCACCGGGTTGCCGAAATACAAGGCGCCGTTCGAGCCGGTGACACCCGGCGGCTTCCGGGTGCCCAACACGAATTTTTATCGCGCGCCGGAACCTTTCACGACCGACCCGAAGGCCTTCGGGCGCTGGGCCGCCGACCGGGTCGCCGAGGCCATTGAGTTCGAAGGTCCCGACACCGTGGCCGCGGTGTTCCTGGAGCCGGTGCAGAACGCGGGTGGCAGTATCCCGGCTCCCCCAGACTATTTCGAGCGGGTGCGCCAGATCTGCGACGAATACGACGTGTTGCTGGTCTCCGACGAGGTGATCTGCGCGTTCGGCCGGATCGGGTCGATGTTCGCCTGTGACGACTTCGGCTACGTGCCCGACATGATCACCTGCGCCAAGGGGATGACGTCGGGCTACTCGCCGATCGGCGCCATGATCGCCAGTGAGCGGTTGTTCGAACCGTTCAACGATGGCGCCACGATGTTCCCACATGGCTATACCTTTGGCGGACATCCGGTTTCGGCCGCTGTCGGGCTGGCCAACCTCGACATCTTCGAGCGCGAGGGTCTGTGCGACCACGTCAGAAGCCACGCGCCCGCGTTCCGCGCCACCCTGGAAAAGCTCTACGACCTGCCCATCGTCGGCGACGTGCGCGGCGAGGGCTTTTTCTACGGCGTGGAACTGGTCAAGGACAAGGCGACCAAGCAGACCTTCAGCGACGAAGAGCGCCGGCCGCTGCTTGCCCGGGTGGGTTCAGCGCTCTTCGAGGCGGGGTTGTATTGCCGCACCGACGACCGCGGCGATTCCGTCATTCGGCTGGCGCCGCCGCTGATCAGTGGCAAGGCCGAATTCGACACCATCGAGGCGGCGCTGCGCAGTGTGCTGCACGAGGAGTCGCGGCGGCTCTAGCCCGCGGGCACCCGCCTGACCGCGTCGGCGGCCATCACCACCTCTCGGGCGTGCGCGGGATTCGGGGTGCGCCCGAACCGCAAAACGGCGTTGCACAGCCAGGCGAGCGCCGATCGCAGCTCCAAATCGGTTGTGGCGTCACGGTGCAGCTTCAACTCCGCCAGCACCTGGTCTAGCCCGGAACGCCGTACCTGCGTGGCCTTTTCGACCTGCTTGAGCAGATCGTTCAGCGCTCGCGGGCCGGCACCGGGCGAAGTGCCCGCACCGCCACGATTCCGCCGCCAGGCGGACCAAAACCGATCGCGTGAAATGGCAAACCCTCTGGGATCCGGTGCGGCTGGTTGCGTTCGGGCTGACCGCGTGCCCAGCGTAACGCGGGTTCGCCCGCGCCGCTCAGTAACTTCCGTCTCACCAGTCACAGCGCGGCTCCGCGGATTCGGGCCGTCGATCGCTTACTGTGCACAGACGATGACCCTGTTACGTTCCGCATCATGCCTGGCTGCGGCGCTTTTCCTGATGGCCGCCCCGGTCGCGTTGACAACCCCGGCGACATTGCCGCTGGGGATGCCGCTCGCGAACGCCGAACCCGGCGCCGAACCCAATGCCGCGCCGGCCAACTGCCCGTACAAGGTGAACACCCCGGCCGCGGTGGATTCATCGGAGGCTCCCACCGCCGGCGACCCGCCGATCCCGCTGGCGGTGCCCGCCAAGCCGGTGGGCGGGGACGCGCTGGGCAGCTGCGGCATTGTCGCCGCGCCGAATACACCGGCACTGCCGAACGACGTCTCCGCCGACGCCTGGCTGGTGGCGGACCTGGACAGCGGCGCGGTCATCGCGGCCAAGGACCCCCACGGACGGCACCGCCCGGCCAGCATCATCAAGGTGCTGGTCGCGATGGCCTCCATCAACGCCCTCAACCTGAACAAGTCGGTTCCCGGAACCGCCGACGACGCCGCCGCCGAGGGCACCAAGGTAGGCGTCGAGGAGGGTGGCGTGTTCACCGTCAACCAGTTGCTGCACGGGTTGCTGATGCACTCCGGCAACGACGCCGCCCACGCGCTGGCCATGCAGCTGGGCGGCATGCAGCAGGCGCTGGAGAAGATCAACGTGCTCTCCGCCAAGCTGGGCGGTCAGGACACCCGGGTGGCGTCGCCGTCGGGCCTGGACGCGCCGGGCATGAGCACCTCGGCCTACGACATCGGGCTGTTCTACCGCTACGCGTGGCAGAACCCGACGTTCGCCGACATCGTCGCCACGCGGACCTTCAACTTCCCCGGCCACGGCGACCACCCGGGCTACGAGCTGGAGAACGACAACCAGCTGCTCTACAAATATCCCGGCGCTCTGGGCGGCAAGACCGGCTACACCGACGACGCGGGCCAGACGTTCGTGGGTGCGGCCAATCACGACGGGCGACGATTGGTGGCGGTGCTGCTGCACGGAACGCGCCAGCCGATCGCGCCGTGGGAACAGGCCGCGCACCTGCTGGACTACGGCTTCTCCACCCCGCAGGGCACGCAGGTCGGCTCGCTGATCGCACCGGACCCGTCCCTGGCGCCCGCCAAGCGCGACACCGCCGCCGACCCGCTCGCCAATAACGCTGCTGGCGCCGGGATCATCGGTTCGGCGGACGCCATCCCGATCCGGGTGGGTGTGGCGGTGATCGGCGCCGTCGTCGTGTTCGGGCTGATCATGATGGCACGCTCGATGAACCGACGACCGCAACACCGCTGAACGCCGTGGCATCCGGATCGCGGCGCGGACTGCTGGTCGGGCTGACCGCCGCCAGCGTGGGCGTCATCTACGGTTACGACCTGTCCATCATCGCCGGGGCGCAGTTGTTCGTCACCGAGGACTTCGGATTGTCCACGCGCCAACAGGAACTGCTGACGACGATGGTGGTGATCGGCCAGATCGTCGGGGCGCTGGGCGCGGGCGTGCTGGCCAACGTGATCGGGCGAAAAAGATCGGTGGTGCTGATCCTGTTCGCCTACGCGGCCTTCGCGCTGCTGGCCGCGTTCTCGGTGTCGCTGCCGATGCTGTTGACGGCGCGGCTGCTGTTGGGTCTGACCATCGGCGTGACGGTGGTGGTGATTCCGGTCTACGTGGCCGAATCGGCTCCGACGGCGGTGCGCGGTTCGCTGCTGACGGCCTATCAACTGGCGATCGTCAGCGGGCTCATCGTGGGCTATCTGACCGGTTACGCGCTGGCCGGCAGCCACAGCTGGCGATGGATGCTGGGGCTGGCCTGCGTGCCCGCATTGTTGTTGCTGCCGTCGGTGATTCGGTTGCCGGACACGGCGCGGTGGTACGTGCTGAAGGGCCGGATGGACGACGCCCGGCGGGCACTGCTGCGGGTGGAACCCAGCGCGCGCGTCGACGACGAGCTGGCCGAGATCGGCCGCGCGCTGGGCGAAGCCTCGTCCGGCGCCAAGGGCGGCTTTTCCGAGATGCTGCGGCCCCCGTACTTGCGGGCCACGGTCTTCGTGGTCGTTCTCGGCTTTTTGATCCAGATCACCGGCATCAACGCGATCATCTATTACAGCCCCCGCATCTTCCAGGCGATGGGCTTCACCGGGAATTTCGCGCTGCTGGGGCTGCCGGCACTGCTTCAGGTCGCCGGGTTGGCGGCCGTCGGTGCGGCGCTGCTGCTGGTGGACCGGGTGGGCCGGCGGCCAATCCTGTTGTGGGGCACCGCCATGATGATCGGCGCCGATCTCGTGCTGATGGCCGTGTTCGGCCAGGGCTTTGGTGGCGCGATTACCGGGTTCGCCGGGATCCTTTTGTTCATCATCGGCTACACCATGGGCTTCGGTTCCCTGGGCTGGGTGTACGCCAGCGAAAGCTTTCCGTCCCGGCTACGCTCGATCGGGTCGAGCACCATGTTGACCTCCAACCTGGTGGCTAACGCCATCATCGCCGCCGTCTTCCTGAGCCTGCTCCATTCCCTGGGCGGCGCAGGAACTTTCGCGTTGTTCGCGTCGCTGGCGGTGGTCTCGTTCGTTTTCGTTTACCGGTATGCGCCGGAGACCAAGGGCCGCCAGCTCGAGGACATTCGCCACTTCTGGGAAAACGGCGGCCGATGGTCGTGATCGCCGCGGGCACCATGGTCCTCGACGGTGAAATCTGCCGCCCGGGCTGGCTTGCGACCTCCGGCGGACGCATCACGGACTGCGCGCCCGGCCCACCGCCCCGGCCGGCCGACCGGGACTTCCCCGATTGCCTTGTAGTGCCCGGCTTTATCGACATGCACGTGCACGGCGGTGGTGGCGCTTCCTACACCGACACCGACGGCATCGTCGACGCCGCCGCGTTTCATCTGCGCCATGGCACCACCACCACGCTGGCCAGCCTGGTGACCGCCGCGCCGTCCGAACTGCTCGGCGGGGTGCGGGCGCTCGCCGAGGCCACCGCGCGGGGCACCGTCGCGGGCATCCACCTCGAAGGGCCGTGGCTGAGCCGGGCACATTGCGGAGCCCACGACCGCACCCGGATGCGCGATCCGGATGCGGCAGAGATCGACGCGGTGCTGGGCGCGGGCGGTGACACCATCCGGATGGTGACGCTGGCACCCGAGCTGCCCGGGGCCGACGCGGCAATCCGGCGTTTCGTGGACGCGGGAGTCGTTGTGGCGGTGGGGCATACCGATGCGAGCTACGAGCAGACCAAGCACGCCATCGCGCTGGGCGCCACGGTCGGCACGCATCTGTTCAACGCGATGCCGCCGCTGCACCATCGCGCGCCCGGCCCGGCGCTGGCCCTGCTGCGCGACCCAGCGGTGACCGTGGAGCTCATCGCCGACGGCGTGCACCTGCACCCCGACGTGGTGCGGACGGTGATCGCGGCCGCCGGAGCGGACCGGGTCGCCATGGTCACCGACGCGATCGCCGCGGCCGGGCGTGCCGACGGCGCGTTTCGGCTCGGCGCGGTGCGGATCGACGTCGTCTCCGGTGTCGCACGGGTGCACGCGACCTCGACGATCGCGGGCAGCACCACCACCATGGATCGGCTCTTTCGCACCGCGGAAGCCGATGCGGGACTCGCCGCCGCCGTGCAGACGACGGCCACGACGCCGGCGCGGGCCCTAGGGCTCGAGCGGGTGGGCGCTTTACGCACCGGCTACGACGCCAATCTTGTTGTGCTGGAACCCGATCGACAGGTCAGCGCCGTGATGGTCCGGGGCGACTGGCGCTAACGCAGCCACCGGGGGAGGCGGGAAAGCGCCAGCGCCCCAACGGCTCCCAAAGCCATCGCCGTCAGCGTCTGGCGGGTGTTGAGGCCTTCATCCATCTGCACGCGCGGGGCGATGATCGCCGGCGCCGGAGGGGCCACGGGTTGATCGCGCGGATCGGTGAATGCCGTCGCCGCCCATGCGGTGCAGAACAGGACGAGATAGGCGGTGACGTATGCGAACACCATCAAGCCCAGCACCGGCCCGAAGGCGGCGCCCGCCGGACTGCGCAACACCGTCTTGAGATAGATGGACGCCACCTGTTTGAACACCTCGAAGCCGATCGCCGCGATCAGCCCCGCCCGCATCGAATCGAGGAGGCTGACCTTTTCGCGGGGCAGGCGGGCGATCATCCAGGTGAACAGCAGCCACGACACCAGTGTCGCGATCAGAATCGAGAACAGCCAGAAGAGCCAGTCGAACACCGCAAATTGCGGTATGCCAAGCCATTTCAGTAGCGCGCCCATGGGCGAGGCATGGCCGAAGGTGGTCAGCGCGACGGTGACCACGATCACGGCGAACGTACCCACCATCGCCAGCAGATCGGACAACTTGTTGCGCAGGAAGCCCGGCGACTCGATGTGGCGATCCCACCACATCTCGGTCAACGCCTGGCGCAGATGCGATATCCAGCCCAGGCCCGCCCACACCGCGGTGACCAAACCGATGACACCGACCGAGGTTCGGGCGTCTATGGCCGAGTTCATCAACTCCTGCAGCTGATTTCCCAGCGCGCCGGACACCTGGGAACGGATGTGGTGGTCGATGGTGCTCAACAGCTGCGGCCGTCGCGCCAGCACGAACCCGAAGACCGCGAAACCGACCATGAGCAAAGGAAACAACGCGAAAATCGTGTAATAGGTGAGGCCGGCCGCGAAGAACCCGCCGTTGCGCTCGTCGAAGCGCTGGAAGGCGCGGATGACATGATCGATCCACCCGTATCGGGTCCGCAGGCGATCGAAAATGCCCGGCTTGGCCGGCTCGCTCATCGCACGACTCCAATGAGAAGCGGTTCTAGCTCCGTTGTGGAAGGAACCCAAGCCGATCGTAAACCCGCTGGACGGTTTTCCCGGCCACATCGTGCGCCTTTTCCGCTCCGGCCGCGAGCACGGCCTCCAATTCGGCGAAATCGGCGGTCAGTTCGTCGACTCGGGCCTTGATCGGGGCGACGAATTCGACGACCGCCTCGGCGGTGTCCTTCTTCAAATCGCCGTAACCCCTTCCGGCATAGCCGGCCACGAGCGTGTCGATCCCGACACCGGTGACCGCGGACTGGATGCTCAGCAGGTTGGAGACGCCCGGCTTGGCCTCGGTGTCGAAACGGATCTCGCGTTCGCTGTCGGTCACCGCCGAGCGAATCTTCTTGGCCGACACCGCCGGTTCGTCGAGCAGGTTGATCAGTCCGGCATCGGTGGCCGCCGACTTGCTCATCTTCGACGTCGGGTCTTGTAGGTCGTAGATCTTGGCGGTGGCCTTGGGAATGAGCAAGTCCGGGACCACGAACGTCTCCGGGAAGCGGCTGTTGAACCGCTCGGCGATGTCGCGCGCCAACTCCAGATGCTGACGCTGGTCCTCACCCACCGGCACCAGGTCGGTGTCGTAGGCCAGCACGTCGGCGGCCTGCAGCACCGGATAGGTGAACAAACCCACGGTGGTGGAGTCGGCGCCCTGGCGCAGCGACTTGTCCTTGAACTGCGTCATCCGCGACGCCTGTCCGAAGCCGGTGAAGCAGCCCAGCACCCAGGCCAACTGGGTGTGGGCAGGCACGTGGCTTTGCACGAACACGGTGCTGCGGGCCGGGTCGATGCCCAGCGCCAGATACTGGGCGGCGGTGATCAAGGTGCGGCGGCGCAGCGCCTCGGGATCCTGGGCGATGGTGATGGCATGCAGGTCGACCACGCAGAAGAACGCGTCATGGTCGTCCTGCAGCGCGACCCACTGCGTGACGGCGCCCAGCGCGTTACCAAGATGAAGCGAATCGGAGGTGGGCTGCACGCCGGAGAAAATCCGGCTGGATCCGGTAGCGGTGCTCATGATGCACCGATCTTTTCACGCGCGGCCGACGCAACCGCACGGACCGGCATCCCCGCAACCCCATGTTGCGGTACCGGCGGTACCGCATTTAATGTCGGGTTATGACGACTCGTTCGCCGATCCACCTTGGTTCCGGAGAACCGGTGCTGATGCTGCACGGGTTCCTGATGTCCCAGACGGTGTGGGATCCCGTCGCGCCGAGGCTGGCCGACACCGGCCGCTTCGAGGTCTTCGCGCCCACCATGGCCGGGCACAACGGCGGCCCGTACGCGGGTACCTGGCTGCTGAGCTCGTCGGTGCTGGCCGATCATGTCGAGCGTCAGCTCGACCAGCTCGGCTGGGAAACCGCCCACATGGTGGGCAACTCCCTGGGCGGCTGGGTCGCCTTCGAACTGGAGCGGCGCGGACGCGCGCGCAGCGTGACCGGCATTGGCGCCGCGGGCGGATGGACCCGGTGGAGCCCGGTGAAATTCGAGGTCATCAGCAAGTTCATCGCGGGCATGCCCGTCCTGGCGCTGGCCCGGCTGTTCGGCCAGCGCACCCTGCAGCTGCCGCTGAGCCGCCGGCTGGCCACCCTGCCGCTGAGCTCAACGCCGGACGGGGTCAGCGAGGCCCAACTGTGCGGCGTCGTCGACGACGCCGCGCACTGTCCGGCCTATTTTCAGCTGCTGGTCAAGTCGTTGCTGCAGCCCGGGCTGCTCGAGCTGGCGCAGACGGCGGTGCCGGTCCAGCTGGTGCTGTGCGAGAAGGACCGGGTGGTGCCGCCGCGGCGGTTCAGCCGGCATTTCACCGACTACCTGCCCGAGGGAACGAAGATCACCGAGCTCGACGGCGTCGGGCACGTGCCGATGTTCGAGGCGCCCGACCGCGTCACCGCGGCGATCGCCGACTTCATCGATGAGTGCGGCGCCGAGGCCGAGCGGCATTCGGGCCGGCACCGGCCACCGGCTAGCTAGCGAGCCGTTTTTCCAGGTTCTCGGCGATCGAGTTGAGGAATTCCTCGCTCTGCTGCCACTTCTGGTCGGGGCCGATCAGGATGGCCAGGTCCTTGGTCATCTTCCCGCTCTCGACGGTGGAGACCACCACGTTCTCCAGGGTCTGCGCGAACTCGGTGACCTCGGGGGTGTTGTCCAGGTTGCCGCGGTGGGCGAGTCCGCGCGTCCAGGCGAAGATCGAGGCGATCGGGTTGGTTGAGGTCGGCTTGCCGGCCTGATACTGGCGGAAGTGCCGGGTGACGGTGCCGTGCGCGGCTTCGGCCTCGACCGTCTTGCCGTCGGCGGTCATCAGCACCGACGTCATCAGCCCCAGTGAGCCGTAGCCCTGCGCGACGAGGTCGGACTGGACGTCGCCGTCGTAGTTCTTGCAGGCCCACACGTAGCCGCCCTCCCACTTCAGGCAGGCCGCAACCATGTCGTCGATCAGCCGGTGCTCGTAGGTCAGTCCCTCGGCCTCGAACTGGTCTTTGAACTCCTCGTCGTAGACGCGCTGGAACTCGTCTTTGAACATGCCGTCGTAGGCCTTGAGGATGGTGTTCTTGGTGGACAAATACACCGGCCACTTGGCGTTCAGCCCGTACTTCAACGAGGCGCGGGCGAAGTCCCGGATGGAGTCCTTGAAGTTGTACATCCCCATCACGACGCCGCCGTCGTCGGGAATGGACACCACCTCGTGCACCATCGGCTCGCTGCCGTCGGTGGGGGTGAAAGTGATGGTGACGGTTCCGGGTTTGTCGACGGTGAAGTTGGTCGACCGGTACTGATCGCCGAAGGCGTGGCGGCCGATGACGATCGGCTTGGTCCATCCCGGAACCAGTCGCGGCACGTTCGAGATCACGATGGGCTCACGGAAGATGGTGCCGCCCAAGATGTTGCGGATCGTCCCGTTCGGCGAGAGCCACATCTTCTTGAGGTTGAACTCCTGGACGCGGGCCTCGTCGGGGGTGATGGTCGCGCACTTGACACCCACGCCGTGCTTCTTGATGGCGTAGGCCGCGTCGATGGTCACCTGATCGTCGGTGCGATCCCGGTGCTCGATGCCCAGGTCGTAGTAGTCCAGATCGATGTCGAGGTGCGGCAGGATCAGCATGTCCTTGATGAATTTCCAAATGACGCGGGTCATTTCGTCACCGTCGAGCTCTACGACGCGGCCTTTGACCTTGATCTTGGCTTCGCCTGCCATGTCGAGTCCGGCTTCCTGCTGGCGGCCCTAGCCTGTCGAAGCCGCTAGCGCCTCGTTGAACGTCTTGCTCGGCCGCATGATCGCCGTCGTCTTCTCGGTGTCCGGCTGGTAGTAGCCGCCGATGTCGACCGCTTCGCCCTGCGCTTCTGCCAGTTCGGACACGATGGCCTCTTCGTTTTCGGCCAACGAGTCGGCCAGTGCGGCGAAGTGCTCGCGCAACTCGTCGTCGTCGGATTGCGCGAGTTCGCGCGCCCAGTAAAGCGCCAGGTAGAACTGGCTGCCGCGGTTGTCGAGTTCACCGGTCTTGCGCGACGGGCTCTTGTTGTTCTCCAGCAGCTTGCCGATGGCGGCGTCCAGCGTCTTGCCCAGAATCTTGGCACGGCCGTTGTCGGTCTTGACTCCAACGTCTTCGAAACACGCTCCGAGAGCGAGGAATTCACCCAGGGAATCCCAGCGCAGATGGTTCTCCTCGACCAGCTGGTGGACGTGCTTGGGTGCCGAACCGCCCGCCCCGGTTTCATACATCCCGCCGCCGGACATCAACGGCACGATGGACAGCATCTTGGCGCTGGTGCCCAGCTCCAGGATCGGGAAGAGGTCGGTGAGGTAGTCGCGCAGGATGTTTCCGGTCGCGGCGATGGTGTCCTGCCCGCGCATCGCGCGCTCCAGCGTGTACCTCATGGCCCACACCTGCGGCATGATCTGTATCTCCAGGCCCTCGGTGTCGTGATCCTTCAGGTACGCCTTGACCTTCTTGCGCAGCTCGACCTCGTGCGGCCGTTCGGTGTCCAGCCAGAACACCACCGTCATGCCGGAGTTTCGCGCGCGGGTGACGGCCAGCTTGACCCAGTCGCGGATCGCTTCATCGGTGACGATGGGCATGCGCCAGATGTCGCCCTCCTCGACGTTCTGGGTCAGCAGGACTTCCCCGGTTTCCAGGTCGACGATGTTGGCGACCCCGTCCTCGGGGATCTCGAATGTCTTGTCGTGCGAGCCGTACTCCTCGGCCTGCTGCGCCATCAGGCCGACGTTGGGGACCGTGCCCATGGTCCTCGGATCGAACTGCCCGTGGGTTTTACAGAAGTTGATGATCTCTTGGTAGATACGGGAAAAGGTGGACTCGGGGTTGACGGCCTTGGTGTCCTTCTGCCGCCCGTCGGCTCCCCACATCTTGCCGCCCGCGCGGATCATCGCCGGCATCGACGCATCCACGATCACGTCGCTGGGCGAATGGAAGTTGGTGATGCCCTTGGCCGAATCGACCATGGCCAACTCGGGGCGGTGTTCGTGGCAGGCGTGCAGGTCGCGGATGATCTCCTCGTGCTGCGACGCGGGCAGCGACTCGATCTTGTTGTAAAGGTCGACCAACCCGTTGTTGACGTCGACGCCGAGCTCGTCGAACAGCTCCCCGTGCTTGGCGAAGGCGTCCTTGTAAAAGATCTTCACCGCGTGGCCGAAGACGATGGGGTGCGACACCTTCATCATCGTCGCCTTGACGTGTAGCGAGAACATCACGCCGGTCTCGTAGGCGTCCTGCATCTGCTCCTCGTAGAAGTCAACGAGGGCTTTCTTGCTCATGAACATGGAATCGATGACGTCGCCCTCGCGCAGCTCGACCTTGGGCTTGAGCTCAAGGGTCGCACCGCTCTTGGTCTCGAGCACCATCTTCACGTCGCGCGCGCGGTCCAGCGTCATCGACTTCTCACCGTGGTAGAAGTCGCCGTGCCGCATGGTCGCGACGTGAGTGCGCGAGGCCGGCGACCAGTCCGCCATGCTGTGCGGGTGCTTGCGGGCGTACTCCTTGACGGCCTTGGGCGCCCGCCGGTCCGAATTGCCCTGCCGCAGTACCGGGTTGACCGCGCTGCCAAGGCATTTGGCGTAGCGTGCACGGATTTGCTTGTCCTCGTCCGTCTTTGGACTCTGCGGAAAGTCCGGAATCTTGTATCCCTTGCCCTGCAGTTCCTTGACGGCGGAGATCAGCTGGGGGACCGAGGCGCTGATGTTCGGCAGCTTGATGATGTTGGTGTCGGCGAGCTCCGTCAGCCGGCCCAGTTCGCCCAGATTGTCGGGCACCCGCTGCTCTTCGGTCAGGTGCTCGGGGAACTCGGCCAGGATCCGGGCGGCCACGGAGATGTCGCTGGTCTTGATCTCGATGCCCGCCGGTTCAGCGAAGGCGCGCACGATCGGCAGAAACGCGTAGGTCGCCAGCCGCGGCGCTTCGTCGGTCAGTGTGTAGATGACGGTCGGTTGTTCGGCGCTCACGGTCCCTCTCCCGGCGTCAATGATGGGTTGAAAATTTTGGGGGCTCAGCGTTCTGACTGCCACGGTATCAAGGGTGTTTGGACAGGTGTCGACCTGCACGCGCACCGCCGGGGTTAGCACTGAGTCGGCACAGTAAGATAGTCTTCGTATTGGTCATGAGCGCCAGCATCAAGCCCCGGCTTGCTGGCCGGCAACCCTCCAACCGCGGTGGGGTGCCCCGGGTGATGACCAGGTTGAGTAGCCACAGACACCGGCTATCCGGCAAGCGCGGGTCCGCCATGACGGGCCCCTGAGTAGACAGGGAAACGTGATGTGCATTCTCCCGGCCCATTCGCGCTCGATCGTGCGTCGCTGTTAAACCGCCGCGCCGGTTGACGCCTCATGCCGGCGTTCCGGCTGCCCGATGCAGATCCCCCTACCAGCAGAAAGCAACCCCGTGACCTCCGACAACGCCGATCACGAAGCCCCTCACGACACCGATCCGACCGCGCACTGGTCGTTCGAGACCAAGCAGGTGCACGCCGGCCAGCATCCGGACCCGGCAACCAACGCCCGCGCCCTGCCGATCTACCAGACCACGTCGTACACCTTCGACGACACCACGCACGCCGCGGCCCTGTTCGGGCTGGAAGTGCCGGGCAACATCTACACCCGGATCGGCAACCCGACCACCGATGTCGTCGAGCAGCGCGTCGCCGCGCTCGAGGGCGGGGTGGCAGCGCTGTTCCTGAGCTCGGGACAGGCTGCCGAGACTTTCGCCATCTTGAACCTGGCCTGTGCCGGAGATCACATCGTCTCGAGCCCGCGCCTCTACGGCGGGACGTACAACCTGCTGCACTACTCGCTGGCCAAGCTCGGCATCGAGGTCACCTTCGTGGAGGATCCCGACGACCTGGATTCGTGGCAGGCCGCGGTCCGGCCGAACACCAAGGCGTTCTTCGCCGAGACCATCTCCAACCCGCAGATCGACATCCTCGACATCCCGGGAGTCGCGGGGGTGGCGCACGCCAACGGCGTCCCGCTGATCGTCGACAACACCATCGCCACGCCGTACCTGATTCAGCCGTTCAAGCACGGCGCCGACATCGTCGTGCACTCGGCCACCAAGTACCTCGGCGGACACGGCTCGGCGATCGCCGGGGTCATCGTCGACGGTGGCACCTTCGACTGGACGCAGGGCCGCTTCCCGGGATTCACCACGCCCGACCCGAGCTATCACGGCGTGGTGTTCGCCGAGCTCGGTCCGCCCGCCTACGCGCTCAAGGCGCGCGTGCAGTTGCTGCGCGACCTCGGGTCGGCCGCATCGCCGTTCAACGCGTTCCTGGTCGCCCAGGGCATCGAGACGCTGAGCCTGCGCATGGAACGCCACGTCGCCAACGCGCAGCGGGTGGCCGAGTACCTGGCCGGCCACGAGGGCGTGCTGTCGGTGAACTACGCGGGCTTGCCCGACTCGCCCTGGCATGAGCGGGCAAAGAAGCTGGCGCCCAAGGGAACCGGCGCGGTGCTGGCCTTCGAACTGGCCGGCGGTGTCGAGGCCGGCAAGGCGTTCGTGAACGCGCTGAAGCTGCACAGCCACGTCGCCAACATCGGCGACGTGCGCTCGCTGGTGATCCACCCGGCGTCCACGACGCACGCCCAGCTGAGCCCGCAGGAGCAGCTGAGCACCGGGGTCAGCCCCGGCCTGGTACGCCTGGCCGTCGGCATCGAGGGCATCGACGACATCATCGCCGACCTGGAGCTGGGCTTCGCCGCGGCAACCAAATTCGGTGCGACCGCGGGGGCGTCCGGCACCGATCCGCAAGCCGTGGCGGCGTTTTAAGGCGCCCGGCCATGACGATCTCCGACGTCCCGACCCAAACGCTGCCCGACGAAGGCGAGATCGGCTTCGTCCACATCGGCCCGCTGACCACCGAGGGCGGCGCGGTCATCGACGACGTGCACATCGCCATCCAGCGCTGGGGCGAGTTGTCGCCGACGCGGGACAACGTGGTGGTGGTGCTGCACGCACTGACCGGTGACTCGCACATCACCGGGCCCGCCGGACCCGGACACCCCACCGGCGGCTGGTGGGACGAGATGGTGGGGCCGGGCGCACCGATCGACACGAACCGCTGGTGCGCGCTGGCCACCAATGTCCTGGGCGGTTGCCGTGGGTCCACCGGGCCCAGCTCGCGGACCCGGGACGGAAAGCCTTGGGGCTCAAGGTTCCCCCGCATTTCGATCCGCGACCAGGTTGAGGCCGATATCGCCGCGCTGACCGCGCTGGGGATCGAACGGGTGGCCGCGGTAGTCGGTGGATCCATGGGTGGCGCAAGGGCTTTGGAGTGGATCGTCGGTCATCCGAGCCGGGTCCGGGCCGGGCTGCTGCTGGCGGTCGGCGCGCGCGCCACCGCCGATCAGATCGGCACCCAGTCCACGCAGATCGCGTCGATCAAGGCGGACCCGAACTGGCAGGGCGGCGACTACCACGACACCGGGCGCGCCCCCGATACCGGCCTGGCGATCGCGCGCCGCTTCGCGCATTTGACCTATCGCGGTGAAGTCGAGCTCGACACCCGGTTCGGCAACGACGGGCAGAACGACGAGGATCCGAACAACGGTGGCCGCTACGCGGTGCAGAGCTATCTGGAATATCAGGGCGACAAGCTGTTGGAGCGCTTCGACGCGGGCAGCTACGTGGTGTTGACCGAGGCGCTGAACAGTCACGACGTCGGCCGTGGCCGCGGCGGGGTGCGTAAGGCGTTGGGTAGCTGCCCGGTTCCGGTGGTGGTCGGCGGCATCACCTCCGACCGGCTGTACCCGCTGCGCCTGCAGCATGAGCTGGCCGAACAGCTGCCCGGCTGCACCGATCTGCAGGTGGTGGACTCCCTGTGCGGGCACGACGGTTTCCTGGTGGAATCCGATGCCGTCGGCGAATTGATCCGTAAGACACTGGTGTTGGCCGACTCGGACAACAGGGAAGGCGTGTCGTAACGCATGACCCGCTCGCGGCACGACCGCTCCCTATCGTTCGGCTCGGCGGCCGCAGCTTATGAGCGTGGGCGTCCCTCCTATCCCCCGGAAGCGATCGACTGGTTGTTGCCGGTCGGTGCCCGCCAGGTGCTCGACCTCGGTGCGGGCACCGGCAAGCTGACCACCCGGCTGGTGGAACGCGGCCTGGACGTGGTGGCCGTCGACCCGATACCGGACATGCTGGAGGTGTTGCGCACCTCGCTGCCGGAGACCCGGGCGCTGCTGGGCACCGCGGAAGAGATTCCGTTGGAAGACAACAGCGTCGACGCGGTGCTGGTGGCACAGGCCTGGCATTGGGTGGACCCGCAGCGCGCGCTGCCCGAAGTGGCCCGGGTGCTGCGGCCCGGCGGGAGGCTGGGTCTGGTGTGGAACACCCGCGACGAACGGCTCGGCTGGGTACGCGAACTCGGCCAGATCATCGGCAGCGACGGCGACGGCCGCACCCACGTGATGTTGCCCGAGCCGTTCACCGACCTGGCGCATCATCAGGTTGAGTGGACGAGTTACCTTACGCCGCAAGCGTTGATCGACCTCGTCGCGTCCCGCAGCTACTGCATCACCTCGCCGACCGAGGTCCGCACCCGCACGCTCGACCAGGTGCGCGAATTGCTGGCCACCCATCCGGCGCTGGCGAATTCGACGGGCCTGGCGCTGCCCTATGTCACCATGTGCACCCGGGCGACGCTGGCCGGCTGACGGGTAGGCTCTGTATCGCAACGGATATCTATTTGGTGGGCGCCGAACATTTCACTGATCTTGCGTTGGACATACCACGCAAAATATCCGCGGTACTTGCGTTGCAGATCATCGCGCCGCCAGTCTTGCCCATCGATGACTCGCCGGCACGAACCAGTGTTACAGCGACAGGTCATTCGGCTGTTGGAAGTATCGAACATCGCATAGTCGGTAGTGAGTTCTTCGCCCGCGCTCACATCGCGCATGGCGACCAAGACGATATTGCCGGCGAATCCGACGTTGGGCTCGCAAGAGTGGTTGATAAATAACATGACCGGTTCGTATTCCTCGGCGCGCACCGCCGCCAGGTGTAGCCCGTCGGCGATCTGAATCTCGGAGTTAGGTAAAGGATCGGGCAAATCCTCCAGTTGCCTCGTCGTCAGGATGTGGCCTCCCTTGACGGCGACGGTCTCACCGACATCAATTCGTACGGTAGCGAACAGCCCCCGTCCCGAAATGCCGCTGCTGACGCCTTTGCTCGCTTTGGGGCTGATCCACGATGAAATCATGTGCGCAAGCTTGTTTCCCACGCAACCCAACTGTCAAGGCGACTTACCACTCGTCATCCTCGTCGCCGTCGCGCAGCAGCTTCTCGGGGTGATGAAAGGTGTTGGTCCTGGGCTGTCCGTGGTCGAGGTGCGGAGGCGGGATCCATTCGGTGTGGCCACGGGCGTTGGTGCGGGTGGTCCAGCCGTTTTCGGCAAGTCTGTTATCCGGGCCGCAGGCGAGGGTGAGGTCGTTGATGTCGGTGCGGCGGGTGGCCGCCCATCCCTGGACGTGGTGGACTTGGCTGTGGTAGCCCGGTGCGTCACAGCCGGGCTTTGTGCATCCACGATCCTTGGCGTACAACATGATTCGCTGTGCGGGGGAAGCCAGCCGCTTCGTGTGATACAGCGCCAGCGACCTGCCCTTGTCGAAAATCGCCAGGTAATGGTGCGCGTGGCCGGCCCAGCGAATCACATCCGACATGGGCACCAGGGTGCCGCCAGCGGTGAGTCCTTTGCCGGTCGCTGCCTCCAGATCCTGCAAGGTGGTGGTCACGACGATCGACACGGGCAGCCCGTTGTGTTGGCCCAGCTTGCCGGAGGCGAACAGGCCGCGCAGTCCGGCGAGGAATCCGTCATGGTTGCGCTGGGCCTGCGACCGGCTGTCGCGCCGCACCGCATCCTCATCGGGTGTCGTATCGACCACCGGTGCCTCGTCCGCGGGATTGCACGCACCGGGCGCGGCCAGCTTGGCCAACATGGCCTCGATGGCGGCCCGCAATTCCGGGGTCACCAGCCCGGTGATGCGCGACATGCCGTCGAATTCCTGCCTGCCCAGGGTGATCGCGCGCTTGCGGGCCCGCTCCGCGTCGCTGAATTCCCCATCAGGGTTGAGCCAGTCCATCACCCGCTGGGCGTATTTGGCCAGCTCCTCGGGACGATACCCACCGGCCTTGTCGGCCAGGTCGGCTTCGGCGGCTTGCCGGGTCGATATGTCCACCTCGGCGGGCAGGTGGGCGAAGAAGCCGCGGATCACCTTCACGTGCCCATCACCGATCAACCCCGCCCGTTGGCCGGCCGCGGTCGCGCTCAACTGCGGCGCCAACGGCTCCCCGGTCAGCGCCCGGCGTTCACCCAAATCCTCGGCCTCGGCGATGCGACGGCCGGACTCAGCCTTGGTGATACGCAAGCGGCCCGCCAACGCCGAGCGCAGTTTGCCGCCCAACTCTTCGGCACCAGCCTGCGCGTCGAGCTGGTTGATCAACGCATGCTCGGGTGCGCGCAGCCGGCGCGCCACACGCTCCAAGCGCTCCAAGGCCCGCAACCGCTCCGGGGTAGTGAACACGTCAAACGACAACCCGCACAGGCGGTCCACGTCATCATCGAGCGCGGCGAAGACCTCCACGATCTCCTCACGACAGCTCGAACTCATACCTAGAACTTACGAGCACCCACCGACAAGAATGCTTGCGCTGTTACCGCTGAACCACAGTGACACAAGTTATTTCGTCGACGACTTCGCGGGACGCGGTGCATGCTCGAATAGTTCCACGAAGTTGCCGGACAAATCCTGCGGCAGGACTTGTTGTCCGCCTGGACCACTGAGGACAGATCCGCTTGAACACGTCAAAAATCCAGGCCCGAGAACATCAACCGGTTGGGGTCGTACTTCTGCCGGACGGTGGTCAGCCGCGACAGGTTCGAGCCGTAATAACGCGCCGCCGCGGTATTGGCCTCCAGGTAGTTGACGTAGCCGCCGACCGAGAACTGTTGTACCGCTTGGTGTGCGGTGCCCAGCCAGGTGTTGGCGGCGGCGACCTGGTTACTGGCCGGCTCGACATACCACTGCACCACCGCCGACTGGTTGCGCCACGGAAAGGCGGTGTCACCCGGGGCCACGTCGGCCACCGCGCCCCCCAGCGGATCGACCAGAACCGAGGCCTGCCCCGCCCCGGAGGCCGGCCACTGTCCGGCCGCGGTCGCAATGGCATGGGCCGCAGCGGAAGTCATCGGACCGATCACATCGGATCCGGCGGCGAAGGCGCGCGCCGGGCTGGTCGCGCTGCCGCCGGCCAGATAGGTGACCAGATCCATGTGGCTCAGTGTCTTGTTCGTAACGGCGGTGGGCGCCAGCCCGACCGCCGTTTTGAGGGCGTCGACCACGCCGGAGCCGGTACCGGCGGGAGATGTCGCCAACACATGGCAATTCGCCTGCGCCGAACCGACCGACAGGTCGACCATTCCCCAGGCGTTCCGGTCGGCGCCCGCCAGCCACGACTGCCAACCGGTGAGCACCTGCACCGCCGACGACGGCGGGAAGTCGAGCCGGACCAGGTCGCTGTCCGTGGTGGCGAACGTCGCGAAGGTCATCGAGGTCGTCACGCCGAAATTGCCGCCGCCGCCACCGCGCAGCGCCCAGAACAGATCCGGGTTGTCGTTGGCCGACGCGGTGACCACGTCGCCGCTGGGCAACACCACGGTCGCGGATTGCAGTGCATCACAGGTGAGCCCGTCACGCCGGGCGTCGGCGCCCACCCCGCCGCCCAGCGCGAGGCCTGCCATGCCGACGGTGGGGCAGGTGCCGGTGGGGACCGCGCGGCCCGCACCGGCCAGGGCTTGCTGTACCGCATAAACATTGGTCGCCGGGGTCACGGTGACGTTGTTGCCGTCGAAGTTCGCCCCACCGGGCAGGCCGCGCAGATCGAGCACCATGGCGCCGTTGGCGCTGGACGCACCGACATACGAATGTCCACCGCCGCGCGGCGCGATCTTCAGGTTGTTCGCTTTCGCGAACGCGACCGCCTTCTGCACGTCGGCTTGCGACGAAACCCGCACTACCGCAGCGGGATTCGAGCTATTGTAGAACGAGTTGAAAACCTGCTTGCCGGTGGAGAATTGGGCGCCGCTGGCCGGCAAAAGCACACTGCCGCCGATCGACGAAGCCAGGCCGCCCCAGCCGGCGGCGGGGTCCGCAGCCGCCGGGGCGGTGCCGAACACCGCTCCCGTCGCCAACATTCCGACGGCGCCGCGAAGAAACGTCTGACGCGAGATCTCATGGTTGGGCGGACGGCTGCGATTGGTCGTCATGGGGCGGATTCTGGTTCATTTGGCTCTCGGAAATCCGGTGCCGCCACCCGTGTTCACATCACAGTGTGGCGTCGATCCGCCGACCGGCCTTGCGCAATCGGGCTGCGTAATAACCGACGTCGCGGCCACCGCGACCTCACGAAACGCTTATTGTGCGAACCTTTACCCCACCGTGTCGCAAACGTGACAGTCATAGATCAGAGTTCGTAGGCGTGATTCGAGTGCCTCAGGCGCACTCCATGGCGGACGGGGAGGCTGCGTGAAGGCAGTTGCACGAACTCATCAATGGATCTGGATTTTGCGCCATCAACCGCTGAGCATCCGGCTGCTGGCCGCGGCCGCCGGCCTGCTCACCGTGGCCTCGGCCTTCGCGGCGCCGGCCGGAGCGGATGGCAACGGTGACGACTTCATCGACGCGCTCAACCATGCCGGCATCGACTTCGGCGAGCCCGGAAACGCGATGTCGGTCGGCGAGTCGATCTGTCCGATGCTTTCGCAGCCCGGTGGCAATTTCGCCGCGGCCGCGTCCAGCGTCGCCGGCCGGGGCATGTCACCCACGATGGCCCGCATATTCACCACGATCGCGATCCAGACGTACTGCCCCCAGGAGATGGCAAACATCACCAGCGGCAACCTGTCCGGCGCCATGCCGCAGGTGCCGGGGATGCCCGGACAACTGCCCGGAATGGCGGGCCAGATACCGGGCATGCCGGGCCAGATACCGGGGATGACGGGCCAGATACCGGGCATGGCCGGGCAACTCCCCGGACAAGTTCCGGCGCTGCCGAGGGTCTAGCGGCTCTAGCGGGTGCCCAGGGGGTCGATGGTCCACGCGATATAGAACATCGCCGCCGCGACCGCCGCGGTGGTCATGAAATCGATGCCCTTGGCGCGCACCACCAAAAGGCCTGCCCGGTCCTCGGATAACGCCAATCGCAGCAGTGCGGCCACGCCGACACCGATACCGATCAACAGCGAACCGCGACGCCAGAAGTTCGCCCCCACTAAGGCCAGCGCCGTAGCAAAAATCAGGCCCACCAACAGAATTGGCCATTGGGCCCGCAGCACGGTCCGCGCGGTCATTCCCGCTCGGCCAGCTCGACGACATTGGTCAGCAGGAACGCACGGGTCAGCGGGCCCGCGCCGCCGGGGTTCGGTGACACGTGGCCGGCAACATCCCACACGTCGGGATGCACATCGCCAACGAGCTTGCCGTCCAACCGGCTGACGCCGACGTCGAGCACCGCCGCGCCCGGACGCACCATGTCGGCGGTCAGCAGGTGGGGCACCCCGACGGCGGCGACGATGATGTCGGCCTGCCTGGTCAGCGCCGGTAGGTCGCGGGTTCCGGTGTGGCACAACGTCACTGTGGCGTTCTCGGAGCGACGTGTCAGCAACAGCCCCAGCGGGCGACCGACCGTGACTCCTCGGCCGATGACGACCACGTGCGCCCCGGCGATCTCGACGTCGTAGCGGCGCAACAGGTGCACGATGCCGCGCGGGGTGCACGGCAACGGGGCGGGGTTGTTGAGCACCAGCCGGCCCAGGTTCGTCGGGTGCAGTCCGTCGGCGTCTTTGTTCGGGTCGACCCGCTCCAGCGCCGCGTTCTCGTCCAGATGCTTGGGCAGTGGCAACTGCACGATGTAACCGGTGCAGTCGGGGTTGGCGTTGAGTTCGTCGATGGTCTCGTCGAGCGTGGCGGTGCTGATGTCGGCGGGCAGGTCGCGGCGGATCGAGGTGATGCCGACCTTGGCGCAGTCGGCGTGCTTGCCCCGCACGTATGCCTGGGAACCGGGGTCATCGCCCACCAGGATGGTGCCCAATCCGGGGGTTCGGCCCGACGCGGTCAACGCGGCCACCCGCTGTTTGAGGTCGACGAAGATCTCGTCGCGGGTGGCCTTGCCGTCCAGCGTGATTGCTCCCACGCTGACAGTCTGGCAGATATCGATGATGGCGACCCGCCACGCCCGGCTTCGCCGCGCTTGCGATCGCCACGGTGCCCGATGATGGCGACCCGCCACGCCCGGCTTCGCCGCGCTTGCGATCGCCATTAGGCTCCCGGTATGTCTACCCCGCCGGACGTGTTCAGCCCCGCGAAGCTCGGTCCGATCACGCTGCGTAACCGCACCATCAAGTCCGCCACCTTCGAGGCGCGCACACCCGAGGCGCTGGTGACCGACGACCTCATCGAATACCACCGGCAGCCGGCCGCCGGCGGGGTCGGCATGACGACCGTCGCCTACTGCGCCGTCTCCCCCGGCGGCCGCACCGAGGGCAACGGGATCTGGATGCGTCCGGAGGCCGTGCCCGGATTCCGCCGGCTCACCGACGCGATCCACGCCGAGGGTGCGGCGGTCAGCGCGCAGATCGGTCACGCCGGCCCGGTGGCCAACGCCAAGTCCAACAAGGCGAAGGCCCTGGCTCCGGTCCGGTTCTTCAACCCGATCGGAATGCGGTTCGCCAAGAAGGCGACCCGCGAGGACATCGACGAGGTCATCGCCGGGCATGCCAACGCCGCCCGCCTGGCCATCGAAGCCGGCTTCGATGCCGTCGAAATCCATCTGGGCCACAACTACTTGGCGAGTTCGTTTCTGTCCCCCCTGATCAATCGCCGCGACGACGAGTTCGGCGGATCGCTGCAGAACCGGGCCAAGGTCGCCCGCGGCATGGTGATGGCCGTCCGGCGTGCGGTGGAAAAGGAGGGCACACCCATCGCGGTGACCGCCAAACTGAACATGGCCGACGGCGTTCGCGGCGGCATCAGCACGGAGGAATCGCTGATGACCGCCGCGTGGTTGGAGTCCGACGGCGGGCTGGACGCCATCGAACTCACCGCGGGCAGCTCACTGGTCAATCCGATGTACCTGTTCCGCGGCGACGCGCCACTCAAGGAGTTCGCCGGGGCGTTCAAGCCGCCGCTGCGCTGGGGCATGCGCATGACGGGCAAGAAGTTCCTGCGCGAATACCCCTACCGCGAGGCCTATCTCCTGCGCGACGCCAAGCTGTTCCGCAACGAGTTGAAGATGCCGTTGATCCTGCTCGGCGGCATCACCAACCGGGAGACGATGGACCTGGCGATGGCGGAGGGATTCGAATTCGTCGCGATGGCCCGCGCACTGCTGGCCGAGCCGGATCTGATCAACCGGATCGCCGCTGATGGCGGCCAGCACCGGGTCCATTCGGCGTGTACGCACTGCAATCAGTGCATGCCCACGATTTACACGCGAACGCACTGCGTCGTCACCGGCGCACCTGACGCCCACCGCTAAAACACAGGGCTGCAAGCTACAGTTGTGGCGATGTCAGCACCAGCCCCGCCAGCGCTAACCGTCCACCACGAAGGATCGGAACGCACCTTCGCAGCGGGCCACGATGTAGTAGTCGGGCGCGATCTGCGAGCGGACATGCGTATCACCCACCCGCTCATTTCGCGTGCCCACCTGCTGCTGCGTTTCGATCAGGGCAAGTGGCTGGCCATCGACAACGGTTCGCTCAACGGAACTTTCGTCAACGGCCGGCGGGTGCCGGTGGTCGAGATCCACGACGGGCAGACCCTCAACATCGGAAACCCTGACGGACCGCTGCTGACGTTCGACGTCGGCCGCCACCAAGGCATGGCCGGGCGTCCACCCAAAACCGAATCGATGAACATCCCGATGGCGGTTCCGCCGCAGGCCACGGCGTGGTCGGCGCAGCCGGCTCCGCCCGCCCCGGCCC
>NZ_LZTA01000041.1 GCF_001665875.1 Mycobacterium sp. 852002-40037_SCH5390672
TGCCGCGGGCGTCTGAGACGCGGTGCGCCACTTGAGGAAACTGCAAATGTTCACGCCATCTCGGCCTCGGCGCGCTCCTCTTCCAGCCGGTCCTTGCTGCGCAGCAATCGCAGCAGCGTGACGAAAAGCAGCCCGCCGACCATGTTTCCGACGACGGCATAGCCGAACCATCCCAGCCAGTCGAGGTAGCCGAACGGCGCCTTCCCGGTGATGAGCGCGCCGAAAATGAGAAGTGAGTCGAGAATCGAATGGAATAACAGAAGTCCGGCGAGGAGGAACGCCGCCGCGACGGCGGCGGCTATTTTGCCCGGCACCGAGTCGGTGCCGTGTTGCATCCGGGTCATCAATGTGATGACCATTCCGCCGAGAACCGCCAGCGACATGCTTTGCCACGACAGCGGCGCGGCGGCGAAGTGGTTGGCGGACTCGATGGTCTGCGCGTGCAACTGGGGAAAGCCCGTCATGATCAGCAACATGATCACCCAGCCGCCGACGAGATTGGCGAACATCGTGCCGACCCATAGTTTGAGCAGTTGCGCGAGGCTGGCACGCCTGGCGGCCACGGTCACGACCGGAATGATGAAGCCCTCCGTGAAGAGCTCGCTACGACCAAGCAGCAGGGCCAGGAAGCCGATGGAGAATGCCAATCCGGCGACCAGGGGGCGGTGGGTGGCGGCCAGCACCGACAGATAAGCGAGCACCCCGAGTGCCACCTCGGTCCCGCCGAAGAATCCCGTCACCAGCACGCCTCGCCAGCTGCGGTGTAAGCGCTGGGTGCCCTCGCTCAACATCCTGCTGAAGGCGTCTTCGAGCTCGTCCTCGATCGGACTGTCGGTTTTGCCGAGCTGTCGTCGCACGGTTTCGCTCATGATGACTTCCTCGCAGGTAATCGGCCGCAGAAACCGTCCTATACCCATTTCGCGGGCCAGGTCGCTACGGCGCGACACGTTAGCTGCACCACATGCCGAGTGCGGTCGACGGCCCCGTGCCTTCCCAGAGCGCGATCGGTTGTGGGGAATACCACAGCGCCTACTGTAAGGTCCACGGTACGAAGCACATGCCCGCAGCGGGGAAGGGTGAACCGTGCCAAACACCATTGATGCGCGTAATCAGCTACGCCCGGACGTTGATCTGACCGACGGCGCCTTCTACGCGGGCGACTCCCGACCGGTCTATCGATGGATGCGCGAGCACGAGCCGGTCTTCCGGGACCGCAACGGGCTGGCGGCCGCGGCGACCTACCAGGCGGTGATCGACGCCGAGCGGGCGCCTGAGTTGTTCTCCAACGCCGGCGGTATCCGGCCGGACCAGGACGCGCCGCCGATGATGATCGCGATGGATGACCCCGCGCATCTACTGCGGCGCAAGCTGGTCAACGCGGGGTTTACCCGCAAACGCGTCAAGGACAGGGAGTATTCGATCGGCGCGCTGTGCGATGCGCTGATCGACAACGTCTGCGAACGGGGCGAGTGCGACTTCGTTTGGGACCTCGCCGCTCCATTGCCCATGGCGGTGATCGGCGACATGCTCGGGGTGCTTCCCGAGGAACGCCAGATGTTCCTTCGCTGGTCCGACGACATGGTGACGTTGCTCAGCAGCACCACCGCACAAGAAGATTTTCAGGTCTCGGTGGACGCATTCGCCGCCTACACCGAATACATGACGGCCATGATCGCGGCGCGCAAGGCGGAGCCGACCGACGACCTGGTCAGCGTGCTGGTGCACGCGGAGGTGGACGGCGAGAAGCTGGCCGACCACGAGATCGTCACCGAGGTGTTGTTGCTGCTCATCGGTGGCGATGAGACCACCCGGCACACGCTGTCCGGGGGCACCGCGCAGATTCTGCGTCACCCGCAACAGCAGCAGCAACTGATCAACGACGTGGCTCTACTACCGAATGCGATCGAGGAGATGCTGCGGTGGACTGCCCCGGTCAAGAACATGGCCCGCACCATGACCTGTGACCTCGACTTCCACGGCGCACAGCTCGAGCACGGCGAGAAGATCATCCTGTTGTTCGAATCGGCGAACTTCGACGAGGCGGTGTTCGGTGATCCGGAGAACTTCCGAATTGACCGATACCCCAACAACCATCTGGCGTTCGGGTTCGGAACCCACTTTTGTCTGGGCAATCAGCTGGCACGCCTGGAGCTGTCCATAATGCTCGAGCGATTGCTGAAACGCCTTTCGGATATGCGGCTGGCGTCCGAGGAGCCGCTGCCGCTGCGGCCGGCCAACTTTGTCAGCGGTCTGGAAAAGATGCCAGTCAAATTCACGCCGGCGCCGCGGTCAGGCGCCTGATCTCGGCCTGGGACCGAGGCTTCAACGTTGTTGGTGACCGCCAGGCTCTGCGTCGGTCGCGTAATCCAGGTAGACGCTGGTGCCGTTGGGGCGGGCATGGATGGTGCAGTGGTCGGAAAGGCTGTGCATCAGCGTGATGCCGCGCGACGCATGGGGATCGTTGGACTGCCTCGACGAGGGTTTCCGCCAACTTCCGCGGTCACTGATGCACACCCGAATTGACTCGGCGTCGGGGTCGTAGCTGGCCTGCAGCTTCATGGCGCCGACCTGGCGGTGCGAGCGATAAGCGTGCTCAACACAATTCGCCAACGCTTCGTTGACTCCCAAAACGACATCCTCACGAATTACTTCCGGCGCGTGCACCTCGTGCTGCAGCCACCGTTGCAGCGCACGACGCCAGTCCGCCACCGTATCGGGGCGGGCTGTGCCCGCAAGCGTCAGCCGCACCGGCGTGGCAGTCTCCGGCAGTAGTGGACCCATGAGACCCGCATACCCAGTTGAAGTTGGAGCAATAACCTTCTGCGAGTATCACTTCGGCCACCGATGGATAGCCGTCCAGAATCACCAGGTCACGGCGTCGTGTTGGCAGGTTCTAATGGCGCCGCGGCAGGACGGGTGTGACCAGTTCGCCGGTGCTGAGGTAGCTGTCGAGGTTGCGGATGGCCAGCAGTGCCATGGCCCGCCGGGTCCGCGCGGTGGCGCTGCCGATGTGTGGAAGAAGCACAACGTTGTCCAGACCGAACAACTGCGCGGGTACCTGCGGTTCTTCGGCGAAGACGTCCAGGCCCGCTCCCGCCAGTTCTCCGGCGGTCAGCAATTCCACCAGCGCGGCCTCGTCGACGACACTGCCCCGCGCAATGTTGATCAGGTAACCCTCGGGACCAAGAGCCTGCAGCACGGCCCGGTCGACTAGCTTGCGCGTATTGCCGTCGCCTGTGGTGGCGATGACCAGGACGTCCACCGATTCGGCGAGCTCCACGGGAGACCCGGCATAGCGGAATGGCGATCCCTCGATGCGGTGGCGGTTGTGATAGGCGATGGCACAGTCGAATCCGAGCAGCCTGGTCGCGATCGCCGAACCGATCCGGCCCATGCCCAGGATGCCGACCTGGAGGCCGCTGACATCCCTGGCATAGGGAAACGGGCCCTCCCGTGCCCAACGGCCGGCGCGCACGTAGCGGTCGGCCGCACCGAAACGCCGCAGTGTCATCAGAATCAGGCCCATCGCCGTGTCGGCGACTGTGTCCGACAACACGTCGGGGGTGTTGCTCACACCGATGCCGCGGCGTTTCGCCGCACCCAAATCGATCAGGTCCACCCCCGCCCCGTTGTTGACGATGACCTCCAGATTGGGCAGCGCCGCGATGGTGTCGGCATCGACGCCGGGCGATCCCGATGTCACCAACACGCGCACGTCGGCACCATGCTCGGTCAGGAACTGCGTTCTCGCGGGACCATCGGGCAGCCGCGGCATCGCATACCGCGCGGCCAACTCCTGTTCGAACGTCGGCTCCATCTCGCCGACCCTGAGCACCCCGCTGACCTTCTTCGCCGTCACGACTACATCATCGTCGAAGACGGCGCCGGCTCGGCCAACCGGCGGCGGAATACCCCGGCAACGGCCGTCGCTGATTCAGCGCGGCGTTGCCCGCCATTCCCCCGGGTACCACATCACAATCGTTGCTTTTCAGCGACCACTTGCGCCAGAGGTGAGAAGGCGGCACCGCCCCGAATCCCATGCGCTGCGCTGTCAGGCTGTGTTTTTCGTTGCGCGGGAAGTAATCCTGATGCGACGTGGTTGAACCACGAATGCGTATCGGAGTCGTCTTTCCGCAGACCGAGCTCGGCTCGGACCCGACCGTCCTGCGCACGTACGGTCAACGCGTCGAGGAACTGGGATTCACCCACATCCTCGCCTACGACCACGTCGTTGGTGCGGACCCGACGGTGCACCACGGCTTTCAGGGCCCCTATGACATCGACTCGACTTTTCATGAGCCGTTCGTCATGTTCGGCTACCTGGCCGCTGTTACCTCACTGGAACTCGTCACCGGTGTCATCATTTTGCCGCAACGCCAATCGGTGTTGGTGGCCAAGCAGGCCGCCGAAGTCGATGTGCTCACCGGGGGCCGCTTGCGGCTGGGCATCGGATTGGGTTGGAACGCCGTCGAATACGAGGCCCTTGGGGAGTCGTTCACGAACCGCGGCAAACGGTCCGAAGAACAGGTCGAGGTCATGCGCAAGCTGTGGACCGAACGGTCTGTCACCTTCAACGGCAGGTACCACACGGTGACCGCGGCCGGACTGGCCCCATTGCCCACCCAGCGGCCGATACCCGTGTGGTTTGGTGCGGCCTCGGATCGTGCGTACGAACGGGCGGGTCGCCTCGGCGACGGATGGTTCCCCATGGTGGAGCCGGGTCCCGGCCTGGACCAGGCGCTCGAGCGGGTGAACCGTGCGGCCGAAGCGGCGGGTCGTGACCCGAAGCGCCTCGGAATGGAAGGCCGGGTCAGCTGGACCAATGACCCCGACAAGCTAGCCGCCACCATCGCCGCCTGGAAGGCCGCCGGCGCCAGCCACCTGTCGGTGAACACCATGAAGGCGGGTTTCACGAATGTCGACGAACACCTCGCCGCCCTGGAGCAGGTCGCTACCGACCTGAAGTAGCGGCCGAGGTTGACGCGTCGGTTTACTTGTTCACTTGTTCGCCGATGCGGATAACTCCTCCACCAGGCTCAAATGCACATTGCGGCGGTGGGCCTTTGATGACGTCCCCGCGGGTCCAACGGGTTCCATCAGTCCACTTAGGACCTGGTTGTCAGGGTCACTCGCTTCGACCGTGTCACGAACATGGACCTGTCCGCCGGTAGCGCAGTGCCGCCGTTGCCAGTCGCTGATCGCCTGGTGCGCTGCGTGGTCGAGATAGTTCGTGAGCAGGTGGATGGTCACCGACGTCCGTTCGGGGACGGACGCCAGGACGGCGGTCAGCCGGGGCAAGGCCAGGAACGTGCATGCGCCCTCGACGACGACGTGCCATCCGTCACCGACGGGCTTGGCCTCGATCCTGGCTCGCACCACCCGCCATCCGGTGACGACGACGGCCAGCACAAGTCCGATCATCACGCCGTGCAGCAGGTTGAGGAAGACGACGCTGACCACGGTCACCAGGTAGACGGCGAGATCGCCGTTGCGCAAGGCGGTTTCGATATGCGCCGGCTTCAACAGTTCGATGCCGATGACGATGAGAAGGCCGGCAAGTGCCGCCGTGGGGATCTTTTCGACCAGACCCGCGAAGGGCACGGCGAAAAGCAATATCCAAATACCGTGCAGGATAGTCGATGCGCGTGTTTTTGCGCCGGCATTCACGTTGGCCGCACTGCGCACGATGACACCGGCGATGGGAAGCCCGCCGATTGCACCTGACGCGATGTTCGCCGCGCCCTGCCCGATCAGCTCACGGTTGAAGTCAGTTCGCGGCCCGTTGTGCATTCGGTCGATCGACACCGCGGTCAGCAGGCTCTGGACGCTGGTGATCAAGGTGACGGTGATGACGGCGATGACGACAGCTCCCCAATTCCCGTGTGGCAGCGACGGCAACCGCAGCGCCTCGAGGACAGAGCCATCCAGGGCGATCCGGGATACGTTGAACGGGAAGACCATCGAGATAGCAGTGACCACCACGATCGCGACCAGCGGGCCGGGGATACTGGCAATCCGGGCCGGAACCCAGCGCCAGGCAACCAGAATGGCGATCACCAATAGACCCAGGACAAGCCCCGGCCGGTGAGCACCGAGAATCTGTGCGGGCAGGCCGGTGACATTGCTCCAAGCCGAGCTTTTCGAAGCACCTCCCAGCAATACGTGCACTTGCTGCAGGGCAATCGTAATTCCGATGCCGGCCAGCATGGCGTGCACCACGACGGGTGAGATCGCCAGCGCGGCGCGGGCAATCCTGCTGAACCCCAACAGGACTTGCAGAATGCCAGCTACCACGGTGATGAAACAGGTTATTGCCCAGCCAAACTGAGAGACCAGGTCGGCGACAATGACGGTGAGCCCGGCAGCCGGGCCGCTCACCTGCAACGGTGAGCCGCCAATCCATCCGGCCACCACTCCCCCAACGATCGCTGCGATCAGGCCGGCCAGAACCGGTGCGTCTGAAGCAATCGCGATACCGAGCGACAACGGGAGCGCCACCAGGAAGACCACCAACGAGGCCGGCAGGTCGTACCGCAGCGTCTCGCGCATCCGGTCGATTCGGGATGAAATTGCGTCCTGTGTACCCTGCCGACCTGGCTGTTTCACGTCTTGCACGCGGCCCTCCCCGGAATTGGTCCTTTAGCGGTGGGCTTTTAGATATCCGCCCGATCACGGCCAGTAGAAGGTGCGTAAAGCCGTGTAGCGCAGGCGATTACAAATACCGCGAACGTCATTGTCCGGCTGGATAAGCCTGGCCTATGCGTTCGAAGGTATGTGGGCGGGCACAAGGGGTCAACCGGACGGGCCGAGCGCATACCGAATGCAAATTTTTCGGTACGCATCGCAGGCAGCGGAGTCATCCGGCGGAAAGCGGTTACTCCAGAACGAAAACCGGGATCTGCCGCGCCGTCTTTGTCTTGTATTCCGCGTAGGGAGGAAAGGCCTCAACGGCCCGCTGCCACCACTCCTCGCGCTCGGCGCCCTCGACCTCGCGAGCCGTCAAGCTGACGATCTTGTCGCCATCTTGCAGCGTCACCGCCGGATTCGCCTTCAGGTTGAAGTACCACACCGGATGTTCCGGGGCGCCGCCGTGGGACGCGACAATGACGTAGCGGCCATCTTTCTCGACCCGCATCAGCGGTACGTAGCGCTGTTTGCCGGACTTCGCCCCGGTGACGGTCAGCAGGACGATGGGCCGGTCGAAAACCTCGACTCCGTCGGTCGTGCCTCGACTCAAGATCTGTTCGGTTTGGTCGCGCACCCATCCCCTGGGGCTCAACTCGATTTCGTCAGCCATACCTACAGCGAACACCCGACGCCGCTACTCGATTCCCCGGGTCCCGGCTGCACGGGCCGACGCCGATCGGACCGTCGCTTCCTGCGGGAAGGGTACAGTTGACTTGTCACTTATATGAGCTAACTAATCGCGCGACAGTCGCGGAGAGGAGTCGGGTGTGGCCCGCACCGAGAACGACACCTGGGACTTGGCATCCAGCGTCGGAGCCACCGCGACAGCGGTCGCCGCACAGCGGGCGATCGCTTCCAGGGCACCGGACGCTTTGCTGGATGACCCCTGGGCCGAGCCACTCGTCCGCGCAGTCGGCATCGATACCTTCGTCAAGCTCGTCGAAAACCAGCTCGATCGCAGCGACGATCCGCTGCTGAACCGACAGGCCGTGAAGGAACAGATCACGGTGCGCACCCGGTTCTTCGACGACTTCTTTGTGCAAGCGACCGAATCCGGAATCCAGCAAGCGGTGATTCTGGCATCCGGGTTGGACACCAGGGCTTACCGGTTGCCCTGGCCGGCGGGCACCGTCGTGTACGAGATCGACCAACCCGAGGTGATCGAGTTCAAGACGCGGACTCTGGCCGATCTGGGCGCCACGCCGAGCGCGGAGCGCCGTACCGTGTCGATCGACCTGCGCGAGGACTGGCCGCTCGCCCTGACCGCAACCGGATTCGATCCTGCGCAGCCGACCGCGTGGAGCGCCGAGGGACTGCTCGTTTACCTGCCGCCCGAGGCGCAAGACCGTTTATTCGACAACATCGCGGCCGTTTCGGCTCCGGGCAGCCGGATCGCCACCGAACACCTGGACCTGCGCAACATCCCCTCGGACTGGGCGCAGAAGCTGACCGAGCGGTCTCGGCGCATTGGCTCGAGTATCAATCTGGCCGAATTGTTCTACACCGGCGAGCGCAATACGGCCGCCGAATACCTGGGCGCACGTGGTTGGCAGATTGATGTTCGGACAACCGAGCAGGCTTTTGCCGCACACGGGTTCGCAGTGCCGAACGACGAATTGGCCTCATTCGGCGACGCATCCGGCTACCTGACGGCGAGGCTCAAGTAGGAAGAACCACCGGGGATATCGCCTGCGTGGCCAGGGTATGTCGGCGCGAGATTGTTTCGGCGGCCAAAGCTGCATCCACCGCGATGAAGACGTCCGGATTCTATATCAGCGTCGTTGACATATATCAGCCCCGTTGATATAAATGAGCGCATGACGCAACCGACTCATGAGATGTTCGAATCCGCCTACCGGGGCGAGGCCCCCGAGATGGGCGAGGGCAATCGCCCACCGTGGAGCATCGGTGAGCCGCAGCCAGAGATCGCGGCCCTCATCGACGACGGTAAATTCCACGGTGACGTGCTCGATGCGGGTTGCGGCGAGGCAGCCGTGTCGCTGTACCTCGCCGAGCGGGGTTTCACGACGGTGGGCCTGGACCAGTCGCCCACCGCGATCGCGTTGGCAACCGAGAAAGCCGCCCGGCGCGGCCTGACGAGCGCTACCTTCGATGTCGCGGATATCAGCGCTTTCACCGGCTACGACGGCCGCTTCGGAACCATCGTGGACAGCACCCTTTTCCACTCGATGCCCGTCGAACTGCGCGAGGGCTATCAGCAGTCGATCGTACGGGCCGCCGCGCCGGGCGCCTCGTACTTTGTCCTCGTCTTCGACCGCGCCGCGATGCCGGCCGACGGACCCGTCAATGCGGTCACCGAAGACGAGCTGCGCGAGGTGGTGTCCAAGTACTGGGTGATCGACGAGATCCGGCCGGCCCGCATCCACGCCAACGTGCCGGAGAACTTCCTGTCGGGCTTTGAGGCCTTCGCGGGCGCCGACATTCGCGATGAGGACAACGGCCGCAAGTCCATGGGCGCCTGGTTACTGTCCGCACATCTCGGCTGACGGCGCACTGGAGCGCACGGCCTACGGACCGTCCCAGCTCTCCGGCAGCATCGGCGTACGCGCGCCGTCGCCGGACTCGTTGCCGGCCAATGTGATCAGGCCCGCCGCGTGCACGTCGGGTTTGGGTAGCGTCCCGGTGAAGCCCAGTCTCGAGTCACCAGAGTCCGAGGGCAGGTACCGGTCCGGCAGTGCCGATGTGACAGCGGCGGAGCCTTCATCGGCTTCGATGAATTCGTAGCGGTATCCGGGGTCGACGATCGAGCGTGGGCGCCGGCGTGAGCGTCCTTGCTCCTTTTCCGACGCCATCACGCCGACTTCCGACGCCGCGGTCTGCGTCGCGGGCACTGCGCTTCTGGCCCGCGTCTGCACCTTCGATTCCATGCCCAGGCCGACGTTGCCCACCATGTAGCCGAAGCCCTCGGCTCCGGTCACCGGGGCCGGCGGCGTGGGCGGGGCCGCGGGCGGCGCAACCGCAGAGGCTGTAGGCGCTGGGGTCGACGCCACCGATGTCGCCGGTGCCGCCGGGCTCGTCGGGGCCATCGGAGCCATCGCCGGAGCGGCCGGCACCACCGGCGGTTGCACGCCCACCGCGGCGGGCTGGGGCATGGCAGCGGGAGCGGGAACGCTTGTCGGCGCGGCCAACCCGGCCAGCCCCGACAAACCCGCAAGGCCAGCCAGGCCAGCCAGGCCACCCAGGCTGGCGATGGACAGGCCCAAACCGACCTGCAGCAGCAGCGGCAGCTCCTGGAGAATGAAGCGCAGCGTCCGGATCGTCCAGTTGATGATCCGATAGGCCTGCCACGCAATGAAATAATTGATCAGCGCCGGGAACTGGGACGGGTTGAGCAGACCGGAAAGGTTCTGCTGTAGCCAGGCCACGGCCTGGGCGTTGCCGTTGAAGAAATTCCCCAGGTTCTGCAGATACTGCGACGGGCTCCAGTTGGGCTGCCCCTGACCGGGGATCTGCTCACCGTCGGGCCCAAAAAGCATTTCCCAGATCTCTTCGGGCGTGGGCAACTGGAAGGATCCCGTACCGCCCCCTCCACCGGCACCGGTCCCACCACCGGTGCCGCTTCCCGCCCCGGTCCCAGCGCCGGTGCCCGTGCCCGTTCCGGCGCCAGTGCCAGTGCCGGTTCCGGTGCCGGTGCCGGTGCCGGTGCCGGTGCCGGTGCCGGTGCCACTACCAGCCTTCCCCCCGGTGCCCGATCCGGCGACGCTGCTCATCTGCACGGCTTCGGTCGTCGCCTGGTAGGTGGTCATGGTGGTGGCCGCCTGAGTCCACATCCGCGCGTAGTCGGCCTCGTTGAGCGCAATCGGAATCGTATTGATCCCAAAGAAATTCGTGGCCACCAAGGCCGCATGCGTTGCATGATTGGCGGCCAATTCCGGCAACGTGGGCATCGCGGCCAGTGCAACCGTGTATGCGGTGGCCACCGCCTGATGTTGGGTGGCCGCCTCGGTGCTGAGCGCACCCGCCAGCTGCAACCACGCCAAATACGGCATGTGCGCGGCGACGTACCTATCGGCGGTCGGCCCGTCCCAGACCGGAACCGATCCGGTCAACACGGCGGTCAATTCCGTTGCCGCCGAATCGTATTGGGCACTCAACGAGGTCCAAGTTGCTGCGGCTGCCAGTAACGGGCCCGGTCCCGGACCGCTGCTCAGCAGCGCGGAATGCACTTCTGGTGCAAGTGCCATCCATACCGGCGCGGTCACGTCAGCCCGCGCCCAGATAGGTCGCCGCCCCCGCCGCATCGCCGGCGGCGTAACCGGCCCCGGCCAGACTCACCCCCAGCCCGGCCCGGCCCAACACCTCAACGCCCTTGGCGGCGGCGGCCGAATGCTGGCTTCCACGCTCGCTGAATACGGCGGCGGCCGCCAGTGACACGGGATCGGCCGCCGGTGGAACCACCACCGAGACCACCGGGGCCGCTGCCGCATGCGCGGCCGCCAGCGCAGCGGTGATCGCGTCGACCGCCGCGCTCGTCGCGGCCAGGCCCTCGGGAATAACTCGCAGCGTCATAGCGGCCGCTCCTTGTATCGGCTTCTGTCAAAAAACGCGCCGGCCGACCTCGCCGACGGGGGGCGACGCAGGCCAAGTGCCACCACCCAGGCGAGCAGACCGGCGATCAATCCAAAAACCAGATGTCCAGCCACTCGATCGAGCATCCCGTTCGATGCCCACGCCGACATGGTGGCTCCGGTGCGCCACGAAAAGACCGAACAGGCGAGCGCGACAAGGTGAATCGGCGCGGCACCGACCGCCAGTAACCACCGGTGTCGCCGCACCACCGGAAGGGAACCCACGGCATACAGCAACGCCGCGGCGGCCACATAGCGACTACTCCACAGTGGATCGCTCAACCCATGTATCGGCAATGCCGCAATCGATGACGCCGTCCCGACCGCCAGCACCGTCTCACGCCGTGCCGTCACCAGCGCAACCGCCACCAGCAGCGTCAGCCAGATCAATCCACGGTGTCCGGGAAGACCCAACGGAAGCCGGATATCGGTGGAGGTGACGATGATGGCGACCGCAAGCAGGGGGAACGCCATCTCCCGGACGGCCACGGAGCCGCCCGCCGGCCGCTGCATCACGGTCATTCGGGAATCATAAGGCGCCAGCACCTACACTGATCCTTATTTACGGCGTATTCACAGGGTGGGATCCGTAAATGCGCAGCAACAAGTGCCCGTGTTTGGCGGTTGCGGTTCTCGCCTTGAGCGCCGGGCTCGCCGCATGCGGCGCGTCGGAGAACCAGGGTCAGCTCGTGGTGCAGGAAAACCATCGAGTCCTCGAACGCTTCACCCACTCGCAGCTCCAGCAGCTCCCTCAGGTGGAAGTCGCGACGCCGCAATCACATGGCGCCCAGGTCCAGAAGGGACCCAGCGTTCGTTCGATCCTCGATGCTGCGGGGGCGAACGGCGCCGTCAAGGTGCGGGTCGAAGGGCGCGATCCGGCTCAGACCCTGACGGCCGCCGAGCTGGACGATCAGACCATTCTCGGCTTCACCAAACGCAACACACTCAAGCTCGCCGGCACAAGACTCACCCGTGATCAATGGGTTCGCGACGTCACCGACCTGGTGGTCAATCCATGACGGACCGTACCGCGCTGGCCGGTGTGGACCTGCTCATCGGCATCGACGACACCGACAACCCGTATACGCCCGGCACCGGCCGGCGGGCCCGCGCGCTGCTTCATGAGCTACACGCGGCGGGCCTCGGCTCCCCGGCGGGCGCGACTCGTCACCAGCTGCTCGTCGACGACCGGATCCCGTATACATCCCATAACTCGAGTGCATGCCTGGCCTGGCGGAGCCGGGACGCCGATCCGCACGCGGTGCGGCCCGAAATCATCGAGCTCGCCGGGCAATTCTTAGAACGGGTATGTCCACCCGATGCCGACCCCGGGCTTGCCGTTGTCGTTCCGGGCGACCTCGCCGGCACCGCGCCACGACTGATCGACTACGGTCGCCGCGCGAAGCGAGAAGTATTGCGTCCCAACGAAGCCCATGACCTCGCCGCGGCGCTGGGCGTGCATCTGTCCGGGCACGGCGGCACCCGGGAGGGGATGACCGGCGCGCTCGCCGCAGTTGGCCTACACCTGTCGGGCAACGACGGACTGTTCATCACTTTGCCCGGAATCCGCAAGCTGCCCGACCAGGCCACCGTCGAGACCGTATTCGACCTGGCGTCCATCGACCTCGCTCGCGACGACATGCACCGCCGGCCCGGGTCCGGCGAGGTGATCGAACTGGGCGACTGGGTACGCCCGGTGTTGCTCGACGGACTGGCCGTGTTGCTTCTCGAGCCGCCCCATCAGCAGGACGACGGAACCACGACGTGGCGAACGGCACCGCGCGCGGTGGTCAAGCAATACTGATCCCCCGATTGATTCCCCCACGCCCGTGAGCAGCGCGATCGGCCTCGACAGATTCGGCGGGGTTTCAAGGCCTGTCATTCGGGAGAACCTGACAAGAGGCACTGCAGACGTTCAGAGGAGATCTCGGTGGATCAGCAAGTCAACTTCGACCCGCCCGCGGCGCCCGAGGACGCGCGTAAGGCAACCGAGGAACAGCGCAAGCTGCAGGAGCAGCTCGAGCATCAAAACGAGGACCCAGACGGGCCCGGATTGCACCAATCTCGGCACGACCTACCCGACGAGAGCACCCGGTAGTTGGCGAAACCAGCCGACACCCCGTCGAAAGTCAGCTATTGGCAGGTGATTTCGTCCTGGCCGGACAACACAGGGGTCCAGCGTGGTGATTGCACCCGGCGCCCTGGGGGTGTCGGCCGCTGATGGTCGCGGGCGAGCGCCGCTGCCGCCTGCCACGTCAGCGTCAGCCCGCCAAGGACAGCTGCGGGTATGGCCCACAACCGTCGGACCATCAGCGCGTTAGTGCATTGGCCGACATAGTCGTTGCCCGCCGCGCCCGCCGCGCTGGACGCTTGGGTCAGGTCGGTCGTAACGCCGCTGCCGCACTTGACCTGCCAGCCGAACTGATCGTAGGCGTCGATGAATACCGGGAAATAGAGCGCAAAGAGCCCCCCGGCCAGGAAAACCGCGGCGGCGGCGATGATCAGCGGACCACGGTTTTTCATGCGAGCTCCCTAGGTCATGCAGACATTGGCGAACAGCAGCACCGGCCAAGACACGATCGAGCCGAGAAACGACACCACCAAATCGGCCCCGTGCATGTCGTGCAGATGTTGGGTGTGAGTGCTCGACCAGATCACTCCAACGATCAGGTACGGCGTCCCCAGCAATATCGCCAGGCCCAGCAGTTCGGCGATGGTCAATTGATACTCCAGGAGTGTGCGGATCCTGCTGAGCATGGGCATGCCTTTCGCGCGGGCACCGGCGGGCTCGAAGCCGGCCCACACCAAGGTGATGAGGCCCGACCACGTCCCCGCGTATCGACTGTATCGACTAGACGCAACTATGTTAATGCCCATTCGGATGATCCGGTAGTGCAGAAGTCCGATCTACAACGCTGGTGCGCAGCAACCGAATACGCAGATGCAATGCCGGAGGGGGACGTTCAGCTCAGCTGGATGCGCTGATGAAATGAATGTCTAGCAAGCAAGTGGAGATCGATTCTTCGACTGCGGCCGTTCTGTTAAGTCCCTTCAACCGCGCTGTCGGCTGCCGCGTGGCGCATTGCGAAATGCGGCGGCCGGTCGTCCCAGCACTGTGACCTCCATCAGGCGGCGCACCGTCAGGCCCGCGGCCGCACTCGTGTTGGGGTACACCAGTCGCCCGGTGTCCACCGCCAGCGCGAACGCGGCATGGACGGCATATCGGGCGCGGCCGAGGGTGAGTTCCGGCCTGGCCGCGACGGCGAGGCTGGCCCAGGATTCGACGGTGGAGCGCTGAATGTTGTACAGCAGCACCGCGTCTGTGTCGGGCAGGTTGTGACGCTCGGTGTAGTACACGCAGGCCAGTTCGGGGTTGGCGAATGACCGGGTGACGTAGGCCTCGATGAGTTGGGCGAGCGCCTGTTCCGGGTCGGCACTGGCGGCCAGGATGCTGGACAGGTCACCGGAGAGTTGATCGGCGGCGCGTCGGTAGTAGACGGCCAAAATGGCGGCCTTCCCCGGAAAGTATTGATAGATGCTGGCAACCGGGATGCCGACCGCCGCGGCGATGTCTTCCATCCCCGTTTCGCGATAGCCGCGCTCGTTGAACAGTCGCATCGATTCGTGCAATAGAAGCTCGTAGCTTCCGGCGGCGCTGGTCAGCGTCGCCGGCCGCGACGGGTCGGGTCCGCGATCACGCTGGGTGGGCAACTCGGCCTTCAACACCGCGGCCGCGATATCACTCAGCGCCGCGCGGATCTCGGCGTTACCGAGGCGGGACCGATGATCGGTGATGCTGCCGATCACGCTCAGAGTCGCTGCCGACAGGATCCAGCGTTGCCGCGACGTGAGTTTTGGCCGAAGCCTCATCAACGGACGCTGCAGCCGCCGGTTGATCAGTTTGATCTGTTCGGCCAGAGCGCGCTGATCGTCGCCACGGAGGTAGCGGCCCTCCCACCGATACAGTCCGCCGGCGGTGCGGTTGACGATCGTGCTGTCGATCAGTGCACTGGTGAGTGCGCTCAGGGTTTCCTCGGGATCGGCATCGTCGGCCAAATCATCGGCGAACGCCGTGGCGTCGACCAGTTGCTGTCCCAGCGCCAAGAAGACATCACGGAACAGGTCGTATTTGCCCTGCGAGTGGCGATACAGCGCGGCGGCGGAGATTCCGACCCGCGCCGCGATGTTTTCCATACTGACCGCGTGATAGCCCAACTCGCTGAATGCATCGGTCGCGGCCCGGGCGATCTGGATCTTGCGGTCCTTCGGACGCCGCTTTACTTGATCTGCAGACGAGCGGCTAGCCGATGGCATACAGATCACCGTAGCCGCAGCAGCGGCTGTCCGGGCGATCGATGGACGACCGGAACTGTGGAGCCGCCAAGCTCCCACGCAGTGCTGTGCGCAGCGTTGAACCCGAGGTCATCAGACATCTGACCCGTTACGCTCCGCCGAATTCCGGACGCAGAACCGAGCTGAGTGCGCTGAGCGGAATGTGCGGCTCGACGGCGCCGCCATCCATCGACCACTGCTCGGCCTGGCCGTACTGGACGGGGGCGTCGTGTCCGACCGGGTAGTCCGGCATGTACAGGATCAGCTCATCGGGTGTGAGCGCCCATGCCTTGTAGCCGCCCGAAAAGACCTTGTCCGGTGTCCACCGATCGACAGTGAACGGACAGGTTCCCGGATTGTGCTGCCAGGCGGCGCGGTCGAGTGCCTGGTGAATGAACGGTTCGGCCAACGGTGGAATGGCGGTCAGTGGGTCGACGCCCGGGTTGGTGATGTCGGCCAGCTGTAACCGCCTGCCGCCCGCCATGTCGAAGGTGAACGTGCGATAGGCGTTGTTGAACGCCGGGCCGTCCGCGTGGTAGTCCTCGTGGAAGGCCACGCTGAGTGTGCGCCCGTGGGGGAACACCTGATAGTTCTCCTCACCCCAACTGTCTTGGACCATCGAGGCGCCCTTGGTGCGCCAGTTGTTCATCAGGTTGCGTAGGTATTCGCGGATGGGCGGGCCGCTGGTGGAGTTTTCGACCAGGTCACCGGGCAGCGCCATCTTGATGTCACGGACGGCCTTTCGCTCCGACAACACCGGAGTGTGGCAGTACTGTCCGTCCCAGTCGCCGCCGAGATCGCCGCAAAACGACTGCGCCGAGGCCGATGCCGCCGGTGCGCTCAACACCGCGGCCGCCACCGTCGCCACACTGGCCGAGAGCCGGACCATCCGCATGATCGAAACGTCCTAAGGTAATTCGACTTTGCCGGCCAGCCAGCGACCACCGACATTTTCCATGGTGATCTTCATCCGGCTTCGGTCAACCCGACCGTCGGGACGCACGGCGTTGCTGACGGTTTGGTCGATCATCAACAACACGACCACCTTGTTTTTCGTTTGCGATTGGATCGCAGAGTCCACCACGGTGCCGTGGGCGGCGGCCTTGTGGTCGATGAGCAACTGCCGAAGCTGCGCACTTGCCTTGGTGTACGTGTCCTTGAATTCCCCTGTGGCTCCGCCAAGTACGGCCGAGAAGTTCTGGTCGACTTGATTGGAATCGATGCTGGTGAGTACCTGGGCATAGTTGATCGCCGTCCGTCTGGCCACCTGCCCCGCCTGGCTCACCGCGTGCTCATCCCATAACTTCCAGCCCAGTCCACCGGCGAGGCCGAATGCTCCGGCATAGACGGCAGCGATCACGGCGATGCGGGCGTAGCGTTTCCACGATCGGGTGCGGCCTTCCGCGTCTTGCTCATCGGCGCCCACCAGGGCTTCCTGCTCGTCGTCGGATGCCTTCTCGTTGTCTTCACTCGTGCTGCATTCCTGGTCGGCGGTTATCGTCATGGTGGTCTCTCCTTGCGGTTTTGAATGCTCGCGGATTTAGTGGGGCGGCTCTATGGGCAGCGCCGGTCCGCCGTACGGAGTGGGAATCGTGAAGCGTCCCTTAGGCGTTGGGTCGGCCGTCTGGCCGAGGTCGGCGCCGGGAGGTGGTCCCGCGGTGTCGTCGCCGGCCGGTCGAGGCGCATTCTTGGCGCCCCGGATCAATACCTGGGGGTCGTCGTCTCGGCAGTAGGTGTACAGGAAGGGCTCGGGGTAGTCCGCCGATGACGACGGCCGCCGTGGGGTGCCGTAGTCGCAGGTGTAGCGCGGGTAGATGTCGGCGGTGGCCCACAGCCCATGCTGGTGCATGGTCGTCATCAGGGCCTCGAGCGTCGAGCCGCGATAGTCGGGGAACACCGCGTTCAAAGCGGGGACACGGAGATAGATGATCCGGGCGGTGGTAACCAGATTGGCGAGCAACCCAACCATGGTGTCGGAATTGTCGTCGAACAGGTTGTCTACCGATGACAGGGCATGCGGAGTCTCGTCGACGAATTTGCGGTAGCCATGATCCATTTTGTTCACGCCGGTCATGAGGTCACCGATATTGCGGGAGGTCACGCTGAGGCCGGCATTGACGTCGGAGAGCGTCGTCAGGACCACGCGGCTGGTCTTGAGCATGCTCACGGTCTGCGGCAGCACCGGGTCCATTGTCGACAGCAGGAAGGTAGCGCCGTCGATGATGTCGGTGAGCTTCTGCGGCCCCTCTTTGCTCAAACTCAGTTCCCGCTTAACGGTTTCGAGCTTCTTCGGGTCGGTCTGGGCAAGCAGCCCATCCGCGTCGGCGAGCACTTGTGAGAGCGGGATCGGCGTGGTGGTGTGCTGCGGGCCGATCACGCTGCCGTTCGACAGGAACGGACCGCTGCTGGATGCCGGTTCGAAATCGATGTACTGCTCGCCCGCGGGAGAAAGTCCGGAGACTCGTACCGGGCTGGCGGCCGGGATCTTGGTATTCGCATTGATATTGGCGATTACCTCGACACCGGTGGGTGTCGGTCGCAGCGATTGGATCCGCCCGACCCGGATTCCGCGGACCGATACATCTTGGTTGGCCAGCAGCCCACCGGATTCGGGCAGCCGGATGGTGACCCGATAGGTCGAATCCAGGGGATTGATCCGTAACGCTCCGATCGCCAGGTATGTCACGCCGACCACCAGGGTGAGTACGAGAGCGATGCCGGATAGCCAGGCTCGCCGGCGGTGCCCCGCTCTGACGAGGCCGACGACGAGTCGGCCCAGGGTGTCGATCACCGCGGTGGCTCCGGGATCATGGGAGCCGGTGGCGCTTCCCCGGCGGGTGCCGGCGGAAGCGGCGGACCGACTGGCTTCCAAGGGCTTTGGCCCATCGGTGTTTGCGGACCCCGACCCACGACCCGTTCTTGCAAGCGCCACAGGACGTATTTGATGGACCCGATCATGTAGTTCCAGTCGCGCCGCATGGGTCCGTGAAATGCAGGATCACCCTTGAATCCCCCGGTCTCCGCGCCGGTACCCGGCCGCGATCCCATGACTAGCCGATCGAAACTCCCGCGCACCGAAATCGCGTCGCTGGGAGTGGATTTCACGAACGGCGGGATCAGCCGGTTGAGACCGGCGAGGCTAGTATCGGGGCTCAGCACGACATCATTCCACGCGGCGGCGATGGTGTTGGCGTCCTTGATGACACTGCGGCCCGTCTTGTCGCTGCCGGCGATCGACGGGAATTTGGCCAGCTGGTGCGTCGTGGCGCCGAGCTCGTTGACCACGTCGGCGATTTCGTCGGCATCGCTGGACAACACATTCGTTGCGGGGCCGATGGCTTGCAGAACGTCGGTGAGCGCTTGGTTCTTCTGCTCCAGCCGGTCGGCCAGCCCGGCCGTTTCGGTCACCGCCGCGTCAATCTGCGCCGAGCGGGAATTGAGCTTGCTCAGAAGTAAGTTGGTTCGGTTGATCAGGTCGCCGAAAGCGCGTCCCTGATCACCGGTCGCCTTGCCGGCGCCATTGACGATATTGGTGAAGTTTCGAACTGCGCCGCCGTTGACCAGCAGTGCGGCCGAGCTCAACACGCTCTCCACGGTCGCTGCGGCACGGGTCGCCGGCAGGCCGATGGTGTCACCGCTTTTCAGCAGCGGCACGCGGGGGTCGATCCGGGTCGGTGGCTTGATCGCGACGAACACGTCGCCAAGCGGTGTCGCCGACCGTAACTCCGCTGTACTGCCGACGGGGACTCGGACACCGTCCATGATTCGCATGGTGGTCACCGCGGTGTAGTTGCGTGCGACCATCGATTCGAGTTGTCCGACATCGGCGCCGGCGAGTTTGACTTTTGCGTGCGCGGGCAGGTTCAGCGCGTTGGAGAAAACGGCGTTGAGCAGATATCCACCATTGCCGATTCCTGGTGCCGGCAGCGGCAAGCTGGACAGGCCGTTGGTGGCGCAACCGGAACCGACCATGATTGCGCTGAGCGCCACCGTCAACGTTTTGTACTTGACCAAGCTCATCGCTACTGCCCCATCGCCGAGAGACCGTCGAGAATGTAGGTCAGGCCGAAGTCGGGGCCGTAGTCTTGCAGTGTGCCTGTGCTGCAGCCCAGTTGGCGCAGGTGCATGAGGTTGCAGAGCTCCTTGGCGGACTGGCTGTCGGTGAGGGCCTTATCGAGCAGCCCGTGCACCCGTATCGCCCCATTGTTCTGATCGACGGTGTTGTAGAGGTTTTCCAGCGTCATGGGGAGCACATCGAGCATTTCGGACACCACGCGCTGATCATCGACGATCGTCTTGGCGACGGTGTCGCCGTTGCGCACGGCCTGCTTGAGGTTCTCCCGGTTCTGCTCGAGCAGCGTGGTGACTTCGTCGAGGATTCTGTTGATGGTACGTCCGGTGGTGCCGGTGCCGAACTTTTCGTCGGCGAGTATCTGGCTGAGATGGCGTGTCGTCGAGCCGAATTGACGCACTTTGGCGTCGTTGCGTGCGGCGGCCTCCGTTATCGAGCTCAGGTCGGTAATGATCGTGGTCAACTGCTCGCGGGTGGTCCCGCCCCGCTCGGAGCTGAGCCGCAGCGCGTTGGAAAGCTGGTCGAGAGCAGCCAGGATTTTCTTCCCGTTGCCGTCGGTGATGGCGACCGCGGAGTCGGTCAGGTCGGCGATGGGTCCACCCCCCTTTTCGTCCCCCTTCAGCGATTTGGACACCTTGTCGAGCATGTCGAGTACGCGATCGAAAGCCACCGGTGTCTTGGTCCGGGTGAGCCCGATCGTGTCGTGGTTCCTCAGTACCGGACCGCTCCGATAGGGCGGGGTCAGTTCCACCTGCCGATCGGTGAGGATGGAGGTGGTGATGGTGACCGCGCGGGCCGCCGCCGGGATTTTGACCTTCTTGTCCACTGTCAACTCGGCCTCAACGTAGCTGCCTTTCGACGTGACCCTGCTGACCTTGCCCACCGGCATGCCCAGAACCGCCACCACATTTCCTTCGTAAAGGCCGGCGGCGCTGTCGAATTGCGCGATCACCGTCATGGTATCCAGTCGTGATTTGACGTAGTGGCCGACTAATCCGAGGCCGACGGCGGCCAGCACCGCGACCGCGGCACCTACGGCGATGAGTGTGCGCCTGCCGGAGGTCATTTGCAGTCCTTGAAATACTGGATCATCTTGAATTCTTTGGCGCGCCCGCTGATGGCACACATCCATGAATCGATTGCGAGACCATTGGGAAGGTTGAACTCGACGACCGGTCCGTAGCCGGTGGCGTTGGTCAGGCCCCGCAGCGTCACCGGGGCGACCTGTAGGAGGTTGCGCAGCAAGTCGTCGTGCTGTCCGACCATGTTCGTCAGCTGGTGCAGGTTGGCGAACAACTCGTCGAGCATCGGCCGGTTGCTGACGACGACCTTGTCGAGTTGGTCGACGAGGTCGGTCAGTCCCGCGAACATCGCGTGAAAGGTGGCCTCGCGCGCCACCAGGTGCCCCAGCAGATCCTGCCCTTGATCCATCAGATGTCCGATGTTGGTCTGCTGGTGCCGCAGGGTATTGACCACTCGCTGAGTGCTTTTGAGCAGCGTGCCGAGTTGGCCTCGACGGTCGGCCGTGATCGTCGACAGCGTCTGCAGATTCGCGACGGCCTGCGGTATCAGCGGCGGCACGCCGCCAAGCTGCTTGCCCAGCACTGCGAGCGACTGCGCGAACTGGTCGGAATCGACCTGCTCGAAGGTGGTGGTGGCGTCTTCGAGTAGCGACTGCAGGTCGTAGGGCACCTCGGTGTGGGACAGGCGGATCGTCTTGGACGGCAAGGAGCCCGGGCCGTCGGGCACCAGCTCGAGATAGCGCGAGCCGAGGATGGTCATCACCTTGATCACCGCCCGGGTGTCCCGGCCCAGCGCGATATTCTCACGCACGCTCAAACCGGCTTCGACGTGATCGCCATCGAGCTTCATGCTGGTGACGTGTCCGACCTCGATGCCGGCGATGGTGATGGGGTTGCCGGGTCGCAGCGTTGCCGCTTGCAGGAATTCGGCGGTGTAGTGGGTGTAGCCGACACCGAGGAGCTTGATTCCCAGCGATACCGCGACAAGAACGGCGACCACCACCAGTCCCGCCAGCCCGAGCCAGGTCCTGTTGTATGACTCCAGCGGACGGCGCCGCGACCACCGGGCCTTCAGTGAATCAGCCATTAGCCATGTTTCTGCATCGCGGGGTATGCCACCCCATATTTTTCGTGGTGATCGGATAGGCGTTGCCCGGTGTGGCCGCGTTGACGATGAAAGTCGTGATGTCGTTGAGCTCCGGGAAGAAGCCGGTGGCGTTGAGGTCGCACGCGTAAGCATTGCCGTAGGAACCCTCGCTGACGGCTCGCGCAAAACCCTTGAGTAGCAGCGGGAGGTTGTCTCCGGTAAATGCGAGCTGAGGTTCGATGCCGGCCATGTGCTTGCTGAACCCCGGTTCTCGGGTGATGAGTTCGTTCAGCGAAGGATCCACGTCGTCGGCGATCGCCGAGAGCCGACGGGTCACCCGAGCGATTGAACCCACGGAGTCCTGCAGCGACGGGCGACGGTCATCGAAATCGGCTACCGCATCGCGTGTTTGGTCGAGCGCATGGTCGAGGTCGTCGTTTTGACGGGCGACGGTGTCGGTGACCTTCGTGAGGCTGCTGATGAGATCGCCCAGGGATTGATCGCGTGCGGACAACGTCCGGGTGATTGTCGATGTCTGCTCCACCAACAAGGGGATCGACGCCTGATCGCCTTGCAGCGACTGCAATACGCCCTTGGTCAGGTCGTCGGCGTCCTTGGCATTGAGCAGGGTGAACAGCGGCTCGAATCCGTTGAGCAGCTTCCCGACGTCAAAGGAAGGGTCCGTCTGCTGCACCGGTATCACGCTTGCGGCGGGAAGTCTTTCCCTGTTGCCGGTTTCGCCCAGCGACAAGCCCAGATACCGCTGTCCGATGATGTTCTGATAGGTCACCGATGCGACGGTGTTGCCATACAAGTGTTGATCGTTTTCGACGATGAAGGAGACTTTCGCCAGTTTGCCGGTGAGTTCGACGTTTTCGACGCGACCGACCCGCACGCCCGCCATCCGCACGTCGTCGCCGATGCGTAATCCATACGCGTCGGTGAATACCGCCGCGTACGGCGTGGTCGGACCGGCCACATCACGCCGAAGGGTGGCATACACCAGCCACGTCACGGCGATGGCGATCGCCATGAAGATCGACAGCCCGATCAGCGGTCCCCGTACTTTCATCTCGGGCCGCCCGCCAGCTGTCGCTGCCGTGGTTGCAGCGAGACCGCAGTACCGCGTGCTACCGGGCCGAGCAGCAACTGGGTCGCCACCGACGCCGGACGTCCTTGGCCGGTGATCAAGCCCAGTTGGTCGCGCTCGTGTTGGCTGCCAACCGGACCGACGTTGCCGCCGTATCCCGACGGGGCGATCGCACCGGGTGGGCCCGGGTTTGGTGTCGGCGGTGAACCGGGTGGTGGTGGCGCGTCGTCGGGATCGGCGGTTCCCGGAACTCGGGGAGTGGGGCCGATGGGCCACGGCCACCACGGCAATGGCGGATTGGGGTCTTGCAGGTTCGGGTTCGGGTTGTACAGCGGCGGACCGACCGCAACGAGGTTGCCGTCGGGTCCGATCTGGGTGCCCGGGGGCGGCGCCAGATCCGCGGGCGGGTGGTAGTTCTGCGGTAACAGAACCTCGGGCAGGTCGGGCCGGACGGCGATCGTCGGGGCCGTATAGCAACTCGGCCCCAGTAACTGGCCGTAGCGCGGGCAGTCGGCGCGGGTGTAGGTGTAGCTCGGTGTGAGCGACAGATTGACCCGCATGTTTCCCGTGTCGAGTTCGGGATCCCATACCTCTTCGAAGAACTTGTCCGACAGGCGGTTCAATCGGGTGAAGATGGGCACGAACTTGTCGCTGTGCAGGGCGAACACGCCCAGGACGGGGGTGAGGTGTTGCGTCATTTCGATCAGCTGATCGGTGTGGTTGTCGAACGCTTGCCGGCTGACCCCGAAGGTGTGGTGCGATCCGGTAACCAGTGATCTGAATTGCTCACGCTTTTCGGCCAAGGTCTGCATCGGTGTGACTGCGTCATGCAAGACATCGACCAGGTCGGGCGCGGTGGACTGCAAACCCCGAGTGGCATCCAGCAGCGCGGAGACGGTGGACGGTCCGGGATCCGCGGTAACGATCGAGTTGAGCTCATCGAGTACCCGAGTCATCTGCGCACCGGCGGTGAGCAGCGCGCCGCGCCGGTTGTTGGTAGCGGCCGCGACGGCCGCCAGAATTCCCACGCTGTGGTCCTCGCGGTCCCGACCGGTCGCGGCAAGGATGTCACGTAGTTTGCTGATCGTGGTCTGGAAGATCACCGTAGAAAGCTGCAGGTCTTCGGGGATGCGCGCCCCGCTGCGGATACTCGGGCTCGGCCCACCGTCGACGAGTTGCACGGACGACACCGCGAACACATTGCTGGGCACCACACGCGCGGTCACCGCGCCCGGAATGTCCCTGGCGTATTCCGGCTTGAGGTTGATGTGGACGTAGTTGGGCCTGCCGTACGTCGCTGGGACGACATCGTCGACGGCGCCCACGAGTAGCCCGTGATACTTCACATCCGAACGGGCGGGCAGCCCGTCGCCCACGTTCGTCAGCTCGGCGACCACACGGATGTAGTCATTGAGCCGTCCCGTGGACTTCAAGAGCAGGCTTCCCGTGATCAGCCCTGCGATCAACAGCACTGCCACACCCATGGCAAGCAGCTGTTGGTCGGAGGGGCCGCGACCGTCGAAATCTAATGAATTCGGCATTCAGCCACCGAATCTCGCGCCGGCGTCGATGCTCCACAGCGCCATGGTGAGCAACATGTTGACCATGATCACGACGGTGATGCTCGCCCGCATGGCATGCCCGGCGGCTACCCCTACGCCCTCGGGGCCACCTGCGGCGTAAAACCCGTAGTAGCACTGCACTGTGGACGAAAGCCACACGAAGACAACGCACTTGAGTACCGAATAGGCAATATCTTTAGCGCTGAGCATCATGGTGAAGTAGTGCAGGTACGGGCCGATGGATCCACCACTGATCACGCCCGCGACGACCTGGCACGTCAGATAGGTCACCGCGAGGCAGGCGATGTAGAGCGGGATCACCGCGATGACGGAGGCCATGAGCCGCGTCGTGACCAGGAACGGAATAGGGCGGATCGCCAACGATTCCAGGGCATCGATCTCTTCGGCGATCCGCATGGCGCCCAGCTGCGCGGTGAACCGGCAACCGGCCTGCATCGCAAAGGCCAGCGAAGCCATGATCGGCGCCAGCTCGCGCGTGTTGACCAGTGACGAGATGATGCCGGTCGCGGGACCCAGGCCGAGGAGGTTGAGGAAGTTATATCCCTCCACGGCCACCAGAGCCCCCGCGGTGAAGCCCAGCACCACCGCGACACCGGCCGTGCCCCCGCCGACCACGATCGAGCCGTTACCCCAAGCGATATTCGATAGCAGTCGCAGGAACTCCGTGCGGTATTGCCGCAGCACGGACGGCACAGCGAATACTGCGCGTCCGAAGAACACCAACATGTGCCCCAACCGCATGATTGGGATGGACCCCGCCCGATAGGCACCGACAATCGGTCGCGCCAAGACGGGAACGTAAGCGGAGGCCGTCATGTCAGAGCCCCGTCCTCGGGAACAGCGCGTTGTACAACTCACTGATTCCGACGTTGACGATCATCAACACCAGGATCGACTCCACCACCGCGGCGTTCACCGAGTTCGCGACGCCCGCGGGCCCGCCCTTGGTGAAAAGTCCTTTCTGACAGGCGATCACCGCCACGATCGCCCCGTAAATGACGGCCTTGAGCAGCGCGACGATCATGTCCTCGGTGGTGGCGAACGATGAGAATGTCGCCACGAAGCTCCCCGGTGCGCCGCGCTGGAAATAGACGTTGAACAGGTAGCTGGCCAAAAACCCGACAAAGCAAGTGATTCCCGTCAGACCGACACCAACCATGATGGCCGCGGCAAAGCGGGGCACGACCAGCCGGCGAATTACCGAGACGCCCATGACCTCCATGGCATCGGTCTCCTCGCGCATGGTGCGGGAACCCAGGTCAGCGGTGATGGCGGACCCGACGGCGGACGCCATGAGCACCGCGGCCACCAGTGAAGCGGCCTGACGGATCACCGCGAGTCCACTGGCCGCACCGGCGAGTGACGTCGCACCGACTTGGTTGGCCAGCAGGGCGAACTGGATGGATAGCGTCACCCCGATCGGCAGCGCTACCAAGACCGTCGGCAGCACCGCCGTAGCAGCCATGAATGCGCCCTGGCGGATGAACTCGACCCATTGGAAGCGCCCGGTGAATAGGTCGACCATGCAGTACTCAATGGTGCGTATTGCGAGGATGTACTGCTCGCCGAGGGTGTTGAGTGAGGCCAGTGGGTGCCGCACGACGTAGCCCGCGGACCACTCTTGGATAGTGGCCACGCTGTCGGGAGCGCGGTCGTCGTTCAGCGAGCGGTCGTCCTGGGTGGTCATAGCCGGATGCATCCCAAGGCGACCACTCGCAGGTGCCGATGTTTGTCGGTGAACGTTCGGTGTGCCCCCACGGGCGGCTATGTTAACCGTCGCTCAGCTTCTAAGGAAGACCCGACTTTTTCGAGTCGCGCCGATTCCTGTGCTTCGAATCGGCTCGCCGGGGCGCGGCGACCGGTGGTCACACCTGCAGTTGGCCCGATAGCGCCCCCTTGACGCGTTGCTGACTTCGCGAGAAGATCCCGTATCAGAGCATCGATGTTAACGGCAATTTGGAAACGCGGTTGCGGTCCGCTATTCGGTAGGCACGGGATATCGTGTTTCGTGGGGAAGAGCGGATGGATCTAACGAGGTTGCGACGGGCAGGTAGCGGCATGGCGTGCGCCGGGCCGGCACTCGCCGCCGCCATGGCGCTGTCCGGCTATGCCGCTGCCGATGCGGGCCAGCCCCCACCGCCGTTGCCGGTGTTCACACCGGCTCCCAGCGATTGGTCACCGAACTTCGACATCTGGCCGTACAGCACGTTCACGGCAAGGGTGACACCGGAGATGGTCGGCGGAATGTCCGATTCCTGCCAATGGTTCAAGTCGCAATTCGATCCGTTGATGGGCCAGATCAATGACTTCAACCGGTACCTGGGTGACCAGCATGACGACTACTCGATCGGCGGTGTGCAGGGGAATGCCCGGGCTGTGGTCATCAATATTGACCAGTCGACGGCGTTTCTGGCACCTCGCGTGAGGCCGCTGATCATCACCAATCAGCCCGACAACTTCGGCCCGTATTCACCGGTGTACGGCGGGGAATCGATGACCCACTTGGCATTTCAGCTCTCGCGGATCAGCGACAGCATCAAGAGAAAGGATCCGTCAGGAGTCACCCATGCGAACATCGTCTCGGCCACCGGCTGGGCGAACGCGCTTCGTGACTCCGGCGCATGCAACTGATGAACCATCACCCATCGCTACGAAGAGCCGGCAGTCCAGGAACATGGCTGGTAAGTCGCTTCCGCCAGGCCGCGGAGGGGATTGGAGATGAAGCGCCGCAACCTCCGGCCGTCGCGGCGAGCGAGGCCGACCAGTCCGGCGACGGCTCGACACCAGTCGGCGGGTCACCGGCCACGGACAACGACATGGTGGACGCAGCCGAGCCCGACGAGGCACCGGACCAGGACGACGATGGCACCGATGATCTGCGGACCGATGTCCGAAAAGGCCGGCGCGTCAATGTCATTCGCTGGGCCGCTGCCAGCGTGCTGTCCATCGTGCTCGCGGGTGCGGGATATGAGGGCTGGCTTCTGTTTCAGCAACACCAGAAGGATGTCGCCGCTGCCCAAGCACTCGATGCGGCAAAGAAGTACATCATCACATTGACCAGTGTGGACACCAACGCTATCGATAAGAACTTCACCGATGTTCTCGACGGCTCAACCGGTGAATTCAAAGACATGTACACAAAATCCAGTGCCCAGCTGCGCCAAACTCTCATTGACAACAAGGCCGCGGCGCATGGGAGTGTGATCGAGGCCGCGGTCCAGTCCGCCACCGAAGACAAGGTCGACGTTGTCTTGTTCGTCGACCAGTCGGTGAGCAATGGGACCGCGCCGGCGCCTCAGCTAGACCGCAGCCGGGTCAAGATGACCATGGAAAAGGTGGACGGTCGGTGGCTGGCCAGCAAGGTCGAGCTGCCTTGAAACTTTCGTCCCATCAGCGGTTTACTCAAGATCGCCAGGCTTGTCGTGCCACCCGGTAGAAGTTCCCACCCAGCACAGCCTCGATGTCGCCTGCGCTCCACCCCCTGCGCCGGAGGTGCTCGCCGAGCATGAGGAATGTTTCCGGGGGCATCCACTGGATAGGGCCCCAGCGGGTGTAGCTGTCGTCGAACAGATGTGGATTGCGCCGCAGTTCGTCGTTGAAATCGGCGGCGTCGAAGGAGAAGTCGGTGCTGACACCGACGTGCTCGATGCCGATCAGGCCGACGGCGTATTCCAGATGTCGTGTCATCGCTTCCCGGGTGGGTGTGTTGGGCCCCAGGAAGATGCCGACACCGGTGATGCCGACGACGCCGCCGGTTTCCGCGCACGCCCGTGCCTGATCATCGGTGATGTTGCGCGGGTGATCCCAGAGTGCCCGCATGCACGAATGGCTGTAAATGACTGGGCCGGTGGATACCTCGCACATATCGAGGCCGGTGCGCGCACTGCAATGCGAACCGTCCGGGACGACGCCGACGGCGTTCAGCTCGGCGACGACGGCGCGGCCCCATGCGGTCAGACCAGTATCGGTGTGGTCGAGGCAACCGCTGCCGGCGCGGTTCGCGTTGTTATAGGTCGGCAGCAGGGTGCGCACGCCGAGGTCCGCCAGCCTGCGTACATTGCCGAGATCGTCGTCCAGGGGCCGCGAGTCTTCCAGGTCGAACACCACCGCGATGCGCCCCGCCAGTGCCACCGCGTCCACATCACCGAGAGTGGCCGCCAATTCAAGGTCGGGGTGGGCAGCGATCGCGGCACGGTAGTGGCGCAGGAGCGCCATGGCGTCGCTGAAGCTGTGGGGTGAGTATCCCGCGTTGACCGAAAGCAAAGTGCCGGCGCCCCGTTGGTAGCGAGTCAGCGGGCTGATGTCGGTATCCGCTGTGAGCGGTAGACATGTGTGCTGGTCCCACAGTGGTGTGGTCATCGGTATGAATTCTTTCCTGGACCGCTATCCGGTGTTGGCTGCGAGCGCGGCGTCGATGGTCTTTGCGGACAGCTGGGACCAGGGCAGCGGCTGCCGCGGGGCGGGGGGCGGGTCGACCAGTCGGCGATGCCACCAGCCGACGTCCCACCACGTTTCGTGCTTGAAACCCACGCCGTTGAAGATGCCGACGCGTGTGAAACCCAGCGCTTCGTGCAGTCCTACGCTGGCGGGATTGGGCAGCGCGATACCTGCATAGGCATTGACATAGCCCTGCGCGACAAGCAGATTGAGCAAAGCAGCGTAAAGCCGGCGGCCGTGCCCTTGGCGGTGGATCGATTCGTCCAGGTAGAGCGACACATCTGCACACCAACGGTAGGCCTCCCGCGCCCGGTGCGGGCTCGCATAGGCATACCCCTTGACGCACTCACGATCGGTGACGACCAGCCATGGCAAGCGGGCAAGGGTGTCGGTGATCCTCGACCGCATCGTCTCAACATCTGGGGGCGTCGCTTCGAAGGAAATCGCGGTGTCGCGGACGTAGGGCAGATAGATCTCCGCCACCGCACCTGCGTCCTGCGGCGTCGCCATTCGTACCCTCATGACCACACAACGCTAGTCGGGCGGCAATGTTCAGGAAAATAACTTGGTCATGAGTTTTTCAGCGAGCCGCCGGTGGGTGGTGTTCTGCGAGGCGGCAAGTCGCCAGCGGCCGTCCGTCCGCACGGCGACACTGGTGTTCACCCGGGCATTGCCCTTATTGCGGCGTCGTGCCGCTCTTACCACCGACGCGTTCGCGTGGACCAGCGCGACGTCGACTGTGAGAAACCGGACCTGGGTGATGTCTATTCGCAGCTGTGTTCCCTTGAGGAGCTTTCTGAACAGGGGAACATACGATGCCGCGATCGCGTCACACCCCTTGTGGTGGCTCCCCAGAAAGGTGATGTAGTCGGCGTCCGCGGTGAAGACCCCGGCGTAGACCGCTGGATCGCCTGCGGCCCAGCCTCTTACCTGCCGATCGATGAGCGCACGAATGGCTGCCTCGTCGGCTCGCTGGTCGCCGTTTGTCACGATGCCTCCCGCACCCGTTCACGTTGATCGGACTTATGGAGTCGGGCGAACCGCCGCCGCACGTTGGCGCGAAGGATTCGGAGAAGTAGCGCGGGATCCTGCAGTCGCGTCGGTGGGTCGATGAGGTGGCTGACCCGCAGCAGAAGTTCGGTTACGGCGGTGTCGCAACCGGCGGCATTCAGCAAGGCCCCGACGAATTGGCCCCGCAACCGCTGGCGCAGGGATCGTTTGCGGCCAGCCGACGGGCCAGCATCGTTGGCCTCATTCCGTGCCCACGTCGGCCCGATGTCGCGTGCCGCGACATGAAAGAAGCGCTGAGCCAAGTCCGCAACGCCGCCACGCAGACAGTCGCGTAACGCGAGCGCTTGCACAGCCGCCATCGTCATGCCTTGTCCGTAAATGGGATTGGGACTGCACAAGGCATCGCCGATGACCAGTAACCCGTCTGGGAAGCTCGGCATCCGGTCGTAGCGCCGCCATATGGCCGCGGGGTTACGGTATGTGGCGATCTCCCCAACCGCGTGAGCCTGGCGTAGTCCGTCCATGATTTCCCGGGGCAATGCGGCAGCAGCCAGCCCGAGCATTGCGGCGAAATCAGCCGGCGCCCCACCGGCCTCGACGGTACGGCCGACCGCGAACATCCACGTGTCGTGCTCGCAGGCCAGCAACAGGCCGCCCGGCTTACCTCCGCCACCTAGGTTGAAGACCACCATCTGCTTGTCGATGCAGCCCTTGGGCATGGTGAGCAGTTGACTTGAATAGCCCAAGGTGGCGGTGGACCGGGTCTCGGGCGGCCGCCCATAGCCCAGAGCGTCCAGAAACGCGGGCGTGTGGGCCGCCCGGCCCATGGCGTCAACGACCAAATCAGCTGGCAGGTCGGACACAGTGCCGTTGTCGCGACGCATGATTCGCACACCGGTGACCACGTCTCCGTCGGCAAGGGGCTCGACCACGTCGTGGCCATCGAGAACCACCACATTGGACAGGCCGGCGACGCGACGGCGCACATGGAACTCCACGAACGGCCGGCTGGCCAGGCATAACGTCACCGCCGCCGGATCGGCGAATTTGCCCGAACGTTTGAGCTCGTAGCGGCCGACGCGCACATAAAACCGCGCCAGGTCCCCGTCGGTGACGACGACGGCACCCGCGGCGCCCAACTCGTCGATCACGCCGGGAAACAGTTCGGCAAGCACTTGCGTGCCGCGCCCCAGGAACATGTGCACGTGGCGCCCCTGCGGTACGCCCTTGCGGTGAGCCGGATGGCCGAGGAATGTGTCACGCTCTACCACGCTGACTGAATCGTAGAACTCCGAAAGCACCCGTGCCGTAAGCAAACCCGCCATTCCGGCGCCCAGCACGACGGCGTGCTCACCCACCGGGCTCACGGCACGCGCCTCCGCCGTGAACACGCGCCAATGCGCTGCGGCGTGAGATCCATGCCACAGCACCATACACGAAGGATAAGTAATTGTTAAGGATATTAAGGATTCGATAAGACGGACTCGACAGGGTTCGATGGGAAGCTGTAGCGGGCCTTGCCTACGCGGGGGGAACGTCACATGGCGCGACGGCGCCGTTCGTGGGCGCTGACAGGCAGTCCGACGCATAGTCGTTGCACGACAACGGTGTCCGCGGTGCTGGGCGGTGTAGCGCCCGGTTATGCGATGTCGGGACTGATCATCGACGCAATCGCGCTGCGCGGCACCGATACTTGGGTAGCCTCCATCGCCGGCTGTAGCGCGTTCTGGTCGAAGAAGAACACGATCGCATCATTGGTGACCGCGAAACTCTGGTAGCTCGTTGACTGGAGTCCGGTGGCCGGCGGAATCGATACGGTCGCCCGATACCGGTCGGCCAGGGTCTTCTGCACGATCGGCAAGATTGCCTGTAGCGGTTGAGCTCCCGGCCGGAACAGCGCATCGAAGGTGATCGGTTGCTGATTGGCCAGGTTGTAGTTGAAGGACTTGTACCACACCAAAGGGTGAACGGCGCCGAGGTTCTGGTGGATCTCGGTGACTACCGACTGCGTACCCGTCGCTTGCGGACCGGAGCTGTATCGGGTTCCAGAAACCCTCAACGCCGTCGGCGATTTCAACGAGTTCATTGGTCCACGGGCGTTGATGAAGTCATCGTCGGCCTTGGCTAAATAGCCGATCATGGCCTGCTCATCGGGGTAGTTAGCGGGAAACACCATGCTGATGTCCGACAGTGGGCCTACGGCATCGAAGTGGCACATTTGATTCGCATCGACGCTCGCCGGGTCGCACAATTGCGCATCCGCGCTGGCCACGGCGGGACAAGTGAACGCGGCTGCCGATACAAGGCCTGCCACCGTCGCCGCTACCCACCGTGATCCGATAGGACCGCTGTCAGAATTCACCACGCCTCCGTTGACTATTGCGCAGGGTGCATTGTCACAGATCGGCAGGCGCGGATGAACGGATGGTGGACGAGCTATTGGCAACGCCTCTGTGCGGGGGACGTTCGCGATCTCATCTCGGTGCGCCCTGGAGCCCGACCTGCGGCAGTGGCGCGGTGGGCGTGCTGCCCCTCGCGGGCCGACGCCGGCCGGATGCCCTGGTGTTGATCCAGCATGCGAGCCCTCCCAGCACCAGGCCGACCGCAATACCCGCGTCGGGACGTTGGTCCAGGATGATCCACGACAACACTCCGGCCACCGCGGGAATGACGGCGAACAGCATCGCCACCGCCGTCGCGCCATGGGTGTTGATGGCCCGCACGTAGAGGCTCACCGCGAGCGTGGCGTTCAACAGCACCATGCCACTGACGGCGATCACTGCCTTGACGCCGTCGTGCACGGTGAACGGCGTGACGATCGCGAGCGCCGACGCGGGTATCAACCCCACGGCATTTTGCAGGGCACTCATCACCCGAAAGTCGACGCCGGTGCAGAATCGCTGTTGGTAGACACCCCCCGCCGAAAGGCCCAGCAGGGCAATGACAAGCAATACGATGACCGGGTCGGCGCCGTGCGTGCTCAGTAGCCTCCGAGAGCAGGCGGCTAACACCGCGACAACGCCGAGCACCAGAGCAACCGCACGCAGCGGACCGAGCGGTTCCCGCAGGAACATCGCCGCCAGGATCGCGGTGGCCACCGGATTCATGGCGACCACCACTGCACACAACACCGCCGGCGCTCCGAGCTGAACGGCCTCATACAGGCAGCAGAACTGAACGCCCTGGATCAGCAGACCGGTCACCAGGACGTGGCCGAATTGCGTTCGTCCGGGCCGGGGGGCCTTGGCCAGCATCGACCAGATCGCCAGAATCGTTGCGGCCAAACTGAACCGCAGCACCAGGGCGGCCATCGGTGTCATGGCAAATACCGCCAGCGTGCCGATGGGATATCCGAGTGCGTAAAAGAACGTCACCGCCGTGGCGGTGGTCACTGGCATGCGCGGCAGAGCCATGCCACCCATGTTCGCTTGACCGACCGACGCAGTCCAACGATTATTGGCGATCATGATTGATCACATCGCCTTATCGGACGCCCCCCCAGGGCAGTCGATCTCGCGCCTTGAGGTTGACGATTGATCAGACGTGCCGATCGGATTAGAGTGCGCCTATGGCCCAGGTGCTCGACATCGCGCCGTTGCGCAGTCTCGTCGCGGTTGCCGACTGCGGTGGCTTCCATCGTGCCGCCGCCGCCCTTCACCTCAGCCAGTCCGCGGTCAGCCAGCATCTGCGCCGAATCGAAGCTGTGGTCGGCGAGCCGATTGTGCAACGCTCCGGGCGTGGGGTCGTGTTCACCGAGGTCGGCCAGAAGGCGCTGCGGCATGCCCGCACGATTCTGGCCGCGCACGACACCGCGCTCGACGACCTGGGCGCGACCGAACACAAACTCCTCACGATCGGCGCCACCGAGCACGGCGCTGATGTCATGCTGGCCGGCCTGTCCCGCGTGTTGCGGGAGCGGCTTCCCGACCGGCGGGTGCGCTTCCGGCTTGACCGCAACGTGTCGCTGGCGGACTCGATCGATCGCGGCTTGGTCGATCTGGCCATCATGCTCGACGGAGCGGGCCTGGATCGCGCTCACGCGTCGGGACTCGTGCGGTTGCAATGGATTTCAGCGCGCACGCTGACGATTTCGCCGCGAGACCCGTTGCCGCTGGTGATTTTTTCCGAGCCGTGCACGTTGCGCGAGCCCGCTTTCGCAATTCTGGAGAATCACCACATCGAGTATGAGATCGCCGCCGAGTGCAGCGATCTGTCCGGCCTCTACGCGGCGGTGCGTTCTGGGCTCGGAGTAGCGCTGCTGCCGATGATCGGTAAGTTTCCCGATGGGCTCAGCCACGCCGAGGGACTGCCGTCCGCCAACAGCGCCTCGATACTGGTACGCGGCCGCGCCGGCATCGACCCCGAGCTGCTGGGCACCATCGACAATGCGGTACGCGACCTGCTGGCCGCCGCAAGCTGAACCGGCGGTCGGGCGTCCGATCGCCTCACCGCTTCCTGACGTCGCGCTCGCCGTCTGGCATCTGCACGGCGGGAAGAATCAGCGTATCGATCACTTGTCGTATGAACTTGGCGTCGACGCTCTGTCCACTGATGACGCGTAGTAGGCCCATTGCGGTCAGGACGTCAGCGATCAATGACCAGTCGCGGGTGGCGGAGATTTCGCCGCGGTCTGCGGCACGAGACAGAACGGCCGACAGCACACGCCTGCCCTTGAAGAGAATCAGGTCATCCAACGCGGTGGCGAGTTCGGGGTCGTGCGCGGCCTCCACGGCGACTCGCAGCACGAGGTCATTGGTAATCAAGGAGTTGTCATTGCGCTTGGCGCGCTTGACAACGGCGTCGAGGTCACCGTCCAGACTGCCGGTATCGGGGGCGTCATCCTCGAGCAGATCGGGTCGCCAATAGACGAGAGCGTCGGTCATCAAGGCGGCTTTCGACGACCACCGTCGATAAATTGCGGCCTTGCCCACACCGGCCCGTGCCGCAATGTCGTTCATGTTCGTCGCGTCGTAACCGTGCTCGGCCAGTGAGGCCAACGCGGCGTCGAGGATCGCGGGGTCGCGGGAGCGGTCCAGCCGCCCCTCGGTGCGCTGTCGAAGTTTCGATTCGGGCTCTGCCATGGGTCCTGGGCTGTCAATCAACAACGTCGTCGTGGACAGCTTGGCAGACCGGCTGGTATCGGTTTCACCTTGTGGCCAGTTGTGGAATCGGCGCCGTATGCGCGTCCTCGTTCCGATCGGTCTTCCTCGTCAGGCGGATAGTGTTGATCGGCCACCAGAACCAATGCCCCAACGCAGCGGCGATCGACGGGGTCATGAAGGACCGCACGATAAGGGTGTCGACCAACAGACCCAATCCGATCGTGGTGCCGAGTTCTCCGATCACCCGTAGTTGGCTGACGATCATGGAGGCCATGGTGAAGGCGAATACCAGCCCGGCGGCGGTGACGACGCGGCCGGAGGCGCCCATGCCGCGGATGATTCCGGTGTTGAGGCCGGCGGGGATTTCTTCTTTGAGCCGGGAGACCAGGAGCAGGTTGTAGTCCGATCCCACGGCCAACAGGATGACGACTGACAGGGGCAGCACGATCCACTGCACACCGAGTCCGATGAGGTCTTGCCACAGCAGTACGGACAGACCGCACGCTGTACCCAGCGACGCGGCCACCGTGCCGACGATGACCAACGCGGCGACCACGCTACGCGTGATGAGCAGCATGATCGCGAAGATCAGTATCAACGCGGAGATCCCGGCGACCAGCAGGTCGATGATGACGCCTTCTTGCATGTCGGAATACATCGATGCCGTTCCGGCCAGATACACCTTCGAGCTCTCCAGCGGAGTTCCCTTGATGGCATCGGCGACCGCGTCTTTAACTCCCGCGACGTGCTTGATTCCCTCAACCGAGGCGGGATCACCCTGGTGAGTGATGATGAACCGCACGGCCGTGCCATCGGGGGAAACAAACATCTTCAGCCCGCGTTTGAAGTCAGGGTTTTTGAAGACTTCCGGCGGCAGGTAGAAGGAGTCGTCGTTCTTGGCTTCGTCGAAGTATTGCCCCATCAAGGTAGAGCCCTCGGCCCCCTCCTGCTGGTGGGCTTGGATCCCGGCCATCGTGCTATGCGTGGACAGCATGAAGTCGCGCATCGTCTTCATCGTGTCGATCATTTTGGGGAAATCGGCCAGCAGTTGCGGCATCAATCGATCCAAACGATCGAGATCCACTGTGAGGCCGCTGATTTGGTCAGCGAGCTCATCGATGCCGTCGAGCGTATCGAAGACTGACCGCAGCGACCAGCACACGGGAATATCGAAACAGTGCTTCTCCCAATAGAAGTAACTTCTGATCGGCCGGAAGAAATCCTCGAAATCCGAGATGTGATCCCGTAATTCATTGGTAGTAGCCACCATGTCATGGGTTCTGCCGACCATGCTGTGCGTCGCCGCTGTCACCTGCTGCATGACGCCGTACATGTGCTCCATGGTGGCGATCGTTTTGCTCAGTTCATCAGCCTGCTCGAGCATGTGGGCCATATTGTCGTTATTGAACTTCGCCGTCTGTAGGGTCGCCGAATTCTGCATCGCGATCTGGAACGGGATCGAGCTGTGCTCGATCGGCGCACCCAACGGCCTGGTAATGGTCTGGACGCGTTCGATACCGCGAAGGTGGAAGACGCTCTTGGCGATTCGATCGATGACGAGCATGTCGGCCGGGTCGCGTAGATCATGATCGGCTTCGACCATCAGCAGTTCAGGGTTCATCCGGGCTTGGGAGAAGTGCCGTTGCGCCGCCGTCATTGCGGCGTTGGCGGGCATGTTTTCGGGAGTGAATTTCTGGTCATCGTAGTTCGGCACGTAGGTCAGCAGGCTGATGAATCCGATGACGGCTATAGCTGCGGTCACGACGATGATCGGCTTTGGCCAGCGCACCACGGCGGTGCCCACTTTGCGCCAACCACGTTCGTCGACCGCGCGTTTGGGATCGAACAGGCCGAACCGCGCCCCGAGCGCCAGTACCGCCGGGGCCAGGGTCAGTGCCGCGAACACGATAACCAACAGGGCTATCGCGCAGGGCAATCCCATGGTCTGGAAATACGGCAGCCGGGTCGCCGTCAGGCACAAGCAGGCACCCGCGATCGTCAGACCTGAGCCCAGGATGACGTGCGACACGCCATGATAGGCCGTGTAGAAAGCCTCCTCGCGGTCTTGGCCCAGGGATCGGGCTTCGTGGTAGCGGCCCAGCAGGAAGATCACGTAGTCGGTTCCGGCGGCGATGCTGAGCATGGTGATCATGCTGACGGCGTAGGGCGTGAGCCCGATGATGTTGAGGTTGCCCGCGGTTGCCGTAACACCTTGGGCCGCAAAGAGCTCGATGCCGATCACCACCAGGCACAGCAGGGTTGTGACGATCGACCGATAGACGATCAGCAACATCACGAATATGACACCGATGGAGACCAGCGCCATCGTCGCCATGCTCTTATGCCCGACAACGCTGGTGTCGGCGTTCAGCACGGTGTTGCCGGCCACATACGCCTTGACACCCGGCGGCGCAGGCGTGTCCGTGACGATCTTGCGCACGGCGGCGACCGACTCGTGGCTGGGAGTGGTGCCTTGCGCACCGTTGAGGAAGACCTGGACATAGGCGGCCTTGCCGTCCGGGCTTTGCGAGCCGGCAGCGGTCAGGGGGTCGCCCCAGAAGTCCTGAACATTTTGCACATGCGCGTGGTCGTCTTTGAGTTTGCTGACGATGTGGTTGTAGAAGTCGTGCGCGCTGTCGCCGAGCTTGTCTTTTCCTTCCAGGACCACCATCGCCGTTGAGTCCGTGTGGAATTCGTTGAACTTGTCGCCGATGTGCATCATCGATTTGAACGCCGGCGCGTCTCGCGGCGTCATCGGCACCGAGTGCTGGGACGCAACGTCGTCAAGGGAGGGCGAAATCACGCCCAGGGCGACGGCAACGAACAACCATCCCAGGGTAATCGGCAGCGACAGGATGCGGATGAGCCGGGGGATGACCGCGCGGCGGGGCTTCAAATGCGGGTTGCTCATACGGATTTCACCAAGCAGTAGATGAACGGTTGGTAGTCAGTGGTGTTGCGGTCGTCGCGAACCTGGTCGTCGACGATGACACGACACCGCAGGGCATGTACCTCTGTGCTGCCCTGGGCGACTATGTTGGCCGACATCGACGGCAGCGTGGTCACGACGGTGAACGACCACGGCAGCGGGGCGGAATCGACGAGGTGCGGCTGACCGTTTTCGTCGAGGTAATTGGCGTTCACCGTGCCGCCTGGGGTACCGGTTATCTCGTAAGTGATGTGTTTCGGGTGGAACGGTTTGGTGTTGTCGCCACCACCCTCGCCGCTCGTTACGCCACCGTGCGAGCCGAACGTGTCACGGATGCGGACAACGGCATACGCGCCCACCGTAATTACGACGACAAGAAGCAGGGGCATCCATGCCCTTCGCAAAGCGCTCAGCATCCGCTGCCTCCTTTTCACCCTTCGCAGCCAGCGGGAGCGCGCAACGGAGCGCAACCGCCTAACGCCACCACAGAAGATAAACGGAACTCAAGTTCCGTGAGCCGGTCGTCGAGAACTGTACAGCATGCCCCGGTGGACTTCTCGTCGGAGCCAGGTCGCGAAATGCCTCGCTTTCGCCGGCGGGACGACAAGTCGACCCGGCGCCGGGTCGGCTCCACAGGCGCGGCCGGGAGCCTTTGGCCTGATGATGACTAGAATTGTTTTCTCCCAACGCTTTCCGATTGAACGTCCGGCCGGTTCGCCGACTCCGTGACGTGGCTCGGAACAACGGTCGGATCATGGGCGTAAGCGCAGGCCCAGGGGATACTCGTGCTGTCGGCCGCGGTCCTGGGCATAGGAACGTATCAGGTTGGACGACAGTGTGATACGGCTGCCAGCTGTGGCCGCCGGTTCGCGGGTGGAACCTGCCAGCGAACTGTTACCAGCACCGTCCCGTCCGCCGGATAACAGCCTCGTCAGCCAGGGGTTTCACTGGATGAGAACGCCAAAGCGGCCGGCTCACCTCGTCAGCCGTCTCGATGGCGGAGCAGCTCGAACCAGTTATGTGGCACCCGTCCGCGCGGCCCGGGAACGGACTGATCCTCCGGACGGCACTCGGGCGGCGCGAGCCCGGGACCCTCGTAGTAGTCGTTGGCCTCGTAGTTCCAGAACCAGTCCTCGCCGGGCTCAAACGATCGGATTATCGGATGTCCGGTCTGCTGCCAGTGTTTGGTCGCATGGCGGGAGAGCGAGTCGTCGCAGCAGCCGATGTGCCCGCATGCGGCGCAACGCCGCAAGTGCACCCACCAACCAGCGGTCTCGTCACACTCGACACAGCCCATACCGCTGGGTGGCACCGACGGGTTGACAGGAGCAGTCATCAGCGCCCTCTTCCTCGCTCATGGCAACGGCTAGAGCATCTGCGCGGGGATGCTACCTCCATGTCGAACGGCCTGGCATCATGTTGAATTCCGACGGTCGACTAATCGCTGGAATTTGCTGCGATACTTTCCACGTGGAACCTGACAATCTGGGCCGCCTCCTGATGCGCGCCGCGCCTGTTTTCAATGCTCCGGTGGCCGCGCTGGCCGATTCCCGTCGTTTTGGCAGAATGCTCAACCGCAACATTACGACGCTGACCTACACGGGCCGACGCTCCGGACGCACATTCCGCATCCCGGTGGCCTACCGGCGTTCGGTGGGCGACATCGTCATCGGCGTCAGCATGCCTGCGGCGAAGACGTGGTGGCGGAACTTCCTGGACACCGGCGGAGCCCTCACGTTGCGATTTGACGAGACCGATCGGGCTGGACATGCCGTCGCCAAACAGGACGAAAAGGGACGCGTCACCGTCACGGTGCGGCTCGCCGAGGCGCACTCTTGAATTTCCCGTTTCCCGTCCAGATGAGCCGCTGTTGGTTGCCTCGCGCGAAAGCTGCATCAAGGCAAGGTATTTGAATCCTCGACTACGGAGGTCGAAAAACTGTTTTCCCGTTCGCATCAGATACCGACTACGCCATCCTGGTTCACCACAGCACTCGATCAAAAGCCGGACCACTGTGACGTCGAGGTCGACGGTTGCCGCATACATCTGCGTGTCTGGGGCGCTGCCGACCAGCCTCCGGTGGTGCTTGTCCACGGTGGCGGAGCGCACTCAGGTTGGTGGGACCACATCGCGCCGTTCTTTTCGGGCACCCACCGGGTGATCGCGCCGGATCTGTCGGGGCACGGCGACAGCGAGGCCCGTACCAGTTACGACGTGCGAACCTGGGCAAGCGAAGTGATGGCAGCCGCGGCGGCCGCAGGGCCCGCTGGGCGACCGACCATCGTCGGCCACAGTATGGGCGGCTGGGTCGTATCCACGGCGGCGATGCACTACAGCCCGCAGATCAACAGCATGCTGGTGATCGACTCGCCGTTGTGGGAGCGTGCGCCGGAGGAAGGGCGACTGCGCAGGCACCAACACACCCGCTACCGGACGAGAGATGAGATCCTGGCCCGCTTTACGGCCGTGCCTTCGCAGGAGCTGATCCTGCCCTACATCCGGCAGCACATAGCGGCCGAATCGGTGTGCAAGACCGACGAAGGATGGATTTGGAAGTTCGACCCGGCGATTTTCGGCGGTGAATTTCTCGAGCCGACGCCCGCCGACGAGGAATCCTTGGAGACCATGCTGGGCGCGATGCGTTGCCGCGTAGGGTATTTGCGCTGTGAAGCCGGGCTAGTGCCTCCCGCGATGGCCGAACGGATCCGTTCGCTGCTTCAGCTTCGTGGCCCCTTCGTGGAGCTGGCCTTGGCCGGCCACCATCCCATGCTCGACCAACCGCTCCCCCTGGTCGCGACGTTGCGGACGCTCCTGGAGTTTTGGTCGATCACCTAGGACGCGAACTGGCCGGTCTCCCAAGAGAGCCCAGCTTGCTGAAATGCCCAGTGCCGGTGCGTGACCGGTAGACTCGCGCGGGCGTCAGGCCCTTGCGCGGTGGGCCAGCTTCGCGGGTTGGTCGATGATGAGGGCCTTGCCTTGGTGCCGGATCCATCCGCGTTGGGTGAAGTCTGATAGCGCCTTGTTGACGGTTTCGCGCGAGGACCCCACGAGTTGAGCGAGTTCCTTTTGCGTGAGATGGTGCTCGACAAGCACCGAACCCCCGTTACTCGTGCCGAATCGCATTGCCAGATCGAGGATTTGCTTGGCCACCCGGGCGGGGACATCGGTGAAGATCAGGTCGCACAGAGTGTTGTTCGTATTCCGGAGTCGGCGTGCCAGCACCCGTAGCAGCTGCTCCGCGATTTCGGGACGTTCGGCAATCCATGTTCGTAACGCGTGACGGTCCATCCTGACGGCTTCCACCTCTGTCAGGGTGATCACCGTCGAGGTTCGTGGGCCGGGGTCGAACAGCGCTAGCTCACCGAACACATCCCCGGGGCCCAGCACCGCAAAGACGGTTTCGCGACCGTCTGCCGTCTGATGGCGGATCTTCACCGCGCCCGACAAGATGACGTAGAGGTCGTCACCCGGCTCGCCTTCGACGAAGACGGTGCGCCTGCGCGGGAAGGATACGTGCTGCAGGTGGCGAGCCAACGCATCGACCGCATCAGGGGCGATCCCCTGGAAGATGCCGGCTCGCGCCAATACTTCGTTCACGCCGCCCCTTTCAACGCGTTTCGCACGGCGTTGCGCGCACTAGGCGCTGCTCCGGTGTGGGGCGTCTTAGCTCGCGGTCCAGACTTTACACCAGCGGCGATATCCGTAACATAGCCGGTCATGCCCGCGGTTTTGAGCGTGAAATGAGTGGCCGTTCGAGAGCCGGGAGGGCCGCCTACGCCGCCGGGATAGTGACAGTCGACGCGATGGTCACCTCGGAGTACAGGTTCCCGCACGCATCGCAATCGACCTGATACTCGAGCTTGTCGTCATCCCGTTCGAGAAACCGGTATTGCGCCCACGCCATGCAGCGCGGGCACCGTGCACGACCGTGCTCGATTGCCATTGACCAAACCCCTTACTCGTCACAGACACACTGGAAGTACCCCGTGCCGAGCCGGGCTAACCATCGAGTGGTCCGGTGCCCGCGGGACCGGCGCCAGTGCCGTGTTCGGCGGCTAGTAATTCAGCCCCGAGAACATGACCCGGCCGGGATCGTACTTCTGCCGGACGGCGCTCAGCCGGGACAGGTTCGGTCCGAAGTAGCGCGAGGGCGACTGGTTGGCCTCGATGTAGTTCACGTAGCCGCCGACCGAATACTGTTGCACCGCCTGATGTGCCGTATTGAGCCAGTTGGTCGCGGCCGCGGGATCGCCCGTTTCCACATACCACTGCACCAGCGCTGACTGCCGGCGCCACGGAAACGCGGTGGCGCCCGGCGCCACCGTCGCGAGTGCGCCGTCCATGGCGTGCATGATGGCCAGCATCCGGCCGGCGCCGCGGGGAAAGGCGTTCACCGCCGAGGCGATCCCCTGTGCCACGCCCGCGTTGACGGTGGCAAAGACGTCGGAGCCGCCGACATACCCGAGCGGCGACGGGTTGAGGTTGCCGACGGCCAGATAATTCACCAGGTCCATGTAGTTGAAGGTGTGGTTCTCGGTGCCCGACGGTTGCAGTCCCACCGCTTGGGTGATCGCGGCCGCAGCGCTGTTACCCGACCCGGCGGGGCAGGTCGCCAGGATTCGGCAATGCATACCCATCGCGTCGACAGTGGCGTCCGCCAGTGCCCAGCTGTTGGGGTCGGCGGTGCGCAGCCAGTTCTGCCAACCGACGAGTACCTGCGCGAACGACTGCGGCGGGAAGTTGAGGTTGACGACGTCCACGTCCTTGGTGGGGAACGTGGCGAAGGTCAACGCGGTCGTCACACCGAAGTTGCCGCCACCGCCGCCGCGCAGTGCCCAGAACAAGTCGGGGTTGCTGCCGGCGGACGCGGTGACCGCCTGACCGCTGGGCAGCACCACCGACGCCGACGTCAGCTGGTCACAGAGCAGGCCGGCATGCCGGGACTGTGCTCCCATGCCGCCACCCAGCGCGTGGCCCGCGGCACCGACCGACGGACAGGTACCGGTTGGGATGCCCCGGCCGGCCGCGGCCAGAGTCCGGTGCATCGTGTACAGACTCGTGGCCGGCGTCACCGTGATCTGCCCCGTGGCGGCGTCGTAGTTGGCGTCCCCTGGCAGTTGGCGCAGGTCGAGCACCATGGTTCCGTTCGCGGTCGACGCGCCGATATAGGAGTGTCCACCGCTGCGCGGGGCCACCTTGAGGTTGTGGGCGGCCGCGAATGCCATCGCCTTCTGCACGTCGGCTGCCGACGTTGGGGTGACGACCGCCGCCGGCGTCAGCCCGTTGTAGTTCGTGTTGAAAACCTGTTTTGCTCCGGCGAATTGGGGGCTCTCCGGGAGCACCACCTTCCCGCCGAGGGCGGTGGACAGGCCCTCCCAGCCGGTAGGTCTCGGATCGGCGGCGACCCGGGGTGCGCCGAGGACGGCGCCGGTGGCTAACGCTCCGACGGCGCCGCGCAGGAACGTCTGCCGCGAGATTTCACGCGCCATCGTCGGACTCCCGCGATTGCGTCATGCCCCGAATTGTCAACCACAACAAGCGTGGTGCCGCCCGACGTGTCGGGCGGTGATTGAAACGTGCCTGAACCGTTACCCGGCGCCTTTGCCGTTGTCGACCCGGTAGACCGCGCCGTGGATGGCGGCCGCGGCGTCGCTGGCGAGGAAGGCGATCACGTTGGCGACATCGACGGGTTGCATCATGCCGCGCGGTGCGGCCGTGCGCATGATCAAGTCGTAGTTGGGATTGTCTGGCGCACTGAACTGTTCGATTTGCGGCGTGAGCATGCCGCCGGGGCATACCGCATTGACGCGCAAGCGATCCGCGGTGTACTCCACCGCCAATGCGCGGGTCAGGCCGATCAGGCCATGCTTGGCGGCGCAGTAACCGGCCGAATACGCCTGACCCTCGACGCCGGCGATGGAGCTGACGTTGACGATGTTTCCGCCGCGTTCGAGCAGATGAGGCAGTGCTGCCCTGCAGAGGTAGAACGGCCCGTTGAGGTTGACCGCGAGGTCGTCTTCCCAGTCCTCGTCGGTCATCGACTCGGTCCGACGCATCTGGTGTCGTCCCGCGACGTTGACGAGAACGTCGAGTCCACCGAAATCCCGGACGCACCGCTCAACCGCGTCTGCGCAGGCCTGCACGGAACCGATGTCCAGCGACGCAAATCCGCCCCGTTCGACACCGGCGAACACGTCGGCCAGGCGTCCGGTATCGCGGCCAACGCCGAAAACCGTTGCGCCTTGTCGGGAGAACAACTTTGCCGTTTCGGCGCCCAGGCCCGACGACGCTCCCGTCACCAACGCCACCTTGCCCTGCAGTGCAGTCATGCCAGTTCCCGTCCTTTTCAGTGACCGTCGATTCGGCGGAATACTGGATGCACCCTAGTAGGACCGCGACCGCACCGCGCCGCCGCGTAGAAGATGGAGTGGCGCAATTACTCTCAACCCATATCTGCCGGCCATGGCGGAGACGACACGCTCGGCCTGCAAGCGCCGCTGGATCCGGCGTGCGGTGATCATCGCGACCAGGTTGACGGCCTGCCTTCCCAGTGCGATCCGACTCGTTCGCTTCTTCCAGCTCGGCCGCGTTGAGCCCGCCCGCCGTCCTAAGTAGTAGCCGAGACACGTTGCTGTCGCGAGCGCGGCGACGACCGCGATTACCGTCACGTGTTGAGCGTCCTTCGTTGCCGTCGCGGGAAGGTCACGCGCGGGCTACACCTCGGCTACCAAGTGCGGGAACGGCCCACAGGTCAGCGCCGGAACACCACCCACCTCATGGCGCTGTACATGTAGACGGCTTCGCACATGCCCGCCGCCAGTCGCGAAAGCTGATATTGCACTCCCATGGCCGCCAGCGCGGTGGTCACTCCCAGGATGAAAGCCAAGTAGTTGACTACAACCACCACGACATAGACGACGACCTGCGGTCCCACCGGCGCGTGGGACCGGAAATTGAAAATCCGATTGAGGACATAGCTGAACGTGAACGGGCACACGTAAGCAACCGTGACGGCGATCGGCACCGCGAGGCCGATCCCGCTGCGCAAGCCGGTGAGGATCATCAGATCAACGCCGAAGGTGACGCCGTTGATCACACAAAAGCCGACGAACGTCGGTGCGACGAAGGCGCCGAGCCCGAATGGCAACCGGCCGGCGAACGCCTCACACCAGTTATGGAAACGGTCGACCAGGCGCGATTCCTCGGCCCAGGGTTCCGCTCGCACACGAATACGGTGACATGGCCAGGTATCCGCCACGTGATCAGTTGGCCAACTTCGGCGAACGCGGAGTATGTCGCTTTGTCCTCATCGCCGTGGACCTAAGCCCTACGATTTCGGTTGTGGACGAGATGCCCCACTAGACAGCATTGGGCATTCCAGGTATCAGTCGATGTCGAAATGGCCCGACGTAGCGGTCAGGACATCGCGGTCTCCACAACATGGGGGTATTCGTCGTCGGGCAGCGGCACCGACTGTTGCTGTTCTGCCCAGTCGACTGGATCGGCCTCTACCGGCAGCAGGTCGCGCAGCGCACCCGAGTAGTTGCGCGTAGGGCGGTTAAGGATGGCTTGTTCGATCACGGCTACCCTCCCATCGTCTAGCGATAAACCTGGATTTGCAGCATCTTTCAGTTTCGAGGACACCATAGCGGTTGAAGTGAGGGCGGGCCGCCCGCCCCGGAAACGAGGTGCCTGGCTGTGGCAGTGGCCTGTCCTCATCCGCAGAAGGACTGAGGTAGTGCCCACGATATCGCCGGCCGGCGGACTGGCCCGGTCATCCTCGTTGTAATGCCATCACCTGCCTTCCCAAATTGTGTGTCACCGGTTGGTCGCGATGTTGGTCCGCGGAGGGCCGCGCTGCACCGCGCGCACATCGGGCGCAGGCGCATTCCAGTGCTGCGCGGGTAGCTTCCAAGACCGACCCGGCGACCGGGGCCCGAGCAGGGCGCACCCGGTCACGGGCGGCGCCGGTGGCCGACGAAGCAGGGTCGCGGCCGCGTCGCACAAGATGGCGTCGACCTCGGCAATCAGCACGAACAACTCTTGGTCAGCGTCCAGCGGAAGCGCTTCCTGCTTGTCTGCTGGACGCTCAGTGACCACGCAGGGCGCCGGCGGTGCCCCGGTGCTGCCGTGCGTCATGACTAACCCGCGTTCTGTCAGCATCAAACCGGCCGATCACGCGCTGATGGCGGTCTGCTGCCTATTCCCACCGCGGTTGACCGCGATCTTGCGCGGCTTTGCCTTCTCGGCCACCGGAATACGCAATCGCAATACCCCCGCGTCATAGGACGCATCGATTTGCTCGGTGTCCAGATTGTCGCCGAGCACCAACTGTCGGCTGAACACCCCACGCGTCCGTTCGGTGGCGAGCATCTCCCGGCCTGAATTGACATCCGGGCGTTCGGCGCGCACCGTCACCACGTTGCGTTCGATATCCAGATCCAGCGACTGCTCATTGATGCCCGGCAAATCGAATTCGACGACGAACTGGTCGCCGTCGCGCCAGGCATCCATTGGCATCACCGCAGGACGCGCCGCGGTACCTAACACCTGCTGAGTGAAGCGATCGAGGTCACGAAATGGATCGCTACGCACCAACATGGCCGTCACCTCCAACACTCCCATCATCTGCCTGTAGCCATCAATTATCTATGCCGTTCGGCATAGTTTTTATATAGCTCGGCTGCCCTGCCTTGGCAAGCCCGAGATGGGATATTTTTCGCTACCCGACAACCTCCCGGTTGGACACGGTCGATAGCAGGCGGCCTGGGACGAACTGTCCGTGCAGAACTGCGCCGTGTCATGGTGGCCGCGGCACGTGTTGAGTACCGGTGGTTGTCGTCGTTTGCGGGTCCGCTTGCATTCACCTGCCCGCAAACTGTTTGGAGTTACCTGAAGCAGGTTTCGAGAAGTCAACGTGATCACGGCGCGCGCGAAGAGATAAAGGAAACCAATGACCACGAGCGAGGATCGACAGGCCGACCGGCGCGGCTTCATCCAGCGCCTGACCACACTGTGTGTCCGTTATGTCGAACGCCTCATGCCCGACCCCTATCTGTTCGCCGTCATCCTCACCATCGTCGTGGTGGCGCTCGTCGCACTGCTCGTCCGGGATGCGACGCCCGCCGGTGTTCTCAAGGCGTGGTACGGCGGAGTGTGGGGGGCGCAGAACATCTACACCTTCGCGTTCCAGATGGTCCTCGTCCTTGTGACCGGCTACACCCTGGCCGAGGCGCCCGTCCTGAAGCGGGCCATCGTTCACATCGCGAGCAAGCCGACGAACCAGGTGCAGGGAGCCCTACTGTGTTTCGGCGTCAGCACCGTTTTTTCCCTCTTGAACTGGGGACTGGGTCTGGTCGCGGGCGCGCTGGTCGCACGTCAGATCGCAAAACGGCTGGAGGGGGCGCATTTCGGGTACCTCATCGCCACCGGGTTCATGGGTTACATCGTGTGGACACAGGGACTGTCGTCGTCGATCGCGCTTGCCAACACCGATACGACCAGCCCTATCAACGTGATTCACAAGATGACCGGCATGACCGTGCCGTTGACGAAGACGGTTTTCCAGCCCTACAACTGGGTCGCCGTGATTGCGGTGGTCGCCTTGCTCTCCGTCGCGATCTGGCGCATGGCGCCCAACCAAAGCCTCGAGCCCGACCCGGCCGTTTTCGAGGAGGAGCCGGAACCCGTCAAGCCGGACGGCAAGCGGACCGCTGCCGAGTGGCTGGAAGACCTGTGGATTCTCAACGTCCTTGTTTTTGCCGCGGGCATAACGTATTTCGCGTTGAGCGGCTTTGCGCTGAATATCTCGTCGATGATCATGTTGTTCACCATCACGAGCGCCTTGCTGCACGGCACGCCGATCCGCTTCATCCGCGCTTTTTCCAACGCCGCGAAGGTGTCGGGTCCCTTGCTGTTGCAGTATCCGCTGTACGGCGGGATCGTTGGCCTATTGGGCTACCTGCCAACCGGATCGGGCAAGGCGCTGCAGACGGTGCTCGCGGAGGCGTTGGTGCGGGGCGCGGATCAATACACGTTGCCGTTCTTCACTTTCATCGGGTCGGTCCTGATCTCGTTGTTCGTGCCTTCCGGTGGCGGACATTGGGCCGTGCAGGGACCTATCGCCGTCGGCTCGGCGGTGGCGGTCGGCCAGCACTCGGCGACTTACCTCGGGCTGATGTCGATGTCGGTCGCGATCGGGGAGGGAGTCGCGAACATGATTCAGCCGTTCTGGCTGTTGCCGGTGCTGGCGATCGCCAAGCTGAATGTGCGCCAGGTTATGGGCTTCACGGTCATCGCCTTCCTCATCGGGTTCGGGGTCGCCGGCGCTGCTGTGCTCATTGCGCCCCACGTGCTTTGAGATCGGGCAAGTCAAATGAGCCCCCGCTTACCGACCGCGCGCGTAGCCGCCGCGTACCGCCGCATCGCCGAAGTCGACCGGCCCGAAGTTTGGATCACGTTGCGTGAACAGGCTGACGTGCTCGTCGACGCCGGCGCGGTCGAGCGACGGCTCGCCGCGGGAGAGAGCCTGCCACTGGCGGGAATGCTGGTTGCCGTCAAGGACAACATCGACGTCGCGGGGCTTCCGACCACCGCAGGCTGCCCGGAGTTCGCCTACGCACCAACGGCTTCTGCCAGCGTCGTGGACCGCCTCTGCGGCGCCGGCGCGGTCGTGCTCGGCAAGACGAACCTCGACCAGTTCGGCACCGGCCTGGTTGGCACGCGCACTCCCTATGGCGCCGTGCGTAATTCGCTTTATCCGCACCTGGTCGCCGGAGGCTCCAGTTCCGGCTCCGCCGTGGCCGTCGCTCTGGGCATCGCCGACATCGGCATCGGTACCGACACTGCAGGATCGGTTCGGGTCCCGGCCGCGCTCAACGGAATCGTTGGAATCAAGCCCACACTCGGGATCATCCCCACCCATGGAGTGGTCCCCGCCTGCGCCGACTTCGACGCAGTCTCGGTGCTCGCAGCCGACCTCGACACGGCCGTCGCCGCGGTGGCTGTGATGGCCGGGCCTGATTCCCGCGACCCCCGCAGCCGTAGCTGGCCCGCCGATGTTCGCCTCAGCGCACCCACCGCACCCAGGGTCGCGATTCCCGAAGCCGCCAACCTCGCCCCGCTCAGTGATGCCTACCGACGTGCGTTCCAGGAGACTGTGGCGCTGGCCGCCGATGCCGGATTGAGGGTCGAACCGGTCGATATCGGCGTTCTGTTGGACGCAGCCCTGCTGCTCTACGACGGCGCTTTCGTCGCCGAACGATACGCCGCGGTGGGCGAATTCCTGGACACCGCACCCGCGGGCGCGGACCCTGTCGTAGCGACGATCATCGCCGCGGGCCGGGCGATCACCGGCCCTGCGTTCGCCGCCGATCTGGACGCGCTGGTGCGCGCACGAGCCGATGCCGCCGTCGTGCTCGAGGGTTTCGACGCGCTGTTGCTCCCGACCACCACCGAACACCCGTCATTGGCCGAGATACAGGCCGATCCCTATTCGATCAACCGCCGCCTGGGCACGTACACCAATTTCGCCAACCTGCTCGACATGGCCGCGGTTGCCGTGCCGGGGGTCCCGACGGAGACCGGCACCCCATTCGGGGTGACGGTCGTCGTGCGCACTTTCGGTGACCAAATCGCAGTGGACATCGCGGCCCGACTGAGCGACACAACGTCCCCGCTCTTCGTCGAAACCGGTTGCGAGCTAGCGGTATTCGGCGCGTACCGGCGCGGTCAGCCGTTGCACTGGCATCTCGAACAAGTCGGCGCCCGCTACGCCCACGACGTCAAGACGGTTGGCGACCCTCGGTTCGCGTCGGTCGACAACCCGGCTGCCCGCATCGACGGGGAATTGTTCCGCGTCTCCGAAGCCGGCCTCGGCCGCCTTCTGGTGTCCCTGCCGGACGCTGTGGCCCTGGCCGGCGTCGAACTCGAGAAAGGCCGCACCGTCATCGGTTTGAAACCACCGATCGCCGACGCGGGCCGCACCAGCTGAGCCGGCGCGGGTTCCGTCGTAGGGCACGCGATGGCACACGTGATAGGGCCCGCTGCAGCAGCTCCGGTAATCACGCTGATTAAGGCAACAGCACGTGGGGCAGGTCGAAGCGTCGCAGCGTGGCGATGTCCATGAAGGCCACGACTCGACCGATACCCTCCGGCGCGACAGTGAGCACATGTAGGGCGTGCAGGCGATGCTGTCCGTCCGCGGTCGCCGGGTAGAGCGCCACCGCGGGTTGCCCGTTGGCCGAGGTGCGTAGGACCCGGGTGCTGCCGAAGGCACGCATGCGAGGTCCGAGGAAGACCCCGATCGCGGCGCCGCTCAAAAACCACGTGATGAAGGGCGGCATTTCAAATAGTGCGTCCTCGGTCAAAACCGCGACCAGTTCGTCGACGTCGGCGTGCTGAAATGCGGACACATACCGGTCGAGCAGTTCGCGCTGCCGCTGTTCGGACGGCGGCACCAGTGCGTCGCTGTCCGCGGGCAGGCGAGCACGAGCGCGCTGTAACGCGCTGTTGACCGCAGCCACGCTCAGATCGAGCAGCGTCGCGACTTCGGCTGCGGACCAAGCCAATACGTCCCGCAGAATCAGCACCGCCCGCTGCTGCGGGGGAAGAAGCTGTAAGGCGGCCACGAAAGCCAGCCGCATGGTGTCGCGCGCGGCGACCACCGTGCCGGGGTCAGTCGTGGTGGCGGTCAGCAGCGAATCGGGTGCGGGCTGCAACCACGTCACTTCCGAATCACCGGCCATTGGGCGCGCGGTGGGGTCGGCGGCCGGAGCATGCAGGTCCGACGGCAGCGGGCGGCGCTTGCTGCGCTCGAGGGCTTTGACGAACGCCCGGCTGGCAATCGCATACAGCCAGGTGCGCAACGACGATCGCCCTTCGAATCGGTCGTAGGCCCGCCATGCATCCAAATAAACGTCCTGCACGACTTCCTCGGCGTCGTCGACCGAGCCGAGCATGCGGTAGCCGTAGGCGATCAGCTCGTGACGAAACGGCTCGGCGAGCCGCGCGAAGTCCTCTCCCCCACGATCAGTGGTGGTGCTCATGACGATCCGGTGCCCCGTATGTGTCGTGCCATGGCGATTCGTTGTAGCGCTGCCGGCCCCGGGGTGAGGTCGAGGAGCCGGTAGGTGCTCAGCATGACATCTGCGCCGACACCGTAGGTCGAATAGGCGCGAAAGACTTTGCCATCCTCCTGGACGAAGACGTTGACGCCCTGTTCGGTCGGAACCGTTGGGTGGCCGCCGGTCGAAACTCATCGCTGTGGCCGGCGCAACGTCGCACCGGGCGCCCGACCGTGATAGGAACCGATCAAGACGGCACGGGTCACGACAGGTTTTGTGGCCAAGCGGTGAGCGAGTTCACGATGGAATTCGCGATGGGCGGCGCAGTCCGCGAACGGATCGACGGTGCCGTCGAACGCGACGACATGCACGAATCCGAGCCCGTCGTCAGACATCAACACCTGATACTGGCCTCCGCCAGGATCCCGGGCAGCCAGTTCGATCAGCACGTCCTCAATGAGCGCGCGGTTACGTTGCGCGCCTTCTTGGGTCGTGAAGTACTGCACCACTGCAGCTCTGCGCACCGCAGTCACCTCCCACGAATACAGAGGCCGGATGATCACCAAACTCATCGCGCCCCGCGTGATACCTCGTTGCGCAATCCGCGATGAGTTTCCGTCACTCACCGCCTCCATATCGACGACGACTCGTACAGCGAGCCGCAATCAGCAGGAACCGCGCTAGAAGCCAGGAGCAGTCATGAAACTCGACGACAACGCACGCCAACTCATCAGTTCCAACCCCGCAACGCTGGTCACGATCAATCGCGACGGCAGCCCGCAAGTGAGCCTGGTCTGGATGGTGGTGCAGAGCACCGCCGACGGCGATGACGAGTTGGTAATCGCCCATCTGGAGGAGCATCTGAAGGTTCGGAACATCCGGCGTGATCCTCACGTGGCGGTGACCATCGTGTCCAAAGACCGCAGCGTGCTGCAGACTCCTTATTTATCGATTAAGGGCACGGCACGCATCGAGGAGGGCGGGGCGCCCGAGCTGCTGAGCGAGACTGCCACGGCGATCCTCGGACCGGGCACCGGTTTTCCGCCGCCCGGATCACCGCCCGGATACCTGACGCGCATCACGATCGAGAAGGTCGGCGGCGTGGGTCCATGGGCATCCTGACGGCAGCGCCTCGGTGTCAGCTGCCCGTCTGCTACTCGTCGGCTCTGGCTGCTGCTGAAGATCAACAAGACCCGGGCTACTCGGCGTGTAGGTTCTCATTCCTTCGTGTCAAGTTTCGACGGTCTGACGTGGGTTAATGCAAATCGTCTCACGTCGCGTCATCTGGAATTTGTCTCGCTCGTGTCATTTTTTTGAGTGGTCAACTGGGGGAACCGCGCGGGCAATGTGGAATACAGAAGTTCGGCGCTACCAGCGAGTTGCTACTCACCGCCTGTTGAGGCGGGTTGTGATGGTGCGGTAGGACCGTGGATTGATCGGAAGGACCCATTGTGAAGTGCGGGTGAGCGGTCCGATGTTGACGCCAAGGTCTGTCAGCATCTCATCGACGTTGTGGATGTTGAATCCCGCGATCACGGTGCCGTGCGCGTGATGGCCGCCGGTCCGCTGGTGCAGCCAGGCCAGTCGTGAGTCGATGTGGGCATCGCGTTCGGCTGGTGTGGGCAGATCGAGACGACCGGCGAGCAGGCTCGCGGTCCACAACGCACCTATCTCGGCGCCGAGTGCACTAAGCATCGAGGAGTTGTAGCCAGCGAACGTCACTGCCTTGACCGTTGACGGGAGGATCTGCCGATACAACCGGAAGTTGCCGTGCTCGTCGGTGAGTTGTTGCTGCACGACCTTGTCGAAGAACGGGACGTGCTGACGAAAGCCGGTAGCACACAGGACAATATCTGCGTATTCCCGGAGGCCGGTCGACAGTTCTACGGCCGGGCCGTCCACGAGTCGGGTGATCTCGGTGTCGCGGTGCATGACGATCTGGCCGGCGGCGACCTTTTCGTAGAAGCCTTCAGTGACCAGGCCGGCTGTGCTCTGGGCGATGTCCTCGAACGGCCCGTCGGGCACGAGCCCGAGCTCTCGCAATCGCAGCTGCCGGGTGACCAGCGCCTGAATTAAATCGAAGGCCGCGTCCCGGAGCCGCCGGCCGCGACCGTTGTAGAACCGTTCGAACCAGTTAGGCTCGAGGTAATCGAAACCGGCCTCACCGAATCTGGTCAACGCGAGGGCCTCAAAGTCGCCGAGCCAACGCACCCGGCGCGGGATTTTCCATAACAGTCGGCGCGCCAGAACCGTCGTGGATGCGGCGACATCGCTGACTGCCTCGGCGACATCGCATGCCGACTTGCCGTAGCCGACGACGATGACGTGCTTGCCGTGCGCCTCGCGCAGGTCAAGGAACTCCGAGGTATGACACACCCGGCCACCCGCAGCGCCGAAGGCGTCAGTGCCCGGATAGCGGGGCACCATGGGGCTGCTGAACACGCCGTTAGCAATCACAAGGTGATCACAGTGCACAGTCTCGGCGCGATGGCGCTCGCGGTGATGCACCCGTAGCGACCAGCCACGCCTAACTTGCTGGGCTGCAATAACTTCCGTGTTTAATTTGATCCGGTTACCGAAACCGAAGTACTCGACATAGTTCTGCAGGTAGGCCTGCATCTGCGCGCCGCTGGGCACACGCGGATAGCTAGCCGGCATCGGCAACTGCGAAAAGCGATAGATGCGTTTACTGTTCTGAGTGCGCAGTCCGGGGTATCGACGCGTTGCGCTCCACACCCCGCCGACATCAGGCGCTTGGTCGAATACGTCCACGTCATGGCCAGCGTCACGCAGCACCTTCGCATTGGCCAGGCCAGCGATCCCCGCCCCAACTATCGCAACCCGCACCCAGACAGCCTGTCAAACCGGACCGTCTGTTTCCAGAAAAACTAGATAGCGTCCCACTATCTATGCCCCCGGGTGCCTGTACCCATGGCGGGACCGCGCCACCGCCGCCTGAAACATCAGGCCTATCGCGAGCTAACAATGCGAGAGTTATGTCTCGAATTATTCTGTGCGACACCGTCGTCGGTCGTATGGACGAGTCTTCGTGCGGTTGCTGAAATCGCCGTCAGCTTTCAGCATGTTCCAGATGCCTTGCATCTGACAGATGATGACGCCGTCGTTGCTGGCCGATTATTCGCCGTTGCGGGCAGACTGGCCCGCAAGAAGGGCATTGCCGACACCGGGTTTCGCTATCGGCAACACGGGCCCAGATGCGGATCAGACGGCCTTCCACTTCCACTTGCACTGTATTGGAGGACGCAAACTGGGTAACGAATGCTGAGGCGCCGTTGCCCTCACGGGTAACGCACTGCGCTCGTTGCCCAGTTGATTACGGAGCCAATCTGGCCCTACGAGAATCGAGCGCCAAGACCGAGGTCCGCGGGCTTGTAGTCGCAGAATCACGGTCGGCGGACTGCTAGCAGCTGCGTCTTGCGTCCGCTGCCCCTCACATAGTGACGGAGTCAGACTGTCGTCGGCGGACAGCTTTTCGAGAAATTCGATCATGCAGAGCCAGAAGGGGTTTCGGTGCCCACCAGTTGATCCCGCCGAGCAGGGTCATCAGCGAGGGGACCAGCACGGCCCGGACCAGGGTGGCGTCGAGGAGGACGGCCAGGGCTGCCCCGAGACCGAGTTCTTTGACGAATACCAGGCGAGAGAGCAGCAATGCGCACATCGACAGACACAGCAGGGCCGCCGCTGAGGTCACGATTCGGCCGGTGTGCTCGATGCCGGTCGCGACCGCTTGACGGTTGTCTTGACCGAGGTCGTGGGATTCTTTGATGCGTCCAAGCAGGAAAACGCCGTAGTCGGTGGACAAGCCGAACGCCACGGCGGCGAGCACGATCGGCGCGGTGGAGTCGAGCGCACCTTGCCCGCTGGCGCCTAGCAGACCAGCGAGATGGCCGTCCTGGAAGATGAACGCGACGCTGCCCAGGGCGGCACCGAGAGATAACGCGTTCATGATGACAGCCTTGGCGGGCAACACGATTGATCTGGTCATGGCGAAAAGAACCATCACCGTAGCGGCCACCAGTATCACCCCGGCGAGGGGCAGGTGCTGGCGCAGACTGGTATTGAGCGCCAGCGCGTCGGCGGTCGGTCCGGTCAGCCGCACCTGATGCGGGAGACGCAGGTGCTCGATGCGATCGATGGTGTCACGTGAGGTGCTGGAGATCGGTTGGCCGGTAAGGGTAATGGGAATCAGCCAGCGTGTGCGATCGAGTATCTGCGGTTGGCCGACTGCCGCCACACCGGTAACCGTCCTAAGCGTGTTCGCGACCGTCGTGATGCTGGCCTGGGCCGCAGGAGGAGCGTCGATCACCAGTTGTTCCTGGTCGCTGATCGGGGCGGGAAAATCGCGGCTCATCACCTGGGCGACCTGCCCGGCGGAGACGTTGGCGGGCAGCGTGTCTGCGGTCAGCACGCTGGTAAACCGCACGCCAAGCAGTGGGGACGCCAGCACCAGCAACGCACCCGCCGCGAGGGCGGCAGAGACCGCAGGTCGGCGCATGACTGCCGAGGCAATCTGTCGCCACCGCGCCGCACTCGGATCCTCGCCGCCGCGCTGGGCCCGCCGCTGCCAGCGTGACGGGGCGAGAGACTCGATCCGTACGCCCAGGAGCGCCAATAACGCGGGCAGGATCACCCATGCAAATACCAGCGCCGAGGCGGTAACCAAGATGCCGGCAACGCCTATTGAGTGCAGCACCTCCTGCGGGAAGACCAGCAACCCCAGAAGCGCCGAAGCGATTGTCAACCCGGAGAACAGCACCGTGCGTCCGGAGGTGTTCATCGTGGCGTGGAGTGCTGCATTCTCATCACCGGTGTCGGCGAGATGTTCGCGGTAGCGCGAGATGATCAGCAGGCTGAAGTCAATCGATAGGCCTAGCCCCAGGGCGAACACCAGATTCAGTCCATAAACCGACATGACGGTGAACTCGACAAGGATGCGCAGGACAAGTAGCGCAAGCAACACCGACACCGCACCGCCGACCAACGCGACACCGGCGGCGACGACACCTCGGAACACGATAATCAGCAACAAAAACAGCAGCGGGAAAACGATCAGCTCCGCGAAAGTCAGGTCACGTACGACCACATCGGCACCTTGAACGTTGGCGACCGTGGGTCCGCCTACCAGCACGTGGCCGGCTAGCAGCGGTTCGTCGTTGATCTGCCGCTCCAGCTCGGGGACCAGCTGTTTCTCCGCGATCGGCCCGACTCTGCCCAGAATCACGGTCTGGTGGCCGTCTCGTGCAATGAGCGCGGGATTGTTGGTGGAGTGGTAATCGACGACCTGCCGTACCTCGCTGCGATGGTGGAGCAAGTCGAGCGCGGCCCGCACTTCTGGCGGCGGGGCTAGGGTCGGATCGATCGCCTGGTCGGTGCGCACCAGCAAGACATAGCCTTGGTGGTAATCGATTCCGGTGCTCTGTTCGATCAACTGCCGTGCGTGGACGTTGCCTGCGGCCGGATCGTCCCAATCCGCCCACCCGCTGGTCAACCGCGCGTGCAGACCCAGGCTGACCATGGCGGCCGTGACCACCAAGACACCGGCAACAAGCAGCACGATCCGCCGTCGGCGGACCACCCAACATGTCCATCCAGGACCCCGCGCGGGCTGCTTGGGAATGGGTTTGTCACCAAACATCCGAGAGTTCCCTGCTTCGAGGCATCACCTGCATACCGTTGTACTTCCACCGACTGATAGTCGGTAAACGTCTTTTAGTTTTTCAGTAGCATCACGACTGTGACCGACGACGTCAAGCGCGGCAGACGTCAGATGTATGCCGAACTCACTCGAGCGGCGGTGCTCGAGGCCGCCAAGACGTTGTTTATCGCCGGCGGCTTCGAAGCGACCTCGATCGACGACATCGCCCGGCTAGCGCAGTCCAGCAAGGGGGCGGTGTATCACCACTTCCGGGACAAGCGCGACATCTTCACCGAGGTCTATCGAGCCAGTCAACACGCAATCGTGGCCAAGGTCATCGACTCAATGACCAACCAACCCGGGCAACAGGAGCCGTGGGAGCGGGTCGAGGCCGGGACCCATCTATTTCTGCGCAGCTACGTCGACGACAACGACGCCCGGGCTCTGCTTGCGCAGGTGATGGGTGTCCTGGGCTGGGACGGGGTGCGGGCACTCGACGAAGAAATCGCGTTGCCTTTCTTGCGAGCCACCCTGCAAGACTTCGTGACCAAGGGGTACGCGCGCGCTGTCCCGATCGATGCCACCGTCGAAATCTTCTTCAGCGTCTTCTGCAACGCCATCTTGTACATCGCTGCCGCCGCTGACCCCGACACAGCATCGCAGGAGGTCGAGAAAGTAATCGCGATAGCCTTGGAGGGGCTCAAAACTGCCGCCACCCGGGTCTGAAATCTGATGCAGCAGCAGTAGCCGCAGTACCCCTTCCTGGCGTCCGACGACAACACGTTCGTCATGCTGCGTCACCAGCGGGCCATCGGATCGGTAATGCCGCAGCAGTACAGCCACCCGCCGCTCAAGAGGAACAGCAGGCCTGATGGCGCTTCTACATTCTGTAATCTGCTGTCCGCTGGATGCGGCCAGATCGCCTGACATGGCGAAGTTCGGCACGAGCGGCTGGCGGATTATCGTGCTGGACGAGAACGGGGAGTGGGTAGTCGGCGAGCGAGATGCCGACTGGCCACCAGGGCGGCGGTGCCCCACCTTTCGCGAGACATGTTGCAGCGGAGTGGGCCTCTCGCATAGCTGCCCGAGCCTCGCGCGTACTACGACCAGCGCCGAGCGGTCGACGTTAGTGTGCAGATATGGACGCGCTCGAGCCTGCTCACGGCGTGGTCGCTGGGCCGGGGATCGCTGCGTCTCTGCTGGCGAATGTGTCCAGCCTGGCCGACGACATGCTGAGGTATTTGGTCGAGCGGATACCGGAGGTCGCCGAGGATGCCGAGCTTCGCGGCCTGACCTTGGGATCGTGCTCGTCGAATCTCGAGGCAGCACTTTCGATGTTCCGTCATGGGATTGACGTCGCTGCTGCGGAGGCGCCGGTAACCGCGCTCGAACACGCGCGCGCGATGGCATCGCGGGGGCACAGCGTCGATGTGATGCTGCGGTTCTATCGGTTGGGTCATGAGTACTTCACCGAGACGCTTTCCGACTCTCTCACTGACTGGATCGAGGACCCTACTGTCGCGCTGAGGACGTTTATCGATCTCGAGCGGTTCGGGTTTAGATACATCGACCGCATCTCGAGTCTGGTGGCCGCCGAGTATGTCGCTGAGCTCGACCGGCGCCAGAACCAGGCAAGAGCTGAGCGCGACGACGTCGTGCGGGCGCTGCTCGCTGGCGAACGTGTCGACCTCGCCCGCGCCGAACGTGTGCTCAGCCACCGGCTCACCGGTGGGCAGATCGGTTTCGTGTGCTGGGTCGACGACCGCGGCGTCGACCTTGAGGGACTCGCTAGGCGGGTGGGTAGGTTTCTCGGAGCGGGTCACTCACTCGTCGTGGCGGATGGCCCACTCGCGGTGTGGGGTTGGGCGTCGATCACGGGGGACGTGAGGACTTCGCTCACTGGCATGGCGACGGAGTTTCCCGGCGAAGTCGAAAACGTGCACATTGCGGTGGGCTCGCCCCATCCGGGGGCTGCAGGCTTTCGCACCTCTCACCTCGAGGCTCTACGCACTCGCCGGGTCATTGAACTGTCTGGGCGCGCGGCGCCATCGATTACCGAGTTCAGCGAGGTTGCGTTGGTGGATGTCATCTCGCGGGACCTGGACGGGGCGAGAGCCTTCGTTGCCGCTCAGCTCGGCGATCTCGCGCGAGACGACGCCAAAGAGCGCGGTGAACGTGCCGCACTCCTGGCTGTTCTCGACGCGCAAGGGAGTCTGACGACCGCAGCACGCACCCTGGGAATCCACAAGAACACGGTCCTGCAGAGGGTGCGTCGCGCCGAAGAGCGCAGGGGCAGGCCCGCAACGATCAAGATCGCTGAGCTGCACGCCGCCCTGCACGTGTGCGACGTGCTGGGGGCCTCGGTGTTGCTCGAGTCATAGCCTTACTTACTGCAGCCCGAGCGCGCCGGGATGTGCTCGCAGCACACCGGAGGGGGCTGGGAGGGCCTTGTTGGTCGATACCGTCCATTTGTACGTTTCGAGTCATCTCATCCCGAAGCGTGAAGGCGGAGTCCGATGTCGACGACGACTCAACATTCCCAACCCCTAGCAACGGCCGCGCTGCAACCCCTGCCTGACCCAGGCGAGCAGGTTCCTAAGCTGTCCTGGCCGATAGTCGGCATCTTCACGTGTGCGCTCGCGGTCTTCGGCGCGTCAACCTGGGCTGCCCTCACCGCCGCTTTGCCTTCGATCGCCACCATCGCCGCGAGCTCCGCAGCAATCTTCGTCCTGTTCACCGTGTTGCACGACGCCTCGCATTACTCGATCAGCTCACGTCGCTGGATCAACGTCGCCTTCGGTCGCGCGGCAATGTTCTTCGTCTCGCCTCTGATCTCATTCAAGTCGTTCGCGTTCATCCATATCGAACACCATCGCAACACCAATGACGGTGGGTCCGATCCCGATCACTTCGTCAGCGCCGCACCCTGGTGGCAGCTGCCCATCCGTTTTCCAGCGATGGACCTGCCATACATCAGTTTCTTGGTACGTAATCTCCGAAAGCGCCCGCGCGCCGAGGTTCTCGAAACGGCGACCTTGATGGCCTTCTCGGTGACCGTGATCGTGGCGTGCGCCTTCACCGGACATCTGTGGATGCTCGCGGTGATCTACCTGATTCCCGAGCGGCTGGCGATGTTCGTGCTTGCGTGGTGGTTCGACTGGCTACCCCACCACAACCTGGAAGACACACAACGCGAGAACCGCTATCGCGCGACCCGCAACCGCGTCGGCTCAGAGTGGATCCTGACTCCCCTACTCTTGTCCCAGAACTATCACCTGGTCCACCACTTACATCCCTCCATCCCCTTCTACCGCTACGTCGCGGCCTGGCGACGAAATGAGACCGCCTACCTCGAGCGCGAGTCGGCAATAAGCACCGTCTTCGGCCAGCAGCTCGACGCCGCGCAGTACCGCGAGTGGAAACGCCTCAACGGCAAACTAGCTGCACTGCTCCCAGTCCGAATGCCCCGTTCCTCCGCGGCAAGCCACGCCAGCACCCACCCGATCCCGGTCAAAAGCGTCGAGCCCCTGACACCAGACAGCGTCAAGGTCACTTTCGACGTTCCCGATCACCTCAGCGACCAGTTCCAATTCCAGGCGGGCCAACACCTGACCGTTCAACACCGCATCGACGGACAGCAGGTGCGACGAAACTACTCGATCTGCGCCTCGGCCACATCGGCAGAACTGGCGATCGCAGTACGACACATCGCCGGCGGAACGTTCTCAACCTTCGCTGTCGAAACACTGCGAGCCGGTGACGTACTGGACCTGATGACGCCCACAGGTAGCTTCGGCGCACCCCTTGATCCACTCGCTCGTCGCGACTATGTCGCAGTTGCGGCCGGGAGCGGCATCACGCCTGTCCTGTCGATCATGCGCACCACGATGGAGATCGAGACCGAGAGCCGCTTCACCCTCTTCTACGGCAACCGAACAGCAGACTCGACCATGTTCGCCACCGAACTCGATGAGCTCGAATTTCGATACGCAGACCGGTTACGCATCTTCCACATCCGCTCAGCCGAGGCATACCACCCCGCCTCTCTTCGCGGCCGCATCGACCTGGCGATGGTTCAACGGCTGCTCGCCAGCGACCTCACGTCGATCGACCGGTGGTACCTATGCGGCCCAAGCGATCTCGTCACGACGTTTCGCGACAACCTCGCATCCGAAGGAGTCCCGGCCGAGCGGATACACCTCGAACTGTTCCGCGGCATGAACCGACCCACACAGGTCGATGGCTACCCGGAGTCCGAAGTGACCATCACCCTGTCCGGCGCGGATCACACCGTCGAAATCGCCGCAGGTGAGACCATCCTCGAATCCGCGCTGAAAAACAACATCGACGCACCGTATGCCTGTCTTGGCGGCGCGTGCGGCACGTGCAAAGCCAGGATCACAACGGGGGCAGTATCGATGGAGCAAAATTTTGCACTCAACACAGCCGAGATCGACGCCGGCTTCATACTCACCTGTCAATCTCATCCCACCACCCCAACCGTCGCAGTCGATTACGACAGCTGAGCCAACACATGCCCGAGCTCCGCAAGAAGCCTGCACTCGCCTACCGGCGTTAGGCATGTTAATGCGTTGGAGGAATCATGAGCTCCGATTACGCGGCTTCTCGCTGAGGCCCCCCGGCTGATCGGCGCCAAGGATCGCGGAGCCTAATTTCTGCGTCACGAAGATGGGAATTCCGCCATCTTGGATGGGAACCTACAGCTGTGTAGGTCCTCAAAGTCGTTGGCGGATACCGGTGTTTCTCTCTGCACGTTCGCAGAATTCTCCTCGAATGGCGAACGAACTTTTATCACCTTTTGTGGCGGATCCGGGACCCGCAGTCGTTGAGGGGGCGCGAGTACAGTAGCTCCGATGGCTTTCGCCCCGTCCAATGAACGGATGATCGCCGGGATCGCCGCCGCGTCCGTTTCGCTCGGGCTAGCCCAGGTGGTGGGCATCCCGTTCGGTGCGCGGGCCGATGCGCGTGCCGCGATCGGTTCAGCGGCTGTGGACCTGACACCGGGACCCATCAAAGAGTGGGCGATTCAGACCCTGGGCTCTCTGGACAAACTGTTCGTGGCCGTCGTCGTGCTGGTGGCAATCGCTACGATCGCCGCAATCGCCGGGACCCTCGAGACTCGGCGCCGCCCGCTCGGCAGCGTTGTCATCGGCTCGGCGGGCGTGCTCGCGTGCATTGCTGTGCTGTCGCGGCAGGGTGCGACCGCACTCGACACCATCCCCACCGTGGCGGGCGCCGCCTGTGGGGTGGCGACCCTACGCTTGCTCACGCGTCGGTTTTGGCCGGGCCCGGAAAACCCGGAAAACGTAGCTGAGCGCGACGAGCCGGATGCCAACAGACGCAGGTTGGTCATGTTCGGATTGCTCGGATTCGGAATAGTGACTGGCGTGGCGGGTGCGGTCATCACACGGCTGGTGCATTCAGTGGCCGCCGACCGCAACACCTTCACGCTTCCCCGACCGCGCACAACGGCGCCACCAATACCTGCTGATGTGCAACCGAAAGGGGTTGCGCTTCCGAGCTTTGTCACCGCCGGCGCCGACTTTTACCGGGTGGACACCGCGCTCATTGTGCCCCAACTCAGTCACGCCGACTGGCGCCTGCGTATCCATGGCATGGTGGAGCACGAAGCCACCTATAGCTTCGACGAGCTCGCCCACTTCGACGTCGTCGAAACGGTGACGACGCTAACCTGCGTATCGAATCCCGTTGGGGGCGACTTGATTTCGACGGGCGTCTGGACCGGCTACCGGGTGGCTGATCTGCTCGCGGCGACCGGTGTGCGCGCGGATGCCGATATGGTGCTCTCGACGTCTATCGATGGGTTCACCGCCGGCACGCCGGTGCAGGCACTCACCGATGGCCGCGACGCGCTCCTGGCCGTCGGCCTCAACGGACAGCCGCTGCCGATCGAGCATGGCTACCCGGCCCGGCTGGTCGTACCCGGGCTCTACGGGTACGTGTCGGCCACCAAGTGGGTCGTCGAGATGGAGCTGACCCGCTTCGACAGAGCAGAGGCGTACTGGACGCGGCAGGGCTGGGCATCGCGCGCACCCATCAAGACGGAGTCGCGGATCGACGTGCCAAAAGGTGGCCAGAAGGTCCCGATGGGACCCGTGGTGTTTGGCGGTGTCGCATGGGCGCAGAATCGTGGCGTGCGGGCCGTTGAGGTCCTCATTGACGACGGCGCGTGGCAGGCCGCTGAACAGGGGGCGAGCTATTCCAACCAGACGTGGCGATTGTGGAGCTTCCCCTGGCAGGCGAAAAGCCCTGGGAAGCACACCATCACCGTGCGCGCCACCGACAACACCGGAGCCGTCCAAACGGCAAATCAGGTCGGTACCGTCCCAGACGGCGCCACCGGCTGGCACACGGTGGACTTCACCGTGGCGAAGACATGAAGCATTATTTCGACGAGAGTTTCCGCCAACTGAATACCGCAACCGCGATGCCGATCAGCACTGTGATCGGACCAATGATGGACCAGGTCGTGGTGTTGCTCATCGGGCTACCACCAAGCACTCCGAATCCCTGGAGTGCCCAGATCAGACCGAACAGCGCGATGATCAACCCGACCGCGAACGTAACGATGAAACCCCTTCTCATACAGGGATGCTAGCGCCGGGGACGCAATGTCATGCCTCTTCCCAGCAGACTGTGCGGAGCGGCTGATTCCAAGGCCTGTGACTGGTAGCTATGAGTTTCGTGGAGGAAATGGCGCTTCCGCAAGAACTGCGGCTGTAGGTTCTCATTTCGCGTGTCATCTCGCGATTGGCTGACCTGCTGCGATCGAAGTCGTCTCACATGATGTCATCTGGCGTTTGTCTCAAACTGGTGTCATTTATTCAGATGGCCAACCGAGGGTCCGACCAGCATTTCCGACCGGCCCTCCCCACGAACTACGACTTCCGTCACCGTGACAGCGCGGCGGCCGATAATCAACGCTTGCCACCGCATGTGGGCCTCGAAGGCCTGGGCGCCTGGCAAGCGATCGATACGCCAAGCGTATGCTGTGATTCCAAACTAGCTGTGCGCCAGGGCATTACGCGTCCTCGTTGCAGCGATGCCTTCTAACCGACCTAGACCGCTCCATAGGCGTGATAAAGCCTAGCGTGGCGGCGCTGTTGAGATCACAAGATCCGCTGCTGCTGGAAGCATTCGGATGTCGTATGTAATAACCGCACGCAATGAATCGCCGGCTCGCTGTGCCCGGTGGATCGCGTCTAGGTGGTCGATCGGTCGAGGCGCACTTTACTGTAACAATGCTTCACATATGCGTGATTAGTCGAGCCGCAGTGACCCGGTTGAGAAGGGCGGGTCGCCGACGCGGTGCTGCACTGCTAGGCGGTGTAGGCCGCTGCGGCCGGATCGTCCGCCGGTCGAGCGTGGCGCGCTTGTGCGTGGGACAGCGCGTCGAATGCTTTTAGAGCCCGTTCGGCCGCACTGCGGGCGCTTGCCGGATTGGCTCCGGTGATGACCCGTCCGGCAGTGATGGAGTAGTCATCAAAGGGATGGATGGGCGAGCTGTAGTCTGCTCCCGCATTGCTGACTGCTTCCACGACGGGCGCGACTTTATCGGAAGTCAGCTTGTCCCAGACGTTCAGCACGATCTCGCCCTCAATGGTGAAGCCGGTCACCGTTTTCCCCTTGATGATTGACTTGCCGGTGCTGGTGTCAATCACCCCGGGCAGCAGTACCGGTCCATGGCATACGGCTGCGACGATTCCTCCTCGCGCCCAGACGTTCTGGGCGGCTGCCTGGAGCCCTCGGGCGGTCGGATAGTCGTAAAGAGCGGCATGACCGGCGGAGCCAAAGAATAACCCGTACTCTTCGCTTTTCAGGTCGGCTGCCTTCTTTAGCTGCGAATTCAGTTTTACGTTGAACGGGTGGTTGGGGTTCTCGAAGACTGCCTTGTCGTCGCCGGCCAGAAATCGGTCGGTGAGCGAAAGATCGTCCAGCCCGTATGTGCCTGTTTCAGTGGCAAGGTCCACTTCGAATCCGGCTTTCGTCAACACCTCAAACGGGTGCAGGGCCTCGGTGAAAAAGAGGCCGGTCTTCGTGCCGTCGGGATAAATGACGCCGTGGTAGCTGCTGATAGCGATCAGTGCCTTGCGAGGGATGGTCACGGTCATGGTGTACTCCTTCATGTGTTGTGGTTGAGCGCATCTCTGTACTCGTTGGTGTGCTATCCGCTGACACGGCAGCCGATTACCGCACGCCCATCAGTCGTAGACGATCACCGCACGCCCGACCACGTCACCGCGGGCCAGCGCTTCTAGGTTGTCGTTGATGTCTTCGAGTTTGACCGGCACGATGGTGTGCTTGATCAATCCCTCGTCGGCCAGCGCTAGCACCTCGGTCAGGTCATTGTGGTTTCCCCAGAACGATCCGAAGTAGGACTTTTCTCCGCTGACGAAGGGGAACAACGGAAGCTGGGCGCGCTGGCCGATCAGACCTACGGAGGTGAGCGCCCCTTCCGCACCCAGGATCGAAAATCCGAGTGCTAGCGATTCTTCGGCGCCGGCGCAGTCCAACACCGCGTCCACGTCGCGGCGTCCGGTGAGCTCCTCGAGTTGGTCCTGCACGGCGGCGGCTGTCTTGTCGCGGGTATTGACGGTGTGGTGGGCACCGTTTTCCTTTGCTAGGGCCAGCTTTTCGTCGCTGCGCGCGAATGCCACCACCGTGGCTCCCCCGCCGAGCAGCCTGGCGTACTGCACCGCGTAGCTACCGAGGCCGCCGATGCCGTTGACCACCACGGTGCGGTCGGCCCCGAGCTTGCCGGCGGCCTGCAGTTTCTTCATCCCGCGGTACGGAGTGAGTCCTGCATCGGTCAGCGGGGCCAATGTCTCGGGTTTGCGATCCGGCCAGTCAGGCACGGCAATGACGTGGCGGTGCGGCACCGCCATGTATTCGGCGAAGCCACCGGGGGGTCCGAATCCCACGAGCTGGCCGTTGCTGCACAGCTGCTCGTTGCCTTCATGGCATTGACGGCATGATCCGTCCCCCCAGTTGGGGTCGACCACGACCAGCCCACCTTCCTCCAGGCCGGCTGATCGAGGCACATCGGTACCGACTGCTGCGATCGTGCCCGCGACCTCGTGGCCTGGTGTGATGGGGAACGACACCGGAAGACCTTCTTGGAAGTAGCCGTCGACAAGTTGAAAGTCGCTGCGGCACATGCCAGCTGCTGCAACCTTGATCAACACCTCGTTGGAACCGATGTCGGGGACCGCTAGTTCCTCGATCCGCAGTGGTTCCTTATACCCGTGCATCCGTGCCGCCCGCATCCGCATGATCGCTCCTTGGTTGCTGTGAAGAAGTCGCTCGATCAAGCCAACCCCATCGCCGCCTACATCTGATAGCGCAGTCCGCCTCGACTTGTGCCCATTTCGCGCCTACTTAGGGGCGCGATGCAAGTTTCCAATGGCGCTGTGTAGCAAAACAACTCAGTGTCGGTCTCGGGAACGATGTGGCCATAGCATCGGGTCATGGCTATCGCGACTATCAGTCCTGTCACTGGTGAGATTCTTAAGAGCTTTGACGATCTCACGCCTGAGGAACTCGAGGACAAACTCGCTCGGGCGGCAGCCGCCGCCGAGTCGTACCGACTGACGAGCATCGAGCAGCGTGCGAAGTGGCTCGGCCAAGCCGCCGACAACCTGGAAAAGGGGGCCGACTCCGTGAGCACGTTGATCACGACGGAGATGGGCAAAACCTACCGTGCCGCGCAGGAAGAGGTGGCGAAGTGCGTACGCGGGCTGCGCTTCTACGCCGCCGAGGGTCCCGCGTTCTTGGAGAAGATTCCTGCCGATGCCGCGCGCGTCGGCGCCAAACAGACGTACGTGACCTACCAGCCGATTGGCGTGGTGCTTGCTGTGATGCCGTGGAATCTGCCGCTGTGGCAGGCCATGCGATTCGCCGCGCCGGCACTGACGGCAGGAAACGTCGGCGTCCTCAAGCACGCCTCCAACGTGCCCCAGACCGCCCTGTACATGGAACAGCTGTTCCGCGACGCCGGTTTCCCGGATGACGTGTTTCAGACACTGCTGATCTCCGCCCGACGCGTCGAGCAGGTACTGCGAGACGACCGGGTGAAGGCGGCGACGCTGACCGGCAGCGAGCCCGCGGGACGCTCCGTGGGCAACATCGCCGGCGACGAGATCAAGAAAGTGGTCCTCGAACTCGGCGGTTCGGACCCGTTCATCGTCATGCCGTCGACGAATCTGCAACGGGCCACGGATGTCGCGGTCAAGGCGCGCACCCTCAACAACGGACAGTCGTGCATCAACGGCAAGCGGTTCTTCGTCCACCAGGACATCTATGACGCGTTCATGGCGATGTTTGTCGCCAAGATGGGGGCGTTGGTGGTGGGTGACCCGATGGACGATGCGACCGACGTCGGCCCGTTGGCCACCGAGTCGGGTCGCGATGACGTGGAGGCCTATGTAGACGACGCGGTGGCCAAGGGCGCGAAGGTGCTGGTGGGCGGGAAGCGGCCAGACAGGTCGGGTTGGTTTTACCCGCCCACCGTCCTAACCGAGATCACCCCTGACATGAAGATGTACCACGAAGAGGTCTTCGGCCCGGTGGCCCAGGTGTTCCGGGTGTCGTCCCTGCAGGAGGCGCTGCAACTGGCCAACGGCCATCCCTACGGCCTGGGCTCGAACCTGTGGAGCGAGGACGAGGCCGACCGCGCGCTGTTCGTGCGCGACGTCCAGTCCGGCATGGCCTTCATCAACGGGAACACCACCAGCTACCCGGAGATCCCGTTCGGCGGGGTCAAACGCAGCGGCTACGGGCGCGAACTGTCCGACCTCGGTATGCGTGAGTTCATGAACGCCAAGACGGTATGGATTGGTCAGGACGCCGGTGCGTGAGCGTCGCCTGACGGTGGCCGTGCTCGGCACCGGCACCATGGGAGCGGCGATGGCGACCAACATTGCCGCTGCCGCGATGGGGCTGCGGGTGTGGAACCGCACCCGCGCGGTCGCAGAACCCCTGACCAAAGTCGGTGCTGTGGTCTGTAATTCGGCGGCTGATGCCAGCCAGCGCGCCGACGTCGTGCTCACCACCCTCGCGAACGAAGCGATCACCGCCGAGGTGATGGACGAGGCGCGCAAGGGGTTCGGTGACGGCGCGGTGTGGCTGCAGTCATGCACAGTCGCACCTGAGGGCAGTCGTCGACTCGCCGAACAAGCAGACCGGCTCGGCATCGACTACGTGGAGGCTCCCCTGCTCGGCACCAAGGAACCCGCGATCGCGGGCACGTTGACCATCCTCGCCGCCTCCCCCCAGGCGGACGCACGCGTGCGAGTCCAGCCGGTTTTGGACGCCGTCGGGTCGCGCACGCTATGGCTCGACCGGATCGGTCAACCCAGCGCTCTGAAACTGGCCTACAACGCATGGGTGCTCGCCACGGTCGAAGGCATCGCCGAATCCCTCACTCTCGCCAAAGCGCTGGGCGTAGATCCGATGCTTGTGGTCGACGTTATCGGCCACAGCGGACTGGGCAGCGACTACGTGCGGACCAAGGGGCCGAAGATGATCAGCGACGATCTCGACACCCCATCTTTCCCACTGCAGGCCGCGGCAAAGGACGCCGGGCTGATCACCGACGCCGCGCGGGCCGCGGGCCTGCGGCTCGGTATCGCCGAGACTGTGCAGGAACGCCTGCACGCTGCCGTGCGCGACGGGCTGGGCCGAGCCGACGTGGCGGCCGTTTACCGGCTGTCGCGTCGTGTCACGTCCCGCTGATGGACTCCTCTGCGACGGAGCGATCCACCGCGAGCTCCGAAAGGAACATGTGACCCGCGCCGGCCTGGCTGCGGCGCGACAGAGCAACGCGCAATTTGCGGGCATCGTCGCGCTGGTTGACGACGACCACAGGGAATTGCCATCGGCGTGCGCTGGCTGGCGAATCATCGACGCAGTGGCCCGCCTAGGGGCGGCGCAGCGAGCACACGCGCACGTGACCACGTTCGACGGTGGCTCCCATCCTCGTCACGCTGATCAGCCATCCCGACGCTGTCTCCGCGGTCATCGAGGCTGCGGACGCGGGAGTCAATTAATTTGGGCCGCGCCAACATTGATGTGGCGCCCAACGGATCGAGGCGTCATGACCACCGGTTCGGCGGATGACGTCGCCTCCCAATTGTCAACCGCCGCATCACAGAGTCGGCCCACCTCGATGGCGGCCGCCCCTGCGCGCCGGCGTCGATCAGCCACCGCCTTCGCCCGCAGTGTGGAGCAGACTGCGGTGGAACTGTTCGTGGATCCAGTCCCGCGCTCGCGCTTCTGACCAGCCCAACTCGGTCACCGTGAAGTGAAAGCCGTTGTGCGCCCCGTAGTAGTACATAGCGATGTCCGCGAAGTCGTCGTCGGAGAAGGACGCCGGGAACGTTCCCAATTCCCGTACCTTGCGGGCTATTTCAAGCAAAGCGGTGCGTTGACGGTCGGTCGCCTGCGCCAGCAGTTCGGCCGCCTCCACATCGTGGGGTGCCGTGGCGAACACGACCTGAATGATGTCGTCGAATTGACGATAGAAGCCGAGGTACGAGTCGCCCAGCGCCTGAAGAACCTCATCGAGCGTGCCGGCCGCGTCGATCCGGTCGAGTGTCTGCTGCACCAGCGGCGCGGTGGTCCAGATCTCGACCAACGTGCGCAGCAGACCCTGCTTTCCGCCGCACTGCTGATAGACCGTGCCCGCCGAGACACGACTGGCATCAGCGATCTCGTTGACCGTGGTGGCGAAGTACCCGCGCTCGGCGAACAACGCCCGGGCGGCCTCGACCACCGCATTGCGCGTCTGCTCGGCGTATTCGTCACGCCGCGTGCGTCGCGGCGCAGAAGCGGCTTTGTTCGCAGTCACAACCGCGCCAACAAGGCAGTGGAGTGAATAGGCACGGGCGGTTGCAGTGACCGGGGCACCACGTCTGCCGATGTATGCCGGTATGCAGTGCCGTCGAGCTGACTCACCGTTTGAGTGTAGCGAATTTACAATCAGTAAACAATTACGACACTTGCTCAAGCATCGCTTATGTGACTATAGTATGACTTCAGTGAGTTCAGTCGCCGAGCATTGTCGACGACGGGCTCCGCACCCACGAGTAGGGGCAGGGCCTGTGACGCTTGGCAGTCTCAAAGAAAGCGCCGTCACGTCAGACGACCTGATCACTGAACTCGCCGCCCGCGCGTCCAACGAGGGTGTCAACGTAGGGTTGTGGCCGGGCCTGAGCATCTATCGCTACAGCGTGCCGACTCAGCCACGCTGGGAAGAGATTCAGTGCTTGTCGCTCGGCGTCATCGCGCGAGGCCGCAAGCTGGTCATCGCCGACGGCGCGCAGTATGTGTACGACCAATTCAGCTATTTGGTGATCAGCAGCTACCTGCACTTCCAATGCCAGATCCTCGAAGCATCTCCGCAGGAGCCATTTCTGTCTTTCGTGTTACAGATCGAACCGGCATTGGTCCGCAAGGTCTCGGCGGACATGCTTGAGCGGCGTGGCGTGGCAATGCCGCCGTTAATGAATCGATCGAACCCTATCGAGAAATGCATGGTGTCTACGCTGGATGACGAGCTCATGGACACCGTCCTGCGGTTTCTGCGGTCGTTGACAGCGGAGTCCGATCGGCGCGTGCTTGCTCCCTTGTACCTACGGGAGATGGTGTACCGGGTACTACAACGAGAGCAGTCCCCGCGGCTGCTGCAGATCGCCGCCCAGCAGGCCGCGGGCAATCCTGTGGCGGCGGCACTGAACTATATCGCCGCTCACCTGGCCGAGCCGTTGACCGTCACCACGCTCGCCGAGCAAGTCAATCTGAGCACATCTGCGTTCTCGCAACTGTTTCGTCAAGTCACCGGTCGCCCACCGTATCAATTCGTCAAAGAAATGCGGCTAGACCGAGCGCGCGAACTACTACTGGAAGGCCGGCTCGGCGTGGTAGACGTGTCGCGCACCGTCGGATACACCAGTGCATCGCACTTCATCAAGGAATTTCGCGGACGTTTCGGGACGACGCCCCGAGACTACGCCGACACACATCGCCTGAGCCGCGAGTTGCATGCGGCGCGGAACGGCGTTGACTCATTCACACCTCCGCTGAACACCTGACCACGATCTCCGGCTTATCGGTTATTAGTCACCAATGGGCGCCGTAGATGATCTGTGGGCCGACAAGGGCTAATCCTTTGCCGGAGAACCGATTACGTATATTCTTGTATGTTCTCACCGATCGTGGCGGAAGCTGACCCCGTTACCTAGATGTTTTCAGGATTTTCACCAAAATGGCGGACGACTTTTCTCATCTTCGTGGCGAATCCTAAAACTGTACGGTTGTGCGTAAATCCCGTCCCGGTCCTTATCACGACCTCGCCGCTACTCGGCGCTGCGGACGGAGCACTCCATCAGCCGCCTGTCTGCGCCCGCCGGCTTGGAGAGACCCTCAGACGCCGTTCAGTTGATGCGGATGACTAGCTTGCCGAGGAGCTTGCCCTCTGCGAGATGGTTAACGCCGTTGCGGCGTCGTCGAATTCGAAGACGTCGTCGATCACCGGTTGGATATGGGTGGCGCTGACGGCGCGCACGAGCTCCTGAGTGTCGGTGCGGTCCCCGACTGTGATCGAGCGGGTGTTCGCGCCCGCGCCTTTTGAGGAGGAAGTAGTCGATTCCGGGGTTAGCCGCGCTGAGGAAGCCGATCAGTGTCACCTCTCCCCCGATCGCGACCGCCCGCAGAGACTGCTCGATGGTGGCGGGTCCGCCGACCTCGATGACGCGATCGACGCCACGGCCATCAGTCAGAGCCCGGACCTGCTCACTCCACTGCGGGCAGTCGCGGTAGTTGATGACATCGTCGGTGCAAGGTCTGCCGGATAGCCTAGCTTCGGCTGCGAATCTGTTGGCGGCGCAGACGTCGTGATCGTGCCTCACCAGGGCATGTCGTGCCGACTTGCCTCACCGCGTGCCAACACATGTGCACCGCGTGCACGACCGGGCGGCGAAGAGTTACAGCGTGCGATAGCCGACGTAGGTTCTGTCCCAAGCGCTTTGCCGAAGGCTCGCGCCCGATTGAATAGCATTCCCAGCACACACGAGGACACGAATTATGACATCGCCAAAACCGCACCCAGTCATCTTCATTCACGGCCTGTGGATCCACTCGACTGCTTGGCAACCGTGGCTCGAGCTGTTCGAGGACAACGGCTATGCGGTCTCCGCCCCCGGTTGGCCTGGGGACCTCGCGACGGTCGCAGAAACACGCGCGAACCCGGACGGTATGAACGACATCGGTATCCAGCAGATCGTGGACCACTACGCGCAACTGATCGAAGCGCAGGGTGGCGTCAAGCCCATCGTGGTGGGGCACTCCTTCGGTGGGCTCTTTGCTCAGGAGTTACTCGCCGCAGGCCTCATCGCAGCTGCCGTTGCCATCGACCCCGCGCCGATCAAGGGGGTCAAGGCACTCCCGTTTGCGCAGATTAAGTCAGCATTCCCCGTCCTCGGCAACCCTGCCAATCGGCACCGGGCGGTGTCTCTTACGGCCAAGCAGTTCCACTACGCCTTTGGCAACAATCTCACCAAAGATGAGTCCGACGCCCTCCACCAGGAGTTGACCATCCCCGGACCCGGTAAGCCACTGTTCGAGGATGCGGGAGCAAACTTCTCGCGTCACTCGGCTGCCAAAGTCGACACCCACCTGGCCGACCGCGGCCCGCTGCTGTTGACGTCGGGCACCGAAGACCACGTGGTTCCCTTCCAGGTCACGAAGGAAGTCGTCGCCATGTATTCAAAAAGCCCGGCGGTGACGGACTTTCACATTTTCGAAGGACGCGGTCACTCGCTCACCATCGACAGTGGCTGGAAGGACGTCGCGGTCGTGGTGCTCGAGTGGCTGGCAGCCAACGGCTTTTGATCGCACGCGGCGCGGCGCGGTGGTAGGACCCACGCCGGCTACCGCCCACAGCCGCGAATGACGCCGAAGAATTCGGCGACAGACATTTCTCCGCCGCGGCTTTGTTACGCGGCCCACACAGATTGGAAATAATGATGTTTCAACCTTCTTGGCACACGGTGCGTATGGGTGCACTCACGCGTGCCGCTGCGGTGGCGGTCGCCGTGATCGTCCCACCGGCCGTCGCCGCCTGCGCGCACGCCGCATCTCCACCGGCCGCCTCTCCGCCGGTCGCGTCTCCATCCGGCGCGCCCGCACCCGCCGCGCCTTCACCGAGTGGTGCGAAGCCCACCATCGTTCTGGTCCATGGCGCCTTCGCCGATGCGTCGAGCTGGGGTGGCGAAGTTGGCGCATTGGAGAAGGACGGCTACGAGGCCCGCGCAATCGCCAATCCTTTGGAGAACCTGGACTCCGACACCGGCTACGTGAAGAATTTCCTCGCCACTCTGAACGGACCGATCGTGCTAGTCGGACATTCCTATGGCGGATCGGTCATCACGAACGCCGCCGCCGGCAATCCGAACGTCAAAGCACTGGTCTTTGTCGACGCCGCGGCCCCCGATGTGGGCGAGACGACCGCCCAACTCAGTGGAGCCGACTCGGTACTGAACCGACCCCAAAGCGAACTGTTCGATCCGGTACTCCCCCCGGGCGCACCCCAGGATCAGGCACAGCTCTATCTGAAGAAGGACATCTTCCTCCAGCACTTCGGAAACGACCTACCGCCCGACCTCGCCACCCGAGCCTGGGCCAGCCAGCGGTCAGCAGCGGTGGCCGCGTTGTACGCACCGTCGAAGAACGCCGCGTGGAAGGACATCCCCTCCTGGTACTTCATCAGCAGCGGAGACCAGGTCATCACCCCGTCCTCGGAGGACTCGATGGCCGCGCGAGCACACTCACAGGTCACACACTTCCATGGCGGCTCGCACCTGACGCTGGTCACACATCCCGACGCCGTCACTCAGGTCATCGAGGCTGCCGCCGCGTCCGTGCACTGACCTGGATTGGCACACGAGTGGTGTTGCCGGGGCTCGTAGTTGGATGCGACAGCGTTGTCGGTCCAGCTACCTGCCGTCCGCTACATGCGCTCCTGGCAACGCCTGGCGGTGCTACTGGAACATCTACGCCGAGAACCAGATTGGTAGACAGATGACCGAACTCACGTACCTCATCACTGGCGCCGGCGGCGGCACCGGCAGCGTCAGCCCCCGGGTCATCACCGCGCTGCTTGACGCCGGTGCCCCCGTGCGCGCGTTCGTGCACCGCGACGACGAGCGCGCCGCCGCGCTGCGCGAGCAGGGGGCCGACGTCGTCGTCGGCGACCTCACCAACCCTCGTGACGTCCACGACGCCCTCGACGGAGTGACGCGAATGTTCTTCTCCATGAGCGTCTCTGCGCACTACCTTGAAGCAACCACCGAAGTCTGCGCCGCCGCACTCGATCATGGACAACTTGAGGTCCTGGTCAACATGTCCCAGATGACGGTGTCGCAGATGACGATCACGAGCACCGCCGAGTCCCGTCAGCAACGCCAGCACTGGCTCGCCGAACAGGTGATCGCATGGTCGCGCCTGCCCGCCGTCACCGTGCGCCCCACGGTCTTCCTGGAGAACCCGCTGTTCAGTTCGCTCGCAGACGCCTCGATCAACGCCGACGGCACCCTTAACCTGCCCTTCGGCGCCGGCAAGACCTCGCCAATCGCCGCCCGCGACGTTGCCGACGTCGTCGCTACGATTCTGCGCGACCCGGCGCCGCACCTGGGGGTTACCTACGAACTCACCGGCCCCGCCCTCCTCGACCTCGACGGTCTGGCCGAGCAGTACTCCCAGGCGCTGAACCGGCCCATCGGCGGCGTCGACGTGCCCTACGACCAATGGCTGACCCGACTCGACGCGATGCGGGCGGGACCGCACCTCACCCAGCACATCGCCACCATGGCTCGGCTGCACCGCGAGGACCGCTATAACCGCCTCACCCACACCGTGGAAGAGCTGACCGGTCACGCCGCCCATACCGTCGCCGACTACGTCCGCGAACGCCACGGACTCCAACCACCAAGCCCCTGAGGTGTATCCGGCGACGGTGTCAGCTCATGGGCTGGCGGCCGGATCGCGTAGGGCGTCCTCACCAGGTGCGGACGTCGGCGGCGATGGTCTCCGCCGTCTCGGCGGCGGCTGTCGGATTGAAGCGAGCGGTGATCATGAGTCCCATTTGGGCGGCGGTGAGCACGTCGGCCTTACGGTCCGGGTGGTCGAGCCCATCAATCGCGTTCAATGCGTTGGTAATTGCGCCATGCAGCCGCTTCCGGTAGTTGTGCACCATGTCGGCGACGGCGTCGTCAAGGATGTTGAGCTCGGTGGCGGTGTTGGTGACCAGGCAGCCGCGTGCGGCTGTCTGCCGCGCTGACTTGCGAATGCGACTCGCCAGCGCGAGGAAGTAGGCGGCGATCTCGTCAGCGCCAGCATCGTCGGCTTCCATCGGTTCGATCAGCGGCCAGAGAACTTCTTCGCAGTAGCTCTGCACCGCACGTCTAAATAACGCGCTTTTGCTTCCGAAGGCTTGGTACAGGCTGGAGCGGTTCAGGCCGGTCGCCAACTCCAGGTCGGTGAGGGAGGTGGAGGCATAGCCCTTCTCCCAGAGCAGGTCGCGCGCGGCGCGCACAGCGGCCTGCTCCTCGAATTGTCTGCGCCGCCCGACCGTCACCAGCCGATCCTAGCTCTCTCGACTTGACTTCGTAAACCGATCAGTTCAGAATGAAATGAATCGATCGGTTCAGAATTTCGACGAGGTAAACCATGTCTTACGTCAGCGTCGACACACGCCAAGTGCCGGTCAGCGACCGCGCCGAAGCGTTGACTCAAATGACGCGCGAAACGGTGGTTCCAATCGACATCACGTTCACCGAGCAATCGCCGGTCACCGCCGCGGGCACCATCTGCGAGTTGGGTGATTTGCAGAACTGCTCCGTTCACACCAACGCCTTGAAGATCGAGCGGACACCGGCGCAGGCCCGCGACGACACACGCCCGTGCGTGTTCCTGGGGCTGCAACCGTCGGGCACCAGTGTCGTGGTCCAGCATGGTCGTGAGGCAACGTTGCGTCCGGGTCAGCTGGCGTTGTTTGACACCACCGCCCCATACACCCTGTTGGATCCTGACGGGCTTCGCCAGGACTTCTTCCGGGTGCCGATCGACCGTCTTGCTCTGCCGCACAACATGATTAGCCAGTTGTGTGCGGTCACGCTGAGTCCCCACCACCCGGTCACCGATCTGACCGCTACCTATCTGCGGCGCTTGCGGACGCGGTCTGACATCTTCGAGCGCACTGATGCGGAGTCGGTGGCGCAGGCCAGCATCGACCTGGTGCGCGCCCTGTTGACCACGCACGCCGACGCCACTGAACTCGGCCGTGAAGCCATGCGGGCAACACTGCAGTTGCGGATCATCGAATACCTGCGCGCCCACTTGCATGAGCCGAACCTCAGTGCGGCGCAGGTGGCATCGGAACATCACATCTCGGTGCGCCAGCTTTACAAGGTGCTCGCGGCGGCGCAGATCGGCCTAGGTGATTGGATCCGCACCGAAAGGCTGGAGGCGTGCCGGCGCGACTTGGCCGAGCCCGTTGCACAGACGGCATCGATCGCCGCGATCGCTCGGCGGTGGGGGTTCGTCGACCCATCGAGCTTTGCGCGGATGTTCCGCACCGCGTATGGGATGTCGCCTCGCGAGTGGCGGGACCTGCGTGCGGGCGTCGAGGGCGGCAGGACTCGCTCCTAGCCACGTCGCGGTCGTCGGCCCGGCATCTAGCACTCATGGCGGCTCGGCGGTTACTGCGTCGGACCGTCGTTGACGAACGCCGCTGCGGCGTCGACGCCGACAACCGTAAGCAGGTGGACCACCTTGCGGTCGAGTTCGCGGCCCACGTCGGTGACGGCGGGATCGTTCAGGCTGGCAAACAAGCTGCTGGGCTGGTCGAGGGTGAAAATGGCGTCGCCGCCGGCATCGCTGTGGACGAGGATGCGCAGCGGCGCGTAGAGCAGAGCCAGGGAGGAGCGGCGGAACATCTGCTCGGCCACGACAGGGTTGCCCAGCAGGTACTCCACGGCCGGGGTGTGGTGACCGGCGGCCGACATGATCGGTCTTGCGTCGATGGACGTAAACACCATCAGCTCGTGGGGTGCCCTGGCCCTTACGGCGGCGCGCACGTCGTCCCAGGTGCCACCGCCGGCGACGATCTTGTGTACGGCTTGGCGGTCGAATACCGGCGCTGCGGATTCGAAGGTGGCGCGGAATTCGTCGAACGGGATGGCGGTGGCGATATCGAGGCGCACGACGTGATGCGTTGTGCGGGTGGCTGTTGCAGACACGGCGCTCCTTAAGGGGTGTGTGGTGACGGGACGCGCGGTCGTCGGCTGGTAGTCGGTCAAGCGCGACGAGGAGCTCAGAATCCCTTGCCGGCCAACCATTCCAGGACAACGTCGGCGACTTCCTTCCACCCGTTGTCGATGGTGAGGGAGTGGCCGCGGCCCTCGAAGACGTGGAAGTCGGTGTCGCCTGGTCCTTTGCTGTAGAGGTCGACAACCTGCTTGGTGACCTTGAGCGGCACCACGTGATCCTCCGTGCCGGAGGTAATCAGCAGCGGCCCGCGCCTGCCGACGGTGACGTCGACGGCGGCGGCGGAGTGCCGCGTGAGGTTAGCGCCGGCCGCTTCGAACAGCGGGCGTCCAGCACCGGGGATGGACCAGGCGTCGTGCAGTGCGTTGGATTCTTCGTCGGTCAGAGTATTGCCGAAGGCGTAATGGAACTGTTTGGGTGTGAGCGCGACGGCGCGGTGCCGGTTGGCCGGATTGCCGAGCACCGGGAACGCGGATTTCAGTTGGGCGAAGGGCAACGCCTTGGCGCCCTTGATCGCCGCGGGGTCAAGTGCGACGGCGGCTGCGGCGTACCCAGTGGCTAGCAGTTGCTGGGCAAACATCCCTCCAAAGGAATGGCCGATGACGATCGGTTTGACGGTCGGGTTGCCGATGATGCCGGCGTAATGGTCGACGACATCGGCGATGCCGACGCCGTTCATGGCGTCGGGATTGGTGCGGGTCTCTTCCACAGTGGGCGAATCGCCGGGCCAGCCGGGCGCTGCCGCGGCATATCCGTTGGCGCGGAACAGTTCTAGCCACGGTTGCCAAGCGCTCGAGTGGATCCACAGGCCGTGAATAAATACGACGGGGTGGATCTTCGTAGGTGCGGTCATGGCAGATGTCCTTTCGGGTGCGATGGTTTCTCAAAATGGATTGCCGGGCGTTTTGCGGTTGCGGTCGTTCACGACGCTAGGGCGGCCTGCACACGGTTACGATTCCGGCGACGTGTTCGTGCGCGTGGTGCACATCTGCGTGCACGGGGTGAGCATCTGGACGGCCGGTCAGCCAAGGCGCGCATGGCCTTAGGTATGCTTTTGACTTTGGTACCGCAACGAGTTCTGGACCGCTGTCGCGAGGCGTAGGCGCGTGGCAGCAGGCACCATCAACCGACAGCGGGCCGCTACACATCGGTCAAGGCGTCTTCCAAGCTGACTTCGCCCTTCAGCCATCGCCGCAGCGACATCTTGCGAACTTTGCCCATGCCGTTGCGAGGGAGCGCGTCGACACACTCCAGCCGGGTCGGCATGTACCAGTGGGTCATCCCCAGCCCGCCGAGATACTCGCGCAGTTCTTCCAAAGTCACCTGGTGCGCGCCGGCGGGAACAACCACCGCACAAGCCAGCTCTCCGCCTTGCCCGTCCGGATAACCGACCAGGGCCACGTCCTGAACGCCTGGATGACGCAGCAATTCGGATTCGACGTCGTTCACCGGAATCATGAATGCCCCGCCGATCCTGTCACCGGCACGACCCATCAGCCGAATCCCGCCGAGGCCATCCGGCACCGCCAAATCACCGGTCGCGTACCAGCCGTCGTCGAACTCGGAAGTCACCACCACTTCACCGGTGTCGCGTCCCACCGTCGCGACACACACGCCACCGCTTCGTATGAATAATTTGCCCGGATTTTCGCGGTTGATCTCGTCGTCCGATCGCAGATCCAGTTCCACTGACCGCAACGGACTGCCGTCGCTGTGAGCGGCCCAGTCCGGCGGATCATCGCTACGGGTCGCCGTCCCGATGCCGACTTCGGTCATCGCCCAGAGCGTCAGCAGGGGCGTGCCAAACACCTTTTCGACGTCGGCTACCAGTGGCGCAGGGACGGTGGTGGCGCCGGTCATCATCGCACGCAGGGGTGGAAGATCGTTCGGACCCGTTCGCTCTCCGACGGCTGTGAGCAGGTCGTAGATAAACACCGGCGCCGCCATCATCCGACTGGTGCGACTCTCGACCATGACCTGCAGACCCCGGGCCCCCGACCAGGAGTCAAGCAGGACGGTCGAGGCGCCCGTGGTTAAGGCCGTGTGGGCCAACAAGTGGCCGGCGAGGTGCATGAGTGCGTGTGGGCAGAAGACGACGTCGGACTGCTCAAATCCCAGCGCCTCGCACAGGCCGGCGAACGAGCTGTAAACGGTATTATGGGTGTGCAGTGCCGCTTTGGGTTCTCCAGTAGTACCTGAAGTAAAGATCACCGTCGAAACCGCGTCCGGATCGTCCCTCACATCGTCGAGCGCCACCGAATGACGCTGCTCCCAGGCGGTCTCCTCGAACATCGAGGCGAACTCGATATCACCGTCCCCGGCCTGCCCGATCACCACCCGATGGCGCAATTTCGGCAATCGAGAAGCTATGTTGCGCAATGCATCTGCGTGGTCGAATCCCGCCCACCGGTCCACGGTGATGCAGACGTGCGCCCCCACGCGCCGTAGCATTCGCTCCAGTTCACGCGGTCTAATCGTGGTCATGGTCGGAGCGACAATGGCCCCCAACCGTGCCACCGCCTGGTAAAGCACCAAAGCCTGCCACCAATTCGGCAACTGAATTGCGACCACATGCCCCTGCCGCACTCCAAGTTCGTACAGTGCACCCGAAAAGCGCTCGACGAGGGACGCATAACCTTGATAGTCGATCAGCACCGGCGCACCCGAGGCCCCGAATGCGCTGATTGCCAACGCCTGCGGACTCTCATCCCGCCACCGGCGTAAATCACCGATCGGGCCGGTACTGCGCCACACCCCTGCGGCGCGGTACTCTTTCGCCCTCGACTCCCGCGGACGGATCATCGAGTACGACACCATAACTCCCTAAATTTAATCGAATAACCCAGCACGCCAACACTCTCGCGCACCATCGGACCGGCTCGCGGGCCTCGCAACTATCCCGCTCAGTCGCGTCCAGCTTCGATGATCTTGTCAGTCAATAGGTTTGGATTGGTAAAGATGAGTTCATGGCTGCCCGGCATTTGCACCAGCCGGTACAGCCCGAGCCGGGACGACATCCTGGGATGCCACCCCCATTCGCCTGGCGGGAGCGCGATGTCGTCGGTTCCGTTGAGATAGCTCCGTGGCGTGTCCAATTCGTAGAATTTCCGCAGGTCCAGCGGCTCGACCATCTGCGGGTACGGTTCCGGCGACAACTGCGCATACGCCTCCGCGGCAACGTCCAAATCGGCGTCGTTGATGAACGTCTCGCGAAAGATCGAGAATGGCAGCGTCACGGTGTTGTCCGGCGAGGCCTCCGCGAGCTGTTGAAACGAAGCGCGAAAATGCGGCGGCACCACGTCAAGTACGCACTCCCCGTCGTTGAGGATGAATGCGTTCCAGAAGACAAGCCGCCGAACACGTTCGGGAAGGGCCTCGACGACTTTGCAAACGATGCTGCCGCCGAAGCTATGGCCAATTAACACGATGTCGGTGAGATCGCGGCTGACGATGAAGTCCACGATCGACTGGGTCGCCTGGGCGTGACTAACCTGTTTGCAGACGCCCTTGCCGTGTCCCGCAACGGTTGGCCCAAAAGCAGTGTGACCGTGGTCTTGCAGGCGACTGATCACTGGGTTCCAGACGGATCCGTCGTGCCATGCGGCATGTACCAGGACGAAGGTTGACATGGTTTGTTCGTCTCCTTGGTGGGCTTCACACACGGCAGAATGCCGATGCGTACTCTGCGAGCTGTCTGACTTGAACTGTTGGAGCAGGTGAGTTCAAGGCGAGTCGTCCCGGACCGCCGACGTTAGGGTTGCCGAGCGGGTAGACGGTGGCCGCGGTGCTGTCGGCGGGCGGCCTCGACAACCAGCATCGCGTTGCGTGCGAATCGGGTCATCAACGCCGGGGCCGCATTGGGGGCTTCGAATGTCACGACACCATGCTCGGAGATTACGGCTGCACCGTGAAGGCCTAATTTAGAACTCCACACAGGCGTGCGGTGATGCACAATTGATGACATGGCCACCTATCGTCAGTATTGCCCTGTCGCAACGGCATCGGAGATCCTCGCCGAGAGGTGGAATCCGTTGATCGTGCGCAACATGATGTTTGGCGCCGACACCTTCTCGGCGATCGCCAACGGAGTGCCGTCGATGTCTCGCTCAATGTTGATCAAGCGCCTTGACGAACTACAGCGCGCGGGAATTATCGAAGCCGAGCCCAAGCCCGTTGGCCGTGGGCACACCTACCGACTTACCGACGCCGGCGCCGACCTCGCCGGGGTGATTAGGGCCCTCGGAACGTGGGGCGAACGGTGGATGGACGTCACCGCGGAGCAATCCGATCCCGCCTACGCACTGTGGGCTTGGTGCCAGGTACAGCTCGACCGATCTAAGCTGCCAGACGGCCGAACGGTGATCGCGTTCACCTTCCCCGAAGAGCGTCCCAGCAACCGGCGGTTCTGGATATTGATCGAGCACGGGGATGCCGAGATGTGCCACTCCGATCCCGGCGGCCAGCCCGACCTCACCGTTGAGGCCAGCTCACGGGCGTTCGTCGACTGGCACCGCGGTGCCCGTACGTGGCGCGAAGTGCTTCGCACCGGGGAAATCACTGTCGAGGGTCCACAGTGGCTGCGCCGGGCACTTCCGACCTGGAACCTGCAGGTACCCGACCCCACCAAAGCGATATAGCACATTGCGCTCGCCTTGCTTCGCGCTTTGACCGCGCCGACCCTCGGTCGCCGTGGCTCTATGAACTCGCCCTACACATGTGGTTCACGTCAGCGTCGAAATGGGTTTTGTGGTACGCACGCCTCGCGGCCCGGATTGGTTGGCGCATGTCAGAACAAGTCCGATCAGGTTGCGCTCACACTGAGTTCTGCACGCCCTTGGCGCAGATTTCATCGACTTCCGTCGATGCGCCCAAGCGATCGGCCAGTCCACGGGCTAGTCTCACCGGCATGCCCGGACAATCCCTGATGAAGGTCATCACCGTGGTCTGGTCAGTCGCTGTTGCCGTGGCGCTGTTTGTCGGATTGCCGGCACTCTTGACTGCGGCCGGGGTGGAAATCAACGCCACGTTGATCGTCATGACGTTGTCGGCGATCGGAACGGTGGGCGCACTGATATGGGCTGTGCTCAACGGGCTTCGGCTCAGACGGGAAGCAGCTACTGACCGCCGCAAGGCCGAGGCAACCGAAGCCGCCGCGGTCGCGCAGCAACGGATCGATCAGGCGAGGCGCGTGTGTGGATGGATCACCCGCGCGGGACTGAACGAACGACAACTGACGGACCTGTATGCCCAACGCGTTCTGCTGTCTAACAGCTCCGCCGAGCCTGTTTACGAGTTGGTTGCGTACCTGGTGTGGGTGCAAGGCGCAGCTCCTCATACCGGCGAAGAGTTGCAGATACATCCTTACGCAGATATGCGAGAAATCCGAGCGATTGTTCAGGTCCTACCTCCTGGCAACTTCCAGCTGGCCCTCGTAGGTCCGTCGAACCAGCCAATGCAGGGGCAGCTGGGACTGGAAATTTCGTTTACGGACGCAGCCGGCCACAGCTGGGTGCGCCGAGTTCCCTCCGGCGATCTACAAGAGCTCAATGCCCACCCTGTTGATCACTACCTCATCGGTAGACCATTGCAGTACAACCAAATAGAGGCCTGGACGACTGCATAAGGTCGGCTTGGTAGGCGCAAAGGCCTGGCCGAGCCGTCTCTGCATGATCGCACTACCAATATTACTGGGGTGCAAAGCATTTCGCCACTCCAATGCATCAACGCCGAGGCCCGGTGCGCACCGTCAAAGTGAGGCTTGACAATTAGGTGCGTAAGCGAATTCTCATCTTTGTGGCGGATCCGCCACTTCGACGTCAGGAAGATGAGAATTCCGCCACGTCGGATGAGAACCTACACAACAACACGTTGTCGAGATGCAGCGACGATTGACAGGACACGCCTGCCTACTTTGACAGGATCCGGGCGTGTCGCGAGAGCTTGTCAATCTTCGTTGCAAAAGCGCAGTTCAGAGCGGTTTCAACACCAAGGGCCGCGTTGGTTGAGCAATCCTCTCTGCGAGTCCGCGCTCAGCTGCCTACGATTCCTGCCTCCGGCGTCCATACGGGAATAACGGTGTCCTTGGGCGGCTTGATGATGAACCCGACGCTGTGCCGAGCCCGAGTGACCGCCACGTAGAGATTCGCTGCCTGCTGGTCATTTAGCTCGCGTGCCTTGGTTATGAGCTTGCCAATAGGTCCGGTGGGATGGATCAGGACTCGCGGTCGCTCCAGTCCCTTGGCCTTGCCCCAGTTCAGGCACTCAAGGTGGTCATACTGCTTGCCGCTTGCCTTGCTGTTACGCAAAAGAATTGGATGGTAAAGGGCGTCATACTCATCGACATGGCCTGGTGCGATCAGGAAGATCCCATCGTGGTCTGTGCGAACAGTATTTAGCGATACCGTCGGTTCGAATCCCCACTCGGGGCCGAATAATGAATCGGCGAACGCTGCGATCTCCGGTGCGCAACGCCAAGTTTCGCATCGTTGCTCGATGGCCAAGCGCCCGGCCTGTTCCTGCGTCTGAAACCATTTCCAGATTTTCATGTACATGAACGGCTTGTGTTTGGCTTCACGTTGGTTGGTGGCCAAGATGGCCTGACGAATGTCGCCGACCATCTCGAGGGTGACCGAGGATGCCATCAGCAGGTCCAGAATCTCGAGGTCATAACCGCAAAGGTCCTGAACCTCGTCGATCATGAGCCGGTCATACACCCGTTCAAGTCGCTGCAGGCATATTCCGGCACCAGCCTGGTTGATTTGCACCGCGAGCTCCGGGAGGTGTACGCGCCGGACGTCGGCTTGCTCATTTATGTACCGCTGCCAGCTACCTGTCGCGGCGTAGGTCTGGGGTGGGCTGTCGAAGTCGAACCCTTCAACGCGCCTGCCTTCAAACATCAAGGGCAGGAAGGGGTGGACGAAATTTTGAAGCAGGAACGAGAACCAGCCACGCACCTCGATGTGTGGGTGGTCGCCCGCCAGCCGATCCAATCTGGAGGACAGCTCGCGTTGGTTATGGCTAGTGTAGGTAAGAACGAGAATGCGCTCGCGCGGATCGGCCGCTTTGCAGGAATCGACAAGCCCTTGGGTCTTTCGGGATCCGGCGACAGCGAGCGTGAGCCGGTTACTGGGCTGATTCGTCAACGAAGGCAACCGCTTCAATGATGTAGCTCGGCGCATTGAGCGTCGTGTCGCTTTCCAAAATTCGTAATGCACCCTCGGTCTTATTGTTGTCCATCCAGGTGACGAGGACCGCCTTGTCCGTGATCGCCAATACCTTGCGTAACGTCTGCTCGTCGTTGGCGTGCACGATTTGGGGTTCAAGCGTGTTTCCCTGACCGGATGCTCCGATGAAGATGCGGTGGTCATCGTTGAGGTACTCGGCCAGGTCCTCGAGCAGTTCGGTTGGATCTTTGCCGTCGTTGTCACGCAGAACCGCGCATCGACTCCCGAGCGCCTGGACCAGGCGCAGGCAGTGCTTCAACGACAGTGCACGCATGCTGATCACGTCGATACCGTCATCAATGGGCCGCCGCCCGTGGTGCGTATCCATATAGAACCGTTCGACGACAATCTCGTCGGACGGGCCCTCCACGAGGATCAGACGCCCCGCCAAAGCCATACGCAGTGTGTCGTATCCGGGCAGCTTCTTGAAGTAGGCAACGGTGCCCTCAGGGAGTGCGCCCAAGACCGTGATGCCGTTTTCTCCGACCAGTTGCAGGCCGTCAACACCGATGCGGTTGAGTACGTATGAGCTGTGTGTAGTGACGAACAGCTGCTGATCGTTGCCAGCAAGATCCGCGATGCGCGCTAGCAGCTTTCCCAAATTGGTATGGGACAGGTGGTTTTCCGGCTCTTCAATCATCACCACCCGTGCCGCGGATGTCGTCCGCCCCATGGCTAGCGCAATCTTGATCGCGGCCTGCTGACCTTGCCCAGACAGCAGGAAGGGGACTTCGGCGACATGCGGGATTACGCTGGAATCCCAAGCGCCACGACCGGTTTGATCCATGGCAAGCTCTAGCGCTTTGTCGTCCAGTGGCCCTGGCAGCTCTGCCATCTTTTCGTTCACCACCTCCAGATGTGGCGACGCCAGGGTGTCGCGCGTGGCGCGCACGGCCAGGGACACCTTCGCCTTCTCGGAGGCGTCGAGGTGATCGTTGAGAATCTGTTTGAGGTGGACGTCCATCCCACTGTTCGACCGAATAGTGCGGGAATCGATGACGGCAGTAGTCAGCTCTTTCGGGCGTGCCGTCAACGTCTTGTTGGAAAACGTGCGCCAGTCCACGCGGTAGTACTCCACAGGCAGCGCCGAGGGCCCAGCATCGTCGGACTCAATCTGAGATAGGTAGGCCTCGATCTCGTCACCGTAATCGGGATCGGGCTCAACTCTGAGACGGATACCCGCGCAAGCCCTTGTCGGCTGCTCTGAATTATTGGCGCCGAACAGGTTTCGCTGAAATTCGTCGTGGTCGCGGAGAAATACTTCGATCTCGATCACTGGTGGCGCTGGTGTATCACCCTTGGTTCTGGCGGCGAAGAACTCCCTCACCAACTGGGCGTTAAACCAGAACGGGTTGACCTCGTCGCTGGCGAGACGCCCACTGACCCGCCCAGTCAGCGCCAAAGTGATTGCTTCGAGGAGGGTCGACTTCCCCGCGTCATTGTCGCCGACGAGAATGTTGAGACGCTGGTGCGGCTCGAAATTCAACTCGCGAAACTTGCGATATCCCAGAATCCGCACCCGCTCGATCACTGATCACTCCAGTCCGCCGCTATCTCGCCACCGCATCTGGCCACGGCTTCCCCCATACGGCCGCCGGGTTCAGCCGCGTCCATACACACGGCGCACCCGCACAGCTCGGCTCATGCCGTCGACGAGCATCAGACCGTCACGGGTAACAGTCGCCTCCGGGCGGTATGCATAGTGGTATTCGTAGTGGTACTCAGCCTGCTTCCACTTCGAGCCGTCGGTCATCTCGACGAACGTCTTTCCGTCCCAGCCATTCCAGGCCCCTTTGACGGTCATCGTGGTCATCTGATTCTCCAATTGCACTCACGGGTTGCTACTACGACACCCGCACTAGGTACCGACACTCGGCCGCAACCACAGCGAGGTCGCGCTTGGGCTCACCCCAGACCACCTGGACGTGCCCCAAACCCTCGCGGAGTCGCCTGCTGAGTCTCAGATGAGAAGTCGCTTGCCCCTAGTTTGCATCTGGAAAGCAGCACGCGATTTATTTTGCTCTGTATCCGGCGTGTCTGCCGCGAATAAGGGCCTGTTATTCACGCTCTACAGCGGATGACATGCTAGTTTATGGTGCAATTGCTCGCGATTTATTTGGATGGAGATGGATAACCGCGTTGTGCCGTTACGGTCCGCTAGCTCGGCCCGTAACCGCGGCGTGCGTCAGCCCGTCCAGACCGTCACCGCGGTCTGCCTGCGGCCGCAATGCCGCGCCGAGTTCCAACGCAAGCTGTCCCGCGGACGGCGGCAGGACTACTGCTCACCGCAGTGCCGCCATCTGGCAGATTCTGAGCGCCGCCGCGCACAGGCGAAGCTCAAGCACTACGAGCAGAACACGCAAAGGTTGCGCACCGATGTTGAGGCGCTGAACCCGAACGGCAGGGGCCCCACAGCGCCCTCCGACGACGCTCCATTGGGCCCGTCATCCATCTGCTCGGACCTCCAACTTGCCAGAGCTGTAGGCCGCGCCGAAGCTACCCTCTCACTGTCTGACCAGATGCCGGACGCCCGGAATGCATTGGCTGCTGAACTGGAGGCCCTCGTCGAGGCCGTCCAGAGGCATCTCGATTTGCGATGACAGTGAGGCCCCCGAGAGGGCCTACCGGTGCGGAAATTAGGGCGCTAAAAGAGGTCCCTTTAGCTTCGCAAAGCAGCCGAGATCGCGCGGTGCATCACCGTAGACAGGCCGTGCGTGCGTAATAGGCCCGATGGTCTGGGGGCGAATCCGCATGCGGACCGCCTTCGCCACGAAGGTGGGGGCCGCGTCGATGAACAACCGGCTCGGCAGCTCGGCGGATTCGGCGCGCAGGTAGCGTCCAACTGGTGGGCTACCTCAATCGGGGCGCCTGAAATGCCAGATTCGAGATGACACGGTCGATGGCCGGCGTGTCGAACATTGAGAGGTCGAATAACGCGTCGGTGGACAATTGGCCGCTGAACATTGGTACCGAAATGTTGTATGGCTCTGGCGGTTTGCCGTCTGTTTCGCCGAGTTGGATGCGGCCGCGTTTGCGGTTGGGCATTGGGTCTGTCACTTCGATTAGTCCAAACTCGGCCAACTCGTGGAGGGAGACATAGGCCTCGTCGGTGAGCCCGAGCAAGCTGTAGCGGAACTGTTCGGCGAGGAACATGCTGGTGCTGCGGTCGTGCAGGAGCCGGAGGTCGGCCACATGGCAGAGCACCAGGAACGTCACCAGCTCGTTGGGGGTGAGCACCAGATGCCATCCGGCGGTGAAGAACTCAGTGGGGATGCAGAGGTGCTTAGGCGCGGTGGGGGTGCCCCGCGGGATGGTCTAGCCCCGGCCGGATCCGTCTTCGCGTCGGAATTTGAATTGGCGTAGCGCTGCCCCGTGTCGCTGAGGGAGACGAATCAATCATTGACCGCTTTGGTCACCTTCTGTGTTGAGTGGGTATCGAGGCAAGGAATCCGGTGATCGCTTCGGCCAGTCCACGCGGGTTGCTTGACTGAATGGTGTGACCGGCATCGGTGACCCGGCTCCACGTCGCACCGTCGATCAGGTCGGCGAGCTCGCCGGCTGCGGCGTCGGACACGACCCTGCTGCGGTCACCCCGCAGGACGATGGTCGGGCAATGGATGCGGCGCGCCAACTGCCGCATCTCGTCCCCGACAGGTAGCTGGGTGTTGCCCAAATGGAACTGCGAGTCATCGTATTTGAAGGCCAGTCGTCCGTCGTCGCGCCAGCGCAGGTTGCTCGCCACGCTGTCGCCACCCGGCCCGTCACCGGCAACGAAATCGTCGACCTCCTCTAGGTTGGCGAAGGATGGCTGCGATGTGATGAAGCCCCGGACCGAGTCGGTTGCGGATTTGTCGAGGTCGGCTCCGAGGTCGATGACGATGAGACCGGCGAGTTCGGGGGCGCCTCGAGCAGCCCAGGCCATCGCGCCCATGCCGCCCATCGAATGCCCCACCACGACAACTCTTTTCAGACCCAAGAGCTCCGCGGTTGTCGAGATATCGTCGGCTGTGTGCTCTGCGCCGTAGCGGCCGGGCGACCACTGGCTTTCGCCGTGACCACGCAGGTCGAGCGCAATGCAGCGGGCATGGTGACGCAGCAGGTTGCCGACGACGTCGAACGTGTGGGCATGCAGACCGCCGCCGTGCAGGAAGATCACCGCAGGATCGGCACCGGCGCCTGGCCATTCGAGGTAGTGAACGCCGACGCCGTCGGCGCTGACGATCATTGCCTCGGCGGGCAGGACAAGACCCGCAGGATCGACACCGTGCCGCTGCGCGGTAGCCAGTAGACGGGCGTAACGGGCGCCGAAGGATTCCATCCGCAGGGTCCGCGCCGTCGGCCTGTCCGGGGCGGTGGAGGGCCGCGGGCGACGGATCCGGTCGGTCACAGGCCCGCTGGGCGGCCGCTGATCGCGCCGACCCCCTCCAGGGCGGACAGGTCGTCGGCCGTCTTCATCAGTACCTCGGTCAGTACTTCGGCGGTGTGCTGCCCGTAGAGCGGCGCCGGCGTGGTGATCCATCTGCGGGGACGCCCCGCGAAGGCGAATGGCAAGCCGATGGTCTTGAAGCGGCCAACGACGGGATGGTCGACGACTTCCCAGAAGCCCCGGGCCTCGAGCTGTTCATCGTCGAGCAAGTCGGCGGCAGACACCACCGGGGCGGCGCCGAGCCCGCGTGCGCGCAGGCAGGCCACCACCTCGGCTGGGCTGCGGTGCGTCGTCCACTCTGCGATCAGTTTGTCGATCTCATCCGCGCGCTCGCGGCGGCCAGGTTCGCGTCGAAAGCTTAAGTCGACGCCCAGGTCTGGGCGCCCGATCACCTCGGCAAGGGCGGGCCATGTGTCGTCCTCGAGTACCGCCACCGCCACCCAGGCGTCGTCGCCTGCGTACCGAAACACACCCTGTGGGCTCGCGTGGGGACCGCGGTTTCCGTTGCGGCGCAATGTGACTCCGTTCAGCGAGTGTTCCAGGACCGCCTCAGCGGCGGCGTTGAGGGCCGCCTCGATCATCGTTGACTCGATGTGCACGCCGATACCGGTGCGATCCCGGATCTGTAGTCCGGCGATCGCCGCAAACGGCGCGTGCAGGCCTGCGAGGGGGTCGCAGACTCCCCGGGGGATCAGCGGAGCTGCGTCCGCAGTTCCGGTCATCCAGGCCATGCCGCTGGCCTGTTCCATGGTCTGGGCGAATCCGACGCGGTCACGCCCGGGACCGTCCAGTCCGAACGCCGGCATCCGCACCATAGTGACTTGGGGATTGGCGGCGTGCACGGTGTCCCATTCGAGGTCGAAGTTGGCCATCACCCTCGGCGAGAAGTTCTCGATGACCAGATCGCTGTGCGCAATCAGCTCGAGTGCCGTCTGGCGGCCCTGCGGTGTGCTCAGCTCGAGACTGACGCCGCGCTTGTTGGTGTTGCTGCACTGGAAAACCGGTCCCCACTCCCACGACTGATCCCAGCTGGGCGAACGGCCGCCGGCGAATCGCATGCCGTCAGGGCGGCGCACGCCTTCGATCTTGATGATCTTTGCTCCCAAGGCGGCCGGCAGCTGGGTCGCCATCGGCCCGGCCCAGAAGGCGGTGAGGTCGCTGACCCGAAGACCGGTCAACGGAAGTGCGCCCGTCGGGTGCTCGCTGGCCGCCCGTGGGTCCGTGCGTGCCGACCACGACACCTCGCCGTTGTCGGCACCCAGATCCGGCGCGAGGGCAAGAGGCCGGACTTGGATAGCCGAGCTGCGGTAGGGGACTCGCGGTCCGACGGCTCCGGTTCGTGATTCGAGGAAGACACCGCGAACGACGAAATGGTCGATCGTCGTTATGGTCTGCGGGCTGGCGATGGGGGCTACCGGAATCCGGAAGGCCGCGGCCCGTTCCACGATGTCGGTGGTGGTCTTGTCAGCGGCCCAGTCGTTGACCATCGCGAGGAATTCGTCGCAGCGCCTGATCCGTCCGGCCATCGACGCCAAGTCGTCGTCGAGCAGGTCGGCGCGCTCGATGAGCACCAGGAAGTCCTGGAACTGCTGCGCCGTGATAGTGCAGAACCCCACCAACCCATCGGCGGTCGCCACGATGGACAGCAGTTCGAAGCTTCTGTTGCCAAGGTCCTGATCGTCGCCGAGCACGCTGGCCGACGCCGCCCCCAACGAGCCCACCGCGATGACCATCGCCTCGTAGATGGAGAGGTCGATCGTGGCGCCGGTACCTGTGCAGCCGGCATGGCGAACCGCGGCCGCCGCAGACACCGCCGCGAATGCTCCCGCAGTCCACTCGCCGATGCGCCCGCCTGCCTGCACAGGCATCGAACCCGGCCTGCCCCGGCCGCCGATTGATCCGCGCAGCCCGAAAATACCGACATGTAGGGCGGTGCCGTCAACAGATGTGACCGGCTGTTCACAACCGGCTGTCAATTCTACAACCATCTCGCTACGCCTCCTCGGCGGTGATTTCGTGCGGTCGCTACAGACACTCGCGGGCCGATAACCGATGCGGTGAACGCGGCGGTGGATCGGAAAAAGCCACTGCGCACTAGTGATTGGCATCCGCGGATCCACCGAGTAACACCGCTGGCAGCCACGCCGCAATGCGGTCCCAGAGACGAGTGCGCGTGGATGCCAGGTTGTGCGCGTGGGCGGCACCCTGAGCGACGAAGGTGGTGATGTCAGTGGCCGACGGGTAGTTCAACGCTTCCGCGCGCGGATCGCTGGCCATGTCACGCACTCCGCCGAACCCGAGGAACACGGGCACGTCGATGCCAGCGGCACAGGCTTCGACGATGCCCGCCGTCATTATCTCGGCGACCACGCGGACCGGTATCCGCGTGGCGTGCGCTTCGTCGGCGGCGATCACCGGCTCTGGAACATCAGCGGCGTAAAGCATGTCGCGAAGGGGACCGCGCGGGATCGTGCACGATAACGCATCGTGAGCCGCACCGGTCATCGTCCGTATCAGCATCTCGTTTTGTCGCATCGCGGCTTGTAGGCCCATTCCCGAATCTGCGGTCGCCACGTGTTGTTCGATCCCACCCGGCGCATTGACGTAGCTGCGGGCGGCATAGCCCAGCAGCACCAACGCATCGAAAGGCCGAACCGAACCGTCGCCCGCATGCGCGGCGAGGGCCAGCCCGGCGCCAAGCGAATGGCCGACTCCCACAACGGGAACCGACATCGCGGGCAGGCTCGAATGCAGTGTCTTACTAGCCGCACGCGCCCGTACCTGGTTGACCACTTCGGCGTCGCCTCGGGCCAGCATCGCAGCGGTCACTTGTCCCGCAGCAACGGGGTCCGTACTGTCGCCCACCCCAAGGTGGTCGACGGCCACCACCACGTACCCGCAGGCCGCGAAGTGCTCGGCGAAGCTGTAGCCACGGTAACCGTGCACCTGCAGATGCCAGTAGTGCTTGTCGTAGCCAGCCCCGGCCAAACAGACGAGGATGGCGCGAGGCGGGACTGCCTGCTTCGGTATGAAGAGCCAGGCCCGTTGCTTGAGCTGCTCGCCCCCTCCGACCGCGGCGGTGACGTTGAAGTCGAGCTCGGCCCGCCGGATTTCACTCACCCTGTCGACAACATCGGCTTCACCCCCTCGCGGCCGCATCGTCAACTCGCGAGGGATCAATCGACGTCTCCGGTTTGTCGCTTACTCAAGGTCGTTCCTTTCTGACGAGTGGCCGCCGTGCGCCCCGCGGCGATGATCGGGCCCACGTGGTTATTCCGGGCGGGGATCGAGCATGAGCTCCTGCCACGTCTCGGCCGTGCGCATGTTCTCGCCCGTCGCTAAAGTGCCCGGCTCACCGTGTGGGGTCACAAAAGATCCCGTGGGCCGGTCCATAGCTGGTCAACCCCGCCGCTGCAAGCCGTACGAACAGAACGCTGCGTCGGTGGGTCTGCATGGTGGCCGCCTACTCAGCAATCGGTTCGACATGCCGAATGCTTGCGCCAGACAACGGTTCCAATGCTGAAAGTGCCTCGTTTCCAAGCGCAATCACTAGCTGGTTACTCCGAACACCGCCACCCGATGGTTGAGATCCCACGACCACCATCACCGGGATACCATCGGAACCGTCGGGTCTGCCGGCCACTGGGCTGCTGATACCGGCACTATTCGACTTCCTTCGCTGACAGCCAGTTTGGCCCGCCTACAGGCGGACTACTTGGCGACGTAGCCGCCGTCGATGGGCAGCAGCACCCCGGTGATGTTCTTCGCCTCGTCGGAGCTGAGGAACACCGCCGCGTCAGCGCAGTCCTCTGCCGTGATGACCTGACCAAGGGGATGAAGCTGGGCGACGTAGTCCACCACGTTCTGATCGGCGGGTTCGAACTTCTTGTCGTCGGTCGCCGAAAAATTTGTCAGCGGCATGCCGGCCGGGCAGATCGCGTTCACCCGAATGTTTTGCGCGGCAAACTCAATGGCAAGACCCTTCGTCAACTGGTTGACAGCCCCCTTGGTCGCGCCGTAGAGGACGCTCCCGAAGCCGACCATGCCCGCGACCGAGCCGGTGTTCAGGATCACCCCACCGGTGCCCTGCTTCTTGAACTGGCGGATCGCGTACTTGCTGCCGTAGAAGACACCGCTGACGTTGATCTGGAGCAATTTCTGCCACTCCGCGTCGGTGAAGTCCTCGGCCGTGCAACCGGGCTTCAGCCCAGTGATCCCGGCATTGTTGTGCATGATGTCCAGTCGGCCGAAGTGGCTCACCGTCGCGGCCACCACCGCCTCGAGATCACCTTCGACGGACACGTCGCAGGGAACCCCGATCACCGAACTCTCAGGGGCACCAGCGAGTTCGAGGGTCTGGTCGACCCAGTCTTTACGCACGTCGGCGCACACGACCTTCGCTCCCTCTGCCAGGAAGCGAAGAGCCGTGGCACGCCCGACGCCGGAACCCGCCCCAGTGATGATGGCGACTTTGTCGTTGAGTCGCATCGTCTCAGTGCCGGCTTCCCACTCGGTGGAAGGTGAGAATGTCCATCAATTCCAGGATGTCGCGCTGCTGGTCGAGGTTGAGCACGAGGTCCTCCACCCGGTCGGCGGTGGCGGTGTCCAGCATCCACTCCAGGTATGGCCTGCTGACCTTGCGGATCTCCTCGGTACTCAGCGGAGCTTCCGGGGAACCCAGCCAGCCGTCAAGACGCTTGGAGTAGGTCTGGCCAGAGGTAGTGGTAACAAACACCTCCGCACCCGGGTCGTGCACACCGAAGTCTTCGTGATCTCCGGTAGCGACGATCTTGCCCATCGCCTCGCGGTAGCGCGGATCCTGAAGTGAGGAAAGGTCTTCGAAGGTCTGCTCGCTGATCCCGCCCTTAAGCATCACCTCGGCCAGCAGATAGTGCACGCTGAATCGCGACCCCTGCAGGTCGACCGGGTCCGGCGTGATGCCGACGGCCAGGTTTCCGATCACGCCCTGGCGGGTCTTGACCGACTCGATGTCCTCGTAGCTCAGGTTGTGCTCAGACATGAGCAGCCCCAGCGCGTCGATCGAGGTATGCGCGTAGGTACAGGCCGAGTACTTCTTGATGCAGGCCCGATTGATGCGGTACGGCGCGATGCCGAGATCGGCATCGATGATCGACAGATCAATCTGGTTATTGGCGATCAACGGTGCATACAGGCCGGACTTCCCTTCCAGCACACCGAGCTCCCCGGTGGCGCCGAGCCGCGCCAGCAGCGCCGACTGCACGCCCATCTTGGCGGTGTGACCGGATTCGATGAAGTGGGTGTCGCAGCCGGCCTGCCCCAGGCCACACGCCCAGGAACCCGCCATGGTGATGGCGTGCTCGGTGCGCCGGGCGTCGAGTTTGAGCAGTTTAGCCGCCCCCGCCGCAACCCCGAGCGGACCGAACCAGGTCGGGGGGCAGATGTGCACCGACATCAGCGCCTGACCGGGACCGGCAGAGTTGTACCGCGAGGCCACTTCCCACGCGGAGATCGCCGCGGTGATCAGGTCCTTACCGCTCGAGGTTTGCTTCTGCGCCAGCGGGAACAGGCCCGGCAGCACCCAGTAGGCACTGGTGAAGTTGGGCATCTCGTTGTCCTCGAGTTCCGAGGAGTGCGCGAACGTGGCATTGGCGAACGCGGCGTTCTCCACCGTCGTGCGGTAGCCGGCGCCCACCACACCCGCGTCGGGAGCACCACCCTGTTCGGCATAGTAGGTGGTCAGGATCCGGGCCGCGGGTTCGCGGCACCCGGCCAGCATGCCCGCAATATTCTTGAGCAGCAGCGCCTTGGTGAACTCGACGGTCTGCGGATCGAAATCCTTGTAGTCGACCCGCTCGACCCATTCAGCGACGTTCTGCGCCCGGCGCTTCTGTGGATCCTTATTGGCCTTAGCCTCGACGTATTCTTTCCTGGCATCTTCCAAAGTGTCAGTCATGACGCTTCTCTCTTTCCGATCTTGTTGACTGTTGATGGTTTTGGAGTTCAGCTGTTCTCGGCTGCAGCCTTGGTGAACAGTTCCTGGATGGCCTCCCCTGCGACGCGCAGCGCTTGCACAGCTTTGGGAACGCCGATGTAGGGAATCAGATGCAGGAGGATCTCAAAAATGTCCTCATGGGAATGCCCATTGGCCAAGGCGGCCTCGACGTGCAACTTCAATTCCTCTGGGGCACCCATCGTGGCCAGCGACGACAGGCAGATCACGCTGCGCGTCTTGAAATCCAGGGTGTCACGCGCCCAGGCATCGGCATAGCAATGTTCGACGGTGATGCGCTGGAAATCGTCGACGGCCTTAAAGCCGGTCTCCCTGGTCTTGTCCCGCCACGAGGGACCGAAAATGTTGTCGAGGATCCCCGCACCTGTCTCATAGCGGGACGATTCTTGAACGGTGCTCTCAGTGGTCACGTGATGGCCCTCTTCTTTTCTTTGTGGTTGGTTGTCATTGAGGAACGCCCGGTAGATCCCAGACCACCGGCACGCTGGTGACCCCCCGTTCGTACATGCCGATGATGCGCGGGGTCTCGGCGTCGGGGTCCAACCGCAGCCCGGGCAGCCGTTGAGTCAATGCCGTTATCGCAGCAGAGATTTCAGCGCGTGCGACATGTTGACCCAGACAAACGTGGGTTCCCCGGCCGAACCCGAGATTCGGCTGAATCGGCCGGTCCGGGAGAAACTCGTCGGGGCGGTCCCAGCGCAGCGGGTCCCGATTGGCCGCGGCGAAGCACGCATGCACAACCGCACCCTTCGGAATACGCACTCCCCCCAGCGTGGTGTCGCAACGCGCGAACCGCCCGAACGCCGGATCGGTCGGCATCCACCGCAATGTCTCCTCGACAAACGGATGGACCAGTCCCGGGTCCGCCACCACGCGTGAAAGCCACTCGGGGCGCTGCAGCAGCGTCAGCATCGTGATGCCCAGTTGCTTCCAAGTCGTGCCAGAGCCGGCCGCCAACAGCAGCAGCGAGAACATCTGGACTTCCGCGTCTGAGAGATGGTGCCTGCTGCCGTCCTCGTCTTGGAATTCCTCACTGACCAGCATGCTGATCAGGTCGTCGCGCGGGTCAAGCCGACGGGCCTCGACGATCGGTTTGACGATCTCGGCGATCGCCGTAATCCCGGCGGCGTCGGAGACGATCGCGGCGCGCACCTGCAGCGCCTCCTCCACACTGACGCCGAAGCTGCTACAGATGGTCAGCAGTGGAATCGGTGCGAAGAACTCGACGTTGAGGTCCGACTTGCCCTTGCGCGCAATAAGGTTGAACAGCGCTTCGACGATGTCGTCGATCCAGTTGTCCACCCACCAACCGGCCCGCTTGGGCGTGAACGCGTTTCGTACCAATGACCGCAACCGGCGATGGCGCTGGCCGTCCATGAACAGCAACAGCGCCTGACTCTCGTACTCTGCCGATCCCGGTTCATGCTGGGACGCGGCGAAGGTTTCCGGATCCTGCAGCATCTCACTGCACGTGGCGTAGTCGAACGCCGTGAAGTGCGGACGCTCGTCGAACGGCAGACCGGAAAAGAACGCGGGTCCGTCATAGCCGACGAGCTCGCCCGGGGTGCCCGCGTGTACCGGCCCGCTCTCCCGCAACTCGTTGAAGGCGGGGTAGGGATCGTCTTCAAACGACCCGCCGCGCATCTCGTAGACCTCACTGCGCAGATCGAACAGCTCCTTAAGCCGCTTCGGATCGAGCGCAATTATCTCGTTGGACAGCATCTTTCAGGCCCTCTCCAGCACCACGACGGGGATCACCCGGTCGGTGCGGGTCTGGTAGATGTCGTAGCTGGGCCACGCCTCGGCCATCAACTGCCACAGCCGCTCGCGTTCCGGCCCCTCGGCGGTGCGCGCAGTAGCCTCGAAGCGATCGCCCTTGACCTGTACGTGGACTCGTGGGTTAGCCACCAGGTTCAGGTACCACTGCGGATGCGCGGGGGCTCCGCCCTGCGATGCGATCACGACGTATTTGTTGCCGTCATCGCCGTCGGCAGCGCAGATCAGCGCCGTGTCCCGCTGCTGGCCGCTGTGGCGGCCAATGGTGGTCAGGATGAGAGTCGGCACACCGTTCCACAGGTAACCGACCTCACCGCCGGTCTCGCGGTAGCGGCGCACGTGGTCGGCACCGAACAGCGAGAGGTCGAGATTGGGGGTCGACATTACTGTATTCCCTTCAGCAACAAGTGAATTTGAAGTGGTCAAGGCCCAACGACCAGGTGTTTGACCTCCTGGTACTCGCGCAGGCCAGCCACACCGCGTTCCCGACCGATCCCGCTTTGCTTATAGCCGCCGGTCGGCGTGTACGCCGTAGGGGCCCCACGGTTGACATGCACGGTGCCCGACCGGATCCGTTGTGCGACAGCCACTCCGGCCGGCAGGTCGGCGGTATAGACGCCCCCGCCCAGTCCGTACTCCGAGTCGTTGGCGATGGCCACCGCCTCGTCAAGGTCGCGGTATCCCTGAATCGTGACCACGGGTCCGAACACTTCTTGCTGCGCAACCGGATTGGAGTTGTCCTCGATGCGCAGCACGGTCGGCTCGATGAAGTACCCCCGTTCCAGGCCCGCGGGCCGCCTTCCTCCCGCAACTACTTGCGCACCGGCCTTGATGCCGGCGGCAATGAGGTCCTCGATCCGCTCTCGCTGCCCAGCCGAGATGACCGGACCGATCATTGTCTTTTCGTCACTGGGGTCACCGACGGGCAGGAATGGAAGAACTGAGGTGATCTTCTCCAGCGCGGCGTCCACGGCGTCTTGTGGTACCAGGACTCGGGTCTGAGCGGTGCAGGCCTGGCCAGAATGCGACGCGAACACGGTGAGGACTCCGGTCCCGACCCGCTCGAGCGCGTCGGGCAGGTAGAGCTGGACTGATTTGCCGCCCAGTTCCAGGATCATGCGTTTCACGGTCGGCGCAGCCTGTGCGCCGATCTGGCGCCCGACGACCGTGGACCCAGTGAACGAGACACAATCGACGCGCGGATCGCTGGTGAGCTGCAGTGCTCCCGAGGTGCCCTGCTCGACCACGACGTTGAGGACGCCGGGCGGCAGATCAGCGGCAAGCGCAGCCTCACCGAGGGCCAGCGCAGTCAACGGGGTGAGCGGACTCGGACGCAGGATCACCGAGCAGCCGGTTGCCAGCGCCGAGAAAACCTTCCAGATATTGGTCTGCAGTGGGAAGTTGTACGGGGTGATGGCGGTGACCACGCCGACAGGCTCATAGCGACGGATGCTGAGCAGAACGTCTTTGGCGGTCACCAAATCGCCCAGCGGCATCTCGTTGTGCTCCCACTGCGGCAGACCACTGAAAAGTTCGGGGAGTTGTCGAGCCTGGTCCAAAGCCATGCCCACCTGGGCGATGCGGGCGATTCCCAGCGGGGCGCCGACCTCGTGGACGGCCGTTTCAACCAGCTCCTCGCGGCGCTCCTCGAGCCATTGCGCCATCCGTCCGAGCGTCTCCAGGCGCTCGGACACCGACCTGTCCGCCCACACACCACAGTCGAAGGACCTGCGTGCGGCGGCGATGGCCGTTTCCACCTGGTCCGCTGACGCGGTCGCCACGGTGGTGAGAATCTCCTGGGTCGCCGGGTCCTCGACCGGCAACGCCACTCCGTCGCCGGCGACGGCGCGGCCGTCGATCAGCAACCGGTCCACCTCGAGGTGAACGACCATCCCGAGAATTCCCCTATCTGCTGATATTTCAGCGTTCTAG
>NZ_LZTA01000042.1 GCF_001665875.1 Mycobacterium sp. 852002-40037_SCH5390672
TCGTAGACCTCTTGGGACTGGATGGCGATCGCCTTTTCCTTGTTGGCTTCCAGATTTGCCGCCCAAATGTTGAGGGTCCGCTCGTAATGCTTCTGCAGCAACTGCACCCGCTCGACCGAGAAGCCGGCAGCCTCGCCGAACTTGAAAATGTCTTCCTGCGCCGGCAGCTGCCCACCCGGGAAAATCTCCTGGCCGATAAACCGCGCGAATCGGATATCGCTCATCGTCAAGGTGATGCCACGCGCCGGCATTTCTTGCCATTGATAGGTCAAGATCGTATGCAAAAGCATCCGGCCATCGTCGGGAAGGATGTCGTAGGCGCGATCGAAAAATGCGGGATAGCGCTCCATCTTGAAGGCTTCGAAGGCGCCGATCGTCACAATCCGATCGACCTTGTCCTCGAACTCTTCCCAACCCTGCAGACGCACCTCGATGTTGCGGTTGGTCGACAATCCGGCCAGCTTGTTCTTGCTGTACTCAAACTGATTGCGGCTCAACGTGATTCCGATGACATTCACGACGTA
>NZ_LZTA01000043.1 GCF_001665875.1 Mycobacterium sp. 852002-40037_SCH5390672
GGCCGAATCGAGCGTTGCGGCGTACTCGTCCGGACCCAGACTTGCCGCCCGTTCCGTCAGACCGCGCGCCAGCGCATAGATCGCCTCGACGGCGCCGTGCCGATCGGCACGGCGGGCGAGCCCGCCCTCGCGGACAGCGTCCCGGACGATGCCGTCGATGATTTCGCGGAATACCTGGAACCCCGAGTTGCCCGTCGCCGTGTCATCGACGGCGATCGCATTCTCCGCCCGGATCACCCACTCGAACGCCGCGAGGTCGGGGTACTCGCGCATCAACCGGCCCGATTCGTCGAGGACCGCTTCTATTCGCGTGACCGCGGTGCCCGGGCGGGCGGCCGCCCGCCGCAGTCGGGGAACCGCGACGTCGGTTCGCGCCGCCACCGCGGCCTTCATCAGTTCGGACTTGTTCGGGAAGTAGTTGTACAGGCTCGCACTGGTCACGTCGGCGGTGCGGGCGATCTCTCGGATCGTCGCCCGGGCGTAGCCCGCCTCGGCTACACAGCGCATCGCCGCGGTGATGATCCGGGCGCGCGTCTGCTCACC
>NZ_LZTA01000044.1 GCF_001665875.1 Mycobacterium sp. 852002-40037_SCH5390672
AGCACCCTGGTTCTGGCTTCATCGTCGGAGAGGCTGGGGTGCTGCAGTTTCTCCAGGTTCACCATCAGCTCCCCGGCGATGCTGTGGGTTACCCAGTACGCCTCGGCGTAGTCGAGCTCCCAGCTGATCCGCGGATCCTGTCCGGCGAAGACGGTGACCCCGCCCTCACGCCGCTCGACGTGCGGACCGAACAACCGCCCGGCGTACTGGTCCGGCAACGGGGTGGCCACCAGCACAGGAGATTCTTGGGATGTGAAGTTCAGTGCGATCGTCTGCTTGCCCGGCTCTATCTGGTGCGGCTCGAGCTGATCGTGAATCGTCAACCGCCCGAACAGCGGAATCTCGTTGTACGGGATCTCGCGCGACTCTCCGGCACGCGGACCGTCCGGGATGGTGATTGTCGCCGGGGGCAGCGATACGAGCGGGATGCAGGTGATCGAATCGATAACGATCTTTGAATCGAAAATCACCAGGTCTATCGCGAAGTGCCGCATGGGATCGCGAGGTTCACCGTCAGCTTCCTCCTGCCAGAGCCGCTGATGAGAGTCGAGGATGAACCAGACGCGATCCAGCGTGAGGTCAAGGGTGGCCGTCGCGGAGTAGCCGGTGCCGTCGACTGACTGCGTGTACTTCTCGGCGCTGAACATCTCGACCGTCTGATCCTGCACGCGTTCGCGATGAATTTCGATGATCGTGTCGGGGCGATGCATTGTTATAACTCCGTCCCTCGGCGGCGCGCATGGTGCCGTCGTCGCCTATGCGGTTATGTGGCCCGATCAGTGCGCTCCAGATGGTTGGTGGATGCTGTACCCAAAAAAGCGTGTCTCGAGTCGTCCAGGCCCATTCGTGGACAAAGAAACCGTCCGCTCTTCTTGCGACCCGGGAGTCGCTGGGCTGGGCGGCTGCTAGGCGAGCGCGGCCCGAGCGGCACTATGCCGGCCTGCGGGGGGTAGCGGATGTCCAGTTTCGCTAATCCGGTCGGCTCGGCGGAAATTCGGCGCGTTTCTCGATGGCCTCCCGATAGGCATATACCCGGCCGGGGATCGTCCCGAGCACCGCGATGGTGCGACCGCCCCGCCCGTAAGCACTGACGAACTCCCAGGCGTCCGGACTGCCTTCGACTACTTTGACGGCGTCGTAATCGGTTGGGATACCGAGCATTTGGACCTTGACGTCATACTGATCGGACCAGAAATACGGCACGTCGTCGTAGGCCTCGGCGTGCTGGGGCCCGGCCAGCAGTGTGCGCGCCGCGGCCGCGCCCTGCCGTCCGGCGTCGTCCCAATGCTCGGTACGCAGGTGCCGCTCATACAGCGGATGCCACCAACGCGCCACATCGCCGGCCGCGACGACAATGCCATCACCGCCCTCGGCGACACCAGTGGCATCACAGACCACCCCATCGTCCAAACGCAGGCCCGAGTCCTCTAACCAGGCGGTGGCGGGTGTAACCCCCAGACCGACGATCACGACATCGGCCGGAACCTGCGAACCGTCCGTGAGTCGAACCGCTTCCACCCGCCCGTTGCCGACGAACCCGTCGACACCCACGCCGACGCGCAGGTCCACGCCATGCTCGCGATGCAACTTCGCCCAGCACGGCGCCAGCTCAGCACCCAACGCTTGAACGAGCGGTCCGGAGGCCTTCTCAATGAGCACCACCTCCAGCCCCAGCATGCGGCAGGTTGCGGCCACCTCAGCGCCGATGAACCCGGCCCCGACCACGACGACCCGAGGACGCGAGCCGAGCCGTTCTCGAATCGCCAAGCAGTCCTCGACCGTCCGCAGCAGAAGCACCCCCTCGGGGGCCCGGCCGCCCGGCCATTCGCGTGGCTGCGCGCCACTGGCTATCACAACCCCGTCGAAATTCACCGACAGGTTCTGGCCGTCGTCGTGGACTTGGACGGTGCGTGCGGACAAGTCCAATCCGACCGCAGATGCCCCTCGGAGCACCCGCGCATCCATGTCGAACTGCGGCGCCATGTCGATGCCCGCCCGGTGCACCTGACCGCTCAGCAGCTTCTTCGACAACGGCGGCCGGTGATACGGGGCGTGCCGCTCCGCACCGACGATGGTGAGGCCACCGTCGTATCCCTCTTGTCGCAGGGTCTCCGCCGCCCGGATCCCCGCCACGCCGGCACCCACGACGACGACCTGCTCTAGCTGACGATTCGCGGGCATCGCGTCACTCCTCCACCACGATCGCCCGGGTGGGGCAGGACACTTCGGCGGCCTTCAGCGGCCCGCGTAACTCTCGCGGCGGTTGCTCTTGGAGCAGGTGCAAGCCGTCTTCTCGTACGTCGAAAACCTCGTGGCACAGGCTCATACACACACCGTTGCCGTCGCAGGTATCGAGGTCCACCGAAACCTTCATCGAACCGCGGCCTTCCCTTGTAGTTGAGCCCGTTCGCGCGCGGCGTTCGCTGCCGGCGAGTTTTTGATGTACTCGACCGCCATCGTCGTGACCGCTTCCGGACCCGGATGATGATTGCGCCGCATATACCTGAGGGGTTGGGTCACGATGAGCTGCCAGGGACCGGGCAACTTGTACTCCCGGGCCGCACGACGCCACTCTCGCCAGCTCCACTTCTGGTCAATGGTCGGGTCGTGGGCCATCAGATATTTCGCTCCGGCAATCCACCACCCGAAAAACAGCGGGGTGGTCATCAACATCGAGAAGGCTCTGATGAAATAGTTGCCGCACACGTGCTGGTAGACGTCGAACACCAGCGAACGGTGTTCGACCTCCTCGGCGCCATGCCAGCGCAACAGATCCAGCATCATCGGGTCGGTGCCCGCGTAGTCCAGACCTCGGTTCTGCAGCACCCATTGCCCCAACATCGCGGTGAAGTGCTCCAGGGCTGCCACGTCGGCCAGTCGCCGGTACAACCACCATCGCTGCAGCGCCGGCGGGAAAAACTTGGGCGGATCGCCCAGCGTCGCAGACAACGTTTTTCGGAGTCGCGAGGTGTACGGCTTGGTGTCGATGCCCTGTTCGGCCAAATGATCCAGCACCACCTGGTGCGCCCAGGCATGCCAGGACTCCTGCTGGATGAACGGTTTGATCGCCGCCTCCAGCTCCGGATCATCGACCAGCGATGACGCCTCGAGGACAGCCTTGATGAAGTGTCGCTCTCCTTCGGGCAGCAGTAGATGCAAGACGTTCATCATGTGCGTTGCGAAAGGGTCGTCGGGCACCCAGTGCAGCGGCGTCTCGGACCAGTCGAACCGGACCATCCGGCGGTGGCGCGGATGTCCATCGTGGTGAAGTTGGACCTCGGGCATCAGATGCTCCTCCCGCCGACCGACGTGCTTAGTCGGTCGTTTCTTTCTCCTTTGAAGAAACGAGTCGATCCGACCGAGCCGCACGGCGGGCGCCGGTTCGGCTGCGAACGACCGTTCACCCAGCGGCGTACCCACCCGAATGGCCGCTTATGCGTACCAGCGGTATCAGGATTCTGAGAGTTCGGGCGCCGACGGTCGTCTCAGGCCTCTTCCCCGAACTCGCCGACGCGCCGGCCTGCCGAGATAGCCGTCGGGGCGGCGCGAGAACGGCTGGAGTAGTCCGGCCGGAAGCGGGTAGCCCTGCCAGAGAACCTGCTACTCAGGCGGGAGGGTGCGGATGCCTGTTACGGCGGGCCATGTTCCCGGCTTGACCTCGGGGTTGCGCAGAATCCCCATGGATCCCGGGCGTTTCCATAGCGGGCGTTGGTTGCTGCTGGCCGAGGGCGTGCTCGTGAGCACGTTCGGCATTGCCGGGTTGATCTCGGCCGCCCTGCACCCGCATGCGGGGCCCACCGGCGCCCCGGTTCTCGGCCTGTCGACGACTCCGGCGCAGAGCGCGATCCTGCTGGCGTTTGGCGTGGCGGCTATTGCTGCTATCGGCAATCGCCGCGCGGCAATAACCGTCACGGCGCTGAGTGCGATCGCCTACTTCATGTTGTTGTTTTTCAGCAGTGTCGCCACGGCACGCGCAAAACCGACGCCGTTGGGTTTTCATGCTGCTGACATCGTGCTGCACGGTGTGCTCGGGGTAGTCAACCTCGCGCTGCTGATGTGGCTGATTCCCGACGAATTGGGAGACGAGGCCTGGGGGCCACGGCGGGGGCGCGGCCGCAATCGACGGCAGCGTTCGGCCTTCGAAGCGATCACCGAGCCGGCGGCTGGATCCATGAGCGCGGCTGCCGCGACGAAACCGGGACCACCGTCCGCAGCAGCGGCGGCGCCCGCTCAGGAGTCGGGCGCTCAGGGGCGCCCACCCCCACCTCCAGAGGTAGTTGAACAGCCGCGCCAGCGCGGGCCCACCAAACCACACGAAGCGAACGAGCCCTCGACCCACGACGTCCCGAACTCAACGCGGCCCAAGCACTCCGCCACCCGGACGGCAGATGCGGTGCTATCACACGCTTTCGTGCCGGTGGCCGTGGCTTTCATGGCAGCTGTCGTCGGCATCGTCATCTGGATCCGCCGCCGTCGCTGACATTGCCAGCGCCGACGATGCGAAGGTAGCGCCGTCGCGATTATCTGGTCGACCGATCAGCGCGTCATGCGCACCGATTGCAGTGGCGAGCGTGGTCGGATGTACGTCACCAGAGCGACCGAAACAGACAGCCGTCTTTGCGCTCACGCCACCGCATCGACGCCAGTGGGCGCACCTTAGCGCGCAATTCTTGACAGTCGGCTTGCCGGTTATCTCGGTGGAGCTAAGGGGACTCGAACCCCTGACCCCCACACTGCCAGTGTGGTGCGCTACCAGCTGCGCCATAGCCCCAAGAAGTCGTGCCCATCGAAGCTACACCACCGGTAACCCTCCTTCAAAGTTGCTGCTCAGACCGGCTCCACGTCCGCCTCGGACGCCATGAGATCTGCCTCGAGATCCACCGCGGCCCGGGTTTCCGGCGCCATTACCCAGCCGACTGCGGCGATCAGCAGAACAACCCCGCTGATCACGAAACCCCACGTATAGCTGAACTGCTCGGCGGCCCAACCGACCGCCATGGACCCAACGATGGCACCCAGATCCGACATCATCTGCACCGTCGCCACCGGAAGGCCCGCGCGCGCCTCGTTGCCCAGGATGTCGGCAACGGCGGCCTGCAGCGGTGACATGTAGATCCCGGCCATCGCTCCGACCACGCCCGCCGCAACCATGAACACCGGCAACGACGACACAAAACCCAGCCAGACCGTCGCCACCCCGGACGTCACGAGGCCGATGATCAACAAGGTGCGCCGGCCCATCCGGTCCGACAGGTAGCCACTGGGGATGACGGCCAACGCATTACCGCCCGCGAACGCCGCGAGCACCACACCGATGATGCCGATGCCCCGGCCCATGACATCGGAGATGAACAGCGGAACCAGCGCGACCCGAAGGCCGAACGCGGACCAGCCGGTCGCGAAATTCGACAGCAGCGCCGAGCGGTACGCGCGGACACGCAGCGCCTCGCGCAGCGTCACCGTCGATCGTGTCGGTGGCGGCGGCGCGGCCAGGGCCGAATTCCGCAGGCTGTAGAACAACACCACCGCCACACCCAGCATGGCGACGCCGTAAACGACGAACGGGGCGGTCAACCCCCAACCCGCCGCCAGGCCGCCGACCGCCGGACCGGCGACCGCGCCGACCATGAACGACGTGGTGAACAGCCCGGCGATCCGCCCACGTGCGTCGGGAGGGCTGATATGGATCATCAGCCCCAGCGCCGAGACATAAAACATCGTCGACCCGATGCCGCTGAAGACACGGAAAAGCATTAACTGCCAGTAAGCGTGGGAAAAAGCACACGCGGCGGTGGACGCCGCGACGATCAGCAAACCGCCGATGTAGATGCGCCGCTCACCCAACCGCTCGGTGAGCAGGCCACTGATCGGTGCGAAACACAAGCGGCTCAACGAAAAGACGGTGACCAAGAAAGTCACCGCCTTGATGCTGACCCCGAAGGAACGCGCAAAAGTCGGAAGCGCCGGTGAGATCACACCGTAGCCCAGGGCGATCATGATGTTTGCCCAGCTCAGAATCCAGACTTCGCGCGGCAGCCGGCTAGAACGGGACGCACGCCCCCCCGGGCGGGCAAGGCGGAGGGAAAAGGTCACCCGATGACTTTATTGACCACCTCGCGCGCGGTTTCCTGCACCTCCGCCAAATGCTCAGGCCCGTTGAAGGATTCCGCGTAAATCTTGTACACATCCTCGGTTCCCGACGGTCGCGCGGCAAACCACGCATTGGCCGTCGTCACCTTCAATCCACCCAGTGGTGCGCCATTGCCCGGCGCTGCGGTCAGCTTCGCGGTGATCGGCTCCCCCGCCAATTCCGTCGCGGTCACCTGGTCGGCGGAGAGCTTCGACAGGCGGGCCTTTTGCTCGCGGTCGGCGGGCGCGTCGACCCGCGCGTAGAACGGCGTGCCGTACTCCTCGGTCAGCTGGTGGTAGCGCTGGGACGGACTCAGGCCGGTGACCGCGAGAATCTCCGAGGCCAGCAGCGCCAGGATGATGCCGTCCTTGTCGGTGGTCCACACCGATCCGTCGCGCCGCAGGAACGACGCGCCGGCCGACTCCTCGCCGCCGAAGCCGATGGTGCCCCCGATGAGGCCGTCGACGAACCATTTGAATCCGACGGGCACCTCGATCAGCTTGCGGCCGATGCCGGCGACCACCCGGTCGATCATGGACGAGCTGACCGCGGTCTTGCCGACGCCGATGCCGCCCGGCCACGATGGCCGCTGGGTATAGAGGTATTCGATGGCCACCGCGAGGTAGTGGTTCGGGTTGAGCAGGCCCTCATCGGGGGTGACGATGCCGTGGCGGTCGGAGTCGGCGTCGTTGCCGGTGGCGATCTGGTAGCGGTCACGGTTGGCGATCAGGGAGGCCATCGCATCCGGCGAGCTGCAATCCATCCGGATCTTGCCGTCATGGTCGAGCGTCATGAACCGCCACGTGGCATCGACCAGCGGATTGACCACGGTCAGATCCAGGCGATGCCGCTGGGCGATCTCGCCCCAATAGTCCACGCTCGCCCCACCCAGCGGGTCGGCGCCGATGCGCACCCCGGCCTCACGGATGGCGTCGATGTCGACCACGTTGGGCAGGTCGTCGACATAGTTGCCCAGGTAATCGTGTCGCTGCACGGCCTGCATCGCGCGGGCCAGCGGAACACGCTTGACGCCCGACCCTTCGCACAGGATCTCGTTGGCGCGCTTGGCAATTGCGTTAGTCGCATCGGTGTCGGCCGGCCCGCCGTTGGGCGGGTTGTATTTGAAGCCGCCGTCCGGGGGCGGGTTGTGCGACGGTGTCACGACGATTCCGTCGGCCAGCGCCTCGGTGCGGCCGCGGTTGTAGGTGAGGATGGCGTGGCTGATCGCCGGAGTCGGCGTGTACCGGTCGCGGGAGTCGATCATGGCGACGACGTCGTTGGCGGCCAGCACCTCCAGCGCCGACACCCAGGCCGGCTCGGACAGTCCGTGGGTGTCCCGGCCGATGAACAACGGGCCGCATGTGCCCTGAGCGGCGCGGTATTCGACGATGGCCTGCGTGATCGCCAGGATGTGCGCCTCGTTGAACGCGCCATTGAGCGCCGACCCGCGGTGACCCGACGTGCCGAATGCGACCTGCTGAGCGACGTCACCGGGATCGGGCGCAATCGAGTAATACGCCGTCACCAAGTGGGGCAGGTCGACGAGGTCTTCGGGCTGGGCCGGCTGACCGGCGCGTGGGTTGGCCACCATGGTTACCAATTCTGCCCGTGTCCGTGTCCCCCCGGGCTGCGCCGGTCTGGACTTCGGCCATACGCTGCGTAGCGCACCGGCAAACGAAGGGAACCGACGCCAGTGGCTCAACGGGACTATCGCGAATTGGCCGCGGTGTTCGCCGGTGGCGCGTTGGGTTCTCTGGCCCGCGCCGCACTGACCACTCTCGCCGGCGGTGATCCTTCGAGCTGGCCCTGGCCCACCTTCGTGGTCAACATCGTCGGGGCGTTTCTGGTGGGTTACTTCACCACCCGGCTGCTCGAGCGATTGCCGACGTCGAGCTATCGGCGGCCTTTACTCGGCACCGGATTGTGCGGCGGCTTAACCACTTTCTCGACGATGCAGGTCGAGACGCTCAAGATGGTCGAACACGGCTGTTGGGCGCTGGCCGCCGGCTACACGGTCACCAGCATCGCGCTGGGACTGTTCGCGGTGCACCTTGCCACCAAATTGGTCCGCCGGGTCCGGGTGCGCCGGTGACCGCGGCCACGATGACGACGGCTCTGCTCTGGGTCGGCGTCGTACTGATCGGCGGCGTCGGCTCGGTGCTGCGTTTCCTCATCGACCGCACGGTGGCGCGCCGGGCGTCGCGGCCGTTTCCGTTCGGCACGCTTGTGGTAAACATCAGCGGCGCAGCGCTTTTGGGCTTCCTCGGCGGCCTGGCACTGAACAAGGAGGCGGCCCTGCTGGCCGGCACAGCCTTCGTCGGGGCCTACACCACGTTTTCCACCTGGATGCTGGAAACCCAGCGCCTGGGCGAGGAACGCCAACTGCGCGCCGCACTCGCCAACATCGTCGTCAGCGTCATGCTCGGTGAGGTGGCGGCCTTCGTCGGACAGCAGTTCGCACAACAGCTTTGATTCAGGCACGCGTGCCCTCAAGCGTCGCGCCGACGAGGGATGTCGTCGGGGGTGCGGGGCAGCACATACAGCGCCATCCGCCGATTCGACATGTCATGCTCGCCGAGATATGCGCAACCGCTGCGCTCACAAAACTTGCGCGCCAACACGTTGCGATGATCGGGATCGAACATGATGCGGCGACACCGCGGATCAAGGGCGAGGATGCTGAGCACCAGATGCGGCAGCAGGTAACTGACGTGCCCGCGTTCGATGTGGTCCAGATCGGCAACCGCGACGTGCAGACCCAAATCGTGGGGATCATGCTCATATCGTGCGGCGATGGAATCCTTTGCCGCCCTGTATAATTCGATATACGCGCGATCGACCCCGTCCAGCGTAGCGATGAGTGGACGAGAAAAGCCGCCTTGCAGTTGCGCCTGCAGGTAGCGATGCCACCGCGCCATCGGCCAGTTCGACTCCCAGGCCTGCACCAAGTGCGGCCGGCTCATCCACTCCGCGATCATCTCGGCGTCGGTGTCCGGATCGGCAACACGCAGACCGTACGGGTCGGGCAGCTCCGGGATGGGCGGCGGGGCGACGCTGCTGATCGCCTCGGGAAGATCGGTCAGTTCCCGCGGGAGGATGGGCTCGGCGTCACTCATTTGTGCACTCGAGCCTACGATGCCGCTGGTCGAACGGTGTTCAGTGGGCTTTGAGCAGCTTCGCCAGGACGGCCGCCTGGCTGATGTCCACCTCGCGGGTCGCGGTGACCAGCGTGAGGGAACCGCGCTCGGCGAGCTTGCGCAGCTCCTCCAGGGCGCCGCTGTCGCGCAGTTCGCTCTTATACCGTGATGCGAACTCGTCGAACCGGTCCGCATCGTGGTGATACCACTCGCGGAGGTCCTTCGACGGCGCGACGTCCTTGCACCACATACCCACCCGGGGATCGTCTTTGCGCACTCCACGCGGCCAGACTCGATCGACCAGCACGCGCTGCCCCTCGTCGGGGCCGACCTCGTCGTAGACCCGCGCCACCCGGATCCGCCTGCTGGGGCTCACATGTTTCAGGGTAACCACCGGGGCTTGTCGTAGGGCGGGGCTAACATCGAATGTATGTTCGAGAAATTGGCCGCCGTCGACCCGAACGCCGACGAATCGGCGCTGATCAAGCGCATCGCCGAGCTGGAGACGATCAAGTCCGCGGCCGCTGCGGGCCAGGCCCGCGCGGCGGCGGCCCTGGATGCGGCGCGTCGAGCCACCGACGCGGCCGCCGGGGTGCCCGCAGCGCGCCGCGGGCGCGGCGTGGCCAGCGAAGTCGCCCTGGCGCGACGGGACGCACCCGCGCGGGGCGACCGGCATCTGGGCTTCGCCAAGGCGCTGGTGCACGAGATGCCGCACACGCTGGCGGCGCTGGAACGCGGGGTGCTGTCAGAGTGGCGGGCCACGCTGATCGTGCGCGAGAGCGCATGCCTGGACGTCGAGGACCGCCGCGCCCTGGATACGGAAATGTGTGCCGACCCAGCGGATCTGAATGGCATGGGCGATGCGCGAGTGGCCGCGGCCGCAAGGGCGATCGCCTACCGGCTCGATCCGCATGCCGTGGTCGACCGGGCGGCCAGGGCCGAGAACGACCGCACGGTCACCATTCGACCGGCGCCCGACACGATGACGTATCTCACCGCGTTATTGCCGGTGGCCCAGGGCGTTTCGGTGTATGCGGCGCTGCGCCGCGAAGCGGACACCCGCGGCGACGGGCGCCCGCGTGGGCAGGTGATGGCGGACACCTTGGTGGAAAGAGTCACCGGTCGCTGCGCAACGGTCCCGACCCCGATCGCGGTCAACCTCGTGCTGTCCGACGAAACATTGCTCGGCGGTGACAATGCGCCGGCCGATGTCTGCGGTTACGGTCCCATCCCCGCCGCGGTCGCCCGCAGCATGGTCGCCGGTGCTGCCGGCGATCGACGTTCGCGAGCGACCCTGCGCAGGCTCTACAAGCATCCCCAATCCGGGGCGCTGGTGACCATGGAGTCACGGTCACGACTTTTCCCGCGCGGCCTGGCCACGTTCATCGGGCTACGCGATCAACGCTGTCGCACTCCCTACTGCGACGCGCCGATCAGGCATCGCGACCACGCACGACCGTGGGCCGACGGCGGGCCCACCACTGCGGACAACGGTCTCGGATTGTGCGAACGTTGCAACTACGTCAAGGAAAGCGTGGGGTGGGAGGTCAGCACCGGCGTCGACGAAACTCACACCCACACAGCGCTTTTCACGACGCCAACCGGCGAAACCTACCGATCGACGGCACCGCCGCGCGCCCCCACTTTCATAATGAGCAAGCTCGAAATCCGGGTCGGTGTCGCGCTTGCGCGACATGCGGCCTAGCGCTCAGTAGTGATAGGTGTCCGACGGCGCGGGCGAATGATCCCGTTCTTCGTCGTCGAACTCCGACGGTTCGATGCCGTATGCGCGGGCCAGCTCGAGAATCTTGGTGGCCCGGGCGATGCGCGGCAGGTCGGAGCCGTTGCGGATCTCTCCCCCGTCACGCTCGAATTCGGCGAAAAACTCCTTGGCCCAAGAAATTTCGTCGTGCGAGGGCGACAGGCCCTCGTTCACTATGCCGCACTGGTCCGGGGTCAGGCAGATCTTGCCCGTCATCCCGAACTCCACGGAAACGGCCGTGGCCTCGATAAGCTTCAAAGCGTTGGAGCCGATCGTCGGCCCGTCGATCGCGCTGGGCAAACTGGCCGCTTTTGCGGCAATCGTGAAGCGTGACCGCGCATACGCCAGCGTGCCCGGGTCTTCGCCGAAACCGGTGTCCCGGCGGAAATCGCCGATGCCGAAGGCGAGCCGGAAGGTACCCTTCGCCGCGGCGATCTCGGTGATGCGCTCCAGGCCGCGGGCCGTTTCCACCAGCGCCACGATCGGCACGTTGGGCAGGCGTTGTGCCGTCTCGGTCACGTGGTCCACCGATTCGACCATCGCCAGCATCACCCCGCCGACCGGTGTAGCGGCCAGCGCGGCGAGGTCGTCCGCCCACCACGGCGTGCCGAAGCCGTTGATGCGGACCCAGTCGGTGTTCCCGGCGTTCAGCCAATGCACCACATTGTCGCGGGCGGCGTGCTTGTCCTTGGGCGCGACGGCGTCTTCGATGTCGAGGACGACGATGTCAGCGCGCGAGTGCGCCGCCGACTGGAACCGGTCGTCGTGCGCACCGTTCACCAGTAGCCAACTCCGGGCCAGAACGGGGTCGATACGGAAACCGACGATGTCGTCGGACTCCGGTGCGCTGCTGTTGACCTGGTCGTACATCTCGTCTTTTCGTGGTTGCGAATGTGGGCTGGTCCCCTAACCGTAGCGATATCGCAGACGGCTCGGCCGCCCGACCGAGTGAGAACTCGCGCCGGGCGGCCGTGCCACCACATCGGATGTTCGACTAGTTGATGCCGACGACCTCTTGTGCAATGGCCGCGACGCGCGTTTGAGCAGCCGAGACGACGCCCTGGCGATTCTTGTTCGCCTCTTCGTAGGCGATGATCGCTCGAACGTCGCTCGGGCTGGTGAGATCCTTGACCGCGGCCACCGCATCGCTGACGTTGAGCTCGTCGTAGTTGGCGATCGGCAGCTCGTCGGCGTCAAGGACACCGACGGCCGCGCGCGCCGAATGCAGCGCATTCGCGGTCTGGCGGGCCCCCTCGTTGCGAGTGACCTTCTCGGCCGCCTCGAGTGCGGCGTTGCGCGACGCGGCGAGTGCTTTCGTCGCGACATCACCGGCGTGGGCGCTCCGGCCCACCAGGTCGCTGAACGCCGGCCGCGCGTAACGCAGCGCATCGGCGGCCCGGTCGATTCCGCGGGTCGACCATTCGACCGGCAAGTTGACCAGTTTCACCGCGGTACCGGTCGCCGCCTGCAATGGCGTGCGACGCAGCGCGGCCGGCCCACCAAGGGCGTCTTCGGCCAGCACCGTCGTCAGCCAGGCCACCGTCGCCGAGTGAGCGGTGATCAGCCGTGCCGCAAGGCTTTCAACATCTGACAGGCCGGCGGCGACGGCTAGCGCCTTGAGGTAGCGGGCGCGGTCCAGCAGCTGGTTTTCCAGCGCCAGATCACCGAGAAGCGCCTCGTCAAACGGTTGGGCCTGCTCGGTCAGGGCCTTGACCGCCGCGGCGGCGCGGCCCAGGAAGGGGCCCACCACGTCGGGGACGCCGCCGAGCTCCCGGATTGCCTTCTCGATGGCCTCGGACCGCTCACGGGCGTTCGAGGCATTCTGTGTCAGTTCGCGTTGCACCGCGTCCGTGCGCGCCTGCGCAATCCGGGTCTCTGCAACCTGAATTTCGGTGTTGGTCAGCTGGTGTAGTGCGCGCAGCTGAGCCACTACGGTGGTCTTGTCGGATGAAGTCATGGAATTTTCGCCTCCTGCGTTGATTGCTTGGATCGGCACGAGAGCGCCTTGTCTTTGCGGCTACCCATTCGCCGGAGCGCGTTCAACATCCCGGGCGGACGTGTGACACATCTCGCTTTTTTGCGCACGAATGTCGCCCACAGCCGGGACTGGCTGGGGGCCAGCAAACGAAAACGGCCCCGCGAGTCGGGTTTCACCTTGATCAACCGGGGGTAGACCATCCCTCGCCACGTGGCGACCGTCGGTCGCGCGTCGCTTCCTGCGGAGGCTAGAGCAACCTGGTCCCGAAAACGCCTCTCGATCACCCGTCTGGGTTCGACCGAGAAATCCACAAGGAGTAGATATGCGTAGGACCATTGCAATCGTTTCAGCCACCGGGGCACTTTTGTTCGGTGGAGCAGGTGTCGCCAATGCAGCGGGCCCGAGTGCTCCCGCGCCGTCGTCAACTACAACGACGTTGGCGGACAACAACAATGACCAACACAGCGACAAGACCGGGCTGTGGGGCCTCGTCGGCCTGCTGGGCCTGGGCGGACTCGCCGGCCTCATGCGCCGCAAAGACGCTGCCACTGGCACTGGCGTCGGACCCGCGGTCACTCGGGACCGCGGCGTTTAAACCCGTCGCGTAGCCCCCAGATCCCCGTCAGACCTGCCCAGCTGACGGGGATCTGGCCGGGTGCTCGACGATGCCGCACAAACACTCTGTGCCGCAAGGGATCCAAACTTTCGGCCGGGCCCCGGAGACCGTCGCGCACAGCGAGGCGTCGTTTGGCCGCTTGTGCAGCGGGTATGCCTCGATGAGCCGCACACAGCCCAACGTGCGTTTCCCACTCTCCCATCACAGGAGGTACCGGCGATGGCCGAGATGATCATCCAATCACCCGACGAAGTCGTCGCGTTCCTGAAAGCGCAGCACAACCTCATCGAGGACATGTTCGACCAAGTGCTGCACGCTACAGATCCAAAAGCGCGCGAAGAGCCGTTCGCAACATTGCGCCAATTGCTGGCCGTCCACGAGACCGCCGAGGAAATGGTGGTGCACCCGCGAGTCCGGCGCGAGGACGATGCCGGCGACGCCATCGTTGACGCCCGCCTCAAAGAAGAGCACGAAGCCAAGGAACTGCTGTCACAGGTTGAAAAGCTCGACATCACCTCTCAGCAGTTCATCGATGCACTCGCCAAGCTGCGCGAAGCCGTGCTCGAGCACGCCCGGCAGGAGGAGAGCGAGGAGTTCCCCGTGCTGGAGCGCAAAGTGGACGCCGACGATCTCAATCGGATGGGCGCGGCGGTGCGCGCGGCCGAGGCTATCGCTCCGACACGTCCACACCCCGGGGTGGAATCGGCGAAGCTGAACTTCGCGCTCGGGCCCTTCGCGTCCATGCTCGACCGTGCTCGCGACCTCATCGAGAAAGCCCTCGGATAGCGCGGCAGTTGCGGCGCCGAGTTTCCGTAGGCTCGATGAGATGAGTGTTGCCCCGGATACCACCGTTGCCCTGCAAGACCGGTTCTTCCGTGAATTGCCGGAGATGGCGGTTCGCTGGCAAGCCGAAACGTTTCCCGAGTTGCGGTTGCTGGTGCTCAATGAGCCGCTCGCCGTAACGCTCGGCCTCGATACCGCCTGGCTGCGCAGCCCAGAGGGGCTGAGCTTCCTGGTGGGCAACCTGGTGCCCGGCGGTGCCGCTCCGGTAGCCCAGGCGTATGCCGGGCATCAGTTCGGCGGCTTCGTTCCGCGGTTGGGCGATGGGCGCGCGCTGCTGCTTGGCGAACTGGTCGACGGCGACGGACGGTTGCGGGATGTCCACCTGAAAGGTTCCGGTGCCACACCGTTCGCCCGCGGCGGCGACGGCCTGGCCGCGGTGGGGCCGATGCTGCGGGAGTACATCGTCAGCGAGGCGATGCACGCGCTGGGCGTGCCGACGACGCGGTCGTTGGCCGTGGTGGCTACGGGGCGTCCGGTCCATCGCGAAGAAACACTCCCGGGGGCCGTACTCACCCGGGTGGCCGCCAGTCATTTGCGGGTGGGCAGTTTCCAATTCGCGGCGTCCACGGGCAATGTGGACCTGCTGCGCCGCCTCGCCGACCACGCGATCGACCGGCACCACCCCGGTGCCGCCGAGGCACAGAATCCCTACCTCGCCTTGTTCGAGGCGGTGGTTGCCGCGCAGGCGTCGCTGATTGCCCAATGGATGCTGATCGGATTCGTCCACGGTGTGATGAACACCGACAACACGACCATCTCGGGCGAAACGATCGACTACGGACCGTGCGCCTTAATGGAGGCCTACGATCCCGACACCGTCTTCAGTTCGATCGACTTCTGGGGACGCTATGCGTACGGAAATCAACCGGTGATCGCCGGATGGAACCTCGCGCGCTTCGCCGAGACGCTTCTTCCGCTGTTCTCGGAGAACACCGAGGAGGCCATTGCGCTCGCGGAGCAGTCGTTCGGGATATTCCAAACCCGCTATGACGCGGTGTGGGGTTCCGGGATGCGCGCCAAACTCGGCTTGTCCGCCGACATCGACGCCGAGTTCACTACGGTATTGGTGGAGGAATTGCTTCTTCTGCTCAAGCAGAATCACGTCGACTACACCTCGTTCTTCCGTCAGCTCAGCCACGCGGCGCGATCAGACGCCAAGTCCGATGCCGAACCCGTCCGGGGGTTGTTCATGGACCTCGCCGGTTTTGACGGGTGGTTGACGCGTTGGCGCGCCTTGAGTCCCGACGCCGACGCCATGGACCGCAGCAACCCGATCTACATTCCGCGTAACCATCTGGTCGAGGAGGCTCTCAGCGCCGCGACGGCGGGCGAGCTCGGTCCCCTGGGACAACTGCTCGCCGCGGTGACGCAGCCCTATGCCGAACGGCCGGGCCTCGAGCGCTACGCCGCGCCCGCCCCTGAGGACTTCGGTAAATACCAAACGTTCTGCGGTACTTGACTTTACGACAGCTTGGCTAACTCGGCCTGCAACTGGTCGAGGCGGCGAAGCGTCTGGTCGCGAGGTTCGGTGGGCAGGTCCACCAGCAGGTGTTCCAAGCCCAATTCGCGGTAGCCCTCAAGCTCTTTCGCCGTCGCTTCGCCACCATGGAAGTTGATCACCGGGACGTCATGGTCGGCAGCGGCGCGTAGCTTTTCGAGCCCTCCGGCCAAGGCTTTCGCGGATGGGGTCATCGAAAGCCACCCGGCGTTCAGCCGGGCGATACGCTTGAAGCCCGCCGGTCCGCCGCCGAGATACAGCGGCGGATACGGTTTCTGCACCGGCTTGGGCCAGCTGTAGATCGGGTCGAAGTTCACGAAATCGCCGTGATATTCCGCCTTTTCGTGCGTCCAGATCTCGATCATCGCGTCGAGCCTCTCGTCGACGACGCGTCCGCGAACCGAGGGATCGACACCGTGATTGGCGATTTCCTCGCGTAGCCAGCCAACACCCACGCCGAATCGAAACCGCCCCTGCGACACCAGATCCAGCGACGCCACCTCTTTGGCCGTGTGGATGGGATCGCGCTGGGGCACCAGCGCGATCCCGGTGCCCACAACGAGCCGTTCGGTGGCGACTGCCGCGGCGGTCAGCGCCACAAACGGATCCAGCGTGCGGTAGTACTTCGGCGGAATCGGGCCACCGCTCGGGTAGGGGGTCAACGTGTCGACCGGGATGTGCGAGTGCTCGGCGAGAAAAAGCGATTCAAAACCGCGTTGCTCGAGCGCCTTGCCCAGATCCACAGGACCAATGCCGTCGTCGGTAACAAATGTCAGCACTCCGAAACCCATGGCGCCTAGTCAACCGCATGACCGCGCGCCTGTCAGCGCCAACGTGTTCCGGCGGCGAGCTGGCCGCCGTCAGCGACCGGGACCAGCCGCGACTCCGCGCAGGATCAGCTCACGGCGCTGGTTCTTCCGCCGCCGCCCGTTTGATCTGACGGGTTGTCGGACGTACCGCGCCCCAGAGACCGGCGGCCACGCCGACGGCCGCCCCGCCCAGGCCGATGATCTGCTGCGAGGGCTTCAGCTCGCCGTGCACGCTCAGCCCGCCGACCAGGTCGGCCACATCGGCACCGGCGGAGGCCAGGAACCAGCCGCGCGTGTTCTTACCGCGCAGCGCCGCAGCCGTGAGCAGGACGCCGATCAACGCGTCGCGATAGCCAATCGATCGCAACAACAGTTGCGCGGTCGGCGTCGGCTCCTCCGGGTCTCCCCACAACTTGTTCGCGCGTAAAGGATCGACGAGGAATGAAACGCCGGAGGCGAGTCGGATGGTGCCCGCAAGAAGGCCGAACCGGTCGATTGACATGGTCTGAGAGCCTAGGAGCAAACCGTCCGATCGTGCACGCATTCCACCCGAAAGTCGATCATGTCACCGGGCAGGAATCGGCGATCTGCAGCGACGCAGGCCACAGGAGCGTGGCCAGCCCGAAGGCCATGGCGTCGGCTTCGGTGGGCGACACGGCTTCTATCCGTGCCTGGATTCGCTGGATCTGCTCGGGGTGAAAAACGGTCCACCCGAACCCGATAAGCAGGTATGGGATCGCCAGCCACACCGCCAGCTCGACGAGCGCACCCACGCTGACCTTGTGCCCGAGGATGCGACGGATCGGGTCCATCGCGCTGTCGATTCCGCCCATAACCGCACTCCCACCTACCGCAACACCAGTTTCAGAGCGTAGTCGACGACGACGTCGAGATCACTGCCCAAATGCCCGGCGAGCCACTGCTGCGCAAGCTCGGCCATGGCGCCCGTGTAGAGGGCCGCGGCGACCTCCGCGGCCACCGGAGTACTGCCCGTCGCGCCGCGGTGTGGTCGATCATCAACGGGAGCAACGCCGCAGCCGGCCCGGCCCCGCAGTTCCGGCAGGCGCAGGCCAGGGTCAAGGGAGGCACCACCGTCCCGCACACCGTGCCACCTACGTGCTCGGCAGCGACCAGGTTCGCAGCCGCTCCGAGGTGGAGCGCAGCGTCCAGTCGGTGTAGTCACTCTCCCGCTCCTTCGATGCTCGACACTGGGGACATCTCACAAAGTCCCCCGGCGAAGCGTCTACACAGCGTGACAGTCAAACGACCGTTCGAGGCGGTGGTCGTCGACCACGGTCCCGCGGTGTTGCGGGTGTGCCGCGCCATTGTCGGGCCGGTCGACGCCGACGATGCCTGGTCGGAGACCTTTTTGTCCGCGTTGCGCGGCTACCCGGCGCTGCCCGCCGAGGCCAATGTCGAGGCCTGGCTGGTCACCATCGCGCATCGCAAAGCCATCGACCTCAGCCGAGCCCGGGCGCGACGCGCAATGCCGACCGACGACGTCCCCGAGACGCCCGGCCCGGCTGCTCCCGGCAGGGACGACGACCTTGCCGACGCGCTGGCCCGGCTGCCCGCCAAGCAGAAGCAAGCCGTGGCCTACCACTACCTGGCCGGGCTGCCCTACTCCGAGATCGCCGCCATCCTCGGTGGCAGCCCGGACGCCGCCCGGCGCGCCGCCGCCGACGGCATCGCCACCCTCAGACGCACATACCCCGGCATCGCCGCCGGCACCACCGGGACAGGAGAACACCGATGAGCAATGAAGAATTGATCCGTAACCTCGCCCAGATCACCGACGCCACCGCCGACGACCTCGGCGAACTGCACACCCAATTTGCCGCCGCGGCACACCGCGAGGGCATCCTGGACATCGCCTACCGCGTCGTCGACAGCCCGGTCGGCGCCCTGCTCATCGCGGCTACCGAACTCGGCCTCGTCCGCGTCGCCTACGCCAGCGAGGGGCACGACACCGTCCTGCAAAGCCTCGCCGACAGAATCAGTCCACGCATTCTGCTCGCACCCGACCGTCTTGACGCGACCGCGAGGCAACTCGACGAGTACTTCGCCGCCAAGCGCCAAGAATTCAGCGTCCCGCTGGACTGGCGGCTTTCGGCCGGATTCCGCAGCACGGTGCTTCGTCATCTGCCCGAGATCGGCTACGGCCACACCGCGAGCTATGCCGCGGTGGCCAAGCTGGCGGGCAATCCCAACGCGGTCCGCGCCGTCGGCACTGCCTGTGCCACCAATCCGCTACCGGTCGTGGTGCCCTGCCACCGCGTGGTACGCAGCGACGGCGCGATGGGCGGCTATCTCGGTGGCGTGGAAGCCAAACGCATCCTGCTCACCCTCGAGGCCGCCGCGTAAGTCGGGCCCAGACGAATCCCGTTGCGGTACAGGTCGATACGGACAGCCGCTCGTTCTACTAGCCAGCTCCTGGCGTAAAGATGGGAATGTCGACGACCGGCAACGGTTGCGGCGACGGCGGTGCCTGAGTGACCTGCTGTCCCAGGTGCTGGGGGCAGTAGGCACTGGCCGCGATCATGGTGAACTGCGCGGCGCCGTCCACCGTGAACCCCGGATTACTCGACGAGACGCTCTTGATGACGTCGACCTGGGGACTGCCCTCGTCCATCAGTTCGCACGCCCGTTTACCCACCCCGACGGCGGCACCCGGGTCCTGATAGGTGATGCCGGCTTTGTTGAGCGCGGCGAGGAAGCTCGCATCAGGTCCCGAAGCGCCGGACGGATCGGCGTGTGCCGGTGCGGCCACACCGATGAGCGCGGCGGAGCCCGCAAGCACTACCAGCATTCGCATCGCTTCATCCTCGTACAGGTCGGCGCCATTGTCCTGCCGAGCCCCTCCGGCTGTGCATAACCGCGCCAAACGCGCAAGTTGAGCCCTCGGGTGGCGATTCCTCAGGAATCCTGGCATCCGCAGTCGATGTGGTACACAGTGGCTATGTCCGCGTTGCCCCATCAACATCGTTGAGAGCTCCGGCGTGCACGGCGATCGACTCCTGACTCCCGGCCAGACCTGCTGGCGCGTGGCACGTGCCGAACAGTTCGCCCCCATCATCGACGCGGCCGATTACTTCAAGCACGTCAAGGCGGCGATGCTGCGCGCCCATCATCGAATAGTGCTGATCGGCTGGGATTTCGACTCGCGGGTGACGTTCGAGCGGGGTGAGAAGACACTTCCCGGGCCGAACCAGCTGGGCGCTTTCCTTTATTGGATGGTGTGGAAGCGGCCCGGTCTGGACATCTACCTATTGAAGTCCAATCTGCGTCTGCTGCCGGCCTTCGACGGGCTGTGGTTTGGGCTCGCCCCGGTGTCCCTGCTCAACCAGGTCAGCAGCAGGCGACTGCACTTCGCCATCGACGGCGCGCACCCGATCGGCTCCGTGCATCATCAGAAAATCGTCGTCATCGACGATGCGGTGGCGTTCTGCGCCGGCATCGATCTCACCCTGGAACGATGGGACACCCGTGCACACGAGCATGACAATCGCCATCGTCGGGCGGCGGGGCGCAGCTATGGGCCGCGACACGACGTCGGGCTAGCGGTTGACGGCGAGGCGGCACGGGCACTGGGCGAGCAGGCGCTGGCGCGGTGGCAGACCGCGACAAAGCAATCGTTGTCCCCGGTCGAGGCCAAGCACAGCGCTTGGCCGAGCAAGCTGCAACCGAGCCTGCGCAATGTGGACGTCGGAATCGCACGCACCGTGCCGGAGCTCCTAGATCGTGCGGAGGTCCGCGAGGTAGAGGCGCTCAACCTGGCCGCCATCGCGGCCGCACGCGGCACCGTCTATGTGGAGAACCAATACCTGGCGTCCCGCACCATTGTCGAAGCGCTTGCTGTGCGGCTGCGGGAAGACGACGGTCCCGAGATCGTCATCGTGCTCGCGCGCAGGGGCAACAACCCGCTCGAGCGGGGAACAATGGACAGCGCACGCCACCGGCTCATCCAACTGCTGTGGGAAGCCGACGAGCATGGCCGGTTGGGCGTCTATTGGCCGGTCACCGACGGCGGTGCACCGATCTACGTCCATTCGAAGGTGCTGGTGGTCGACGATCGGCTGTTGCGCATCGGCTCCTCGAATTTCAACAACCGTTCGATGGGGTTCGACAGCGAGTGCGACGTGGCCGTCGAGGCGCAGCCGGCTAATTCCGAACACGACGACCTGCGCCGCGAAATCTGCTCGGTGCGAAACGAATTGGTGGCTGAGCACCTCGGCGTTCCGGTGGGCGAGCTGAACGAGGCGATCGGCGAACACCGGTCGGTCTTGAAGGCGATCGAGGCACTTCGGGGAGACGGCAAAACGTTGCGGCCATTCACCGAGCGCACCGTGGCCAACGAGGCGGGTCCGCTGGCCGAGAACGACCTGATGGATCCCGACCACGTCCCACGGTCGTTGACTCGCAGCGTGCAACGGTTCATCACCGGCCTTCGGGGTTGACCAGTCGGCGATTCGGGTGTGGGTCGAGGCGAAATCGGCTTAGTGTGGGCAGAAGTGCCAGTGGACTAAGGACGCGCACCGATGAGCATCGACGACGAACCCGTCACCACGCTGGAGGACCTGCGGGGCGATCTGGCGCAGCGGTACAAGCGCACACCGACCGCCGGAAGTTCGGTGGACAGCGCGATCGTCGAGTCCGACATGGCCGCGCTGGATCGCGACGGCTACGTCATATGGGAGAACCTGCTCAGCTCCGAGCAGTGCTCGCGGATCCGCGAGGTGGCGCGGCCAAGGCTGGGGCACACCGGACGCAATTCGTTCGAGGGCCTGCACACCCAGCGCATCTACAGTCTGTTGAGTAGGACCCGGGTGTGCGATCGGCTTGTCGATGATCCGCGGGTGCTGGCGGTGCTCGATCGGCTGCTGATGCCCAACTACCTGCTTTCGGCGTTGCAGGCCATCAACATTCAGCCCGGCGAGGCCGCGCAGCTGGCGCACCACGACGACGGCTTCTACCCGATTCCGCGTCCCCGGGCACCGTTGGCGGCCGCGACGATCTGGGCGATCGACGACTTCACCGCCGACAATGGCGCCACGGTCATCTATCCGGGCAGCCACCGCTGGGGCAAACGCCGGCCCGGCCCGGACGACCAGGCTTTACCCGTCGTCATGGCCGCCGGTTCGTGCGTGTTCTTCGTGGGCACCCTGTGGCACGGTGGAGGCGCCAACAGCACCGACCGCGAGCGCCTGGCCGTCACCGCGCAGTACTGCCAACCGTGGCTACGCCCGATGGAGGCCTTCACGTTGTCGGTGTCGCGCGATATCGCGCGAACCGTTTCCGAGGACATTCGCCGGATGCTCGGCTACAGCATCCACCCGCCGTTCGTCGGCAACGTCGACGGCCTGCATCCGTTGCGGCTCTTGGACATTGATTCCGAGCCGTAGCCGGATAGACCACCCTCGTTGTTACGGATCTGCACGTGCTGATGTGCTGTGCGCTGTGCCCTATCACCTGTGCGCAATGCCGGGCTGCGATGTGACGAGGCAGTCGAACCCGCAATCCCTGGTTTCAAGCGCCGCCACCTGGCTATTCTCAGTTCTGTCATGACGCGTCGAGCGGGCATGCCCGGCGAGCCAGAAGCAGATTCGCCGACGGCGGGGCCCCCGAATCGCTTGCACCGCAAGCACAGGATCGTGGCCGGTGCCAAGTGGCTGGCCGCGGTGATATCGCTGGTCGTGGTGGCCGTCATCGGCATCGCCTGGCACACCTACCGCAGCGCATCGGCGGGCATCACCAAATCCGAGGCGTTGGCCGGTGAACCCGCATCGACCGGGAGCGATCAGAACATCCTGGTCATGGGCCTCGATAGCCGCCGCGACCAGCACGGCCGGCCGCTGCCGCCCGAAATCTACGACGCGTTGCACGCAGGCAATGAAGATTCCGCCGACGGCGATTCCGACGCGCTCATCGTGGTGCACTTGCCTGCCGGCGGCGCTGCGGCTACGGCGATCTCGATCCCCCGCGACGACTACGTCGATCTGGCCGGATGCCCGACCCCGGATTGCCGCGGCAAGATCAAGGAAGCCTACAGCTTCGCCTACCAGCGCGTGATGGCCGGCCACGGCTCTGCCGGCTTGCAGCCAGATCCAACCCCCCTTCAAGGGCAAGACTCCACGGCGAAAGAACAGGCGGCGCGCGAGGCGGGCCGCAAAGCCGAAATCAGCACCGTCAGAAGCCTTTTGCAAATCCCGATCGACCACTTTATCGAAGTCACCTTGGCTGGGTTCTTCCAAATCGCACGGGTGGTCGAACCGATCACCGTGTGCCTCAACGCGGATACTTCGGACCGTTACTACTCCGGCGCGGACTTTCACCGAGGCATGCAGCAGATCAGTGCGGCCCAGGCAATGGCCTTCGTTCGGCAGCGCCGCGACCCCAACGACGCGGCGTTCACCGACCTTGATCGAAGCCGTCGTCAGCAGGCTTTCATCGTCTCGGTGGTCAGTGCGATACGCCGCGGCGGGGCGTTGTCGGACCCGACCCGGCTGCGCGCCCTATTGGACGTCGCCAAGCAGAACGTCGCCGTTGACGCTGGTTTCGATTTTGACGATTTCGTGCGAAACGCGTTGACATTTCCCAACAGACCGGTGGTGCTGTACACGCTTCCGGTCAGCAGCTTCGGCGAAATCTCGAACGGCGCATATGTGAACTTCATCGACGTACCCACCGTCCGCTCCATCGTGCACAACCTGGTGGGCGCCGATTCGCCTGCAGCACCGTCGACCGGCAGTCTCACCACCGCGGCTCAACCGGACACCGGCGCGCCGAGCACCGCAGACAGCGTCGCGCTCGACGTGGTCAACGCCTCGGGCCGGCAAGGCGAGGCCGCAAATCTCCAAATGCTCTTAGCGACTGGGAAGTTCAGTGAAGGCAAGCTCAGCACCGCCGACTCCACCACCGAGACGAGCAGCATCAGCTACGGACCCGGTGCGAAGACAGCGGCCACCGAGCTCGCCGACCACCTCGACATAACGGCGACCGCATCCGACAGCATCGCCCGCAACACCGTGCGACTGACCGTCGGGACCGACTTCTCCCGCTTCGACCAGAACCGCAATTACACGTCGGAATCGCCGACCACAACCGCCTCGGCGGCGCCCGTCACCACGGTGCCGGCCACCGGCGCCGGGACGCAAGAACCTGCGGTTACCAACCTCTCACGCATGACCACCGACGGTATTCCCTGCGTGAAATGACCAGCGGTTAGCGGGTTTTCCGCTGGGTCGGGGCCGACGGCGCGGCGCCGTAGAGATGCAGGGCCTGGGCCGCGGCCGTGGCCACCGCACCCCGCAGTTTCGAGATCGGCGGGCTGCCCCGCAGGTGGATCGAGTTCGAGAGCAGGATGACGTAGGTATTCGAACCGGGGTCCATCCACAGCGTGGTTCCGGTAAATCCGGTGTTGCCAAAGCTGCCGACGGGAAAGACCGTCCCGCGCGGCCTGGAGAAGGCCGTGTCGATGTCCCAGCCAAAACCAAACAGGCTTTGCCCTTCGGTCGCCGGATAGGTCGGAGTGTGAGCCCGTTGAGCGGCACGGTTTGCCGCTACAACTTGTTCGGCGGTATGGCCGGGCTGCTGAGGAGTCGTCATCAGCTCGAGAGTTTCTGGCCGCAAAGGAAACTCACTTGGGCGATCGGCCAGCCGGTCAAGCAGCGCCTGCGCAAAGATGCTGACATCGTGCGCCGTCGAGAACAGGCCGGCATTGCCGGCCACTCCCCCCATCCGGCGTGCCGTCGGGTCATGCACCGTACCCCGAAGCAGGGCAAAGAAATCCGGATTCTTGCTGGGGTCGTCCCTGCTTTCCTCGTCACGCGCTGTTGGTGCGATGCGCGGCAGAAGGCTCGTGCTCCATGTCCCTGCGGGACAAGCCACCGGCTCCCGCCCAGATGGCGCGGGGGCCCAAGCGACCGCCGCCCCTCGCAGCACATGCGGGCCGCACGCTTTGACCGCAGGAAGATACTGGGTGTCTTGCAGGCCAAGCGGCACAAACACATTGCGCTGAACGTAAGTGTCTTCAGGCTCGCCGGTGATTTTCTCGAGCATCAATCCAAGCAGGATGTAGTTGATGTCGGAGTAACGAAAAAGCTCACCCGGACCCGACTGCAGCGCAGTAGTGAGCGCACGATGGGCGCCTTCCGCTTTATCGGGTCCGCCGAGCCCCCACGGATCTCCGAGGTTGACGTCGATGCCTTCACCGGAGGTGTTGGTCAGCAGCATGCGCACAGTGACCGCTGCCCGCCGTGGATCGTTCGCCGTGTTGAAGTCGGGCAGATACCTCTGCACCGGATCGTCGAACGCAACCTTGCCCTGTTCGTAGAGCTGCATGATGGCTACCGCCGTCGCGAGGCATTTGGTCAAGGACGCCATGTCGAAGATCGTGTCCTCGGTCATCGGCTCCGCTGGTGCGGGCGACCCGTCCAACCCCGGTTCGCCCGCGAGCTTGCGCGACCCATAGGCCTGGTGGAAGACGACGTTGCCGCCGTGCCCGACCACCACCACGCCACCCGGCAGCCCGTCTGCCGCGATCGCGTCGTTCATCAGCTTGGAGATGGTCGCGAACTCGGGTGCGGGAGCCGCCGCGGGCGGGGGCGCGGGCGCTGCCACGGGCGTCTGAGCGGGCCGCTCTGGGCGGTCGCCCACCGGCGGGTGTGCCGTAAAGGCCCACGGGGAAAGCGCGATGAGGGCGAGCAACACAATTGCGACTACGACCGTCTTGCGTAGCGAGGATGGCCAGAACTTCCACCCGCCACTGACTACCGGCATATGGCAAGAGTAAGTCGGCGGCCCGGCCGCATCCAATACGCTTTCAGCTTCCCCGCAAAGCGGCTGTTGCGCACCAGCTTAGGAACCGATTGCAGTAGCGTTGACGCCGGACTTGTCTCGCGACACCTGGTCGCGACGGTCGGGACGGAGCAAGCGGTGAGGACTCACCCCCGTTGACCTCCGGCACGCGGTGGGTTGCCGTGCTGGCGGGCACGATGGCGGCCGGGGTCACGTTGACGCAATGCACCGCCGCCCCGGCACCCCCGGTGGCCAGGCCATCGTCCACCGCGTCGTCGGCGGCCGGGCCACCGCCCGCGCCTGCAGGTAGCAACGTTCGGCCGGTCACCGCCGCGGAGCTCGGTGCGAGCTGGCGGCCGGGCTGTCCCGTGCAGCCCGCGCAGCTACGACGAGTCGAGGTCGACCACATCGGTTTCGACGGCCGGACCCACCATGGTGAACTGATCGTGCACCACGACTTGGTGTCGGACGTCATCACGGTCTTCGCGCAGCTTTACAGACTGGGATTTCCGATCGAGAAGATCGGCACGGCCGACCACTATCCGGCCGCCGACGATGAGCTCTCCATGCAGGACAACAACACGTCGGCGTTCAACTGCCGCGGCATCCCGGGAAGCAACCACTGGTCTCAACACGCCTACGGTCGGGCTATCGACCTCAATCCACGGCTCAACCCGTGCGTCTACGCCGACGGCACCTTTGAACCACCCAACGCGGCGGAGTATCTGGACCGCGGCCGGAGCGACCCGGGACTCGTACACGATGGTGACCCCGCCGTACGCGTCTTCACGGACCGCGGGTGGCGGTGGGGCGGCTACTGGACGGCGCCCATCGACTACCAACACTTCGAACGACCCTGAACCCGGGCTCTGTAAGAATGGGCGGATATGTCGCGCTCATTCGACGTCTTGACCGAGTCGCCCGCCAGTGTCGAGCAGATCCACGCCGCGTTCGGTCGCGAGGACTATTGGTTGGCCCGCATCGCGGCCGGCGCCGCCGAGACCACATTGGATTCGCTGGTGGTCGACGCCGACGGCACGGTGACAGTGCGCACCACCCAGCACCTGGGTCCCCAGCTCCTACCCGGGATGGTCGCCAAATTCGTTCCCGGTGACGTGAAGATTGTGCAGAGCGAGACGTGGCGACCCGACGGTGACCGCCAGGTACGTGGGCAAGTCAGCGTCTCGGCTTCCGGCGGATTGGGATCAGGCCACGCGGAAACGTGGCTGGCCCCGGCCGACGACGGCGGCTCGCAACTGCGTTCCGCCGTGCGGGTGGAGGTCAAAATCCCTTTGGTGGGCCGCAAACTCGAGAAATCCATCGGAGCCGGTTTGGCCGAGGGTATCCCTGAAATGCTTCGCTTCACCACCACGTGGATCACGGACAACATCTGAACCGTCACCGACATCGTGATCGGTACGGATAGCCGGCTTAGACGTCGTAATAGAGCGCGATGTCAGGCGCAAGCTGCGTAAGCCGTCGGGCGTGGGGACCTCGTCTCACCAAGTACCGCTTGCGCGGCTGACCCCACGCCCGACGGCGGATCAGAGGATGTAGAGCATTTCCTGGTAGGTGGGCAGCGGCCACAAGTCATCGGCTACAACGCTTTCCAACCCGTCAGCGGCCGTACGGACGGCCCCCATCGCCGGCAGCAGCGCCTCCTGTGCGTGCTTCGCCTCGTCGACCGCCACCGAGTGATCGGACAACGCCGTCTGCAGCGTCGTCAGTGCCGCGGCGAGATCGGCGAGAGGGGCTGAAACCGTCTCGAGTGCAGTCATGCTCGGCTCCATGCCGGCCGCCTTCAAGGCCGCGACGTTCTGCGCGAGCTCGGTCTGGTAGCGGATCGCCGCCGGCAGGATGACCGTGGTACCTATCTCCAGGGTCAGCTTGGCCTCGACCGCAATGGTCAGGGCGTACTGCTCCAGGCGGACCTCGTAGCGGCTATGCAGCTCGCGCTCACTGAAAACGCCATATTTCGCAAAGACTTCGACCGTTGCCGGCTTGATCAGCTCCGGAATCGCGTCCAGCGTGGTCTTCAGGTTCGGCAGACCGCGCGCGGCCGCCTCGATCTGCCACTTCTCTGAGTACCCGTCCCCGTTGTACACCACGTCGCCGTGTTCGGTGATGATCTCGGTGAGCAGCTTCTGCACTGCCACATCGAAGTCCTCGTCGTTTTCGGCGGCCTTCTCCAGAATCGTTGCCATGTAGTCGAGCGAGTCGGCCATGATCGTGTTGAGGACGATCAACGGCACGGCAACCGTCTGCCCGGAGCCGGGCGCCCGGAACTCGAACCGGTTTCCGGTGAACGCGAATGGGCTGGTGCGATTGCGGTCACCGGGATCGGTTGGCAGTGGCGGTAACGTGTCGACACCAATGATCATGGTGCCCTTCGCTTTCGACGATGTGGCGGCGCCCTTGGCGATCTGCTCGAACACGTCGGCGAGCTGTTCGCCGAGGAAGATCGAGATGATGGCCGGCGGCGCCTCGTTGGCGCCCAAGCGGTGGTCGTTGGTGGCGGATGCGACCGACACCCGAAGCAGGCCGGCGAACTTGTGTACGGCGCGGATCACCGCGGCGCAGAACACCAGGAACTGGGCGTTCTCGTGCGGGGTATCGCCCGGGACCAGCAGCGAGCCCAGCTCGGAATTGCCCATCGAGAAGTTGACGTGCTTGCCGGACCCGTTGACGCCGGCGAACGGCTTCTCGTGGAACAAACATTCCATGCCGTGCTTTTTGGCAACCGTCTTGAAGATCGTCATCAACAGCTGCTGGTGGTCGGAGGCGATGTTCGCCCGCTCGAACATCGGCGCAATCTCGAACTGGCCGGGCGCCACCTCGTTATGACGGGTCTTGGCGGGAATACCAAGTTTGAACAGCTCCCGCTCGGTGTCCATCATGAAGCCGAGGACACGCTCGGGCACCGCGCCGAAGTAGTGGTCGTCAAATTCCTGGCCTTTCGGCGGCTTCGCGCCGAACAGGGTGCGACCGGCATTGACCAGGTCCGGACGCGCCAGGAAGAAGTGCCGGTCGACCAGGAAGTACTCCTGCTCCGGACCGCAGAACGATACGACCTTGTTCAGGTCCTGGTGACCGAACAGCGTCAGGATGCGCTCGGCGTGCATGCCCATGGCCTGCTGACTGCGCAGCAATGGCGTCTTGTAGTCCAGTGCCTCTCCGGTCATCGAAACGAAAACCGTTGGGATGCATAGCGTGTTACCGTTCGGGTTCTCCAGGACGTAGGCCGGGCTGGTCACGTCCCAGCCGGTATACCCGCGCGCCTCGAACGTGCTCCGCAAGCCGCCCGACGGGAAGCTGGAGGCGTCGGGCTCACCCTGGATGAGGGTCTTGCCGGCGAACTCGGCGAGTGTCTGCCCGTCGGAAACGGGTTCCAAGAAACTGTCGTGCTTTTCGGCGGTGAGGCCGGTCATCGGGTAGAACACGTGGGCATAGTGGGTGGCGCCCTTCTCGAGCGCCCAGTCCTTCATGGCCACCGCGACCGTGTCCGCGACCGCGGGGTCAAGCTTGGTGCCCTTGTCGATGGTCGCCACGATCGACCTGTACACCGACTTGGGCAGCCGTGCCTGCATTTCGGCCTTGGTGAAAACGTTGGAGCCGAATACTTCGCCGGGAGTCTCACCGGCTACGAAGCTGATGGCTGGGGGGATGTATGCCTCGACATTGTTGATCGCCTGCAGACGGACGGCGTTTCCGCTCAATTTGAGTTCCTATCGCTGAGGGGCCCGCGGCTTGCGCTTCGCAAGACGGACGGCCTCACCTTAGGTAGGTTCCATGGCGGATTTATTGCGGCGACGTCAAAGGTAGGGTCTCAACGGTTGCGAATGTGAGACGCCGAGCCCACCGCGCCATCGGGTCGTCACTGCGGGGCGAGAGCGGCGGCGTCGGCTGCTCGGTCTGCGTGGACGGTCAGCTCAAAAGCGGAGAGAATCACTCGGGAAGCGAACTCCCGCTCCCCTGCCGACCGAAGGTCGAATGAGCGACGAACCCACGCCGCCCCTCCTGGCGCGGACGATCCATCGACTTTCGGTACCCATCATCCTGGCTTGGTTGGCGATCACCGTGATCGTGAGTATCGCTGTCCCCCCGCTTGAGCAGGTCGAGAAAGAACGTCAGGTATCGGTCAACCCCAAAGACGCGCCGGCGATCCAGGCGATGAAGCGCATGGGTGAGGACTTCAAGGAATCGGATTCCGACAGTGTGGCGATGATCGTGTTGGAGGGACAGCAACCGCTCGGCGACGGTGCCCACAGGTACTACGACCGTTTGGTTCGTGAACTGGAAAACGATCCGAACCATGTGCGGCATGTTCAGAACTTCTGGGCCGACCCATTCACAGCGGGCGGTGCGCAAAGCGCCGATGGTCGAGCCGCATACGTCCAGTTGAGCCTCGCCGGTAACCAAAGCTCAACCTTGGCGAATGAATCCGTGAAAGCGGTCCGAGACATTGTCGCAAGAACACCGGCGCCGAATGCGGTCAAGGTCTACGTTACGGGCCCCGCGGCGCTCATCGCGGACGTGACCGCCAGTGGCGACAAGACCCTAATAAAAGTCACCGCTACGAGCCTCCTGATGATTTTCACCATGCTGCTGTTCGTCTACCGATCAGTTATCACCGTGGTTCTGCTATTACTGATGGTCGGGATTGAATTGCAGGCGGCGCGCGCAATAGTCGCATTTCTCGGCTACCACGGAATTATCGGCCTCTCGACTTTCGCCGTCAATCTTCTCGTATCTCTCGGGATCGCGGCTGGAACAGACTACGGAATTTTCTTCATCGGCCGGTATCAGGAGGCGCGCCAAGCCGGCGAAGATCGGAAAGCGGCTTACTACACCACTTACCACGGGGTGGCGAAGGTTGTCCTGGCTTCCGGTTTGACAATCGCTGGAGCGGCTTTCTGCCTCAGCTTCACCCGAATGCCCTACTTCCAAACCGTGGGAGTACCTTGCGCGGTGGGCATGCTCGTCGCGGTTGCAATTGCGCTCACCTTGGTTCCGGCGGTTCTTGCAATCGGCGGACGCTTCGGCCTGTTCGAGCCCAAGCGGATAATAAGCGGCCGCAGATGGCGACGCGTCGGGGCGGCGATCGCCCGCTGGCCCGCGCCAATTCTCGCCGCGAGCTGCGCGATCGCACTTATCGGCCTGCTGGCCCTGACAGAATACAAAACCAACTACCACGACCGGCAATACGTGCCCAAAGACATCTCCGCCAATATTGGGTATGCAGCCGCGGGTAGACATTTCTCCCTGGCCCGGTTATTGCCCGAAGTCTTGTTAATCGAGGCCGACCACGACATGCGTAATTCGGCAGACTTTCTCGTCCTGGACAAACTGGCCAGGGGCGTCCTCGCAGTCCCGGACGTTTCCAGGGTGCAGTCCGTGACCCGCCCCGCCGGAACGCCTCTGGCCCACACGTCGATACCGTCTCTGATCAGCATGGCGAACGCCGCCCAGCTCCAAGATATGGGCTTCCAGAAAAAGCGCATGGACGACCTGCTCAAGCAGGCCGGAGAATTGGCGAAAATGATCAGCGTCATGCAACGCATGTATGGCATGATGCAACAGCTCGTGGCCGCGACTCATCGCTTGACCGGCGAAACGCATGCCATGCAGGAGATCACAAGTGAGCTCCGCAATCATATTGCGGATTTCGAAGATTTTTGGCGGCCGGTCCGCAGTTATCTGTACTGGGAAAAGCACTGCTACGACATTCCCGTCTGCTGGTCGCTGCGATCGATCTTTGATTCGATCGACGGTGTCGACGCTATCAGCGATAAGCTGAGTGATCTCGTCAAAGATCTCGATCAGCTTGACGTGGTAATGCCGCAACTGGTCGCGGAATTTCCGCAATTGATTTCGACCATGCAGAGCATGCAGGCGACGATGCTGACCATGCACAGCACAATGACCGGGGTTTTCGGCCAGATAGAAGCCAGCGGGAGCAACGGGTCAGCCATGGGGCAGGCGTTCGATGCCGCCCAAAACGACGATTCATTCTACCTGCCGCCGGCAGCGCTGAAGACCCCGAATTTCCAACGAATCATGAAAATATTCATGTCATCGGATGGGAATGCGGCACGTATGATTATCTCGGACAGAGGAGATCCCGCGACGCCCGAAGGCATTTCGCGTATCGGCCCGTTGAAGAACGCGGCCGAGGAGGCGTTGAAGTCGACGCCACTGGAGAATGCCAGAATTTACATTGGTGGCGCATCGGCGACCTACAAGGACCTGGGCGACGGCAACAAATACGATCAATTGATCGTGGGGATTTCTTCGCTCTGCCTTATTTTCATCATCATGTTGATTGTTACTCGCAGTTTGGTCGCCGCTTTGGTTATCGTGGGTACGGTATTGCTTTCACTGGGCGTGTCCTTCGGACTATCCGTGCTGGTCTGGAAGTATATCGTGGGAATAGAATTACACTGGCTCGTGCCCGCGATGTCCGTGATCATACTTTTGGCGGTGGGCTCCGATTATAATTTGCTATTAGTGTCGCGGATGAAACAGGAGATAGGGGCCGGGATAAACACGGGCATCATTCGCGCGATGGGCGGTACCGGCAAGATCGTGACCAACGCGGGCCTGGTATTCGCGTTCACCATGGCCTCCATGGTGGTCAGCGACCTGCGGGTCATCGGACAGGTAGGGACCACCATCGGCTTGGGCTTGCTGTTCGACACGCTGGTCGTGCGTGCGTTCATGACCCCGGCGATCGCGACGCTTCTCGGGCGCTGGTTCTGGTGGCCGGCAAGAGTGCGCCCGCGACCCGCCAGCGCGTTGCTTCGTGCCAATGGCCCGCGGCCCCTCGTTCGTGCACTGCTACTTCGGGATCGACCGGCAACCCCGCCATCATGAGTTCGGCTCCGACGCAGAAGCCGAACGGTAGCCATAGCGGTCAATGACTTCGCCCAAGCGCTCGGTGACGATCTTGCACTGCTCTGAAGTCAGGTCGTAGCTGTTCGTCTCGTAATCCGCGTGGTCGGCAACGTACTGGCGCAGGCGCGGCCGGTATTGCTCGAAGCGCCCCAACCTCAAATGCTCGTACAGGCGACACAACTGCCCTTCGGGATCAGCGACCAGATCCTCATAGCGCAGCTCGTAAAAGCGTGCCGGATCAACGAGGTCTCGCCCTTCATCCACTTTGCGATAAAGGTCGACGTAGGTCGCCAGAACTCTCTCGTCCAGCCCCTCGAAGGTCGGTCGCTGCAGGCTGTGCACACGAGACAACGACTTCACGAGATGAATGCTGGACGGATAAACGACATATGGATCCCGGACGATGTGGATGAACTTCGCTTCCGGAAAGATGTCCAGGAGGACCTTGATTCGGAAGCTGTGGTTCGGGTTCTTGAGAACGACGGTCTTGTGGTGCCGGAAGAACAACCGCTGAACAAACTGGAGCAGGAGCCGTTTCCATGCCTCTCGTTCTCGCGGCGACAAATGCTCCAAATCAAGGTACCGCTCATGCTCAGGCGGCCGGTTCGGGAACGCCAGCGTCAGATACGGTGACGGTTGCCCCTGCATGATCCATACGAATTCGTCTTCCTGTGGGTGATACAAGCTCGAATCCATGTTGTCCATGGCCCGATGCTTCGACACCATGAATCCCGCCAACGGCGCCAACCGCTCGGTCAGCAGAAAATGCTGCGGCGCAACACATTCGAAACCCGTCGGGCCGATGTAGCGATCGTCGAGCACCAACAGTTCGTGCAGCAAGGTGGTGCCGGTACGCCAGTGCCCGATGATGAAGATCGGCGGATCGGTGATCACCGTTTCGGCCACTCGCCTGTCGAACACGATCTTCTGCAACAACCCCAGACAGGAGTTGACGACGCTGACTACCGTGTAAAGGGCGGCGTAGTGCCAGCGGCTCCAGTGCACGGCGAAACGGTTACGGATCAGCAGGCGCGCCCACGCCGAGAAATTGCAGCCTATCCACACCGGCGCGGCCCATTCATGCCACCAGGAAAATCGAGACGTCGCGCGGAGGGTCTTCATCGCACGTGGACGAGCTCTACGCTGTCGCGCGGGGTGTAACGGCTACGCGTAACCGGACCAGGCCGCGAAGGTTGGCGTTTGTCGTCCACGTCGGCGACTCGACCACCTCTATCCGGTCGAGGTTGGTGACGATCTCGCGCAGGACCGCCTGGCCCTCCATCCGCGCCAAATGGGTCCCGGGACACGAGTGGATGCCGGAGCCGAACGCGAGATGGCCGGCCGGGTTACGTTCGGCACGAAAGACATCCGGATCATCGTATTGACGCGGGTCACGATTCGCTGCACCCCACAACAGCAGCACGCGTGAGCCTGCCGGTATGACGCCGCGGCCGACGGGATAGTCGACGCGCGTTGTACGGCACATGTTTTGGACCGGGGGCAGGAAGCGAAGTTGCTCCTCAATCGCGGACGGGATCAGCTCTGGCCGCTGCGCAAGGAGCCTGAGCTGTTCTGGATGTTCGGCCAGCGTGAGGAACAAGGTGCTGATCAAATTCGAAGTGGTCTCATGGCCCGCGACCACCAATAATACGGCGAACAAAAACAATTCGTCTTCGCTGAGCCGGCCACGGTCGGCATGTCCGGCGAGCTGTCCGAGAACGGTGCACTCAGCCAACTGACCGTTGTCGCGCATATGGGTGAACAGCGCACGCAATCGCCGAAATCCGGTGAAGCCGTGCACCAGCGACCCCAGGCCCGAAACCGACAAGTTGACGTCGGTGATGCGAGCCGCCTGGTTCGACAAGCGGATGAAAGCGGCCTCGTCCGGGCCGGCAATGCCGAGAACATTGGTGATGGTGCGCATCGGCATCGGTGCGGCCACGAGGGAGACGACGTCCGCGGTTCTCCGTGTCTTCAGGCCGCCGACCAACTCCCGGGCCAGTTCGTCGACCATCGGGCGCCAGGATTCCAATGCGCCGCGCGCCATACCCGGCGCCAGCTGCTTGCGCATCCGCGTGTGTGCCGGCGGATCAGACGTGGGAAGGAAGGGCGGCGCACCCCTGGAAAAGGTGACTCCCCCGGCGCTGGACAACATCTCGTGGTTACGTGCAGCCTCGCGGACGTCGGAATATCTGCTCAAGATGTAGACATCGCGCTTGGGGTTGTATTGCACCCGCTCGCCCGCCAAAAGCTCTCGATAGTGCGGGTATGGATCGCGGGCGACCGCGGGGCTCATCGGATCGAATTCGGTGATCTGCACATGCTCTGGGGCATGGCTGCCGCCCAGGGTGGAGCGAACCTTCCTGGCCGCGGTGAGCGCGAGTACTTTTGCCAGCATCGGCGCGCACGCCCGCGCGAGCTGGGCGTCGCGCCTCACCGTTGCCGCGAGCGTCGGGCCGCGCCGAGTCGCGACCTCGCCGATCGGCGGTGGCAGGTCTCGCGTGGGCGGCACAGAGTACGAGCCACCGCGCCCAAAGGGGCACCCGCCGCCTTGCGGCACCCAACCTTCTGCTTCTTCGGCACCGGATAGCGTCGCCGTCATCGGCCCCCGATCCCAGGAAGGTCAGTTAGGTGCGGAATGATGCAAGGGTAGCGGCACCATGGTAATCGCGCAGGTCGGGAACAGTCTCTGAGTTCGTCGAGGTGGCCGACGCATTTTCCGATCCCGTTGACGGCTGTTAACCTGGCCGACCATCGGCCAGCGTCGCACTGCTTCGACTCCTGCGAAAGGCGACGTCAATGAATCACATCCGAGTCGGCATCAGCAGTCAGCTTCTCAATTCTCGATATTCCCCGACCATGCTCGCGCACACCAACCTGCGAATGGCCGCGGCCAGCGGTGTCGACTCCTATTGGGCGGCCGACCACCTGAATTCGCTGTTCCCACGCTCGATCGCCACGTCGGGCCACCTCGGTGTCGCCAAACTGATCCCCAAGGTCGACGCTCAACTCGAACCGTGGACGATGCTCGGACATCTTGCTTCCCGCAACCGCTTTGGACGTCTACGGCTTGGTATCGGCGTAACGGATACCAATCGACGTCATCCGGCGGTCACTGCACAGGCTGCCGCCACGTTGCACTTGATCAGCCGCGGCCGCGCCATTCTGGGCATCGGTGTCGGAGAGCGGGAGGGCAATGAGCCCTATGGGGTGGACTGGACCAAACCCGTGGCGCGCTTCGAAGAGGCGGTCGCCACGATCCGTGCGCTGTGGAACTCCCGTGGCGAACCCGTCTCGCGTGAGTCGTCGTACTTCCCCTTGCGTAACGCGGTATTCGACCTGCCCGCCTACCGCGGCAAATGGCCCGAGATCTGGATCGCCGCCAAGGGGCCGCGGATGCTGCGGGCCACCGGGCGCTACGCCGACGCCTGGTTCCCCGGACTCGTCTCGGGGCCCAAAGACTACGCATCGGGTCTGGAAGCAGTGCGAACAGCGGCGTCCGACGCCGGCCGCGCCCCTGGTTCGATCACCCCCGCAATCTCAGCCTTTGTCGTCACCGGACGAAGCCCCGACGACGTCGAGCAGGCCCTTAACTCAGATGCGGCAAAGGCTTTCGCGCTCATCATTCCGGGCCAGATGTGGGCCAACCATGGCGCACAGCATCCGCTGGGACGTGATTTCACCGGCGCGCAAGATCTAGTCCCACAAACATTGGACGAGCAGACCGTGTTGTCCTACACCAAGAACGTCCCGGTAGCACTGCTCAAAGACGCGCTTCTGGCCGGGACGCCCGATGAGGTCGTCGATCAGGCTGCGCAGTGGCGTGACCACGGAGTGCGCTATTTGGTTGTCAATAACCTCAGCTACCTGCAGCCGACCTTGCGGAAAGGTCTTGCATCCAGCGCGCCCTTTTTCAAGATTCTGCGCGGGCTCAAGAAACTATGAAGTCGGCCGTGCGCCCGTCGGCTGCTCGGAGGGAAAACCCTACGGTCTAAACATGTGCCGGCATGCTGTCCCAGCCCCGCACCGCTGAAGACGACGAAAATACCGCGGCGTCAAGGTCGACGTCCCAATCGGGGAACCGATTCATGATCTCGTCCAGCGCAATTCGCCCCTCGATCCGCGCGAGCGCATTGCCGAGACAGTAATGGGCGCCCACCCCGAACGTCAGATGCTGGCGCGGCACCCGCGTCACATCGAACGCTTCGGCATCCTGGCCGAACCGCCTTTCGTCGCGGTTGGCGGCTCCGATCAAGGTCAGGATCGCACTCCCCGCGGGCACGGTCGCTCCGTGGAATTCGACGTCGCGCGTCACGTACCGCGCCGCTTGCAGCGCGGGCGGCTCAAAGCGCAGTATCTCTTCGATGGCTCCGGGCAACAGTGATCGGTCAGCAACCAGCCGGCGGCGCTGATCCGGGTGCTCGGACAGCAGCTTGCCCGACCAGCCGATCAGCCGGGTTGTCGTCTCCGATCCGGCGATCCCAACGACTTTCATGAACATCAGCAGTTCGTTGCGATGCAGCTTTCTGGTGACGCCATTTTCGTCCTCGAACTCAGCGTTGAGAAGCTCCGTCGTGAGATCGTCGGCGGGATGGTTTGTGCGCCAGTCGATGAAGTCGGCGAAGATCTCTCCGTCGGCGAGCTTGGCGTCGGTGTTGTCGGTCATTCGTCCACCACGCTTGGTCCTGACGAATCTCTCGCCGTCCTCTTGGACTCGCCGCTGATAGTCCTGCGGGATTCCGAACAGCATGCCCACCACGCGCATTGGCATGATGGCGCCGAGATCCTTGACGAAGTCGAGCCGGTCGCCCTCGACCAGCGGATCCAGGCAACGCTGCGTGAACTCCCGGATCATCGGCTCGAGGGTGTTGATTTTGCGAGGTGTGAACGCGCGAGAGAGCAAGCTGCGGTGGATATCGTGCACCGGTGGATCTTCGAAAATCAGTAGTCCTGGCGGGATTTCGATTCCCGCCTTGATGATCTCCAGCACGACACCGCGTGCCGAACTGAACGTTTGATGGTCTACCAGTGCCCGGTTGACGTCATCGAACCGGCTCAGCGCATAGAAGTCATGTTCGGAGTTGTAGTACACCGGTGCGTTCTCGCGGATGCGCCGGAACATCGGATAGGGATCGACGTTGAGGTCGACGTCCCACGGGTCGTAGTACAGGCCGTCGGCAGCTCGGATGGTCATGGGAGTCCTGTTACCGCGTCTGTGCGTCCACGCCGAAGGTTTCACGATGCAGTTCGATCAACGCGTGCAGTTGCTCGAGGTAGTGCCGCAACGAATGATGAACGAAGCGGGCCGAAAGGGTTGTGGTGCCGCCGTCGGCCAATTCCCGCAACGTTTCCACCGTCGCTTCGGGTTTCCCGGCCGGGTCAAGGGGCTGCTCAGCGGGCATCACCACCTCGAATTCCGGCGGTAGGTCGAACTGCGCCAGCCAGTTCGCCGCGGTGTGGATCGACACGTAGTACGGACACCAACCGTCGGCAAGGGTGACCGCTCGCCGTAACGAACGTCGCGTTCGCCCGCCGACCCAGATCGGCATGTGCGGTTGTACGGCACAGGGATCCACGGTCAGCCCGCCGAACGAGTAGAACTCACCGTGATACGCCGGCTCGTTGCTGGGCAGGGCCGCTCGCAGCGCCTTCAAGGCGTCGTCGCCGCGGGCGCCGCGGTCGTCGAAAGGCGCACCGAGAAGGTCGAACTCCTCCTTGAGCGAGCCGACCCCGACGCCGAGGATCACCCGTCCACCGCTGACGTGATCGAGTGTGCCGTAACGCTTCACGATCGCCAGCGGATGATGATATCCCAACACCAACGTCATGGTGGCGAAGCGAATCTGCGTGGTGCGCGCCGAAACATAACCGAACGTGGCCAGTGGATCCCAGTATCGTGCGCCGCGCCGCCCGGACTCGGTCGAAGGGATGCCGATGTGCTCACTGCAGGTCATGTGGTGGTAGCCGAGCCGATCCGCGACCTCCGCGACAAGACCGATGTCTTCGATGCCGGCGTCCTTCTCCCATTCCAGCGGTGCCCCCGCGACATTGGTGACGACCGGGGTGGCGATGCCGAGTTTCACTGCAGGGGCTCTTCGCCCGCAAGAATGGTTCGGTGCATCAGGCGGCCGCTGTCAACCGGATACGGCAACACCCGGTGCATCGTTCCGGTGTTGTCCCAGATGACCAGATCGCCCGGCTGCCATTCATGCTGATAGACATACTGAGGCTGGGTGGCCCAATCACGAAGCCGTGCAAGCAGAGCGCGACTTTGCTCTACCGGCAACCCGATCACGTAATCCGAGGTGGCGCCCAATAGCAGCGACTTGCGGCCGGATTGATGCGTCCAGACGATCGGGCAAGCCTTGGTAGCCGACTTCTGCCAGAACGCCACCTCGTCGTAACTCATCTCTGGGGTGACGTAATACTGCGAGCGCTCCGCGCTGTGTACTACGCGCAGCTCCGCTATCGCTTCCTTATCGGCTTGCGGGAGGTCCTCGTAGGCCGCATACGTGTTGCAGAATTCGGTCTGCCCTCCGGTCTCGGAGAGCTGTACCGCCCGCAGCAGCGTGGCCAAATTCGGCAGCGGCTGCAGAGATCCGTCGAAATGCCAGAACATCGAGCCCTTGAGATATTTGGCGCGCTGATTGACCTTTTCGTCGAGGGAGATCTTATTGATGCCACCCTGGCCTTCGTTGGCGACCACAGTGCCGAGGGTCTTGGCGATGGCGACTTGCTGCTCGTCGCCGATGTCCAGCCCGCGGAAATACACCACGCCGCGCTGTTCGAGAACCTCACGAATCGTCGAAGCCTCACACCCACTCAGCAGGGTGTCGAGATCGGTTCTGATCTCGCTGCCGATTCTCGGGGTGAGGTCGACGATCTCCAGCTGAGCAGAAGTGAGTCCCATGGTTTCAGCTGATTCTCGTGAGAATGGTATCGGCGGAATGTTTGACCCGCGGCTGCTTCCACAGCTCGACCGCCAGCGAGACGGTGATCAGTGAATAGAGCAGGTTGCGCAGGTTGGCGACGTCGTCGGGCAGTGGCTGCGAGTAGTCGAACTTGTCGATGTAGGCGACGGCTTCCTCGGCGTGCGGAAACACCTCGTCGTAGAAGGCCCGGATTTCGGCCATGGAGCTGTTGACCCGTTTGACGTAGCGCTGGTGGCCGTCCTCGATCGCCCACTCGGACACCAAGTGTTCAAGTTGCGAAAACTCCGGCGGCAGAACCGTGCTCATCACAAACCCGCCTTGGCCGCTTCGCCGGCCGCAACGTAGTCGCCCACAACCTTGTGCAGATGGCGCAGCAGGATTTCCTCGTCATTCATCGTGAAATGTGTCAGGACACCGCTGTTGAGCATCGCCTGCAGGCCCTCCGACGGGCTCGCGTCTTCGAGGATGATGTCGTTGAGGAAGGTCACGGTGAGCTCCTGGCCGAGTCGCTCCTTGTGCGTCTTCGGCGGCTGATAGAACATCTCGACTTCGAACACGTGCGAGTGCGGGCCGGTGGGCCAGTGGGCATGGGTGCTGAATCCGGATGCGCCGAAGATGATGACGAAGTTGGGAAAGAACTGAAACGAGTCGAACCCGTACTTCTCCGACCGCGTGGGATTGATCCCCAGGGGCATCGGCCCCCGATCGACTTTTTTGTTCCAGGGCCCCGCCGCGCTTGCTTCCATCACGCACTCGATCGGCTTGGAATACGGCGTCTTTCGCGACGGCTCGCCGGAGAATGAGAACATCCGGTGCGGGCCGCTGAGTTGGTAGGCCAGCGCGTCGGTGAACGGGTTCGGCTGGTCGAACGCATCCCTGGCCTCGGCGGTGAGAGCGCCGAACGACGACGCATGCAAGTACGGCTGTCGAGATGCAGCGAAGATTGACAAGACACGCCTGGCTACTTTGACAAAACTTCGGCGTGTCGCAGAGGCTTGCTAATCTTCGTTGCAAAAGACCTGGTCAGGCATGATTCGGCAGTAACTCCACCGGCGCCTGCAATGACGGTCTCGGCGACGCGCGCGGGCACATGCCCGCCTCTTGCGTTACACATTCCCGACCGTGAGCACGCACCCGCTGCCGCCCGATCCGACAAATCAAGTCTCTTCTGAGAGGCGATTCACTACATCGTTGAGATCTCGGGTCACCAAGGTATCAAAGCGCTTGCCGACCTTTGCTGCATTAATAAGTGAGGCCCACGACTTCTCGGTGACGACCACGTCGCAGTACGGCACCGCAATGGAAAGCGCAATTAAATCATTGAGATCGTTGCTCTCCCAGAGTTTTTGAGGATTGGCCTGCCGCTGAGACCGGAGCTTCATTTCGACCCATCTTGATGGAATTTGGTCGATTATGTCCTGAGCATTGTCCGCGAGTTGTTCGGCGGCGACGCCCAGCTCGGTCGCGACCAGTGCGAGCGGATCACTGATATCAGCGAAAGCAGTGGCCAGCATGACGTCGTTGAGGCGGTGCCGCCCGAGCTCAACGATCCAACTCGCGACAGCCCGTTGACCGTCGGCAAATCGGTTGCCAGTAAGGACCGTGTGGTTGTCCAGGTGCAGGCGCACGGACGGGGCATTACCGATGGGCACGTAGTCAGCCAAGACCCGAGCTTCGCACTCCGCCTTGACGATAGGTCGCAGCATCTTCTGCACCTCGGCAGGTAGAGCCGTGCCCCGCCACTCGGTGCGCGGCTCGAAACGAAGCTGGGGCGCGGCGAAGGCGTGGGCCACTCCGGTTCCAAAGATCCGCTTCTCCGGAACCGTCATGGGCAATTCAAAGGCCCTGATTAGCGCGCAACGAATCTCCCACGGAACGATGTCATGTGGAGGGGCTATCCGTAGCTGGCCAGCGAGTCGCACCATCGTTCTGGCGAGCGCGATGCGCTTATCCAGTTTGCTCTGCTTGCCCGTTTCAAAATAGTGAGCGCTGCTCAGCGGAAAGCCTGCTCTGCCCTCGTCGACTGCCCGTTTGAAGGCCGCCAATGCGTCGAGGAACGGTGCGCCCAACGGATGCCCGGTCTCGGCGCGCGCGAGATCGATCCACTTGTTTTGATCTAGATACACGGTTAGCACAGGTTCCAGTTTGACGGTCAGCGCCGACAACTCACCTAGTTGAGCGGCCCGAGAATCGCCGTGGCCGTTAAACACTCGCCAGCTCGCGGCGCCAAGCGTTCAGGAGCACCGCGGTTTCACTCCCCGGGCCGCTGGACACACCGAGGAGCACCGCTAGCGTGCACCACCCACCCGGCCACCCTGTACACCGACAGACGAGACACTGACTGCAACGACCCAGGTGGCTGGCGCCCACGGCCGAGCTCTGGATCTATATGACTGAATAACCACCTCGGCGTGGGTCGCCGCGGCATCGAGGTGGTTGTCAGAGTGGACTCGTAGCCTTAACAGCACGGGGGGTGTGAATCATTGGCCAGCAAGCGGGGTCCACGACGAGCAGCGCTGCGTCGCAAAATCGCGCGCTATGCGGGAGCAGACTTGTGGGCGCTCGTTCACGCGGCTGGGGCATCGCCGGGCGTCCGTCATAGATGGACCAGCGTTCAGCACCTGGTTGCTCACGCTGCCGCATCAGATAGAGCCAGCGGTAAGCGCGTCGGCCCCAATCAACTTGAGCAGCTGCTCGCCGACTGCGTTGATAACGAGCCGATGCTATCTATGTTCGAAGATTTCGTGCCCGAAGACCCCCGCGACGTCGTACATCTACGACTAGAGCAGAGCGTCGTCCGACTGTTTCCCGGGCAGATTGAGAGGCCCGTTGCAGACGTCAACCGGGCACTGCTCGTTTCGAGCGCCGTTGACGATCTGTTGATCGCGTCCAGGGGCTTTGGCATCTTCGACGTTCTTGAAGTGGTCCTCGGGTATGTCGACACCGCGATCGGGATCCTCGCGCCGTCGTGGCCGTCAGGTGAACTCGCCACCGACGGTGCAGTAGCGCTCACTGAGTTTGAGATGGAGGCCGGTAGGCAGCTCTTGAATGCGGGGACACCTGCACATCTCCAAGAGACCGAGCGTCAACGACTTGCTCTCGAATGGTTGACTTGTGACTCTGTGGACTTGCCGTATCGGCCGTCGCACCCGCAGAGTCCGTTCGGTCGTTTTGTTCGCATCCGAAGACCAGGTGGCGAACTTAACTGGCTTCCGCTTGCGTTCCTACCTGAGATTCTGGGCTGCGCGGTTGTTGAGCTCGCTCATGATGCAGCCGCCCTTCCGGGAGCTCAAGATCGATTCGCGACGGCCGTGGCCGGTGAAGTCCAGCGGCTGCTGTGGAAGTTTGCCTCTCTTATCTACGGCCCGGTGGACGAAAGTGGTGAGCCGATTGTGCGGCGCCACAACGGCGTCCAGTGGGTTCCGATGGTCACACCGCAGAGAGCTATTCTCGTTCAAGTTGTGTCGAGTCTGCGAATCGCGGATCTGCCGCTCTACACAGTTCCTGAAGCGCTGCGCGCGGCGCGTACAGAGGACGGCGCCTTAGAGGTCGACATGGCCGTTGGGCAACTGACGCTCGTCGAGGGTACAGAGGCCGTTCCGCTTCTTATTGCCGCTTCCCCTGGCCATATCGCGGCGCCGCAAGGGCCAGGCCTGCCGGCGATGTCGCTCGACGATCTTCTTTGGGCCAACTGCAGCGCGGATGCGCGTTTAGATCTTTTTACCTACTGCCGTGACATGTCGAGGGACGATCTGCCGCCGTTCTTCGGGCTGGAAGCCATCAACCTTTGGGAGTGGTGGCGGAGCAACGGGAAGAGCTTCTTCAGTGGTGGTCAGCCACCATCGATGATGCTCGTTGCTCCGCATGCGGGCATAGCGGAGTGGCACCAGGCAGCGAGATGGTCGCCACTTGAGGTTGCTCTCTTTAGGCTTCAGCTGCCGGCCATGAGGCAACTTGCGGGAATCGACGATCGCGGCACAGGGCCGCATTCGATTTACATGTATGTGCCGTCGATCGACGAGGGCGAGGGAGCGTCGGGAAGTGTGCGGGCAGTGCACCGGCTGCCCGGGTTAATCGGTTGGACAGTGCACGCCAGCGCAGTCCCAGTAGCTGTCTCTGCGGCGCACACCGGATGGGCTGACGACGCGGCTGATCTCCTGCGCGTGCTTTCGATCGCGATGTGTACCGCGCTCGCAGCAATCGATCACCAGTGGACCTCCGCGCACGAAGGTTCCAACATCTGCAGCTACGTCGTTGAGGTAGTACCCCGAACTACCAATGATGGGCCAGCACTCGAATGGACAGATCACGAGAGGTTTGACGCTTCCGCGGGTAGCGCGATTCGCGCACAGTTGGCGGTTGACTGCCAGGCTCTGGTGATGGTCGCGGATACAAGTATCGACGATGCGCGCGACGCACTAGCGGTGATCATGCGAGATCTGTTGCTCGCGGCTGGCATTGGAGTCGATGCGGCTGGGTCTGTCGAGACAGCCTGGCAATCGACTGCACCAACATTTGGGGCGCGAGCTGTGCGGCAGCCAACGGTCCGCAATGATCTACCCAGCCCAATTGGGCTCGATGATGCCCTCGTTTCGAGCCTGCGTCGGCGGGTAGCTGAAGCTATCCACGCCATCGGTGTCGCTCCCGGTGAGTACAAAGGGCAGCCTGCAAAAGAGCTCGATCGAGATGTGCTCGCCCCAGCGGCGCTTACTGAGCTTAATCAGGTACTCGCGGTGCACGGAATGGATGACTTGGTTCGATTCGGTATGCGCCAGATCGAGCGGACGATAAATCAAAAGGATCGCGATCTTCAAGCGTTGGCACAGGCGATCTCACTGCTGTCCGTCGGCGCCGATCCTCTTGAGCGGTATCGAACGACAGAAGCCCAGTATTTGGCGCTGCGTCGTAGTTGCGAAACTGCCGTCGAGGCAGCACTTCGCCTTGCCCCGACCGGGACCGTCGCAGTCGATGACATCGCCTGGGGTGAGATCCTGGCGGCCGCCCACTCGTATTTACAAGCGACGAATCGCAGCGAAGGTATCCACCATCAGCTGAGCCCAACACTTCTCCGAATCGACGACTCGTGGGAAGTCTTCGCAGAGCGCGACGAGTCGGGGGCTGTTTCGGGGGCGGCAGCAGGCGAAGGAGTTATCTACCAGTTGGATGTCGACGCCTACACGCGGGCGGTCACAGGCGAACGCGTCGTCGATGAAGGCTCGCAGGGAAGGCATGCGGCAGCGTCCTACACGCCACCAAACGACGCATCCGCTGATACAGCTACCGAGGTAACGGCCGAATCGGACTCACAGCATGAAACGGCGCGAGGACCCGACGGCCAACGAGCCGATGTGCCGGTCGATCCGAATCTCGATGAAGCAATGTTGGAGGCTTACGGTGCATTCGGCAGCGATCTCGTTGAGACGCTGGTGGCCCTCGCTGCGTGGCCACTCGCCGAAGGCGACGACGATGCGGTTGTTGTCGGACAGGACACGGTAATTCAGCATGTACTTTCTACCGCGAGGTACGGAAACGAATCCACCAGCTCGGAGCGAGCTCAAGCCGCGCTCGCGATGCTTGCAAGCACCGCCAGTGATTTAGCGGCCCAGGATTGGAAACCCTGGCATGCCCGCAGTCGTAAGCGGCGACTCCTCGTTCAGCCAATTCCAGCCCTATCAGACGGTAAACTGGTTGTGGCGCCGCACTTTTGCTTCGGAGCCGCCTCAATGTATTTGCGTTACCTTCAACAGGGCCAGCTGCCTTGGTCCCAGCCCCAGCCACCGCGTGCGGTCGATCAAGCGTTGGCAGAAGTACGAACCCTAAGAAACCGCGCGCTTGAGCGACGGGTGGGTGCAGCTCTTCGCGATGAAGGCTGGTCGGTTATCGAGGGCGTAAAGGAGACCAAACCCGGTCGGCTCAACCTGCCAACTCTTCGTTCAGAGATCGATGCCGTGGTGGGAAGGTCCGACCAGAAGGTGATTTGGTTGCTGGAAGTTAAGGATCCCGTAGACGCTGTGGTCACACCAGAGATACGGCGTGCTCTAGACCGGTTTTTCGTTGACGGCAAGCATCCCTGCTACGTCACCCAATTGAAAGTTAAGTATGAAGACGTTGCTCCCTGCGCGACGAACGTAGCCCAGGCGCTGGGACTGCCTGATCGAAGCGAAGATGATCCGTATGAAGTGCGTCCCCTCTTTGTGACCCGCATTCCGGTGCCGGCAGCGTTCGTACCAGGCCCATTTCCATTCACCACCACGGCTGGCCTCGTGGGGAAGCTGCTAGCGACAGACTGACGTGTTCGTAGACAGGGGGCCTGCGGCTCGAGGAAGCTTGGCAAGCGATATCAAGCTGTGGTCGTACCGCCCATCTCTCGCACCAGTTGTGGCACGTAAAATAGAGCTAATCGGCTTGTCCGAGTGTATCTTTCGTTATCTGCTAACCGTTCGTGAGGTCTGATGATGCCCGAAGCAGAAGAACTCGGTCGAAAGGGAGCGCTGTCAAACCATCAACGCAGCGGTAAGTTCTATCTACCGCCGATGGCCGAGGTTCCGATAAATGTGGTCGACTCTCTCAAAGGCGAAGCACCGGACTTCATTTGGCCAATAGCGCTCTGGAGCGAGGGTGGCGACGGCCGCCTGCGGGAGCTTTGCCGTTTGCAAGAGGAAGTCTCCGACCGCCTCACACAGAGTGTAGAGCTTGGTTCTTCTTCGCCGCCTCTTCGACTGGATGGCAAGTTGTCGACGCTGGAGTTGTGGGACACAGAGAGTCGGGAGGCCCATAGAACCTTTCTGGTCGAGCGCGTCGAAACACGAGGCCTGGTCTCGGACTCCTTCCTCGTGCTGCTACGCGCATATTCATCCGTTCCGGGTTCGTGGCTTCTGTTGGAGCCGTGGGCGAATCGAATCCCCGACACCGAGCCCGCCGACGCGCTCGCAATGTTGGCCAAGGGAATTGCCGAGTGGGCGAAGGTTGGGCATCTGAATGCGCTTGCAAAGTACTTGACCTACACATGGGACGCCTTCCGCGGCTCGCTGAATGTCTCTGCAGAGATTCTCGAGTATCTAAGAGACTATCCAGCGGTGGATGCGAAGCGCGCTGCAGCCGAAACGGTCATCCGCGCTGGTTACGGATCGCGAGAGGCGGCGCTGGCACACAAGGAGGATCCGTCGGTAGAGGTTGCGAGCGATTGGGCTTGCGAGTTCTGGGCGACCAATTGGCGCCTGACGGCCTGCTTGACTGCCGACGAGGTCGGTGGCGACGCCGCTCAGTCCGACGTTGAGGCGGACGGTAAGTTTGACCTTGAGAACTCTGTCGCGCGGGGGCTCGGTACGGAAATAATTGATAACCAGCTACTTTCACATGCTGATAAAGATCAGATCGATAGACTGCTTAATGTCGCAGAGGGCGAGCTAGTTCGATTTGGTGATGCATACTTCGGCGCCAGTGATCGCAATCTTCTTGACACGCAGCTCGATGAGGTCGTGGCAGGTTTAACCATGCGTGCCGTGAGGGCCGTTGCTTCGGTCGTACAGGCACCTCATCAATGGTCGAGCGAGTTCAGCGCCACCACGTTTCGATTGTTGGCAGAAACAGAGATACTGCTCGCCTGGCTAAAGCTCCACCCACAGGATGCCGCAACCTTTCAAGCGTTTGGTAAAGGTCGTGAGAAGCTGGCGTGGCTTCACGTCGAGGATGTCATCGATTCCTTCGGCGGCGAGAAGCCAGAAGAGCTGAATGACGTCGCCGAGCAGCTTCGCAAGCGGAAGCGCGAGGCCGACTTGCTGGATGTCACGGTCGTAAGCGTCGAGGCGACGTTCAATGGCGTATCGATGAGGAAGATGGCGGAAGAGACGGGCTTCGCCGAGTTGTACCGAACTGTGTATCAAAGCAGCAGCGGCGTTTTGCATGGGGAATGGCCATCGGTCGAAAGCTTTCACATGACAGCGTGTTTGAATCCGCTTCACCACTTCCACATGGTGCCGTCGCTGCAGTCGCCGTGGGTCGAGGACGAGTGTGTTCCGAGTATCATGCTGGGTACGCTCGAGCGGATCGTGTCACAAGCTGTCGCCGTTATCGATCCGACTTGATCGCATACCGGCCAACCCGGCTTGTTCTCGATATCTATCAAGTCAACTACTACCACCACAAAATCGCCGATAACACCCGATTATGTGGCGGCAACTGCGAGAAGGGCAGTCAATGCGCCACCGTGATGGTCTTCGTCGGGCAACGGCGATGCAAGGGCGTGGTTCCGCTCCCGGAGACCTCCGTCGTTCGCTGTTAGTGACGCCATCAGTAACGGCTCGCACCCATCGGCGCTCGGGCGCCATAGCTCGATGTCGCCTCTGCAGACTTACCGCTCACGGATAACCGCTGTTACCCATAAGGTTTCAGATACGCGTTGCCCGCCGTTCGGACCCATTAACCGGATGATGGGCGCCGATAATCTCGCTATGGTCAACCACCCGCTACTGCGTCGCGACCCCTCAGGCCGACTTGGCGCTTTGGTTGGTCCGTCGCCAACGCTTGGTCGCCGCAGTCAAATGACTGAGTAGCCAAGCCGTTCCGCGGTGCCGGCAAGCCTTGAGACGAAGGCTGGATGGGTCAGGGGCAGGGAGATGGTCGGCCGTTGGGGCATGGCGGTGGCGGCGGGCAAGAAGAGGGCTGCGCACGGGTGGCCAGCGAATCGGCTGTTATAGCGAACGCCGTCGAGATCAGGGAAGGCTTCGACGATGGCGCGCGCCCACCGTTGTGTGATCGGGTGCGGAGCGGTCGAGATCGCGAAGGTTCCTCCGGCCCTGGTTGCCCAGGCACCGTCACTGTCGGCGGCCAGATCGAGCAGGGACAACGTCCGGGTGAAGGCAAGCCCGGTCAGGTACGGACGGTCGCGAACACGGTCGATTGTGCGATCGCCTTGGAAGGCCTCGGCGATGGCTGCATCGAGTGTGCCTGCCCCGTACCACACCGCGCGGTCGGCGTGTTCCCGAGCGGGCTCGGGATGCGGATCGAAGCGCAGCACTGGGCCGTAGTGGCGGAACTCGTTCCACGCCAACACAAAATTTCCTTCGGTGCGGTGCACTCGCCACCAGGTCTCCGACGGGAGACGATGCGAAGCTCCGCGTCGCGGATGCCGATCGTGCGTAGCTGCGATCCGGGCGGCGGATCGGGCAAGGTTGAATGAGGCAAGGTGGGGTCAGGCGTCATCGGCTGGCCCAGTCGGCCGCCTCAACAAGGCGCAAGACTGGGTCGACGTCGCCGCCGCTTTGAAGCCACTCCAACGGATGTACCGGGCGACCTTGCAGTGCCAGATCCGGATGGGGGTACGCAGGAACCCCGCGACCGCGACCGGATGCAGGTTGGGTGCCAGTGCGGCGAATACTCTGTCCAAACCTCGAATCTGCTTGTGGGGCAGGCCTGTCTGCGGGTCAGTCTCGAACTGCAGCGCCGGAAACACCCAGCCGCCATTGTCATTTATCGCCCATAGCGTCCTGGCGAGCCGGCGCTGGCGCACGCGCGATTCGTTGACGTTCAACGCTGTCGCCACGTCGCGGGCCGAGTAGGCGGTGTTGACGAGCAGTGGGTCAAAACGCCTGCTCGAGCCCCATCAAGTCGCCTCGCGGTCGCGGCGTGCCCACGCGGCAACCAGCGACGCCGTGGTGATGACCGTGGTCGGAGATGACCAAATCGCTTGCGCTGCTTGGATTTCTCGTTCGGAGAAGATGCCGGTGGCGATCATGACCGGTATCGCGGATTCGGCTGTGAGTCGCTCGAATTCGTATCTGGGCTCGCCGTGTCGAGCGAGCGTGCTATAGAGCTCACCACCTTCGAATTGAAGGCCTGCTGTGGTGAGCATTCCCGGCAGATTGCGTCCGAGGTAGGGGTTCATCATCTGGGCGCTCGCGATGCGCGCGAACAGTTGATGGGTCTTGTCAGTGAGCCAGGATGCGTCGGGGTGGCCGCCGTAGGCATAAATCCCGTAGTCGGCTTCTTCAGCCAGCAAGACGCCGCCCGGACGCAGGGCTGCGGCCATGCGCCGTAGCGCTGCGAAGGGGTCCGGAAGGTGGATGAGCAACGTGCGGCAGTGGACCAGGTCGTAGGTGTCGGGTTCGGGTATGTCAGTGCGGATATCGAGTTGGCGGACTTCGACGTTTTCTGGCAGTCCGGTCATGTGCTGGCAGTCAATATCGGCGGCCACGACCTGGCCGTCTGGACCGGCCTGGTTTGCGAGCCAACGGGCGATCGATCCGCGCCCGGCGCCGATCTCCAGGCAGCGCCACCCGGAGGCGACGCCCAGGTTGTCAAGCCTGCGGATTGTCGCAGGGTCAGTACTTTGCTCGATCAGTCCCAGGCGAACATTTTCTGTGGACGCGGCGGCGTCGGTGAAGATGTAATTGCGCTGATTCATGGCTCACCCTTGCACTGTTGAGGCCCGCCAATAGCGCTCACACCGTAAAGTCTCCCGCTGGATAGACCAAACGTATCAAAAGCGTGTCGTGGTTGCTCATGTGCAGGTAGTTTCCCCCAACCTCGATATCGTTGGCTGTGCAGATGCGCCGTCGGGCAGCGCAGCGCACGCGGCCAGTGCCGGCCGGCCGCCACAACCAATGAAAATCCCGCCAACAGCTATGTAGGGTTGATGCCGTGTCCAGCATGGCGCCGCTCCACGGCATTCGTGCCATTGACGTCGCTGAGCTGCCGTTGCCACCGAAGAACCCGTTGCCGTATCGCGAGCGGCTGAAGGCCGTGAGGTCGCATCACAGCGGGACAGACAGGCTTCGCGATGCGGGGGGCCCGGTCACCCTAATCAGCTTAGGGCCGCGCTGGCTAATTCCACCCGTCGTGCTGGCGACATCCCCGCAGGGTATCCGCGACATTTGCAGCGGCAGGGACGGGTCTATCGACAAGACCAGCCCAGTGGTGACCGAGCTCCGGGCGCTCCTCGGCGGAAATCTGTTCGTATTCCCCCATGCCGAGTGGCTACCGCGGCGCCGCACGCTGCAGCCGGTATTCACTCGCCAACGCGTCCAACAGTTCGCCGGCCACGTCGCTGAGGCCGCCGAGATGGTCTGTGCAACGTGGGGGGACGGGACTGAGGTTGACTTGGATGCACAATGCGTCACACTTACGCTGCGCTCGCTGGGGCGATCGGTGTTTGGCTTGGATCTCGATGAGCGCGCCGACGCAATTGCACAGCCGCTGCGCACCGCAACGGCCTACACCGTAAGGCGCGCGCTCACACCGCTGCGCGCACCGCGGTGGACACCGACTCGAGCAAGGGGGCGTGCGCGGGCGGCCGCTGCGACGCTTCGTAGCCTGGGGGCAGCGATTTTGCAGGCCTGCCGTGCCGACCCCTCTCGAGAAGCACCGTTAGTGCAAGCGTTGCTTGCCGCGAGGGATCCGGCCACTGGGAAACCGTTGTCCGACAACGAGATCATCGAGGAGTTGATCGTCTTCTTGTTCGCCGGCCACAACACGACGGCAACAACCCTGACCTACGCATTATGGCAACTTGGCCGTTGTCCCGACTTGCAAGCGCGTGCCGCGGCAGAAGTCGCTGAATTGGGCGAGCGCCGACTTACTCCCGATGACGTCGCTGGTCTGGGTTTTACGGTTCATGTCGTGCAAGAAGCGCTCCGGCTCTGTCCGCCAGCGCCAACCGGAACGCGGATGGCAATCCGCGATGTTGAAATTGCCGGCTACCGCGTGCCGGCTGGCACGATGCTCGCGATGGGAAGAATGTCAGTACAACGCGATCCGAGCTTGTGGGAGAACCCATTGCAGTTCGACCCGGACCGCTTCAGTCCGGAACGCTCGAAAGAACGTAATCGTTGGCAATACCTGCCATTCGGCGGTGGCCCTCGCTCATGTATTGGGGACCATTTCGCGATGCTGGAAGCGACGTTGGCGTTGGCGACTATCGTTCGAAGATTCGAAGTCGAGTCGCTGGACGATGATTTCCCGCTGGCGGCGGCCATGACGATGGTCCCGGCAGCTCCGATTTGGGCTCGAGTACGAGCACGCGCGACTGTATAGACCGGCAGAGGGTTATCCGTTTGCTGAGCGGCTTTGTTATCTTCGCGATCCCGAGCGCCACGAGTCAAGACCCACTCCTGATTGGTAAATTGGAGGAACGACGTGCTTTTGGATGGCGACAGCGACCAGGCCCGCGACCCAGCGCACGCCTAACCACACGACATGTCCTCACGTCGTCGTCACCGACAGGGCTGATGATCTGTGCCACCGGTCGCGCCGAGCACAACAAAAGCGATGTGGCGGTCCAGGTGAAAGCTGGCCCCTTCACTCCCCCAACAACGTCCAGATCCGTGTGCAGCGCACGAGGGCAGTCAACTGTTCCGTCAAGTGAGGGTAGAAACACGCCAGGCCTTGGACGCGGAATCGTCTGGGCGGCATTGGTTTTCGGCTAGCTTTTAGTTCAAGTGCTCCTTGAAAAAACTCACGATACGCTGCCAGGCGTCCTCGGCTTCGGGTTCAGAGTAGGAAAGCCGGACAATGCGTTCGACGACACGGCCGGGCCAGGGTAGTCGCCAATCATTCATAAAGCTGTGGGCGACATTCGGGTATTCCTTGACGTCGCGTGGTACGTCGCCCTGGGCCAGCATCGTCTCGAGCTTGCTTGCGGTTCCCCGCGACACGATCATGTCTTTCGCTCCATAGGAGGCTACTACGGGGCAGGACCGGCTCAGGGAATTGAAGTCTTTGGGGAGGTGGCCATAGTTAGGCGCGGTGGCGTCAAATAGGCCGCGAGGGGCTAGCTGCAAGCAGACGTCGGCACCCATGCAGAATCCGGCCAGCCCGACCTTGCCGGTGCAGCGCGTGTCGGCGACGAGGTAGTCACGGGCGGCGACAAGGTCGTCATGTGCGGTGCCGTGGCCGGCCACAGCGTCACACAGCGTTCTGACGAGGCATCTTATTTTGGGACCGCGGCCGTAGAGCGCCGGAGCCAATGCTAAGTAGCCGCTGTCGGCGAAGCGGTCGGTGTTTCGCCGTAGGTCAGCGGTCATGCCCAGGACGTCTTGGACGACCAGCACCCCAGGCCAGGGGCCGTGCCCATCGGGCACGGCGAGGTAGGCGGGGGCGTCACCGTTCGTGGCGGGATAGCTGATATCTGGCACAGTGAATCGCTATTGTTCGCGTCGCCGCAGGGCGGCTTCGAATGGGATTTCGTCGTCGAGCAGATTGCGTATCAAACCGGTAGCCCGCACAGCGTCCGGATCCTCCCGCAGATCGTTGAATGGAATTCTCACTTGCCGTGATCCTCAACTGCGTTCGGCGACCGGCCGGCCGTCATAAAATTGGCGCGTCGCGGCCACACAAAGCCCTGTGAACGTCGCCTGACCAGCGTCGCGAGTGCGCGCGCAAGTACCTCCGCCAGTCCATTATGCTCATAATGTAACACAATACTGGCGTAGTATGACATATATTTGCTATATTGTCGAGTGATGGGACCCAATCGTCTGTTTCCATACAGGCAGCCCGCTCCGCCTGAGCCAACGACTGAGGAGAAGATCCGCGACGCCGCATTGACATCTTGTGCTCAGGATGGGATCGCCGCCACGTCGTTTGCCAAGGTGGCCGCCGCCGCGGGGATATCGGTTGGCGCGGTGCAGCACCACTTTCGTACCAAGGCCGAGTTGATTGATGCCGTTGACCAACACGTCCTGCGGGTCCTCAGCGACGGGTTGGATGCCACACCGCTACCCGGACCGCCCTCCGAGGCGCTTGAGGAAGCTGGGCGGCGCCTGACCCGGATGATGGCTGCAAATCCGCGCGAAATGGACTATCTGGGCCGCGCCCTTGTCGAGGGCGAGGCGGGCTCGGTGATTGGTCAGGTGATCTTTGATGGGCTCACTAGGATCAGCGAGGCCCAAGGCGAGCAGTTCTTAGAGCGAGGTGCGGCAAGAGACGACCTCGATTGGGCGTGGGCAATACTTAACCCGATTATCCTGCGTGTGGGACCCATCATTTTGCGGCCCTATATCGAGCGCTACCTGAAACGCTCGTTTTACGATCAGGACCAGCTTGAGCGCTGGGAGAGTTCCGTCAAAAGCCTGCTACAACACGGTACGTTCGAGCATCAAGCTAGAGTTGAGAGAGGCTCCTCCGAGCCCTTGTTTCCGTGATTTGTAGCCGCCAGGCGGAACCATGCGTCAACTTCGACCTTCTGGTCGGCATCCAACCGGCCAAGGCGCTGCCGGGCATACGCGGGCACGACGCCGGCGACTTGCGCTCGAGCAATGGCAGGCAAGCCCGCCGTAATCAAAGGTGAGATGTTCACCCGCACGGGCCAGTAGCGGAATCGCTGGGACTCCGACGGGCCGCAACAGCAGACCTACTGCGCCGGGGTCGGCCAGGCGCCCTGCGGGCCACCAGAAATTCCGATGGCGGCAGGATCGTGACTTTTAGTTCGGAAATGTCGCGAACTAGCATGAACCGCAACGACATCGAACTACATCTGAAGCCGATCATCGATGACAATAGCGACGTGTTGGTGCTCTGCTACCTGCCGGACTTCGACATCGGCACCGGCGAGATCCTCGGGGGCTGAGGCCCTGGTTCGTTGGCAGCACCCGACGTTGGCGTGTACTGACACCTGATTCGTTCATCAGGTCGTTGAGTCAATCAACCTGACCACCAAAACTCGGTCGTCTCGCATTGCGGTCAGCCTGCCAGCAATTCGCGCTCTGTCCCCCGCGAGGTCGGGCGTGGCACCACGCTGCGCGTCAACGTCTCATCCGTGCAAAATCGTTACGGATGGCATCATCGACGTGGTCGCGGTCACGATCGAAGAGTTCGGTCTTCGCCCTGCCTCTGTTTGTCTTGAGAGCACCGAAAGTGTTGTGGTAGAAGATATCGACGCTGGATGCAAATAACGCTGGTCGGCCGGAAGGCTATTGCTACAGGTCGCCCGGACCCGGAACGCGGTCCGGGCTCGGAGCTGCGGCTGCTATTTGGACTGGCTCGTTAAGTGATCGGGCACCGTGGAATCGCTGCGTCGACCACCCTCTGAGCGCCGAGTTAAACGTAACCATTCGAACGGTGAACGGTGGGCGGTGGGCGCCACGACCTTTACCGCCGGCGGCGCACACGGGCCGGGATCGGTGCACCGGCCACGACCGTGAACGGAACGGCCAAGGGGAAATCGTCAGTCTGGGAATCGATTTCGACAGCTCGGATGATCGTTGCCAGTGTCAGCGTGATCTCCAACGTCGCGAAGTGATCCCCGATGCAGGATCGTGGGCCGGCGCCGAATGGGATGTATTGCCAGCGGTCTATCTGGCTGACGTTGGAGGGGCTGAACCGGTCTGGATTGAACTCCAGGGGGTTGGCCCAAAACGCGGGATCGCGGTGCATGCCAAAAGTGCCTACCAAGAGCATGGTACCGGCCTCTACTCGGTAGCCGTCGACGTCGATGTCGCGCATGGCGGTGCGCCCGGCTACGGGGACCGGCGGGCAGAGCCGCAGCGCTTCGGAGATCACCTGGCCCGTGAATCCCAGCCGGGACACGTCAGCGGGGGTTAGGGGGCGGTCTTCGATGGCGGAGACTTCCTCGGCGACCCTGTGCTGGATCTCGGGGTGACGGCCTAGTGCCCACAATGCGAAAGCCAGCGTTGTCGCCGTGGTGTCGTGGCCAGCGAAAATGAACGCGATCAAATCGTTGCAGATATCGAGGTCCGATAACGCATGCCCAGTGTCTGGGTCGGTGGCGCCGATCAGCGCATGTACGAGTGGGGCATCACGGGTTGGGTCGGCACGGCAGGCGGCAAGTACTTCGCCGGCCACCTGACGCAGTGTTACGACTGCGGCACGGGCTCTATGACGCGCCAGCGTGGGCAACCACCAAGCGGCCCTTATCGGGCGCATGCCGCGATCGGTGGCGTAGAGCACGGCGGTGTTGAGCGGCTCGGCAAGTGCCTCGGCCCGTTCGTCGAGGTCTATCCCGAGAACTGACCGCCCCAGCACGCGCATAGTTAGCCGGCGCGCTTCGGCGTCGAGGTCAATCTCGGCCTCCTCGCCCCAGTCGCGGGCAATTGTGGCGGCGGCCTCGGACATGTGCGCGCCGAAAGTTGAGACGTGGTGGCGGCTAAAGACCGGCTGCAGCGTTCGTTTGCGCGGACGCCAAAGAGCGTTGGGCAGGCCGGCAAGGTTGTCGCCCATCAATCGTCGTAGTTCTTGATGAACCAGCGTGCGGTCGCACCACTCGTTTTGGCGCGCTAGTACATCCCGCGCACCGGTGGGTGACATCACGAAGATGATTGGGGGGGCCAACCAACTAGGGCCCAGTACTAGCCGGGTTACCGGACCGCCTGCCGCCTCGCGAAGCGTCACTTGACCGTAATGGTTGTGACGAGCGGCTCTCGCCTGCTCCTTCAGCGGCAGTGGATTGCGGGGCACCAGTGGAAGCCGGCTCGCGTCGGCGTTGACCTGGGTATTGTGATGCGATGAGTGCATGGTTGCTGGCCTGCCTTGCAAGTTGAACGAGCATCGATTCGTCTTAAAGTCGTCGTGTCGCCATTGTTCGCAACGACATTACTAACATGCTGGACAGGTGGCTGGGCCAGACACTTCGCAATACTTGTATCTGCATTCACTGATCTGACCGTCGAGGACCACGTGAGACCCGCATGGTCATGATTTGCTCGAACGCATTTTTCGATCGATCTTTCAGCCCACGTCCGCCGTGTGCGGTCTGCGCACCATGCGCAAAAGTGGTGTACCGGTTTGCGGCCCCAAATCGCTGAGCATGTCTGTGGCCACTTCTTGGAATGAGTTATCGATCCTGCGGCCCGGACCGCGCTGGGCGCTCCAACACTGTCTGGCGTCAAAACCGGGCTGTAACGCCACCGGGGTATCGTGCGACGTCGGATACGCCACGGGATCCACGTCACGTCAGTGGTCTTGGGTGGTCTGATCGGCACACGGGCGTCCGAAAACAGGAAGGGGGTCTCGGCTGCGGGCCAAGCGCAACGCTCGGCTGAATATCAGGCACTCCGAGACCACCGCGAGCCGGCACCACGGCCTGCGCTATGGGCACAGGCGCTGTGCGATCTCGCGAGTGTTTTTGACGCGGCTAACCGGGATCGGATCCGAGGTCATCGACTCTCGATATCCGGTCCGCCCACACCATCATCGCCAGTCACTCATTAAATTGCCGCGACGCCATATAAGATCGTCGATTGCCCGATCCGGAATAGCTGACACTAATCCCAGAACATGCGAGAACTGTCTCATTTCGGTCAGCTGTCCCGAGCAAGCTGGCCAATTAGGAGATTTCTACCGGAGATCCAGGTGGTCGCCCTGATCGGCGATGACAATATCGGCCACCGGATCCAACGGTAACTCCCCCGCGCGAAGCCTGCGCCGATGTCCTCCAACAGGTTGTAGTGCCGCTGGCACTCGTAGTAAATAGTGCTGCAATCGACTTTCTTCCAAGACGATAAGGAAGCAATTGTCCGCGCGACGTCGCCGGCTACGGACGACCTCGTTTCGAGGAATTATCCGACCGCCCTACCGTTGCAGTCGTGTTTTGCTCTTGCAGCTCGCGAATCCAATCTTTCGCAACGTGCCGCGATATATCGTAATGTTTCGCCACCCTAGCGATACTTCCTAACCGCCAATACACACGGGCAAAGTCGGGCGGAAAACTCGTTTTGGAAGCCGCCCCCACGCGGCGCCCGGCCGTGCTCCGCCTTATAACGCCGGCCGGAATAAGCTGGGTGGTAGCCTTTCGTGCTGTTAAGCCACCAGAGCCACCAGAGTCGTCATTCGACCGCTGCGGAACTTTATCCGCAGCTTCAGGAGCCGGGAAACGGCCGTTGGATAAAGCTGAGGCCAGCGATACATAGGCGGAGTAGTCAAAATTCGCCAGCGCACCGGGTAGCGGTGAACCATCCCTTCCACATTGAACTCGGACCTCACTGACTCTAACGAAATCGGACTCCATATCAACCGTGAAAGTCGCGCTGGTGCCGTCCACAAGATCTTGGCGTACAGTGATAACGAAGCGTCGCGTCATCGGTGGCTGTTTCTCGGTCGCAGGGCGCTTGGATATCTATACGATCTCACTTTGACTGTTCCGTCAGCTTTCGTAAACGTGCCATCCACCCTTGAGCTGTATGCCGCGGGACACCATAATGTTTCGCCACCCCAGTAACCGTGCCAATCTGGTTATACACGGATTCAAGTTCGACCACATTCGGCATCCGACGATAAGCTCTACCGCGCTCCGGCTCGGTCCTCAGTGGAGCAGCGGATTGCATAAAATGCTGTTGTCGCGTCGATGCAAGGTCTTCAGAAACACCACTCGGGGATTTCACCCCTTCGGGCGCCTTACAATCGCCGCCGTCGGCGCCCAGAATACCCGCCTGCAGCGCCTCCACAACCGAACCAAGGTCCACTGCCGGAAGAGACCCAATGGTTAACCCGCTTGGCGCTGACGATTGCAAGGTCATCTCGATGATGCGCGGCTGGCTCCCCCCCGTGTCAACGCGGACCACAGCGCGTGACGACTCAGCAGGTTTGCCGTCAGCGCCTACCGGCTGGATGGTGATGAGATAAATGCTCATGGGTGTCCGATGGTCTCGTTGTCGCGCAAGCCAGGGAGTGTTGACACGCGATTTGCCGTGTGCAGAAGGCTGCTCCGCCCATCGTACTGAGCTGTCACTCTACGGATGAGTTAGTCCACAGCGTGCGAATGGCGCATGGGAGCCCCGCCAGTACCAGGTAGGTGGCTGCTGCTCCGCCGCTGAGCGAATGAGCGGTGGTTCGGGACTAGCAACCATGACGTCACTTTCCGTGCGAAAGAATCCTGCGACAGCACTTCTCGAATTGCTGCACGGTGCAACACTGATTGGCCAATTATAAGTGACGGCACCGCGCCGAACGATTAATCTGCACCTTCGGGACATAAGTATTCATGCAGGAAATACCAAGTTTGAAGTGCTCACCTTTTTCGAGGCGAGCTGCATTAGCACAATGCTAGGAATGATATCGCATTCGAAGAAACCGAGAAATCTTCTATCGCCAGGAACAATTCGTGGTCATACGGCTGATATGTTTAACTCGTCGAATTTATTCATTATTGCATGATACTTCGGCAGCGGTGGGGAGCCGCAGAGAAATAAGACCGACGTAATGATCATGTAACAGATGAACGCGGTACACCGTCGCATGGACCAACGTCCACGCTCCAGGCCCAGCCCGCAGCCGCAATAGCCCCGACGCAGGACCCTTCGTGAATCTTTGGATCATGCCGCAAAGGACAGGTCGATCGTCGGGATGTATGTATGACCGACCTGTTGCGTCTCCGCGCCAATCGAATTGCGGGAAGGGAGCATCAATCCATTTGAGCAAGTTCCAGCTTTCGAGATCGAAGATCGCACGATGAAGCCCCTCCTGGGAGGTGCCCTTCAATATCTGCATTGCGAGGTCATCTCTTGGTATCGCTGCTGGACGATGTGGAACCCGCCAGTTCATGGCTCGGCATACCAAGTGACTGGTGCCGTCCCGCTGGGGCTCTAGTGCGGCACGGGCGACGAAACTGACTCGAATTCGTTGCTCGTCGTAACTGGTGGCGTCCCATGTGCTACAAAAGATGTCGCCTGGCTTGCAGGTCATAGATCGGACTAGCGCCGCGGATTCATCATCATTAATATCACCGACTGGCATGTCCGCCGCGAATGGGCGGCCGTCGGTTTTCTCAATATGCAAATCTAGCCCCGAATTCAACAGTGCTTGCGGGGTATCGCTCGCGGTGGCGGTCGTCAGGTTCCACACAATCGCGCCGGGCAACGGTCGGTCCGGCGGGGTCGCGAGCGGCGAGCCGGCCCACAGGTGCACGCCGTGAACTCGGCCGTCGTTCATGGCTATCACTTCGGTTTGTATGACAGTCTTCCTATCGGTCTTCCTATCGGCAATCGTGTCAACGACGCTCCTGCCGCTGCGTATCGTCTCGCCCACCACCGCATTAATCGCATTGAAGTTTCCATTCCTTCGCAAAAAGGCGGATAGGGGAATGAATTTTCGCAGCACAGTGCCTTGTGCAACAACGACAGGCTGGTTACCCAGGACTTCAAGTAACAGCCAGTTGTTACCCATCGTCACCGGCGGTTTTGAACGCAGCCGAGCTCAGGCTGTCAAAGACAGCGAAATTCCTGGGTAGGCGGCCCCGACCGGCGAGATCACCGATATCTGGCATCGTCTACTACCAACTCAACAGATCACAGAAGTCGTTCCCGACGCGCGGCGTGAACACTGCCGCGCTCCCCCTACACGTCGGCAGTTCCGTACGGGTGACTTCATCTTCGCCTGTGGCCCGATCCCAATCGTCGTCGCACGAAACAAGATTCAGGTGTGTGCCAACAGATCGGCGCATCATCATCATCCTGTAGATCCCTTCGCTATGATCCGGACCCGCCGCCGGCGGGCGGAACGTGACCCGGTCAGAAAACTCCGGCGACAATATGAGGATATGTAATCCAATAGTTGTGTAGTGTGTCACGATGCAGTCATATTGTCGAGTCCGAGCTGCCGGAGATCCCGTCGTGAGCCGCCACCCCATCGACGCCACAGGGCCAGTACGCGTTGACCAGGGCATCGTCGCCGCGCTACGCCAGCGGCGTATAGGAGTGCCAGAAGCCAGAAGCGTGCCGGCGTTCACCGTGTGACCGACGCGCTGTCAGTTCAAAACCTGAACCTCAGTCATCGATAACTGGACTTGAGGCATGCCGTCATCTCTAGCGCCACCACCCAACCAATTCAGGCCGCCTCGCCGGCTCGCCCTCGAGGAGGTACGTTTAACCAGGCCGCACTATTTGTGCGGCCGGAAGGGCTTGGCCGGACCTCCCATCCTGACGCCGAGCCCTTCCACTCTTTCTGTCAAAAGCACGCGTAACTCCTCCGACGCAACTCTCTGTGGGTACGACCTGAGGGTTTCGCCCCGAGTCGGATATAACTCGGGCGGCCATGCGAATTCTTCAGTCCGCACCTAAAGTAGCCGCCTTACCAAATTCGCCGGCACCGAAGATCAATCGCTGGAATCATCCACGTGGGGCCGCAAACCATCGTGATGAGAGGATGTCACGGTCTGGACTCACCGCTTCCGACCACGTCGTGTGGCCGTGGTCGAGACGCGCGAATCGCACTCCGATTCCGCCGCATCCGACTTCAACAAGGAAAAGCTCGCGCTCTACATCTCACGCCGCGTGGTCGCTTTCGTTGTTCTCCTACGATTGTCGAAGTCACGACCGATGTTGCGATCTGAACTGCCAGGGAATGCGCGGTGCCGCCCCAGCGACTTAAAGTAGCCGTGGTGAGTGTGCCGCCAGCGACGACGGGAAGACCGTGCTCACGACGACTGCACAGTCTGCGCGCGGAGATCGCCGCAGTACAGCCAAACTGATGCGGATGGTCAGGGGTTGATGGTGTTGTCGCCGACCTGGCGGCCCCAGACGTATTCGATCGCGTACGGCGATCCGGTGTCCAGGTGATTGTAGGGCGCAAGGCTGTTCCCGGAGTCCATCACCAACTCCGGTGCGGGCCACAGGTCGCGGGTGATCGGCTGCCAGCAGCCCGGCGCGCCCCCGGGGCCGCCGCGCGCGTTCACCCGCGGGAGGTTCTCCGGGTAGGTGTAGGGGTTGGGCGCGCCGCCGATCAGACCGGCCTGGGCGCCGAGTCCCAGGGTGAGCGCGGCGACGGCGGCGAGCGACAGCGGATTCGCGATCAGCCCCAGTCCCGACGTGACCTCGGTGTCCATGTTCAAGGAATAACCGTTGAACCCGCCCTCAGAGGCGCCGGTAATGGGCACGATGTCGTGATAGTTGTGCAGCGTGCAATAGATTTCCGAGCTGTAGGTGTCCAACAGCTGCGCCGTCGGCACCAGATCGGCGGCGCCGCGCGCCAAATACGGCCCGCCCTTGTTGAACAGCTCCGCCCCGGTGTTACCGAACCCGGCCGCCGACAACAACGCCTGATCCAGATCCTTCTGCTGGGCATTGATCGTGCGCGAGGTGATCACCGCATTATTCAAAAAGTCGAACAGATCCGGCGAGGCGTTCGCATACGTATCCCCCAGCGCCGCCAACCCCTGAATGTCCTTGCGCGCCTGCGGCATCTGCGGATTCACATCATCCAGCAACGCATTCGCATTCGTCACCGACTGACCGAACTTCTCCCCCAACCCCGCCAACGACTGCGCCGCCGCGCTCAACGTCAGATTCAGCTTGACCGGATCCACCTTCTCCGCGATCGACGTGATCGTCTGAAACAGCGTGTTGATCTCGGTGGTCACCGACCGCGCATCGATAACCGGTCTCTTATACACATCTCCGAGCC
>NZ_LZTA01000045.1 GCF_001665875.1 Mycobacterium sp. 852002-40037_SCH5390672
CCACTAAGCCCGGAGGTCCTCCCAAGCACAAGCCCAGACAGTCATTAACGTGCCCGCCCGGTACAGCTAGCCGGTGCCGCGCAATCCGCCGAGTTCGTCGAACGCCTGCGCCCAACCGACCAGCCGATCCGTCGCCCCGGCCAGCTCGGCGCGGTAGTGCTGCGACGCTGCCAGTCCGTCGCCGTTCGCCGAGGACACCAATTGCGCTGCCGCGGTGACCATTTCGTTGTATTGACGAACGCCGGCGCTGAGCTGCGCGGTGAACGCGTTGATGGTGGGCACCAGATACGACCGCGATTGGGCGCTGGCCTGCGCCGCCCGCTCCATCGACACCACCTGCGCGGCGGTGGACGCCATGGCCGCCGAGGTCCTGGTGGCGGCCGCGGTCAAGTCGCGGATCTCGCCGGTCGGCAACATCGCGCCCCGCTCGATCACCGCCACCAGTGAAGAAAACCCGCGCTCCGAGGCGCCCAGCGCGTACATCGCGGGGCGGGCCGCCGAGCCCGGCGGCGGCAGCCGGCGCACATTCGTGATCCGGGGCACCGGCAGCGGCTCGGACCGCAGCCAGCGGTAGCGAAGCAGTAACAACGTCGCCGGGACGGCCATCAAAACCGCGACGCCGCCGGTGATTTCCAGCAGCAACGCGAACCATCCCCACGCCGCGAGCAACATCGTCACCGCGGCCCAGAACACACACCCGGCGCTGAAGATCAGGCCCCAGCGCAGTGCGCGGCGACGGCGACGCAGCTGGCGTGCGCGCGGATCCGCGGCCGCGCTGATCTTGCGGGCCACCAGGTCGGAAACGTCGGCCGCGGTGGCCAGTCCGCGGTGCAGCAACGCGCGCCAAGGACCGGGCTGCGTTGCTTTCACCGCCATGACACTTCGACTACTGACCAAGCGGCTTCTCGGTGACCGAGCCGCCGGCGCTCTCCGCGGGCGCGGGAGTGGCGGGAGTGGTCCCCGCGGCCGGCGTCCCACCGGTCGGCAGGGCCTCACCGCGCATCGAGGCGCGAATCTGCTCCAGCCGGGAATGACCGGCCATCTGCACCCCGGCCTGTTCGACCTCGAGCATCCTGCCCTGCACCGAACCCTGCGCGAGCTCGGCGGCCCCGATCGCGTTGGCGTACCGTCGCTCGATCTTGTCGCGCACCTCGTCGAGGCTGGGGACGTTGCCGGGGGCGGCGAGATCGCTCATCGATCGCAGCGAGGCGCTCACCTGCTCCTGCATCTTGGCCTGCTCGAGCTGGCTGAGCAGCTTGGTGCGCTCGGAGATCTTCTGCTGCAGCATCATGGCGTTCTGTTCGACGGCCTTCTTGGCCTGTGCGGCCGCGTTCAATGCCTGGTCGTGCAGCGTTTTCAGGTCTTCGACGCTTTGCTCGGCGGTCACCAGCTGGGCGGCGAACGCCTCGGCGGCGTTGTTGTACTCGGTCGCCTTGGCGGCGTCACCGGACGCGGTGGCCTGGTCGGCCAGCGTCAGGGCCTGACGCACGTTGACCTGCAGCTTCTCCACGTCGGCCAGCTGACGGTTGAGCCGCATCTCGAGTTGCCGCTGGTTGCCGATGACCTGCGCGGCCTGCTGGGTCAGCGCCTGATGTGTGCGCTGCGCTTCCTCGATGGCCTGCTGGATCTGCACTTTGGGGTCTGCGTGCTCGTCGATCTTGGCGTTGAACAGCGCCGCGAGGTACTTCCACGCCTTGACGAACGGATTGGCCATGAGTTAGCTCCACCTTCGCTTCTTGAGGATCCGGAGGGTCCCCGGATGGCCCGAACGGGCTCTGCGCCTGCCGCTCAATTTAATGGGTCGGCGCCGATCGCCCCACCCCTTACGCGGGATCCATCCCCGGCGCTCAGGCCAGCGCCAGCGACGCCACCGGCGGGATGACGACCTTGATGCTGGTGCCGCCGGCCCCGTCCGCGGGCGCGCCGACGGCCGTCCGCTCCCCGCTGGCCATCCGCTCGCCGGCGTGGATGAGAACCGACGACAACGGGACATCCAGCGCATCGCAGATGGCATTCAGCAGCTCGCTGGACGGCTCCTTACGGCCACGTTCCACCTCGGACAGGTATCCGAGGCTCACCCGCGCCGAATCGGACACCTCGCGCAGCGTCCGGCCCTGTGTCGTGCGGGCCTCGCGCAGCACGTCGCCGATGACCTCGCGCACCAATGGCGGCATCCCGCCCTCCTTCGTCCAGTCAGCCCCGCGCGGCACGTCCTCAGCTTGCCTCCGGCAGGTACTCACTAGGTGAACGCCGATAGCGGTGGTCTGGTTCCCGTTCGGTGCCGGCGGAATCAGCCGGGCGTGCGGCGGACTTCCCGGACGGTCGACACGACGTAGTCGATACCGGTGATCACCGTCAGCACGACCGCGGCGCCCATCACCACCGCCGCGATCACCCGGAACGGCCCCGCCAGGGGCAGCACGAACAAGCCGATGGCCGCCACCTGCACCACGGTCTTGAGTTTGCCGCCCCAGCTGGCCGGAATGACGCCGCGGCGAATGACGGCCAGCCGCAGCACGGTCACCCCGAATTCGCGCACCAGGATCAGTACCGTGACCCACCAGGGCAGTTCCCCGAGCATCGAGAGCCCGATCAGCGCCGAACCCACCAGCGTCTTGTCCGCGATCGGATCGACGAAGGCGCCGAACTCGGTCGCCATGCCGTAGTTGCGGGCCAGCAGGCCGTCCAGGCGATCGGTGATGCAGGCGAGCGCGAAGATGACGAAAGCCACCACCCGGAAGCCGTTTTGGTGGCCGTCTCCGGCGAACAGGGCGAGCAGGAAGATCGGCACCAGCACCAGCCGCAACAGAGTCAACGTGTTGGCGAGGTTGGCGATGTTTGCGCGGCCTGGCGGTCCAGTTAACGGACCCGTCTGCGGCTGCCCCGACACGGCAACAGAATAGCGGTTGACCAGCACAGCCGTCCGAGATGTCGATACTGTTAGCCGTGACCCAAAGTCCGCAGCGCTCTCGGCCGCTGGTTCGGCGCGCGCGAACGTCTGATGTTCCGGCCATCAAACACCTGGTCGACACGTATGCGGGGAAGATTCTGCTGGAGAAGAATCTCGTGACGCTGTACGAGGCCGTGCAGGAGTTTTGGGTGGCCGAGCACGAGGGCCAGGTGGTCGGGTGCGGCGCGCTGCACGTGATGTGGTCCGACCTCGGCGAGATTCGCACCGTCGCGGTGGACCCGGCGATGACCGGCCACGGCATCGGCCACGCGATCGTCGATCGGCTGCTCGAAGTCGCCCGCGAGCTGGCGCTGAAGCGGCTGTTCGTGTTGACGTTCGAAACCGAGTTCTTCGCCAGGCACGGCTTCACCGAAATCGAGGGCACACCGGTCACCGCCGAGGTGTTCGAGGAGATGTGCCGCTCCTACGACATCGGTGTCGCCGAATTCCTGGACCTCAGCTACGTCAAGCCGAATATTCTCGGCAACTCGCGGATGCTGCTGAGGCTCTAGCGGCGACCATCGGTCCAGGCGCGCCTTGCGCTAGTCCCCGCCGTCCTCGCTGCCGCCGGCGTCGCTGCCCCCGCGGATCAACGCCAGCGTTCCGGCCAGTTCGTCGGGCTTGACCAACACCTCGCGCGCCTTGGAGCCTTCCGACGGCCCGACGATGCCGCGGGTCTCCATCAGGTCCATCAGCCGGCCCGCCTTGGCGAAACCGACGCGCAGCTTGCGCTGCAGCATCGAGGTCGAGCCGAACTGGCTGGACACCACCAGCTCGACGGCCTGCAGGAACACGTCCATGTCGTCGCCGATGTCCGGGTCGACGTCGGTGCGTTCGCCGGTCGGCTTGGCGGCGGTGACGCCTTCGGTGTACTCGGGTTCGGCCTGGTCCTTACAGGCGGCGACGACGGCCTGGATCTCCTCGTCGGTGATGAACGCGCCCTGCAGCCGGATCGGCTTGCCGGCGCCCATCGGCAAAAACAGACCGTCGCCCATGCCGATCAGCTTCTCCGCGCCGGCCTGGTCCAGGATGACCCGGCTGTCGGTCAGCGACGACGTGGCGAACGCCAGCCGGGACGGCACGTTGGTCTTGATCAGACCGGTGACCACGTCCACCGACGGGCGCTGGGTGGCCAGCACCAGGTGAATGCCTGCGGCGCGGGCCTTTTGGGTGATCCGCACGATGGCGTCCTCGACGTCGCGCGGTGCGGTCATCATCAGGTCGGCCAGCTCGTCGACGATCGCCACCACATACGGGTAGGGCCGGTATTCGCGCTGGCTGCCCAGCGGCGCGGTGATGGCGCCGGAACGCACCTTCTCGTTGAAGTCGTCGATGTGGCGCACCCGGGACGCCTGCATGTCCTGGTAGCGCTGCTCCATCTCCTCGACCAGCCACGCCAGCGCGGCCGCCGCCTTCTTGGGCTGGGTGATGATCGGGGTGATCAGATGCGGAATGCCTTCGTACGGCGTGAGTTCCACCATCTTCGGGTCGATCAGGATCATCCTGACCTCTTCCGGGGTTGCGCGCGCCAGCAGCGAGACCAGCATCGAGTTGACGAAACTGGACTTACCGGACCCGGTGGAGCCGGCCACCAACAGGTGCGGCATCTTGGCCAGGTTGGCCGAGATGAAGTCGCCCTCGATGTCCTTGCCGAGCCCGATGATCAGCGGGTGGTGGTCGCGGCGGGTGGACGGCGCGGTGAGCACGTCGGCCAGCCGCACCATTTCCCGGTCGGTGTTGGGCACCTCGATGCCCACGGCCGACTTGCCGGGGATCGGGGCCAGCATGCGCACGCTTTCGGTGGCCACCGCATAGGCGATGTTCTTCTGCAGCGCGGTGATCTTCTCGACCTTCACGCCCGGCCCCAGCTCGACCTCGTATCGGGTGACGGTCGGCCCGCGGGTGCAGCCGGTGACCGCGGCGTCCACCTTGAACTGGGTCAGCACCTCGGTGATGGCATCGGCCATGACGTTGTTGGCGGCGCTGCGCTTCTTGGGCGGGTCCCCCGCCACCAGCAGATTCAACGACGGCAGCGTGTAGGGACCCTCGACCACCCGGTCCAGCTGCACGGTGTCGTGCTTGTCCGCCGACCGTCCGCGCTTGCGGCCCCCCGAGGCCTGCATCGCGGGCGCGACGGCGGGTTCGGGCATGGTGGGAATGTCGTCCTGCAGCGCGGCCTGGGCATCATCGTCCGGCGACCACGCCGGCCCCGCCTCGTCCGGGACACAGGACGCGTCGTCGTCGTAGGTGGCGGGCTCCGCCTCGGCGTCGTCGTCGAACTCGTCGGCATAGTCGTAGGGCTCGTCGTCGTAGTCCTCGTCGACGAACCGAGTGTGGAACAGGTTGCGCATCACCACCGGCACTTCCCGGATGGTGGTTCCGGTCAGCAGCAACAGGCCGAACATGAAGCCGATGAACAGCAGCGGCGCGGCGATCCAGGGCGTCAGCCCGTCCGAGAGGGGCCCGCCGATCGCGAAGCCGATGAAACCGGCCGCGCGGCGGCGTGCTTCGGGGTCTCCGGGCGAACCGGACCACAGGTGGCGCAAACCGAGAACCGACAGCGTGATCAAGCTGACGCCCAGGATCAATCTGGGGCGCACATCGGGGTTGGGCTCGGTCCGCATCAGGGTCACCGCCACCGCGGCGGTGACGACCGGCAGCGCCAGCACCCCCGCGCCGATGAAGGTCCGCAGCAGCGTGTCCACCCACGTGCCAACCGGCCCGGCGGCGTGAAACCACGAACTCGCGGCGACCACCACGGAAAAGCCCAGCAACAGCAGCGCGATGCCATCGCGGCGATGTTCGGGGTCGATGTCGTGCGCCCGCCCGATCGACCGGGCCGCGCCGCCGGTCCCCCGGGCGGCCATCAACCAGACGGCGCGCACGGCGCGACCGCAGGTCAGCCCCGCCCCGACCAGCGGAGCGTGGTTACGCCGCCTGGCCGGCTTGCTCACCTTCTTGCGGGGCGCCGCCGGGCGCGCTCCCCGGGGCCCCCGGGCGCGCGAGGGGGCCTTTGACCTGCTCGTTCGGCTTCCGGAGCGGGCGGCGGTCTTACTGGGCATGACGGCAAGGGTAGTCGCAACGACATCTTCTACACCACCCGCCACACTGGTAACGGTCCGGCTTGTCGGGCATGGGGCGAATCGGGCCGCAAATCGCGTGAGTAGGGTGACATTCGGTTGCAAGAAGTCGTGCTCGTCACCCCACCCCCGGACCGCCCAGGAGGCCATCAATGCCCGTTGTCGTCGTCGCCACCTTGACTGTCAAACCTGAGTCGGTCGACACCGTTCGCGACATCCTCACGCGGGCGGTCGAAGAAGTGCACGACGAGCCGGGCTGCCAGGTCTATTCGCTGCACCAATCGGGGGAGACCTTCGTCTTCGTCGAGCAGTGGGCCGACGCCGAGGCGCTCAAGGCGCACAGCACCGCGCCGGCGGTCACCAAGATGTTCACCGCGGCAGGCGAGCACCTGGCTGGGGCCCCCGACATCAAGATGCTGCAGCCGGTCCCGGCGGGCGATCCGGCCAAAGGACAGTTGCGGCCCTGATGGCCCGCTCGTCGGAAGGGCCCCTGAAGGGCAAGGTCGCCTTCATCACCGGTGCCGCGCGCGGGCAGGGCCGCGCGCACGCCGTGCGGCTGGCGGCCGACGGCGCGGACATCATCGCCGTCGATCTGTGCGACCAGATCGCCAGCGTGCCCTACTCGCTGGCCACGCCCGACGACCTGGCGGCCACCGTGAAGCTGGTGGAAGACACCGGCTCTCGCATCGTGGCCGCTCGCGGCGACGTCCGCGACCGCGAATCGCTGTCCGCGGCGCTGCAGGCCGGCCTGGACGAGTTCGGCCGGCTGGACATCGTGGTGGCCAACGCCGGGATCGCCCCCATGCAATCCGGCGACGAGGGCTGGCACGACGTCATCAACGTCAACCTCACCGGCGTCTACCACACCATCAAGGTCGCCATACCCACCATGGTCTCCCAAGGCACCGGCGGGTCGATCGTGCTGATCAGTTCGAGTGCGGGGCTGGCCGGTGTCGGCAGCCCGGACGCCGGTTCCGTCGGCTACGCCGCCGCCAAGCACGGCGTTGTCGGGTTGATGCGGGTCTACGCGAATCTGCTTGCCGGGCAGATGATTCGGGTCAACTCGATCCATCCATCGGGCGTCGAGACCCCGATGATCAACAACGAGTTCACCCGGGAGTGGCTGGCCAAGATGGCCGCCGCGACCGACACGCCGGGAGCCATGGGCAATGCCATGCCGGTGGAGGTGCTGGACGTCGAAGACATCGCCAACGCGGTGGCGTGGCTGGTGTCCGACCAGGCTCGCTACATCACCGGCGTGACCTTGCCCGTCGACGCGGGATTCCTGAACAAGTAGCCGCCATGCCCCGAAACCCGGTTGCGCAGACTGCATTTGGCCCGATGGTGTTGGCCGCCGTCGAGCAGAACGAGCCGCCCGGACGCCGCCTGGTCGACGACGACTTCGCCGAGCTGTTTTTGCCCGCCCCGCTGCGGTGGCTCGTCGGCGCGACCCGGTTCGCGCCCGTTCGCCGGCTGATGATCCGAGGCTCGGAGTTCACCGGCCCGGGTTTGTGGGCGAATCTGGCCTGCCGCAAGCGATTTATCGCCGACAAGCTCAAGGAGTCGCTCGACGACATCAACGCCGTCGTCATCCTCGGGGCGGGCCTGGACACCCGCGCGTATCTGCTGACGCGGCGGGTCCGCATCCCGGTGTTCGAGGTCGATTTGCCGGTGAACGTCGCGAGGAAGTTCAAGACGGTCCGCCGAGTGCTCGGTGAGCTGCCGCTCTCGGTTCGATTGGTGGCGCTGAACCTCGAGCATGACGACCTGCTCACCTCGCTCGCCGAGCACGGTTATCGCACCGACTACCGGGTGTTCTTCATCTGCGAGGGCGTCACCCAGTACCTCACCGAAGCGACCGTCCGGCGCACGCTGGACGGGCTGCGCGCGACCGCTCCCGGGAGCCGTTTGGTGTTCACCTACGTGCGTAGGGATTTCATCGACGGCACCAATCGATATGGCACCCGCACGCTGTACCGGATCGTGCGTCAGCGGCGGCAACTGTGGCATTTCGGCTTGCAGCCCGACGACGTCGCCGCGTTCCTCGATGAGTATGGCTGGCGGCTGGTCGAGCAGGCCGGCCCCGACGACCTTGCGCAGCGTTATGTCGAGCCCACCGGCCGCAAACTGAAGGCCTCGCAACTGGAGTGGTCGGCCTACGCCGAGAAGATCTAGCGGGTCAGACCTCTATGACGGTCGGCACGATCATCGGCTGCCGGCGGTAGGTTTCGCCCACCCACTTGCCGATGGTGCGCCGCACCCCCTGGGCGATGCGGCCCGGATCGGTGATGTTCTCGGCCGCCAGCGCCTCCAGTTCGGCCTCGACCCTGCGCACGGCGGGCTCGAGCGCCTTGGGATCTTCGGAGAATCCGCGCGAATACAGGTGCGGCGGGGCGACCGGACGCCCGGTGCCGCGCGTGACCACCACGGTCACCGCCACGAACCCCGACGACAGGATGAGCCGCTCGCCCAGGGTGATGTCGCCGACGTCGCCGTCGACCAGGCCGTCGACGAACATCTTGCCGACCGGCACCGCGCCGGCGATGGAGGCTTGACCCGCAACCAGGTCGACGCTCACCCCGTTCTCGGCCAGCAGGATCGACTCCTCGGGAACTCCGGTGCGGGCGGCCAGCTTGGAGTTGGCGCGCAGCATGCGCCACGTCCCGTGCACGGGCATGACGTGGCGGGGCCGAATCCCGTTGTACAGGAACAACAGTTCCCCGGCGTAGGCGTGGCCCGAAACATGCACGCGCGCTTGGGCATTGGTGACGACGCGAGCCCCGATCTTGGCGAGCTCGTCGATGACGCCGTAGACGGCTTCCTCATTGCCCGGGATCAGCGACGACGCCAACACCACAAGGTCACCCGCGGTCAGCGTGATGCTGCGATGCTCGCCGCGCGACATCCGCGACAACGCCGACATCGGCTCACCTTGGGTGCCGGTGGTGATCAGCACCACGCGGTCGGCCGGCATCATCTCGGCGGCGCCGATGTCGATCACGTCCGAGTCGGCGACGCGCAGGAATCCGAGTTCGCGGGCAATGCCCATGTTGCGCACCATGGATCGGCCCACGAACGATACCCGCCGGCCCAAAGCGACTGCGGCATCGATGATTTGCTGCACCCGGTCCACGTTGGAGGCGAAACACGCCACGATGACGCGGCCGTCGGCGCCGCGGATCAACCGGTGCAGCGTCGGACCGACTTCGCTTTCCGACGGCCCCACACCGGGCTGCTCGGCATTGGTTGAGTCGCACAGGAACAGGTCCACCCCCGCGTCGCCGAGCCGGGACATGCCCGGCAGGTCGGTCGGGCGGCCGTCCAGGGGAAGCTGATCGAGCTTGATGTCACCGGTGTGCAGCACCGTTCCGGCGCCGGTATGCACGGCGATCGCCAGCGCGTCGGGGATGGAGTGATTGACGGCGAAGTATTGGCATTCGAACACGCCGTGACTGCTCTTCTGGCCCTCGGCCACCTCCACGAACACCGGCTTGAGTCGATGCTCGCGACACTTCGCGGCCACCAGCGCCAGGGTGAACTTCGAACCCACGACCGGGATGTCGGGGCGCAGCTTGAGCAGGAACGGAATGCCGCCGATGTGGTCCTCGTGGGCGTGGGTGAGCACCAGCGCCTCGATGTCGTCGAGGCGGTCGGAGATGTGGCGCAGGTCCGGCAGGATCAGATCGACCCCGGGCTCATCGTGGGTGGGGAACATGACGCCGCAGTCGATGATCAACAACCGGCCCAGGTGCTCGAAAACCGTCATGTTGCGGCCGATTTCGCTGATGCCACCCAGAGCGGTGACCCGCAACCCTCCTGTGGCCAAAGGGCCTGGCGGGGCGAGGTCTACATCCACTTCTCGGAAACTCCTTGGGTCACCGCAGCACCGAGGCCGCGCGCATATCGGCGGTCAACGCGTCGAGTTGTTCTGGCGTTGCGGGCACTTGCGGCAACCGCGGATCGCCGACGTCGATGCCCTGCAAACGCAGCCCGGCCTTGGACATCGTCACCCCGCCCAGGCGGGTCATCGCGTCACACAGCGGGGCGACGGTGGCGTTGATCTTGCGGGCGGTGGCGATATCCCCGGAGCTGAAGGCGGACAACATTTCTCGCAGCTGTCCCGCCGCCACGTGAGAAATCACGCTGATGAAGCCGGTGGCGCCCATGGCCAGCCACGGCAGGTTCAGCGCATCGTCGCCGGAGTAGTAGGCGAGGCCGGTCTCGGCGATGATCTGGCCACCGCTGTGCAGGTCTGCCTTGGCGTCTTTGATTCCGACGATGTTCGGGTGGGCGGCCAGCGCACGGATGGTCTCGGGCTGGATCGGTATCACCGAACGCGGCGGGATGTCGTAGAGCAGCACCGGCAGCTCCGTCGCGTCGGCGACGGTGGTGAAGTGGGCGATCAGCCCGCTCTGGGGTGGCTTCGAGTAGTACGGCGTGACCACCAGCAGCCCGTGTGCGCCCTCGGCGGCGCAGGCCTTGGCCAGCCGGACGCTGTGGGCGGTGTCATAGGTGCCCGCGCCGGCGATGACGCGGGCCCGGTCGCCGACGGCCTCCAGCACGACGCGCAGCAGCTCCCGTTTCTCGTCGTCCGTGGTTGTCGGCGATTCCCCGGTGGTTCCGGAGACCACCAGCCCGTCGCAGCCCGCATCGATCAGGTGATTGGCCAGCTGTGCGGCCGCGACGGTGTCAACGGAGCCGTCGGCGCGAAACGGTGTGACCATCGCGGTCAGCACGGTTCCCAACCGCGCTGGGGCGTCGAATCCGACCGTGCTCACGGTGTTCAGGTTACCTGGCGCCAGCAAGGTATTTAGCATCCACGTAGACGCGCCTTCGCGCGGCGACGCGTCAGGCTTCGGTCGCCAGCGGGCTGGTCGCGACCTCCGTGCCGTCGGCCAGGGTGGAGATCTCGAAGTCGGCGAACACCGCCGGCGCCGCCCCCGCCAGCTGGCGCAGGCATTCGATGGCGAGCCGCCGGATTTCCACGTCGGCGTGTTCGCTGGCGCGCATGGCGATGAAGTGGCGCCACGCCCGGTAGTTGCCGGTCACGACGATGCGGGTTTCGGTCGCGTTGGGCAGCACGGCGCGCGCGGCCTGGCGGGCCTGCTTGCGTCGCAGCATGCCGAGCTTTTCGGCGGGCTCACCCGCCGTGAACTTCGCTTCCAGCTTCGTCAGCAATTCGGCGTAGGTGGCACGGCTGGCGTCGGCGGCCGCGGCCAGGATCTGCTGCAGTTCCGGATCGTCTTCCATGCCCGGCGGCACGACGACGTGCGAGTCCTTCTCGGGGACGTAGCGCTGTGACAGCTGCGAATAGGAGAAGTGCCGATGCCGGATCAGCTCGTGGGTCAAGGAGCGGGAGATGCCGGTGATGTAGAACGAGACGCTGGCGTGTTCGAGCACCGAAAAGTGCCCGACGTCGATGATGTGCCTGATGTAGCCGGCGTTGGTCGCGGTCTTCGGGTTGGGTTTCGACCAGCTTTGGTAGCAGGCCCGGCCGGCGAACTCGACGAGCGCGGGGCCGCCGCCGGCGTCGGTGCTCCACGGCACGTCCGGGGGAGCCAAGAAGTCGGTCTTGGCGATCAGTTGCACGCGCAGCGGCGCGATCTGGGCCACGGCGCTCACCTTAGCCGGGCATTCAACCTCAAGCGTGCCGGGCGGCTCGGTGTCGCAGACCTGCACCTTGCCGGAGACCAGCAACGGCAGCAGCGCATCACGCAATGCCGCCAACCGGGCGCTTTCGGTGCGGCGCGCATGACACAGGGCACCCAGTCCGGTGATCGTGCGCAGCGCGGCGGGGCTCAACCGGCGAACGTCGGGGACCGACACGTCCAGCAGGTCGCGGGGCCCAATCCGCTGATGGCTGCCCGAGGTCCCCGCGGCCTGCCGCTGCAGCCGCAGTGAGACCTCGGGTTGCCGCAGTGCCGACCACAGCGCCGAGGAGTCGATTCCGACCGGCCTGAGCACAACGAATTCCGTGCTGGCCACCGCCATTTCCGACGGCAGGCTCAGCACATTCCAGATCCGCGGGATCCGCGGGTTCAGCTTGGCGAACAAGACGCACCGCTCCGACAGGAACAGCTTGGCGCTGCGCACCGCCGCGGCGCCGACCAGGCGGGGTTTCGCCCCGTCGTCGAACGCCGGAAGGCTGAAGTGGGCGACGCGCTCGTCGAACTCGCGCACGTTGCGGGTCGCCGTCGACCGGGTCGCCAGGTGCGACAGCCGCACGCGATCCGTCGCCGATTGCGCGAGGACAACCATCAGGCGTTCGGCAGTCTCGATCACCCGCTCGTTGGCGGCGATTTTGTCATCGAGGGCGCCGAGCAGCTCGGCGATCCGGCGCCGTTCGCGCGCTGCGACGGTCCACACCGAGATGTTGTTCAGGATTGACTGGTTGAGCAGGGGTTGCCCCGACCCGGATCGGTGGTCGGCCAGCCGGCAGGTCTGCAGGGCGTAATACCAATACCGGGTCTCTCGCGGGTCCTTGGCGCGGCACACCAGCGCGTTCTCGGTGACCCAGACATCGGAGTCGAGGTAGCGCAGGCTGCCGCAGTACGACCCGACGCGGCCCAGCACGATCAAGGGCCCGCTGGCGTTGTGTTCGGCGGCGTAACCGATCGCGCCATTGGCGCCGTAGACGCGAAAGCGCCCGTCGGATGTTCGCGGCGGCGTGCGGTTTCCGGTGCTGAAGTCGAGATGCTCGCCCAGGACGGTCTTCACCGCAGCCACTCCACCTGCTGGCGCACCACGTTGTCCGCGCGCACCGATTCGTCCAGGGCGGCCAGCAGATCGGTGGTCAATCGCGCGATCTTGTCGCCGACGGGCTCGCCGTCGTCCCGCGGGGGCGGCGCATCCACATAGCGTCCGGGTGTCAGCGGGTAGCCCGCGGCCCTGATGTCGTCCAGCGGGACGGACTTGCAAAATCCCGGAACATCGTGGTAGGCAATGCCTTTGGCGAGGGCCGACGCCGCACCCGACCACGCGTGGTAGGTGTCGGCGATCCGGACGATGTCGTCGCGGGTCAGTGCGCGCTCGGCGCGATCCACCAGGTAGCCCAGGCCACGCGCATCGATGAACAACACCTGTCCCGATCGGTGCGCCTTGCCGGAGGCGAAGAACCACAGACACACCGGTATCCCGGTGCTGCGGAACAGCTGCGCGGGCAGGGCGACCATGCACGACACCAGATCCGCATCGACGATGCGGGCCCGGAGGTCGCCCTCGCCCAGCACGTTCGACGACATCGAGCCGTTGGCCATCACCACCCCGGCCTTGCCGTCCGGCGCCAGTTTGGACAGGATGTGTTGAATCCAAGCGTAATTCGCGCTGGTCGCGGGCGGAACGCCGAAACGCCAGCGCGGGTCGTTCTCGTCGCGGGCCCAATCCTTGATGTTGAAGGGCGGATTGGCCATCACAAAGTCCATCTGCACGCCGGCGTGCTGGTCCATGACAAGTGTGTCGGCGCACCGCGTGCCCAGACCCGTGTTGTCGATGCCGTGCACGGCCAGGTTCATTTTCGCCATGCGCCAGGTCTGCTCGACGCTTTCCTGCCCGTAGACGGAGACTGTCGCGGGATCGCCATCGTGTTCGGCGATGAAGTGCTCGGTCTGCACGAACATCCCGCCCGAGCCGCAGCACGGGTCATACACCCGCCCGCTCGTCGGTTCGAGCACCTCGACAAGCAGCCGCACGACACTGGGTGGGGTGAAGAATTCGCCGCCCCGCCGCCCTTCCGCGCGAGCGAAATTGCCCAGGAAGTACTCGTACACCTCGCCCAGCAGGTCCCCGGCCCGGTCGCCCCGATCGCCGAATCGCGCGCCGTCGAGCAGGGTCACCAGCTCACCGAGGCGCCGCCGGTCGAGGTTCTCATACAGCCGGGGCAGCATCCCGGCCAGCGCCGGGTTCGCCGTCATCACGGCGTCCATCGCCTCATCCGCCAGCAGGCCGAGGCGTTCAGAGTCTACGTTGTCCGCCAACGCTTTCCATTGCGGTTCCGAGACATGCCGGAGAAACACCAACCCCAGGATCACGTCCTTGTACTGTCCGGCCGACAGGGAGCCGCGCAGCTTCTCGGCCGCCTTCCACAGCGTGGCTTTGAGCTCCTTGGACGTCGACGCCGGCATCAGCTCACCCGCTTGACCGCCGCGCGCAGCTCGCCGGACAGATCACCGCGGCCGGCGACGGTGAACCCGGCCAGACCCAGCCAGGACGCCATGGACTGAAGTTCACCGGCCAGTGCGGCGGCAACGCGGGCCTTGGGCGCATCGGGCTCGCCGAACGCGCCGAGGACACGCAGCGAGTTGGCGGCCCGGTCGGCCTTGAGGTCGACCCGCGCCACCAGCTGCCCGTCCATCAGCAGCGGCCACACGTAATAGCCGTACTGCCGTTTGGCGGCCGGGGTGTAAATCTCTATGCGGTAATGAAACTCGAACAATCGCTCGACGCGTGGACGGAAGAAGATCAGCGGATCGAACGGGCACAGCAGCGCGGTGCCGCGGTCCGCGCGGGGCACCGTGCGGCCCGCCCGCAGATAGGCCGGTGCCGACCAGCCGTCGACGTCGACGGGTTCGATATCACCGGCGGTGACCAGCGCGGCGATCGCCGGCTTGACCTGGGCGGCCGACAGCCGAAAGTAGTCGCGGATGTCGGCCTCGGTGCCCACGCCCAGCGCGGTGGCGGCCCGCAGCGTGAGTTCGCGGATCGCCTCGTCGTCGTCGACCTCGCGGGCCAGCACGGCGGCCGGCAGTACCCGCTCGACCAGGTCGTAGTGGCGCGCGAAGCCGACCCGGGTTGCGGTGGTGAGCACCCCGGCGGAGAACAGCGCCTCGGCCACCCATTTGGTGTCGCTGCGCGTCCACCAGGTGCCCTTTTTCCGCCGCGGCTCGGCGGCCAGATGCGCTTCGATCTGCCCGGCCGTGCTGGGCCCGAGCTCGGCGACGGCGGCGATGATCTCGTCGGCCAGCCGCGGGTTGGCCTTGACGATGTGGGTGCCCCACCGGCCATGCCGGTACTGACGCATCCGCCAGCGCAGCAGCGGCCAGTCCTCAACTGCCATCAGCGCGGCCTCGTGCGCCCAATACTCCGCCAGCAGCCGCGACGAACGCGGACCCCAGGCGGCGCGGTCCAGCACGTCACGGTCATAGGGGCCGAGCCGGCTGAACACCGGAGCGTAGTGCGCACGCACCGCCACCGAGACCGAATCCAGCTGCAGCACTTGGATCCTGGAGAGCAGCCGCTTCAGGTGCGCTCGGGTGATCTCGCCGCCGGGGCGGGGCTCGCTAAAACCTTGGGCCGCAACGGCTATGCGCCGGGCTTGGGCGGCCGATAACCTGCGGGTCGACACCGCGCCGAGAATACCGGTCCGTTCCGCAACCCTTGGCGGCGAGGCTACCCCGACTTACCCCGCGCGGACCTTGCGGTCCAGCGGTTTCAGGACGCCGTCGCCGGCCGAATCGTCGGCCGAATCGTTCTGCTCCGCGTAGGCCGCCTCGAGGGCTTTCGGAACCTCGTCGAGGTCGCGGTACACGCCCATCAGCTGCTCGAGGATCGTGATTCGCCGCGCCGCCGCCTCGTCCACCGCGCGCTGGGCCTTCTCCCGGTAATGGTCGGCACCCTTTTTCGCGTCGCCGAGCAGCTGCTCGCATTCCCGCTCGGCCTCTTGGCGCGCCTTCTCGATCGCCGATCGGGTTTCGGCGCGCATGGCGGCCAGTTCGGCGTCGAGCTTTTCCTTTGTCTCCTGGTATTCGGTTTCCAGGGCTTTTTGCTGCGCGGCCATGTCGGCGAGCACCTCGTCACGCTTTCGCTCCGCGGCGTCGGCCTCGGCCTCGGCCGCCGCGATCAGCGCGTCCGCTTCGGCCCGCGCCTCGGCCTGCATCTCGGCCACCTCGTCGACCGCGCGGCTCAGCATTTTCGCCATCCGCTGCTGCACCGCGTGCGGCGAGGGCGAGGTGTCCGTGAGCACGGCCACTTCCTTGCGCAGCGCGGCCGTTTGATCGGCGGATTCCTGCAGCCGGGCCCGCAGGCTCTCGACGTCGTCGAGCAGCAGGCGCTGCTTGGTGGTCAGCATCTCGATGTGCGCATCAACCGCGGCCGCGTCGTAGCCCATGAATTTTCGAGAGAACGTCTTCACGGGTTCGGTTATCACTGCCAATTCCCCCTTCTCTCTTCAAACGCCTGGTTGCCGCCCCCGGGCGACCAACCCCCGCGTCCGAGTATGTCAGGTCAGGCCGTGGGCGCGAACGGGTGCGCGACGGGCCGACGGTAGCTGTGGAAGCGATACCGCAGCCCCGAGCGGCTGGCCAGCCACTCGCCCGTCTCACCCGCCCAGGTGTCGTCGAGCGTCGGCGCCAGCGCGTCGTCGTCGTCGCGGCGCAAGTCGATTTCGATCTCGGTGACCTCGCAGCGGGTGGCGTACGGCAACGCCAGCAGATAGACCTGCTCGCCGCCGATCACCCACGTCTGCGGCTCGTCGCCACCGTGGGCGAGGGCCGCATCCAGGGACCCGACCACCTGCGCCCCGTCGGCGACGAAGCCGGTGTCGCGGGACAGGACGACGTTGCGGCGGCCGGGCAGGGGGCGCACCTTCACCGGTAACGAATCCCACGTCCGCCGGCCCATGATCACCGAGCGCCCCATGGTCACCTCTTTGAACCGGGAGAGATCTTCCGGCACGTTCCAGGGGATGTCGCCACCGCGCCCGATGACGCCGGAGGTCGACTGAGCCCACACCAGGCCCACCTCGGTCATACGCGCTACTCCTTGATCCCGGCCAGCGAGCCGCCCGAGCCGGCATCGTCGCCGGCGCGCTTCATACAGCGACTGGGGCTTTGATCGCCGGATGTGGGTCGTAGTTCTTGACGACGACATCGTCGTAGGTGTAATCGAAAATCGAATCCCGTTTGCCCAGAACGAGTTCCGGGTATGGCCGGGGCTCGCGGCTCAGCTGCAGCCGCACCTGTTCGATATGGTTGTCGTAGATGTGGCAGTCCCCACCCGTCCACACGAATTCGCCGAGAGAAAGACCGGACTGGGCGGCCATCATGTGCGTCAGCAGCGCGTAGCTGGCGATGTTGAACGGCACGCCCAAAAACAGGTCCGCGCTGCGCTGGTAGAGCTGGCAGCTCAACCGCCCGTCGGCCACGTAGAACTGAAAGAACGCGTGACACGGCGGCAGCGCCATCTGCGGGATTTCACCGACATTCCAGGCGGACACGATGATGCGGCGCGAGTTGGGGTCGGTGCGCAGCAGATCCAGCGCCGCGCTGATCTGGTCGACGTGTTCACCCGACGGCGTCGGCCAGGATCGCCACTGCACACCGTAGATCGGTCCGAGATCGCCCGTGCTGCTTGCCCATTCGTCCCAGATGGTGACACCGTGCTCGTGCAGCCAGCTGACGTTGGAATCGCCGCGCAGAAACCACAGCAACTCGTAGACCACCGACTTGAGGTGCACCTTTTTGGTGGTGAGCAGCGGGAAGCCGGCCGACAGGTCATAGCGCAACTGCTGACCGAACAGGCTGCGGGTCCCGGTGCCGGTGCGGTCGGATTTGGCCGTTCCCCGATCGAGCACCAGCCGGAGCAAGTCCTCGTAGGGGGTCGGGATCGGCACGCGGCCAGCTTAGCGGCGATCGCTTGCGCGGCGAAGCCGGGCGCGGCGGGTCGACGCCGATGTTTTCCGGTGTCGGCGCGCGGAGTAGAACGGGTGCCATGCCGAACATCATCGACGTCGTCACCACACCCGACGGCACCTGCACGGTGCACCTGTTCACCCCCGACGGCCCCGAATCGCAAGTCCCATGGCCCGGTGTGGTCATGTACCCCGACGCCGGCGGCGTGCGCGACACGTTCGAACAGATGGCCGCCAAGCTGGCCGGGTTCGGTTATGCCGTGCTGCTCCCGGATGTCTATTACCGCACCGCCGACTGGGCGCCGTTCGACATGGCGACCGTCTTCAGCGACCAGAAAGAACGCCGGCGCCTGTTCTCGATGATCGGCAACGTCACCCCGGACCGGATGGCCTCGGATGCGAGCGCGTTCTTCGACTATCTGGCCGCCCGCCCCGAGGTGGCCGGCGAGCGATTCGGGGTGTGCGGCTACTGCATGGGCGGGCGGACGTCGCTCATGGTGGCCGGCCGGGTGCCCGACCGCGTGGCCGCGGCGGCATCCTTCCACGGCGGCGGCCTGGTGACCGACACCGAGGACAGCCCGCACCTGCTGGCCGACCGGATCAGCGCCACGGTGTACGTGGGTGGCGCCCAGAACGACGCGTCGTTCACCGCCGACCACGCCGAACAGCTCGACAAAGCGCTGACCGCGGCCGGCGTCGAGCACACCATCGAGTGGTATTCGGCCGGCCACGGATTCGCGGTTCCGGACAACGCGCCCTACGACGCCGCCGCGGCACAGCGGCATTGGGACGCGATGACGGAGGTGTTCGCTACCGCGCTACCGCGTTAGCGCGTTCACGAGCAGTTTCGCGGCCACCGTCGCCCCGTCGGCGCGGATGGTTGCGGCCACCGCGCCCGCCCGCGCGCGGGTCCGTTCGGTCAGCACCGTCTTGAGCGCGGCCGACAGCGACTCGGTGGTCGGCGCGGGACCGTCGTGGGCGGCGCCGACGCCCAGGTCGCGCACCCGGGACGCCCAGTAGGGCTGATCGGCCCCCTGGGGCACCACCACCTGCGGCGCGCCGGCCCGGGCGGCCGCCGTCGTGGTGCCCGCGCCGCCGTGGTGCACGACGGCCGCGACCCGCCCGAACAGCGCCTGGTGGTTGACCTCGCCGACGGCGAAGCAGTCGTCGAGGTCGTCGATCGGGTCCAGGCCGGCCCAGCCGCGGGAGACCAGGGCGCGATGGCCCTGCGCGCGGACCGCCGCTATGGCCGCCCCGGCCACGTCCCGCGAGAGGCGCATGGGCATGCTGCCGAACCCCACATAGACGGGCGGTGCTCCTGCGTCCAGGAATGCCACCAAGTCGGCCGGCAGCGCGCGTTCGTCGCGCAGCAGCCACGCGCCGGTTTGGACCACCTCGAGGTCGCCGGGCTGCTGCCACGGGTCCAGGACCGGATCCGTCGCCAGCCATGGGGACTCGGTCAGTGCGTAGTCGCGCAGGCTGTCGAGCGGCGGCAGTCCGAGTGCCGCCCGGTGACCGTTGAGCGTCGCGCCGAACACTTCCTGCATGTGCCGGCCATCCAGTTGCCACAGCACCCGGTTGTCGACCATGCCCGGGGGGAACCGCCCGTTCGAGTACCCGGGTGGCGGATGATGCGGCGACGGCAGGATGGTGGGCTGGTAGCTCACGTAGACGTAGTGGATGCCCAGCCTTTCGGTCGCCGAGCGGGCGGCGGCCGCGGCCGGCGGAAAGCCGGCCACCACCAGCGCATCGCACCCGTCGGCCGCCGCGGCCACGTTGTCGAATTGCACGGCGATCAACGCGTCCAGGTGCCGGCGTAGGTCCGCCTCCGACGGCAGCGCCCCGGTCTTCATCGCCCGCAATGAGTCACCGAAAGGCAACAGTGGCACGCCGACACCGGCCAGCAGCTCAACGAATTCCGCATCCGGCGGCGCGCTCACCCGCGCGTCGACGCCCAGGGCCCGCAACTGCACCGCGAGTGCGGCGAGCGGTTCGACGCCTCCGCGCGAGTCGTACGCCGACAGCAACACTCGCATCGCACCGCTCCCACTTCCACACATGTGGTCGGCAAACTCTATCGTCGGCGCGGCGTCGCACCGCGGACCCGAGGTCCGCCCCCGCGGATGTCGCAGCAGAATGCGGGGGTGTTCGCCGACTTTCGCGGGCGCGCAGGTAAAAATCACCGCGAGCGCAAGCGCCGAGCCCGCCCGCGCATCGCGGCGGCGTCGCCGAACGTCAAAACGCCGGCAGGTCCATCAATTCGGCCAGGCGGGCGCGGTGACGGTAGGCGGTGCCGAATGCCAACTGGTCGCTTTTGGCCCGCTTGAGGTACAGGTGCGCGGGATATTCCCAGGTCATACCGATGCCGCCATGCAGCTGTACGCACTCCTCGGCGGCATGCACGGCGATGTCGCTGCAGTAGGCCTGGGCGAGGGCCGCCGCGACGTCCGCGTCTCCCCCGTCCCTGGCGCAGGTGTCGGCGGCATAGCGGGCCGCGGCGGTCGCCGCGCCGACCTCGAACCACAGATCCGCCAACCGGTGCTTGATCGCCTGGTAGGAGCCGATCGTGCGGCCAAACTGCCTGCGTTGCCCGGCGTAGTTCAGCGTGGTTTCGAAGCACCATTGGGCGACCCCGAGTTGCTCGGACGCCAGCAGGGCCGCCCCGGTCCGGATGGCTTCGGTGACCGGCTCGTCGCCTGCCCCGACCCGGGACGACGGCGTGCCCGAGAACGACACGGCGGCAAGGGGTCTGGTCATATCAAACGCGAGCAGCGGGGAAATCTCCACGCCCGCCGCGGCCCGGGCGACGGTGTGCAGCTCGAGCCCGTCTGGCCCGGCGACCGGGACCACCAGCACCTCGGCGGCGTCGGCGCCGGCCACGCTGGTGACCGATCCGCTCAGTCCGTCGCCGCCGCCACTGACGATGGTGACCGGATCGCCTGGCGCGCTCGACAGCGGGACCACCAACGCCGCCGTCAGCTCGCCCTGGGCCAGCGCCGATACGGTTTCGGTGTCACCGGCCCGCAAGAGCGCCATCGTGGCCATTACCGCGCTGGACAGGAACGGCACCGGCGCAACGGCCCTGCCGATCTCCTCCATGACCACGGCGGCCTCGCGGACGCTCGCGCCGGCGCCGCCCAGCGACTCCGGTACCAGCAGGCCGGCCACGCCCAGTTCGGTGGCCAGTGTGCGCCACACACTCGAAAAGTCTTGTGGTTCCGGATCATAGACGTGCACCACCTTTTCGGGTGGGCACCGCTCGGCGAAGAGCTGACGGACGGCCGTTCGCAATGCCTCCTCCGTGTCGGAGTACAGCAGGTCGGCGGCGTGCGTGCTCATCGGGGCAGGTCCTTCCAGGCGACGTCTTTGTCGACGCGATGTTCGCCCGGCAGGCCCAGGATCCGCTCGGAAATGGTGTTGCGCAAAATTTCTGACGTGCCGCCCTCGATCGAGTTGCCGCGGGCCCGCAGGTAGCGGTAGCCGGGCCCGCGTCCGACCAGGTCGACCGTCTCGGGCCTGCGCATGGTCTAGTCGTCGTAGAGCAGCGCTGCTTCGCCGTGCAGCTCGATCTCGAAACCAGAAATCGCCTGTGCCAGCTTGGCGAACGCCACCTTCATGCCGGCGCCCTCGGGTCCGGGCGCTCCGGTGGCCGCCTGTTGCCGCAGTCGTTCACCGGCCAGCCGAAGGATCTCCGCCTCGACCCACAGCCGCATCAGCTGGTCGTGCATTGCGGGGTTGCGCAGCGCCGGCTCGTCGCGCCAGGCTGCGGTGACCTTGCCGATATGGCCACCTTCCCGTGGAGCGCCGGAGCGCGAGCCGATCGCGACGCGTTCGTTGTTGAGGGTGGTGGTGGCGACCCGCCAGCCGCCGCCCTCGGGGCCGAGCCGATTCGCATCGGGCACCCGGACGTCGGTGAGGAATACCTCGTTGAACTCGGCTTCTCCGGTGATCTGGCGCAGCGGCCGGATCTCGACACCGGGTTGCGTCATGTCGCAGAGAAAGTAGGTCAGACCATAGTGTTTGGGCACGGTCGGATCGGTCCGGGCAACCAGGATGGCCATCTGCGCGTGCTGCGCCTGCGACGTCCACACCTTCTGCCCGTTGACAATCCAGTCGTCGCCGTCGCGGACCGCACGGGTGGCCACCCCGGCCAGGTCCGATCCGGCGCCCGGCTCGCTGAACAGCTGACAGTAGACCTGCTCACCGGTGAACAACGGGCGCAGGAACTTTCGCTTCTGCTCGTCGGTGCCGAACGCCGTGATCGTTGGCGCCGCCATGCCCATGCCGATGTAGTTCTTGGGCGTGCCGCCCACCGGCGCACCGGCGGCGGCCAGCCGGGCATCGACGCGCTCCTGGGCGGTGCGTGGCAAATCCAGCCCGCCGAAACCCCGCGGCAGGTGCACCCAGGCCAGGCCCGCATCGTATTGCGCGCCAAGGAAATCCCGCGCTTGGCTGGTCGACGGATCGTGCTCGTCGAGCAGTGCCTGCACCCGCGCGTCCAGGTCGGCCGTATCGACGGCGGTCATTATCCGCCGCCCGGCGCGGACTGGAATCCCTGCGCGGCACCGAGCAGCAGGCCACCGTCGATCACCATGGTCTCGCCGGTGATCCAACTCGCCGCGTCGGACACCAGGAAGGCGACGGCGGCGGCCACGTCGATCGGCTCGCCGATGCGCCCGAGCGCGATCGACGAGGCCAGCGGGTCCTCGTGGTCCTTCCACAGCGCCTCGGCCAGCCGGGTGCGCACCACACCCGGGCAGATCGCGTTGACCCTGACGCGCGGCGAAAGTTCCAGCGCCAGTTGCTTGGTGACATGGATGAGCGCGGCCTTGGTGGCGTTGTACATGCCCATCGCCGGCGATTGATGCATGCCTCCGATGGAGGCGGTGTTGACGATCGTCCCGCCGTGCTCGCCCATCCATGACTTGACGACGAGCGAGGTCCACAACAGCGGAGCCCACAGGTTGACGTCGAAGATCTTGGTGAACCGGGCATGGTCCTGGTCGATCAGCGGACCGTAGGCCGGGTTGGTTCCGGCGTTGTTGATCAGGATGTCGACGCTGCCGAACCGCTCCAGCGTCAGCTCAACGCAGCGCCGCGCGGCGTCCTCGTCGACCGCATGGGCGCCGACGCCGAGGGCCTGCTGTCCCACTTGGGCGGCGGCCTCGTCGGCAGCCTCCTGCTTGCGGGCGGTGAGTACCACATTGGCCCCCGCGGCCGCCAGCTGCTGGGCAATCGAAAGCCCGATTCCCCGCGACGCGCCGGTGATGATCGCGGTGCGGCCGGTCAGATCTTGTGAGGTCATGTGGTCAGGCCTTCCGTCGCGGTGAGAGCCGCCGTGCGCCAGCTAAGACATCGGTTGCACGGAATTTTATTCGCCATGTTTAGACACGTGTTGAGGTGGTATGCCACGCGCATGTTATCGAAATTGACACTCATGAAACCGCTGGTTGTTGCCGGGGCTGTCGCTGCGGCTATCGCCGCCGCTCCCGCGGCCGCTGCTGACGTCTACGTCGCCGGACCAGCCGCCAACTCCCCCGCCCCGACCCACGTCACCTTCAAGGACGACCCGGGCGGCGGCGGCTGCGACGCCAATGGAAACTGCGGCTCGGGCGGCCAGTTCAACGGCCCCGGCGGTGGTCCGGGCGGCCAGGGTTGCGTCCCGGGCGTCGGCTGCGGCTCCGGAGGGCAGAACGCCGGCCCGGGTGGTATCCCGGGAGGCACCGGCTGTCTGCCCGGTGTGGGCTGCGGTTCCGGCCACGCGTAACCCCTCGACCCGTCAGCCTCCCGAGAGCCTGGTGATCCAGGCCCGGGAGGCTGCTGGGTCTATGACGTCGTCCAGTTCGAACGTGGTGGCCGCCCGCAGCGCCTTGCCGTGCTCGTAGGCCGCGGCCACCAGGCGATCGAACAGGTCTTGCCGCTCGGCGGGATCCTCCACGGCGGCCAGCTCCTTGCTGTACCCGAGGCGCACCGCGCCTTCCAGTCCCATGCCACCGATCTCGCCGGTCGGCCAGGCGATCGTGAATTGCGGCGCACCGAACGAACCGCCGGCCATCGCCATCGCACCGAGCCCGTAACCCTTGCGCAGGATGATCATTCCCAGCGGCACCGTCAGCCGGGCGCCCAGGACGAACATCCGGCCGAAGCGGCGGACAGCCGCGTCCTTCTCCGCGTCCGGCCCGACCATGAAGCCCGGGGTGTCGCACAGCGAGATCACCGGCAGACCAAACGCTTGACACAAGGCGAGGAAGTCGCCGGTCTTGTCGGCCGCCTCGGCATCGATCGCGCCGCCCAGGTGGTGAGTGCTGTTAGCGATCAGCCCGTACGGCACTCCTTCGACGCGAACCAGCGCGGTGACGATTCCCACGCCGTAGTCCGTCCGCAGCTCCAGCACCGAGCCGACGTCGACGATCGCCTCGATCGCCCGGTGCACGTCGTAGGCGCGTAACCGGTTCTGCGGCACTACATGCCGGGCCAGCCGCGGGTCGGGTGCCGTCCAGTGGCTCAGGGTGCCCTGAAAGTACGACAGGTATTGCTTGGCCAGTGCGACCGCATGCGCCTCATCCCGGGCGACCAGGCCGACCACCCCGTTGCGGCGTTGCACGCCGATGGGCCCGATCGCCTCCGGCGGATACACGCCCAGCCCGCCGCCCTCGATCATCGCCGGCCCGCCCATCCCGATGTTGGCGTCCGGCGTTGCGATGATCACGTCGCACACCCCGGCCAGCGCCGCGTTGCCGGCGAAGCAACGGCCCGAGACGATCGACACCAGCGGCACCTCCCCACTTAATCCCGCGAGCATCCGGAAGGTCGGCACGTCCAGCCCGGCGGCACCACCGACGTCGGTATCCCCCGGCCGGCCCCCGCCACCCTCGGCGAAGAGCACGACCGGCAACCGCCGTCGCGCGGCGAGCTCGAACACGCGGTCGGTCTTGGCGTGGTTGCGCATGCCCTGCGTACCGGCCAGCACGGTGTAGTCGTAGGACACCACCACCGCCTGCGCCGCGGTCGGGCCGAACCGGTCCGCGCCGATGGTGGCCAGCCCGGCGACCAGCCCGTCGGCCGGGGTGTTGACGATCAAGTCCTCTTCCGAGCGACGGCTGCGCTGCGCCGCAATGGCCAGCGCACCGTATTCGACGAAGCTGTCGGGATCGACGAGGTCGGCGATGTTCTCCCGCGCGGTACGGCGGCCCCGGTTGTGCCGCTTGGCAACGGCGGCCTGGCGACCCTCGTCGAGGGTCAGGGCGTGACGGTGCACGACTTCGTCGAGATCGGCACGCGGACGATCGGGATCCATTGCCGCCGTGAAGGACTCGTCGTCCGCAGCCGACGCCGTGCGGGTGAAGACCAGCAGCGGATCACCGGTCCCGACCACCTGCCCGGGCGTGACCAGAATCCGGACGGTCCGCAGCGCGTCCGGCGCGACGAGCACGTGCTGCATCTTCATCGCTTCCAGGACAACCAGCTGGCCGCCCGCGGCGTATTCGGCTCCCTCGGGCGCCACCTCGACCACGGTGCCGGCCAACTGCGCGCGCAGCGCGTCCTCGCCGGGATAGAGCTCTACCGCCGCCATCCGCGGTTCTTGCTGGTGAGCCAGCGCGGCTTGGACCAACTCGGGAAGCTTATCATCGAGGAAATCGATGCTCACCCAACCGGATTCGATACGATCGTCGGTCAGCAACTCGCGCAGGAATTCGATGTTTGTGTGGACGCCCTCGATGCTGAACTCGGCCAGGGCGCTGCGGGCCTTGCGCACGGCCGCCGGCCACGATGATCCGTGCACTTTGACGATGAGTTTGGCCAACAGCGAGTCGTACTGGGGGCTTATCGCCAATCCCGCCCGGCCGTGCGTGTCGACGCGCACGCCGGGGCCGCTGGGTGGGGAAAACCCGGTGAGCGTGCCCGCCGAGGGGACGACGGAGAAGTCGGGCCCGAAGGTCTCCGTGTTGACCCGGAGCTGAACGGCGATGCCGCGGCGGGCGGCCGGCTCACCGATGACTTCCAGTCCGTCGGAGGCGATTCCGGAGGCCAGGCCCAGCTGGTAGAAGGATGCGCCACCGGCGATGGCCAGCTGGACCGCGACCAGGTCGAGCCCGGTGGTTTCCTCGGTGACGGTGTGTTCGACCTGGATGCGTGGGTTGACCTCGAGGAAGACGAATTCCTCGCCGGTGACCAGGAATTCGACGGTGGCCAGCCCGCGCAGGCCCACGCGGGCGCACAACCGCACCGCCGCCTGGTGCAAGGCGCGGCGCAGGTCATCCGAAAGTCCTTGGGCGGGGCCGACTTCGACCAGCTTCTGGTAGCGCCGCTGGATGCTGCAGTCGCGGTCGCCGACCGCGTGTGCGTGTGTTTGGTGCCCGGCCGGCGCCGACACGACCTGCACCTCGATGTGGCGGGCGTCGGTGAGCAGCGCCTCGGCGAACAGTGCGCGATCACCGAAGCCCAGCTGGGCTTCGGCGGCGCAACGCTGGTAGGCAGCGTCGATCTGATCGGCGCTGCGCACCTTGCGCATTCCGCGCCCTCCACCGCCGGCGAGGGCCTTGATCATGATGCCGCCTCCGTGGGCGGCGAAGAATGCCTTGATGTCCTCGACGCTGCTTGGGCCGTCGGTCGCGGGCAGCACTGGCACCCCGGCGGCAATCGCCGCGCCGCGGGCCGAGGTTTTGTTGCCGAGCAGCTCCAGCACCCGTGCGTCGGGACCGACAAATGTGTATCCGCCGGCCGCGCAGGCGTTGGCGAATTGGGCGTTCTCGCTGAGGAAGCCGTAACCGGGGTGAATCAGTTCCGCACCGGAGCTTTTCGCCGCCGCCAGCACGGCGGCCTGGTCCAGATAGGCTCGCGGGCCGGTGCCCGGCAGGCCGATCGCCTCGTCAGCCGCGTGCACATGTGGGGTCTCCGCATCGTCTTCGGCATAGACCGCGATGGTTCGTATGCCCAATTCGGTTGCCGTGCGGATGATTCGAAGTGCGATCTCGCCGCGGTTGGCGACCAGCAGACTCGCGTTCATCGCAGCGGCTCGCCCCACTGGACCTGCTCGCGGAGTCTGGCCTTGAGCAGTTTGCCGCCGGCATTGCGCGGCAGCGCGTGAGCGACCACTGTGACGTATTGCGGCACTTTGAAGTCGGCCAGCCGGCCGCGGCAGTGGTCGAGCACCGTCGGCACGTCGATCTCGTCGTCACCGCCGAACAGCACCGCTCCCACCTTCTCCCCCATGACCTCGTCGGAAACGCCCAGCACGCAGGCGTCGGCCACATGAGGCGCCGCCAGCAGCACTGCCTCCACCTCGACGCTGGAGACGTTCTCACCACCGCGGTTGATGATGTCCTTGAGCCGGTCGACGATGTGCACGCGGCCGGCGTCGTCGACCCGCACCACGTCGCCGGTGTGCAGCCAGCCGTCCGCGAACGTCGTGGCGGTGGCCTCCGGCCGGTTCCAGTAGCCGGTGGTCACATTGGCGCCCCGCGCGACCAGCTCACCCTCGCCGGGGTCGTCGCCGAACGGGATCACCCCGAGGTCCACCGACGGGACCGCATACCCGACGGAGTCCGCATGCTCGACGGCCTCGCCGTCGGGCAGCACCGTCATCAGTGACGCCGTCTCGGTCATGCCATAGCCGTTGAACACCGTGGCGTGGCCGAACGCGTTCTTCACCGACCGCACCAACGACGGGGCGATCGGCGCCCCGCCATAGCCCACCCACCGCACGCCGGAAGTATCCAGCGCGACAAAACCGCTGTGCCGCAACAACAACGAGTAGATCGCCGGGACGGTGACCATCACCGAAATGCGCTCGGCGGTCAGCGCCGTGAGCAACGCGTCCAGGTTCAGCGCGGGCATGATCACCGACGCTCCCCCGAGCCGGGCAGCGGCCAGCAGCTGGGTGTTGCAACCGGTCACGTGGAACAGCGGCACCGAGATCAGCGTGCGCATCGCCTCGCCGAGGTCTCGGGGCTGTTGCAGACAGCGGATCGCGTTCTCGGTGTTGGTCAGGAACGCCTCGTGCGTGGTCGGCACGCCCTTGGGGTGTCCGGTGGTGCCCGAGGTGTAGAACAGGGCGGCGGTGTCGGTGCGGCCGAGTTGCCCGGTGACGTACGGCTGCCCGTCGGGCAGCGCAGAGCCCGGCGCCAGATCGACCCGCGCACCGGAATCGGACAGCACGAACTCGACCTCGGGTTGCGCCGATCGTGTATTGACCGCCACCGCAACGCCACCCGCCATCACGGTGCCCCAAAACGCCAGCGCCCAGTCGATCCCGGCGGGGTAACGCAGCGCGACGCGGTCGCCGCGTCGCAGGCCGCCCGCGCGCAGCCCACCGGCCACCCGCGCCGCACGGTCCCAGAGCTGCCGGTAGGTCAGCCGGCCGGCGCCCAGCTCGACCAGGGCCTCGCTGTCCGGACGGGCGTCGACCTGGCCGGCGAGCATGTCCAGCAGGGTGCCGGGCAGCTCGTCGTAGCGCGGTATGCCGTCGCGGTCGCGGGACACGCCGGTCATCGGGAACGGGTTGTGGCCGCGCGGAACTTCGATCACTGGAGGCATGCCCGGTCCTTACTATCGGTGTGTCCTATCGTGATAGCGGTGACGATCGAGGATTCCGCCATCATGCCCGAGGCGTTTTTCACCGTCGACGGCGACACCTATGTTCCGGGCACGATGACGCAGGGGCCGTGGGGCGCGACGATGGGCGGCCAGATCGTCGGGGGCCTGTTGGGTTGGGGCATAGAGCAATCCGGCGTCGATCCGGACCTGCAGCCCGCCCGTTTCACGGTTGACCTGTTGCGCCCGGCCCTGATGGAGCCGGTGCGGATCCAGACCTCGGTGCAACGGGAGGGCCGGCGCATCAAGCTGGTCGACGCCAGCCTGGTCCAGAACGGCACGGTCGTCGCCCGGGCCAGCGCGCTGTTCCTGCGCCGCGGTGAGCATCCCGAAGGCCAGGTGTGGTCGGCCCCCGCGCAGATGCCGCCGCTTCCGACGTCCTTCGACGGCTTTCCGGCCGAGATGCCATTTCTGATCTGGGGGTATGGGGCCACGTTGCAAGGCAGTCCCGGAATTGCCGCCGGCGAATGGGAGCAGACCCATTCCCAGAAGTTCGCCTGGGCCCGGCTGTTTCGTCCGATGGTGCACGGCCACCCGCTCACACCGTTCGCCCGCCTGGCCTTCGTCGGTGACATCACCAGTTCCCTCACCCATTGGGGCACCGGCGGATTGCGTTACATCAACGCCGACTACACCGTCACCGCGAGCCGGCTGCCCGACGGTGAATTCCTCGGGCTGGCCGCCCAAAGCCACTACGGCACAGCGGGGGTCGCCACCGGCGCCGCGACCCTGTTCGACCGGCACGGACCGATCGGCACCAGCTCGGCGCTGGCCCTGGCCCAACCGGCCGACGCCTTCAAGCCGACCTACGCCTAAACCATCAGCATCGCGGGCGTGCGTGCGCCGGGCTGTGAACCTCGGATCGCGCCCGGTATTGGGCTATGCTGCTGTGCACTACCCGCCGAACGGAACTGCACAGTCCCGCAGCGGGGACCGTCACCGCGGTGGGTGGACATTTCCCTTGGAGGGGAACCGCCATGCACGTGCGCTCCGACTCGCGATCCCCCTGCAGCGCCATCCGGCGGACGGCGCCCACCACTGAGTGCCCTGCGCCGTGACCACTCCGGTACTGGACCTCGGCGGCCGTGTGGCCAACCGACGCCAGGAGCTCACCGAACTGCGGACCGCGGTGGCAACGGCCGAACGGGTCAGCGGGGGATGCGTCCTGCTCAGCGGTGCCCCCGGGGTCGGCAAGTCGACGCTCATGCAGGCCTTCGGCGTCGAGATCTCCCGCCGCAACTGCGTTTTCGCCTACGGGAGGTGTAGGGACGGCGCGCCGGCTCCTTACTCGGCGTTGGCTGACGCGCTCAGCTCGGTTGTCCGCACCATGGAGGCCACCGGCCCGCCCGAACGCGATCGTTGGCGTGCCGATCTCGTCAGCGAGATGTCGGGTTTTGCGGGCGTCCTCACCGAACTCGTGCCCGTACTGGCGCTCGTGGTGGGCGAATCCTCGGATGATGCCGATCTCGATGCGGCGGATGCTCGCCGTCGCCTGCACCGTGCCGCCATCCGGCTGGTGTCGGCTACGGCGGCCTACCGCCCGGTGGTGCTGGCGATCGATGACCTGCAGTGGGCCGACCGAGACACGCTGCTGCTGTTGGCCGAGCTGTTGACGGTGTCGCTTCGCAACGTCCTGGTCGTCGGCGGGCACCGCGCGGGTGAGTTCGACGCGGGCGCGGGGGGCATCAAATCGGACAGCCTCCACACCATCGAGCTCGAACCGCTGGCCCTCGAAGACGTCGAGGAGCTGCTCGCCGACGTGTGCGGCCACAGCGTGGAGCTGGGCGACGTGGCCGCCGAGTTCCACCATCGGACCGGCGGCAACCCGCTGCAGGTCCGTCAGCTGCTGTACCGCGCGCAACGCGAAGGCGCGCTCGTCCCGGTCGGCCCCGGGGGCCAGCCGAGCTGGGATCTGCGTGTGCTCACATCGATCGAGGTCTCCGCCACGGCCGCCGAGTTCCTCGGCCGCTATCTCGACCAACTTCGCGCAGGCGACCGGGAGGTGTTGAGTTCGCTGTCGTGCATCGGTGGCGAGTTCGACCTCGACGACGCCACGGCAGCGGCCGCGCGGTCGCCCGACGTCGTGGCGCACGCGCTCTGGGCGTGCCTCGAGCTTCGCTTGCTCGAGGCCCTCGACGGCGGCGGTCAGCGGATCACCAACGCGATCAGCCGCGATGCCCGCTACCGGTTCAGCCACGACCGGGTGGCCGAGGCAGCGCGCGCGCAACTGTCCGCCGACGACATGCGCGCCATTCACCTGCGCGTGGGCCGACGGCTCGTCGCGTTGGGCGACGATCGGTTGTTCGAAGCCGCCCGCCACGTGGGTATCGGCGGCATGGGGCTGGCCGACGACGCAGAACGCACCACGTTCGTCGAGGTGGTACGGCGGGCGGCGCGAAAGGCTCGAGCGCAGGCCTCGTTCCCGCTGGCCCTCGGGTACTGCCGGAACGCCTTGGATCTGCTCGGTGACCGACGTTGGGCCGCACATTTTGCGCTGACCCGGGAGCTCCAGCTCGACGCCGCCGACGCCGCATTGCTGGTCGGCGACGTGCCGGCGCTCAATGCACTACTCGACGAGGCCGAGGAGTTCCTGCCTGAGCCCCCGGACCGCGCACAACTCGCTTACCTGCGGCTCAAAGGGCGGGTCGCAGAGAACCGTCTGCAGGAGGCGCTCGAGATCGGGCTGCAAGCGCTCGCCGAGCTCGGCGAAAGGGTGCCCTCCGATGCAGGCAAGCCACGCATGGGCAACGCGATCGTCCGGATGCGGCTGACGATGCGCCGCTGGAGCACCGAGCGGCTGCTGGCATTGCCGCAGTGCGATGACCAGAAGGTCATCGCACTGCACCGGATTCTTGTCGAACTGTGCAGCATGGCGGTCCTCGTCCGGCCCAACCTCTTGCCCCTGCTGGTGCGCAAGCAACTTGATCTCACGTTGGCCTACGGGCACACGCCGTCCTCGCCGCTGGTCGTTGCCGCCTACGGAATTGTCCTCGTGCTGGCCGGTGACCACGCGGGCGGGCAGCGCTTCGGCGAGGTAGGCATGCTGCTTGCGGAGCGTCCGGAATACCGGGAGACGCGGCCGCAAACGGTCTTCATGCACCTGGGCTACATCCACCACTGGCGACACCCCCTGCGCGACGGCTTGGGCGAGCTTCGCGACAGCGCGGTAGAGGCACTCGACCAGGGCGACCAGGAATACGCCGGATACCTGGTCGCGGTCCTGCTCTCCCAGTCATTCTGGGCCGGCCGGCCGCTCGCGGAGATCGACGCCCTGGCCAGCTCGCTGATCCCGCACATTCGTTCCCAGTCCGTGCCCAGCGCTCTGTGCCAGGCCACACACCAGTTCTGCCTCAACCTGATGGGCCGGAGCGCCGATCCCTTTCTCCTCGCCGGCGAGAGCGGCTACGACGAGCGAGACGTCCTGGAGGCGGCGCGCCGTGAGGGCGACGAGGTGGCGCTGAGCGCGGCCGCGGCCCGGCAGCAGGGCCTGCACTTCTGGTGCGGCGACTACGCCGGCGCGCTCGCCGCCACGCCGGAGGCGATGGAGCATCTCGGCGGTCTCGCGGGCACCGCGATCTCACAACTCATCTACCTGATCGGCGCCCTGAGCATGATCCAGCAGGCGCCCCGGGATCGCTCGACGGCCCACTTGGTACACCAGGCGTTGGCGCTGCATCGCAAGTGGGCCGCCGGCGCACCGGAAAATTACGCGGCACCGCACGAACTGATCCAGGGAGCGTGGGCACGAGCGCGCGGACACCACGTCAAGGCCGAGCGCTACCTGCACCAGGCGATCGAGCTCGCCGAGGAAAGTCAGCTTCCGATGATCAGTGCATACGCCCACGAGGAAGCCGCCGCACTCTACGCCGACCTCGGACGAACGAGGCTGCGCGAACACATGCTGCGGTCGGCCTTCCAGCGTTGGCTGAATTTGGGTTTCGCGGTGCGTACGGACCGGCTCGCGCGGGAGCATCCCTGGCTACTCAGGCGCGACCTCACGACGGGTTCGACCGGGATCGACCCGGTCGGAGCGCATCAGCTCCTGCGCGCGCTGTCGGGGGCGCCGAATCAGGAAGGCTTGGCCAACATCATCCTGGGGTCGGTGGCGGACACCACGGGAGCGGGCCGCGTACTGCTCCTCACCGGCGAAGCCGAGAATCTGTCGGTCCGGGCCATCCAGGATCACGGGCGCATTTCGATTGTCGAGGGGCCGTGGACCGAAGTTGCCTACGACAGGGACATTGTGCGCCGCGTGCTGGACGGTGGATCGCCGGTCATCGTCGCCGCCGAGCATCAGGCGCCGTCCATACTCGCCGCTCCGATCAGGGTGCACAACAGGACAATTGGCGTCATTTACGCCGAGCAGGACGAGTCCGGCAGACACTTCGGGGCCGATCACGAGCAGGCGCTTGCCTTCCTGTGCGCCCAGGCCGCCGCGCCCCTGTGGAACTTCCAACTCGAGGCACGACTACGCGCCGCCGACGAATACCGACAGTCCCTCATCGACGTGCAATCGAGATTTGTGCCCAACGAACTGCTGCGCATCCTCGACATCGATGACCTTCGCCGCGTTCGCAGCGGCTACCGGGTCGAACGCGAGATGACGGTACTCATCAGCGACATCCGCGGTTACACAACGATGATCGAGGACATGGACGTCGCCGAGGCGGGCAACTTGGCGATGGGCTTTCTACGTGCCGTCGAGCTCCCGATCATCAGCTACAACGGCATGATTCAAGACGTACGCGGGGACGAAATCGTCGCCGTGTTCGAGTCCGAGCCCGACGCCGTTCGGGCGGGACTGGCCATGCTGCGCTCCTTGCATGAGCACAACCAGGAGCGCAAGGCACTGGGCTCCGAGGAGCTGCGGGCGGGCATCGGCATCAATACCGGCGCCGTGGCAGTTGGGCTCGTCGGCGGTGTGAACCGCATGGTGCTCACCATCATCGGGGACGCGGTGAACCTGGCTGCGCGCATCGAGAGCACCAATAAGCGCTACGGCTCCGCCCTGCTCATCTCCGATAACACGCATAAGCGCATCGCTGCGTCGGAGCAGTTCAACGTCCGTCGCATGGAGCGCGTCATGGTGGTCAATCGACGTCGGCCGGTGACGATTTACGAAGTGTACGACGAGGATTCGGCTCCACTTCGCGCCGCGAAGCATGCGGCGCAGCCCGCGTTCGATGAGGCCTTTGCACTTTTCGACGCGGGCGACGTCGATGGGGCGCGCGCTGCCTTCGAACGATGCCGCGAGCTGCTGCCCGACGACCCCGTCGCACCGCTGCATCTGGCGCACTGCGACGCGGTGGCGCGCGGTGAGATGACCCCTGGTCAAGACGTAGCACTCCTGAACAAGTAATCCACTACTCCACTTTTGAAAGTTTGGTGAACTGATTGCGCGCGTGTGGTATTTGTCACATGATTTGTACCGACAGCCGGGGGCGGTCAAGGAGCGACAGCCATGTACCTGAGTGCAGAGCGGTTGGCCCTTGCCAACCAAGCAGTCAAAGACACGTTCGAGCAGTGCAGCGTTGCCTGGCAAGTCATCCCGCACTGGGATACCCGCAACCCCAGCCAGACGATGGTGCCCAACGACAACGTGAAGAATCCTCAGATCCTGTCGCTCACACCACCGGTCACCGTCCCCTTCACCGCGACTCTCGCCGAAGCGATAGCGCCGACGCCCGACGTGCTGCTCGCGAGCGTGATCGCTAACACCGTGACACTTGCCGCGGACGTCGATGACGCGGTGTTCACGACGCTTCGTAAAGGCGGGCCCAATACGGAGCAGATTGCCGGCGCGGCAACCACCCAGGAAATCCTCGACGCGCTCATCGCGGCCCGGGCGGACGTCGAAACTGGTGGGTACCGCGCGCCGTCGTGTCTCATCACGAACACTGGCGGGCTCCAGGAACTCACCAAGATCACGGCCAGTGGGTATCCCGGCACCGATGTGCTGCTGCCTCCGGCGAATATCAACTCGCTACAGCGCGTCGCGGTGCTTGAGAAGCCTGTACCCGCCAAGAAACCCGCCTTGGCATATCTGCTCGGCCGTCGCCAGCGGATCGCGCCCACAGGCGCGGCGGACGCGCAACCGGGTGAGGAAGCGTTGGACCTCGCCGTCAACATCCCGCCCAGCTTGGAGGTCGTCGGGGAAGCACTCCCGGGATCCCCCAACTCAATCCAACTCATCGTCCGCATCGGGTACGCGTTACGGGTCAAGGATTTGAGCGGATACGTCGTCATCCTTAATCCATAATGACGTCGACCTTGCCTCACGCGCGCCCGCTCCCGGTGCAGTCGGCCACTCTCGAGGAGTATCTCGAGCTGTGCAAGGAGGCCTGTGACGGCGAGATCGACCGGCTGTACGGCCCCGGGGAGCGCGGGTCCAACGCTCTCTACGACCTGATCCTCGACTACCCGCTGCGCGGCGGGAAGGCGCTGCGGCCGGCGCTGAGCATCGCTACCTGCCTCGGCCTCGGCGGCCACCTCGAGGCAATACTCCCTACCGCCGCGACCCTCGAGCTCTACCACAACGCATTCCTCATCCACGACGACATCGAGGACGAATCCTGGTGGCGGCGCGGCAAACCCACGCTGCACATCGACCACGGCGTGCCGATCGCCGTCAATGTCGGCGACGCCATGCTGTCGCTGTCGCTGCAACCGCTGCTGGACAACGTCGAGCGGGTGGGGCTCGGACCCGCCCTGCGCATCCTGCGAGCCATCGCCAAGATGACGCGGATGACCGTCGACGGCCAGGGGCTGGAACTCGAGTGGGTCCGATCCAACACCTGGCAGCTCAACGACGCCGACTACCTGAGGATGGTGGAGCTCAAGACCAGCTGGTACACGTTCATCACCCCGCTGCAGGCAGGCGCGATCGCGGCCGGCGCCGGACCCGAGCGGATGGCCCCCTTGGAGTCCCTCGGCCGGCACCTCGGCGCGGCCTTTCAGATCACCGACGACCTACTGAACTTGCGGGCGGATCCGCAGGAGTACGGCAAGGAGATCGGCGGCGACATCTGGGAGGGCAAGCGGACCCTGATGCTGTTGCACACCTTGCGATGCGCCGAGCCGAACGACCAGGAACGCGCCGTGGCGATCCTGGCCAAGCGGCGACCGGGACCCGACGGAGAGTTAGAGCTGACCCAGTTGCTGGATCGACTTACCCTTTGCGGGCAACTGTCTCAGTCGGGCCGGGCCCAAATCCAGGATCGGCTGCAGGGACATCACCCTTCGGAGTCCAAGAACCTCAACGACATTCGATGGATCTACGATCTGATGCATCGAGCCGGTTCGCTTAAGCACGCCCGCAATGTTGCCGCCGAGCATGCCCGGAAGGCGGCCGCCGCGCTCGCCGGTCTCGACTGGTTCCCCCGCAGTCGCCATCGAGACGTGCTGGCCGACCTGGTGGACTACGTGCACGGGCGGGCCCGATGAACCCCGAATCCTTGATCGGCATGCTGGCGGAGCTGGAGCGGATTCGCGAGCTCACTCTTGACCTCATCGACCGGGAGACCCCGCAGCTGCGCCCGACGCCGCCGGAAGAAGCCAGCGGGACGGAGCGAACCGCTTTCGAGTTGCTTGTCGGCGCGCGGCGCGCGGTGCTGGGCAACCCCGCGGCCGCTCGCCGGCTGCACGACCTACTTGTTGCCGAAGGCCGCCGCTACGCAGCCACCCCACGCGGGGCGCGGCTGCGCGACACATTGGTCGCTTCCGAAGCCGTCGAGAACCTGCGGCGTGTCTGGGAGATGGTGAGCCTCAACGTTCTTGACGGCCCCGCACCGCCCAACGCCGTCCCCGATGCCTGGGCGGATCTGCTGGCCGACGTTGTCATGGGGCGTGGCCTCGACGATTCCATCCTGGTTCGCCTGCGTCCCGAGGGGTTCGCATGACGCTCACAGATCCTCGCGAAGCTCTCGCCGACCAGAGCAATTTCATCGGCTACCTGGTCGGCCTCGCCGGCGTGGCCCAACTGGTTCACACCCTGGCCGGCGGCGACCGCCGATCCGACACGAGCCGCGGCCCAGATGACTTCGTGCACGTCCTGCTCGGGCTCGCGAGCCTCGGTGCGGCGATCGAGCGACTCGCCAATCCGACTACGGCACAGTGGAATCCGACTGACCCGGCAGTCGTACCGACCACGCGGTGGCTAAGATGAGTGCGCTGCTCGCACGCAACGACTTCCTCCGCGCGCCGGTGCTGGCCACTGCCCGCCCCACGGGTTTCAAGGAGTGGCACCACTTCGTGGTCCACGGACGCGACCGGCGGCTCTTGATCAACTTCAGCCTCAACAATGAAGAGTTCCGCGCGAATGAAATCCGGCTTGCGCCACGCGTCATCGTGATCGCTCACGACGAGAACTGGACCGGCGCCATCGAGCGGTTCGACGAGCGCGCCCTGAACGTCTCGGCCGACCTGGGTGAACTGACGATCGGCGGCAGCCGGATGACCGTACTACCCGACGGCTACCGCGTCGCAATCGACCTGCCCGACAAGGACATTCGGGGTGAACTGCACTTCACCTCGGCGAGCCGCCCGTTCGTGGTCCGTAACCAGCCGCTGGGGGACGGCCGGATCAGCTGGCTTTTCGTGCCGAGGCTGCGCGCCGAAGGATGGCTACGTATCGGCGGTCGAGAACACCGTGTGGAAGACGACCTTGCCTATCACGACCACAACTGGGGACGGTTCCGGTGGGGTGACGACTTCGGCTGGACGTGGGGCACCATCTTGCCCACCGAAGCCGGAAACCCCTGGTCGATGGTCTTCCTGCAGACCACCGACCGGAGCCGGCTGCGTTGCCTGTCCCAAGCGCTCTACGTGTGGCACCACGATGAGCCCGCCGCGATATTCCGGCACGCGGCGGTGCGGACGCGCTCGGACGGCCGCCTCGCCCGCGCGGCCGATTGCACCTTGCCGCCCCCGATGCGGCTGCTGCTGGACGGCGAGGTGCCGGGCGTTCCGGCCCGGATGGATATCACCGCGACACGGGCAGGCGACGCGGTGCATGCCGAGTTCCGCTCGCTTTCTTATGCCCGCCTGGCGCAGCCGAGCGAGGCGTTCCTGGACCGATCGACTGTGCTGTGTGAAACAGGCGGTACCACCCGGGCGAGCGGCACGATCAACGGTGAACCCTTCGACTTTATCGGCACCGGTGTATTCGAGTTTCTTTATGGATGAAAGGGTTTCGTCGATATTGCGGCGCTCACTCGAGCACCTGGAGGACGAGGTGCCCGATAGTTACCGATCGCTGGTCGCAGCCCTGGGCCCGATGGTGGTCGAACTCGACGTCGACGGCGAGCTGTTTTCGTTGTGTGGTGGTACTCGACTTCGGGTGTCGGACGGTGCGGCGCGGCTGGCCGGTGCCCGGATCGCCACCTCGCGAGTCACCATCCTCGACCTGCTCGATGCCAGGGTGGGGCTTGGCGAGGCCGTGGAGATCGGCAAGGTGCGCGTACGAGGGACACTCGATGACGTCCAGCGTGCGCACGACGCGCTGCTGGCGTACGTGCACGCCGCGGTCCGGGCCTCGTCGCAGCCCACCCTCCTGTCCGAACTTCGTGCGGGGGCCCCATGTCCGAGCGCATAACGACGCCGGCGTCACAGCAACGGCGTCCCACAGTGGCGGTCCTCGGCGCCGGCATCGCCGGCCTCACCGCCGCTCACGAACTCGCGGAGCGCGGTTTCGTCGTCACGGTGTACGAGTCACGACAGGATGAACGCAACGGGTTGGGATCCGAACCGGCAGGAACCTACCCGCCGGTCAAACTCGGCGGCCTCGCCGCCTCTCAATATTCGACGGTGGGCACGCGCGACGGGAGCCAAGCCGAGCTGCGTCCCTTCCCGGGTCGGCGGGGCCAGCCGCGCAACCCGCGGCGAGCGGTTGCGGGCGAACATGGCTTTCGCTTCTTCCCGGCGTTCTACCTGCACATCTGGGACCTGTTCCAGCGCATCCCGGTCTATCAGCTCACGCAGGCGGCCGGCGGCCCGGCCAGCTGGACACCGACTTCACGCACTGTGTACGACAACGTTCGGCGGGTCATCACCAAGGGCACCACGGTGCATGGCCGGCCGTCCCTCGTGTTTCCGAGCGAACTCCCGCGCAGCCCCGCCGAGTTTTTCGGAATCCTCAGCGAACTCGCGACATTGGGCTTCACTCCCAGCGACGTCGGGACCTACCTGAGCAGGCTGCTGCACTACCTGTCCACCAGTCCGTTGCGTCGCGGGCGGGAACTGCAGAACGTGTCCGCCTACGATTTCCTGGTCGGACACGACCGCACGACCGGCATCAACAAGTTCTCCTATTCGCCGAGTTGCGACCAGCTGTTGCGTCAAATGCCAAGGATCCTGGTCGCTCTCGATTCGATCTGGGGCGACGCGCGCACCAACATGAGCACCTATCTGCAGCTGTACCTGAATATGGACCGCCGCGATAACAAGGCCGACGGGGTGCTCAACGGTCCCACCACCGAGTCGTGGCTAGACCACTGGCACCGCCACCTCGTCGCACTCGGCGTCGGCTTCGTCCACAAAACGGCGACTCGCCTCGACCCTCCGGCCCTCGACCCGGCTCAACCAGCCCATCGGCGGCCCCGCGTGCAGATCACGTTTGCCGACGGTACCCGGGCGGCTCCCGATTACACGGTCGTCGCCGTCGACGCCCCGGCAGCCGAATACATCACCACCGCCCTGCGCGCGGCGGGCACCGGCGGAACCGTGGGCAGGCTGGACGGTTTCACCACCATCCCTCCCCCACCCGACGGTCCACTGCAGCCCCAGACCACGAGGCCGCAGCACCGACGGAATCCCTACTCGATGGACGAGATGGGACGGGTGCCATGGGATCGGTTCCAAACGCTGTGCGGCATCCAGTACTACTTCGACACCGAATTTCAGTTGCTCCGCGGGCACATCTTGTTCACCGGCACCGAGTGGGCGCTGTCGTCGATCAACCAGTCTGGATTGTGGGAGAAGCGACCGATTCTGGACCGCGACGGCTGCATCTCGGTGCTCTCGGTCGATATCGGGGATTTCAACAGCCCCTCTTCTCACCTGGTCGACGCTTTCGGGCAGGGTAAGACGGCCCGCGACTGCACAGCCGACGAAATCGCCGCAGAGGTGTGGCGACAGATCATTTCCGCGCTCACGAGCTCCGCGGGATCCACCGGGGAAGAGGTCATGCCGTGGCCTGCGTGGTATGCGCTCGATCGCGGACTGGTCATGGCCACCGGACCCGGTCAGGGCCACGGCCCCGTGGTCCGCAACGAGTCGCCGTATCTCGTTCCGATCGTCGGAGACTGGAACAATCGGCCCGGCAGCGACCCGTGGAATCCGCACGGAACGTCGTGGACGACTACCCCGGACGAGGACGGGTGGCTCGAAGATCTCCAGCAGCGCAACGTCTGGCAGGCCCGCCATGGTGGCTACCAGGTGCACAACAATTCAGTGGTCTTCGCGGGCACGTGGAACAAGACATTCACCCGGGTGACATCGATGGAATCCGCGTGCGAGTCGGGACGACATGCGGTCAATGCCATTCTGGACCACTACATCTGGGTCGAATCGGGTGGTCTCGATCGCCGGGAGAAGACCCCGGCGCTCTACTGGGAGTTCCCGTACGGCTTCCTCGATCAAGGCCTGTCGAGTCCGATTCGGATGCCGACACCGGCCGGTGACTACTGCTACGTGTTCGACATCGAGAACCGCGAGCCGGCTGACACCCGCGCGCTCCGCACGCTCGACTCGAAACTCTGCGAGCGGTCGCTGCCGCATCCGTTGGACACACCGGCCGCGTTGTCGTTCGGCGCCCCTCCGTCCCCTATCCCGCACTAGCTGGAGGTCAACAAATGTCTATGCCTACAACGGATTACAACCAGCAGTTGCTCTGGTATCTCCAGAATTGGCGACGGCTTCTGGAGCAGTGGGCGGCCATGGCGGCCGGGTCACCATTCCCGACCGCGCCGCCCATGCTGCCCACCGCGCCCGCGGGAGGGCAGTTCATGCCGCCGTTCATGCCGTTCATGCCGTTCATGCCACCGATGCCGCCCATGCCGATGGGGCCGATAGGGCCGCCCACCGCCGCGGGGACGCCGGTGCCGCCCGCGCCGGCTGACTACACCCAGCAACTGTTCAGCTACCTCCAGGCGTGGCGCCAGTACCTCGAGCAGGCGACGGGGGCGAGTCCGGCCTGGCCGCAGGCATGGACCCCGCCTCCACCGACCGCGGTTCCTGCCACCGATGGCGGTAAAACCGGTCCGAACCGCCCGCCAAATGGGCCGATTCCGCCCGAAAACCCAAGCTGGAACACGGGCTTCCCCCAGAGCGACGACACTAAGAAATCCGACCCGATACCGCCGAAGCTGATAAACCGGCCGCCCTTCAGATCTGACCAGACTCAACTCACCGAGATCAATTTCGACCCGATAGCAACGCCGTTCGACCGTCCCGGCGAGCGATTCCACATGGCGGACCCGGCCGTCTTGACGGCTCGTCCCATAACCTCGCACCCCATGTCGGAAGCGACCGCCCACCCCGAAATGGGTTCGGCATTTCTCAGGACAATGCACAGCGTCGGGCCCGCTGCCTCGGCGCAGGTCGAGCCGGGCTTTCGGGAACACGGTGAAACGCCCTCGCCCTGAGCGGTTTTGGGCATCAATCCATCAGTTGGGCGGCGACGGTCGCCCCGAGCTCCCAGCACGCTTGGAGGTCTTCCTTGCTGGGTTTGCCCGAAACGATCACGGTCGCAGCGGCTTTGGACCAGCCCAGCCCGGTGGTGATGGTGTCGACGGCCCGCTCGGCGCCCTCGGTGCCCTCGTTGCCGTGCAGGTACAGCCCGAACGGTCGCCCACGAGTGGAGTCGAGCAGCTGGTAGTAGGCGCAGTCGAACGCGTGCTTGAGGGCGCCCGAGATGTAGCCGAGGTTGGCCGGGGTGCCCAGCAGGTAACCGTCGGCGGCCAGCATCTCGGCCGGCGAGACCGTCAACGCCGGGCGCCGCAGCAGTTCCACGCCCTCGATGTCGGGGTCGGTGGCACCCGAGACCACCGCCTCGAACATCTCGTGGGTGTGCGGCGACGGCGTGTGGTGCACGAGCAGCAGCGTCTTGCTCATTGGCGGCTCTGCAGGCTGAGTGCTGTCTTCATGGCCTCGCGGGCGCGGCGGCGATCCCCCGCATAGTCATAGGCTCGGGCGAGCCGATACCAGCGCCGCCAATCGTCGGGCTGGTCCTCCACTTCGGTGCGCACCGTGGCGAACAGTTCGTCGGCCGCCTCGCGCTGGATGCGGCCCGACGGCCGGCGCGGCAGCGCGCTGGTGTCCAGTTCCATTCCGTCGGCCGCGATCAGCCGGGCCAACTTCTGGTGAGCGAATCCGGCGCGCAACGTGGCGATCATCGCCCACAGCCCGACCACGGGCAGGATCAACACCGCCAGTCCCAGGCCGACGGCGGCGGGCCGGCCGGAGCCGATCATCGCGACGGCCACGCGCCCCAACAGCACGAAGTACACCAACAGCGCAACGCACATGAAGGCGACGAGCAATTGGATGCGCACGGCGCGGCCCGCGTCGCTCATTGCAGATCGAGCAGGGCCTCGAGACCCACGGTCAGGCCGGGGTGTTCCTTGATCCGACGCACCGCCAGCAGCACACCGGGCACGAACGAGGTCCGGTCCAGGCTGTCGTGGCGGATGGTCAGCGTCTCGCCCTCGGTGCCGAACAAGATCTCCTGATGAGCGACCAGCCCGGCCAGCCGCACCGAGTGCACCGGAATGCCGTCGACATCGGCGCCGCGCGCGCCCGGCAGACCGGTGCTGGTGGCATCGGGGTTGGGTGGCAAGCCTTTTCGCGACTCGGCGATCAGTTTCGCCGTGCGGGTCGCGGTGCCCGACGGGGCGTCGGCCTTGTGTGGGTGATGGAGCTCGATCACCTCGGCCGAGTCGAAGAAGGGCGCGGCCTGCTTGGCGAAGTGCATCGACAGCACCGCCCCGATCGCGAAGTTCGGCGCGATCAGCACCGACGTGCCGCGGCCGTCGGCGAGCCAGGTCTGTACCTGCTGCAGCCGCTCGGCGGTGAAGCCGGTGGTTCCCACGACGGCGTGAATTCCGTTGTCGATGACGAACTTCAGATTGTCCATCACCACGTCGGGGTGGGTGAAGTCGATGACGACTTCGGTGTTTCCCTCGGTCAGCAGGCTCATCGAATCGCCGGCATCCACTTCGGCCGACAAGCTCAGATCTTCGGCGGCCTGCACGCCGGCCACCATCGCCGATCCGACCTTGCCCTTGGCTCCCAGCACTCCTACCCGCATGGTCTTCACCCTAGACCGGGGCCTTTCTGCGTCGCGGCGTGCGTCGAGTTGCTTCATGACAACTCCAACATGGGTTTCTCGCCCCGATCAGGTGTGGACGAATAAGCCCGCTTCGGTGTAGGGAGCGCGTTGCTCGGGGTCGTTGATCGTGATGTACAGGTCGCCTGCCGTCGGCATAACGAAGCCGACGAATCCATGTGCGGTCTGCCCATCGTGAAGGCCGCCCGATTGCAGCGGGGGCATCTTCTGGAGCCTCTGGAAGTCGACCGCTAACGTTGCTGGCTGGGGCGCATCGCCGGGATGGGTCCACGGCTGATTGCCGCCGCCGTATCCGGCAAATACATGGGAGTGGTCGACCTGGAAGAACCGGTGGGACGTCGCGGTGATAGTCAGTTCCACCACGTTGCATGCGGAGCCAGGCGTCGGACTCGCAAAATGAGAGGCGCACCCCGGCGGTAACCACGTTGCGCTGTTGACAGTGATGTCGGCTGTCGCGCCGCTGGCCGCCCGCGCTTGGACGGGCACGCCCATCTGACCGATCGGGAACGGGGGACTCTCCGGCGTCGGGTCGGCCCAACCGGTGGGACACGAGCATGCGGCGATGGTCACGGCGACCGCGGCTGCCGCAATTACAAATCCCGCGCGCACCACGGGTGGTTACCCGCCGCGCTGCCACAAAAAACGCGGGACTATCTGACGTCCGCGTCAAGCCGATCCTGGCTTGGCCCGTTTGCTCAAGTGGCAGGAGCACGCTCACCAGCAGGCCTGCCGCCGCCGAGTGGTGCCCGGTTGCACGAACAGCGAATCCCGTTGCGGCTGAACTCGAATCGCACCAAAGACTATCGCCGTCCGTGTGGCCTCACTCCGACCGACCCCGTACTTCGGTGGCCGAGAAACCTACAGAGGGATGAGGGAGAGACCGGGCGCGTTGTCCACAGTTCGGGATTCATCCACAGCTGCACCGCGGTCCGTTTCCCGCGTCGTGCCGCGGACATAAAATTCGAACATGCATTCGATCGCAGTTCCGGCGGACGTGGCCGCCGCCCTGGACGCGCAGGACGCCGCCGACGCGGCGATCCGCAACCTGAACTTCGATGTGCTGAGCCCCGCCGTCCGGTTACGCGTGCTCGAACGGATGGAAGCCTCGCGCCGGCGACAGATTGCGCTGAGCCACGACGTGATTGCGGGCTTGGCGAAGGAAGATCCCGCCGGCATAGGCGGCCCGGTGCACAAAGTCGTCGCCGACTGGCTGCGGATCAGCTATGCCGAAGCGTGCCGCCGGCTTCGCGAGGCCAACGAGTTGTCTCCCCGCTTGACCCTGACCGGCCAGGAGCTACCGCCGCAGTTGCCGGCGACGGCCGTGGCGTGGCGAGACGGGCTGCTCGACGGTCAGCACCTACGTGTCATCCAAACGTTTGTCCAGGAGCTCCCGGAGTCGATACCCCCTGCCACGGTGGAGAACGCCGAGCGATTCCTGGCCGGACAAGCCCGGCAGCTGCGCCCCGATCAGCTGCAGAAGATCGCACACCAGTGCGCCCTGCGGATCAACCCCGACGGAAAGTTCTCCGACGTCGACCGCGCCCGCCGGCGTGGCTTCACCTGGTGCGGCCAGCGGCCCGACGGGATGAGCATCGCGAAGCTGGTTGCGTCTCCGGAGCTGCGCGCCAACCTCGATGCCTGGCTGTCCCGGTTCGCGGCCCCCGGCATGTGCAATCCGGACGATCAAACACCCTGCGTCGCAGGTGCACCCGATGACGAGAGCGCCAGGCGAGATCTGCGCACCCCCACGCAGCGCCAGCACGACGCACTCAACGCCCTGGTGCGCGGTCAGTTGGGTGATCCGAAACTCGGTCAGCACAACGGATTGCCGGTGACCGTCATCGTCTCGACCACGCTGCAGGACCTGACGTCGGGCGCCGGTAGGGCGGTCACCGGCGGCGGGACGCTGCTACCCATGCGCGATGTGATCCGGATGGCCCGCCACGCCTACCACTACCTCGCCGTGTTCGACGAGCATTCAAGCCGCCCACTGTATCTCGGCCGGTCGCGGCGCATTGCCACGCCGGACCAGCGCATCGTCTTGTACGCGCAGGACCGCGGTTGCACCCACCCGGGCTGCGACGCACCGGGCTATTGGTGCGAAGTGCACCATCTCGACGAGTGGGCCGCCGGCGGCACTACCGACGCGAACAACCTGACCTTCGCCTGCGTGCCACACCACAAGCTGGCCGAAAAGGGCTGGCGGACAAGGAGAACTTCCCAAGGCGGCACCGAGTGGATACCGCCGGCGCAGCTAGACCGCGGTGTGCACACCAACGACTTTCACCACCCAGAGCGTCTGTTCAGCGGCGGCGCGTCGCCGTGACCGCCCTACCTCTTGAACCGCCCGGCGAAACCGCGCAGCGGCAGGTCGGCGCTGGTGATCAGTCCCGGCGGCGCCGCAACCACCGACTTGATCGAAGCCAGTGCCGGCATGCCGGTGACGGTCATGCCGATGGAGGCGAAGTTGTCCGGGTTGGACAGGTCCACGCCGGGCTTCGGGAAGATCATGTGCTTGTTGTAGATGCACGGATCGCCCTGGATCTGAGTGATGTAGCAGCCCTTGATATTCCAGCTGGGATCGGTGTGCGGGGTCATCTGCCATTCCAGGTGCGTCTCGACCCGCGGCACGCCGTCGACCATGCCCTGGTACTTGATGTAGTTACCGCCCAGCGAACCCTTGGGCAGCGTGTACCAACCCAGGTCGACGTCCTTGGTGCATGCGCCCAGCTCGTAGCTGAACTTGACCTCGTCGAGCCGCAGGTCAAAACAGTCGGCCATCATGTACACGCTGTCGGCGAACACGCGAGTGTACTTTTCGAGCTTCGAGGGGATTTCGGGATCGTCAACCGGCTGGCCGTACCCCACCTCGATCCAGGTGTCCTTGGAATGGTGGCACGACACGTCGACCGATTCGATGGTGGTGACGTTCTCGATGTCGGCGACGTCGGCCGAGCACACCACGCCCAGGATCTGGTTCAGCCCCGGGTTCATTCCGGTGCCGTAAAACGTCGCGCCGCCCTTCTCGCAGGCCTCCGCCAGGAGCCGGCTCACCGGCTTGCCCGAGGGGTGCGGGTGGTTCTTGTCGCGGTGCCAGCCGGTGATCCAGTCGGCGGTGGTGACGACGTTGATGCCCGCCTCGAGCACTCTGACGTAGAGATCCTCGTCGGGGAACACCCCGTGGAACGTCAGCACGTCCGGCTTGGCGGCGATGATCTCCTCGACCGTCCCGGTGAACGCCACCCCGTTGCGCGCCAGGCCGGCGAACTCGCCGGTGTCCTTGCCGACCTTCTCCGGCGAATAGCAGTGCACGCCAACGAGTTCGATGTCCGGCTGGGTGGCGATCCGCTTGATCATCTCCGAGCCGACGTTTCCGCTTCCGACCTGAAAGACGCGAACGGGTGTTGTACTCATTGCCTTATTCCTTCCTGCGATGCGAACGCCCCGGGATAGAACTGCTTGGCCCACTGGCGAATTGCCGTGAAGCCCTCCTGCTCGTCGGGGGCAAGCGCCGGTGGATCGGAATACCGCTGGTGCCGCCAGATTTCGATGTCCTGCTCGAACTGCCGGATTACTTCTCGTCCGAATTCGGCCGCCTTGCGCTCGGCTCGGACGGGATCCATGCCTGGCGTCCGGCCGATGTAGACCATGAAGCGGACATCGGAGGTGGACTCGTCGACCGGGGTAACCGCCGATATGGTGCGGTTGTCGATCATGCCCCAGCTCTTGGTCACCGCGATTCCCAGACCGCCGTTGATGGCTTGGACGCCGCTGTTCACGTCCTCGATCTTTTGGCCGTCATCGCCCTCGAAGGTGATGGTGAAGTCGACGTAGGACACCGGCTCGGCGAAGTCGTGGCGGGTGAACACCGGCACGATCGGGGTGTTGTGCACATACTTGAAATGTGCGAAGTCCACGCCGTTTTCCAGCACGTATTGCGGGTGCAGTTCCAGGGTCTCCCGGTACAGCCGCTGCTGCGGATAGTAATCGTCCGCGCTGCTGCCGTCGTCGAATGCGGCGAACACGTCCGGCGCGTCGAAGTAGGGTTCGCGGCGTTCGAGGTCGTGCCAGATGTACACCGACGCGTTGCGCTCCACCACCGGGTAGGTGCGAATGCGCCGGCCGCGGTTGGGCCGATCCTGATACGGGATGCAGACGTTGCGGCCCTCCTGGCTCCATTGCCAGCCGTGGAACGGGCACTGCAGCGCCTCGCCGACGACCTTGCCGCCATAGGCCAGGTGTGCGCCCAGGTGTTCGCAGTAGGCGTTCATCACCGTGAGCACACCGGATTCGGCGCGCCAGGCGACCATCTCCTGGTCGAAGTACTTCATTTTGTGCACGTCCCCGACGCCGATCTCATCGGACCAGGCGACCTGGAACCAGCCGGTCGGTTTCATCGACAACGGTGGCTTAGCCATCGAGCCCTCCCCAGTGAGCTGCCTTCCCTCGGGTCCGAATGATAGGCCGCGCCATGGACAAAATCAAAGTACCCTCTATGAAACTCTTCGTCGGACCCCGGCGCCAGTGGATAAGATCGACAAATGGCAACTCAGAGCAGTGCGGCCGGAATCGCGGGCCGACGCCCCAACCGGCGTGGCCATGCGACTCGCGAAAGCATGCTCGAGGCCGCGCTGCGCTCGCTGTCCTCCGGCGAGCCGGGCTCGGTATCGGCCAACCGCATCGCCAAGGACATCGGCGCGACCTGGGGTGCGGTGCAGTATCAGTTCGGCGACACCGACGGTTTCTGGGCCGCGGTACTGCACCGGACCGCCGAGCGGCGCGCCGCGACGTTGTCGGCACCGATCTCGCCGGAGGCGCCACTGCGTGAGCGTGTCGGCGCCATCATCGACACCCTCTACCGGGGCCTGGCATCGCCGGATTCACGTGCGATCGAGAATCTGCGGGCCGCGCTGCCGCGCGATCCCGACGAGCTCGAGCGGCTTTATCCGCGCACGGCCGCCGAGCTGTTTTCCTGGGGCAAAAGCTGGCTGGAGACCTGCCAGCACGCATTCGCCGGTCTGGACGTCGACCCGGATCGGGTCCGCGAGGTGGCTGCCCTGATCCCCGGCGCGATGCGCGGTCTGGTGTCGGAGCGTCAACTGGGCTCCTACGCCGACCTCGACATGGCGCGCCGCGGGCTGACGAATGCCCTGGCCGCCTACCTCGAGCGGTCCCGGCCGTAAGGCCTGGCACTGTCGCCTCAAGCGTCGATGACGACTCGCCGGCCGACGGCCCGCGAGACACACACCAGCATGCCGTCATCGCCCGCCGCGGTGCGGCCCCGGTGATCCACTTGTCCGGCAAGCACTTTGACCCTGCATGTCCCGCAGAATCCTTGCCGGCACGAGTAGGGCGTCGTCGGATCTCGATCGAGCATGACGTCGAGTGCCGTCCGATTCGCCGGTACCGCGAGCACCTGCCGGGATCGCGCGAGCTCCAACTCGAACGCAAGCCCGTCGACGATGGGCGCCGGGCTGAACCTCTCGTAATGCAGTGGCGCACTCCCATATTCGTTGCGGGCAATCCGGACAGCTTCGAGCATGCCGCTTGGCCCGCACACGTAGACCGCGGTCGCCGGCCCCGCTCCGGCCAACAGCTCCGCCACGGTGGCGAAGCGGCCGTGCTCGTCGTCGGCCCACACCGTCACCCGGTCCGGTCCCATCGACACCACCTCGTCGAGCAGCGGCATGTACTCGCGGCTGCGACCGGTATAGATTGCGCGCCAATTGATACCGCCCTGCGCGGCCACCTGGATCATCGGCAGAATGGGTGTCACCCCGATACCGCCGATGACGAACAACACCTCTTGCTCGGCGGTGCCGAGATAGAACGCATTGCGCGGGCCTTCGAACCGGAGCGTGTCGCCCACGTCGAAAGCCTCATGCATCTCGATGGATCCGCCTCCGCCGCCGGCGATGCGGCGCACGGCGATGCGGTAGTCGGTGCGCCGCCCCGCAGCACCGCACAGCGAGTACTGCCGGCGCCGGCACGAGGGCAACAGCACGTCGATGTGCCCGCCGGGCGTCCAGGACGGAAGCAAGCCGCCGTCGGGCTCAGCCAGGGTCAAGGCGACGACGTCCGGCGCGACGAGTTCGCGCTTGGTCACCACCGCGGTCAGCTTGCGCTGCACCGGCGTAATCCGCGACGGCGACCAGCGTGACACCGAGGCGAAGCCCTCGAATACCGCCCGCACACCCCACAACAACGACCCGAAACGGTCATGGTCGCGCCGCCCATACAGGTCGGCGGGTCTGCTGGCCCAAATGCTCTCCGGCACCGAAACCACTCTCTACTTTTGCCGAATGTCCAAGCGCGCGAACAGCCGGATCATTCCCGGGCTGATTCGCCGCATCGCGTAGCCGATCCGCGACTCCGCGGCGACCGGCAACACCGCCGGACCGGTCTTGACCGCCTTGACGATCGCCTTGGCGGTCGCTTCGGGGGTGAAGTTGCGACGCCGGTAGGCGGCGTCGGCCTTCCCCCGCGCCAGCTCCTGCTGGTCCGCGCTCATCCCGGCGTAAATCGTGTTCTTGGCGATGTTGGTGTTGACGAATCCCGGGCACACCGCCGTGACGCTGATCCCCTCGTCGGCGAAGTCGGCCCGCAATGATTCGCTGAGCGCCAGCACGGCCGCCTTGGTTGTGCTGTAGGCGACCATCGATTTCGACGGTAGGTAGGCCGCCGCCGAAGCGATGTTGATGATCGTTCCGCCCTCGCCGCGCTCGACCATCTGCTCCCCAAAAGCCCTGCTGCCCAGGATGACACCACCGACATTGACGCCCATGATGTCTTCCCAGTTCGCCGAGCTTGTCTCCAGGAACCGGCCCGCCATCCCGATGCCGGCGTTGTTCACCAGGATATCGACCACTCCGTGTTCGTTGCGCACTTGCACCGCAAGGTCATTCATGGCGGCCTCGTCGCTGACGTCGACCTGGTAGACCGCGGCCTCGGCGCACGCGGCGCGCACGGCGTCGGCGGTTTCGTTGGCGGCCGCCACATCACGATCGGCGAGCACGACCTTGCGGGCGCCGTGACGGGCCAGTTCCACCGCCGTGGCCCGGCCGATCCCGGCACCAGATCCCGTGACCAGGGCGAGTTTGCCGCGCACCTCGCGCCGCTCGCCGCGCACCTCGGCCGGCCCGTTGACGGCCGCGCCGCCGACGCTCCGGTCGACCCATTCCACGGTGAGCCGGGCGATGACATCCGGACGCGACGTCACCACCCAGTGCCCACCCTCGATCTCAATCACCCTGCTGCCGTGGGGAATTGCCCCGGTGAACCGTTGCAGCGCGGGCGTGACGAAGATGTCCCGACGCGGAACCAACGTCTGGACCGCGACCGTGGTCATGGGGAGCTGACGTGCCGGCGCCAGCATCGGAGCCGGCATGTTCTGCCGGTACAGGTTGAGCCCGTGGACATAATCGGTGACCGAACGCATGGTGTCGCGGCGTTGACTGCGCGTGCTCGATCGGCCGATGCGCTCAAGGGCCTCAACGACTTTGATTCCGACCCTCGAGCGAAACGACAGTTCCGGCACGCCCGGGCACAAGAAGAAACCGATATAGCCTGACGAGATCAGTTGTCTGATGACTTGAGCCACGGCCCGCGGGGTGCGAGCCGAGCGCAGAAATGCGCCGGCATAGTTCAGGTGCGGGCCTGAGATCGAGGTGAAGGAAGCGACTTTGCCCGCCACGGATTCGTCGGTGACCGCCGCCCACGCCTGAATCGATCCCCAGTCATGGGCCAGCAGATGCACGCGCCCGACGCCGAGGCTGTCGATCACCGCACCGATGTCGGAGATCAGTTGAGCGAAGAGGTATCCGGATCTCTTTGCCGGACGGGTCGATTCACCGGCCCCGCGCACGTCATAGGCCACGACGTTGTAGGGCCTGCCGGACAACTCCTGGGCCACGCCGTCCCAGACATGGTGGTTATCGGGAAAGCCGTGGATTGCCAGGATGGTTGGGCGTGCCGGGTCGATGTCGGTGTAGCGGTGCACGGCCAGCGTGACGCCGTCGCTGGCGGTGATGCTCGTGGTGAGGGTCATCGGATCAGTGCGAGGCGCGCGCGGCGGGTGAGACGGCCAGGTAGTCGACGGCCAGCCCGAGCCCGCCCAGCTGCGAGGGGTGAAAGCCCGGCCGGTAGTAGTTGACGATTGCCCGGATGAAGCGCAGCGGGCCCGGCACCAAACCGCGGCGAGCCGCAAAGAAGTAGTCCCGCCAGCGCGGCTTGGTGTGCTTCGGGAGCTGGGGATCCAGCGAGTACATGAACCGCACGCCGCGAACCCACAACAGCAGCATGGCGGGCGTCACGACGAGCTGGGCACGCACCCGGCGCCAATAGCCGGCCTGCAGATGCTTCATGGTGTCGAAGGCCACAGCCTTGTGTTCGACCTCTTCGGCGCCGTGCCAGCGCAGCATGTCCAGCATCACCGGATCGGTGCCGATCCTGTCGTGGGCCGGCGAGTCGAGAATCCACTCCCCCAGAATGGCGGTGTAGTGCTCGATGGCGGAGACGAGGGAAACCTGCTCGAGCAGCCAGCTCTGCCGGCGGCGCCGGCGCCAGTCGGGCCGGGGTCCCAGCAGCTTGTCGAACAGCCACTTGATCTGGCCGGTGTATGGGGTCAGGTCGATGTCGCGCGCGGCGAAGTGGGCGAGCACGTTCGCGTGGGCCTGCGAATGCACGGCCTCCTGGCCGATGAACCCCTGGACATCCAGCCGCAGCTGGTCGTCTTTGATCAGGGGCAACGTCTGCTTGAACACCTCGACGAAGAACTCTTCGCCGGCGGGCAGCAGCAGGTGCAGCACGTTGAGGACGTGGGTGGCGAACGGCTCACCGGGCACGTAGTGGAACGGCAGCTGTGACCAGTCGAAGTCCACATCGCGCGCCTCGAGCACCAGTCGCTCGTGGTCCAGCCAGGCGTCGTGTGGACCCGCCGCCTGGTCGTTGACGGTCAGCATCGTGCCCCCTACCTCGGCGTTTAGCCCTGAATCACAGTGTTGCGGCGGACGTCGCGCGTCCCAAGTATAGGTACGCGGCCAAGATATGCGAAACCGCCGGTACTGGGTTCTTCCGTGAGTGTCCTCAGCGGGCCGCGACGTGCCGACGCAGGTGGTACTGGCCGGGGTCGGGGTTCGCCAGCATCCGGCGGTGTTCGGCCGGAGTGAGGGGCCACACCTCAGGCACGCCGTCCTTGTTGAGGTACCAGCTGTGACAGCCGGTGGTCCACACGGTGTCCGGCATCGCGGCGCGCAGCTTCGCATTGAAACGCTCGCTCGCCGCGGCCGTCGGCTCGACCGTGTCGAATTCGCGGCGGCGCCAGCGCTCGACCCAGCCAACGATGTGGTCGGCCTGCGATTCGGCCACGGTCGTCAGCGCAAGGTTGCCCACCGGACTGTGTGGACCCAGCATCATGAAGAAGTTGGGAAAGCCGGACAGCGCCACGGTTTGGTAGGCCCGGGGCCCGTCGCGCCAGACGTCGTTGGCGCAGATGCCGTCCCGACCGATCAGCTCCATCGGCCGAAAGAACGCATGCGTGTCGAATCCGGTGGCGAGCACGATGACGTCCACGTCATGCAGGACGCCGTCGCCGGTGACGATGCCGCGCCGTTCCACGTGATCGATGCTCGCCGTCACGAGTTCGACGTCGTCGCGCTGCATCGCCCGGTAGAAACCGTTCGACATCACCAGTCGTTTGCAGGCCGGTGTGTAGTGGGGGGTCAGAGACCTCCGCAACTCGGGATCACGGATTTCCCAGAGGCTGGCGCGGCACAGCGCCGCCATGATCTTTCGGCGCAGACCCGGCTTGGTCAGTCCCACCGAGAAGTAGTCGTATCCCAGACTGTAAATGCGGTACGCCAACCCATCGAGCCACGGCATTTTTCTTCGGGTGATCCCGGTGAAGCCGCTGTAGCGGGGATTGGCCAGCCGTAGCACCCATTGCGCGGTGCGCTGGAACAGCGCGACGTGGCCGGCCACCCCGGCCAGACCGCACACCAGCTGTACGCCCGTCGACCCGTTGCCGACGATCGCGACCCGGCGCCCCCGCACGTCGACGCTGTGATCCCAGCGTGCCGAGTGAAAAACGTTGCCGCCGAAGTCATCCAATCCAGCGATCGATGGCATTCGCGGGTGATGCAGCACGCCGGTGGCCGAGATCAAAAAGTCGACCCTCTTTTCCTCTCCGGCGTCGGTACGCAGCACCCAGCTGCCGTCGTCGAAACGCGCATGGACGATCTCGGTGCCGAATCGGATCCGTTCCCGCAAGGCGTAACGGTCGGCGACCTCTCGGAAATAGGCCTGGATTTCGCCCCCGGGCGAGAAGAGGTGGGACCAGTCGGGGTTTCTGGCGAAGCTGTACTGGTAGATGCGCGAGGGGATGTCGCAGACCAGGCCCGGATACGTGTTGTCCCGCCAGGTGCCGCCCACCTCGTCGGCCTTCTCATAGATGGTCACATCGGTGATACCGTTGCGCAGCAAGGCGATTGCGACACACAGCCCGGACATGCCGGCTCCGATGACGGCTACGGCGGGATCGCGTCGCGTCATTGCAAACTCCGGGGCGTTCTTCGGCTAGTCGGTTTCGGCGCGCTGCTTGAGGCGCTGCAAGGTGAGTCGGATGTGCTCGGTGTTGGCGGTCACCCGGTCGCTGACGCCGGTGGCCTTACCGGCGACCTTGCGGAACCATCCGGGCCTGCGGTCCCAGGTGCTTTCGGTGACCTCGCATCCGCCGCCGGTCGCGACGATGTCGTATTGCCAGCGGGCGACCGGAAAAATGGTGTGGCTCACGTCGAACGCGAAGCGACGACCCGGTTCTGCGTCGATGACCGTGCACTTGGTGCTCCAGCGTCGGCCACCGCTCTCGTTGTGACCGGTGAACACGGCGCCCGGGCGCACCGCGTCGCCTTTGCGCCACTCCATCGCCACCGCCTCCTCGGCCAGCTCAGCCAGCGTGGGCAGGTCGGTGATGAGCCGGTACACCACGTCGGGCCGGGCGTCGATCTGCACGCTGGCCTTAACGCACGGGTCGGTCATTCGCCGATCATAGCCAGCAAACACCCAGCCTTTGCGGCCTGCGCAAACTTTCTTCACACTTGACTATGAACCGGCAACCGAGGGGCGATCATGCGAGTCGGCGTACCGACCGAGACCAAGACCAATGAGTTTCGGGTGGCCATCACCCCCGCCGGCGTCGCCGAGCTGACTCGCCGCGGCCACGAGGTGCTGGTGCAGGCCGGCGCCGGGGACGGGTCGGCGATCTCCGATTCCGAGTTCAAGGCGGCGGGCGCCCAACTGGCCGATACGGCCGAACAGGTCTGGGCCGAGGCCGACCTACTGCTGAAGGTCAAAGAACCGGTCCCGGCCGAGTATGACCTGTTGCGGCGCAACCAGATCCTGTTCACCTATCTGCATCTGGCCGCGTCGCGTGCGTGCACCGAAGCGCTGTTGACGTCCGGAACGACGTCCATCGCCTACGAAACGGTCCAAACCGCCGACGGCGCACTGCCGTTGCTGGCACCGATGAGTGAGGTTGCCGGCCGGCTGTCCGCTCAGGTGGGGGCCTATCACCTGATGCGCACCCACGGTGGGCGCGGCGTGCTGATGGGCGGTGTGCCGGGCGTCAAACCCGCCGACGTCGTGGTGGTCGGTGCGGGGACGGCCGGCTACAACGCGGCCCGGGTCGCCGGCGGCATGGGGGCGGCGGTCTCGGTTCTCGACGTCAACATCAACAAGCTGCGGCTGCTCGACGCGGAGTTCGCCGGTCAGGTCCGCACCCGCTACTCGTCGGCTTATGACCTGGAGGGCACGGTCAAACGCGCCGACCTGGTCATCGGCGCCGTGCTGCTACCCGGCGCGAAGGCGCCCAATTTGATCTCGAATTCCCTTGTCTCGCAGATGAAACCGGGTGCGGTGCTGGTGGACATCTCGATCGACCAGGGCGGTTGTTTCGAGGACTCCCGGCCGACCACGCATGATGACCCCACCTTCGCGGTGCACGACACGGTGTTCTACTGCGTGGCGAACATGCCCAGCGCGGTGCCCAAGACGTCGACGGTGGCGCTGACGAACGCGACCATGCCGTACGTGCTGGCGCTCGCCGCCCGCGGCTGGCAGGCGGCGTGCCGGTCGGATCATGCCCTGGCCAAAGGACTTTCGACGCATGATGGTGGGCTGCTGTCCGAACAGGTGGCCGCCGACCTCGGCCTGCCGTTCACCGACCCGGCCGGCGTTCTGGGCTGACCGGTGTGCGCGGGACTAACCGGTGGCGGCAAGATTGGCGATGATGTCGGCCGCCGGGCCCGCGCAGGCATTCTTGAACGACGTCCCGGCCCACAGCGGCATCCCGTTCGGATCTTCGATGGCCGCGGCCGCTTCGCGGATCGGTGAGGTCATCTGGTTCACCTCGGGGTAACCCAGCGGCGCCACATGATCGAGCGTGCGGGTGAAGTCGTTCTCCAGACCGCGCGCGTAGCGGCCCGAGAACGCCCGCGTGACAACGGTGGTGGCGAACAGCGGGTTCTTCAGTGCGACGCGGTGCGCCGAGTTGGTGCCGGCCTCGTCGGCCAGCAGTAGCGCGGTGCCGACCTGGGCCGCCACCGCTCCCCTGCGCAGCGCCGCCCCGACTTCGTCGGCGGTGCCCAGCCCGCCCGCCGCGATGATCGGGACGTCATGGGCATTGCGGATGCGATCGATGAGCTGATGCAGCGACTCGTTGGCGGGTTCCATGTCGGGCGCGAACGTGCCGCGATGCCCACCGGCCGCGGGGCCCTGCACCACCAGGCTGTCCGCGCCGGCCGCGACGGCCACTCCCGCCTCGTAGGCCGATGTCACGGTGACCATCACCAGCAGTCCCAGCGCGCCCAGCCGCCGGATCACGTCGGGCGGCGGCACGCCGAAGGTGAAAGACACCAGCTCGGGCCGGACGTCGGCCACCACGTCGAGCTTGCGCTCCCAGTCGTCGTCGTCGCCGTGCTCCGGGTGACCGACCTCGACCTGGTAGTGCTCGGCGATTTCTTCGAGTTCTGCCGCGTAATAGTGCAGGGCCACCCAGTCGGCGACGCTGGGCTGGGGCACAAACAAGTTCACTCCGAGCGGGCCGGTGGTGGCCTTGCGCGCCGCGGCGATGTCGGCGGCGAACTGCTCGGCGCTGCGATGCCCGCCGGGGACGAAACCGAGCCCACCCGCATTGGACACCGCCGCCGCCAATGCGGGAGTCCCCGGCCCGCCGGCCATGGGCGCGCCCACGATGGGCACCATGATGTCCCAAAAGCCCAGTACCATTGGGTTAATTTACCATCGCCCGAAGTTGTTGGGGCAGTGACCGTTTGGCCGCGTAGGGGCCCAGAACCGCGGCGCCGTAGCGCTGGCCGAGCAGCCGGTGGGCCACCGCGTTGACGTCCTCGACGGTCACCCGATCGATTTGCCGCAGGGTGTGCTCGATGCTGCGGTGTTTACCATAGTTGAGCTCGCTGCGGCCCAGCCGGCTCATCCGCGAGCTGGAATCCTCCAGGCCCAGCACCAGACCGCCGCGCAACGATCCCTTGGCGATGCGGCATTCCGACTCGGTGATGCCGTCGCGCGCCACCGAGTCGAGCACGTCGCTGGTCACCGCCATGACGTCGGCGAAGCGCTCGGGCTGGCAGGCGGCATACACCGACAGCGCGCCGCTGTCTGCGAAGACGTCCACCGTCGAGTAGACCGAGTACGCCAGCCCGCGAAGCTCTCGAACCTGCTGGAACAACCGGGAACTCAGGCCGCCGCCCAGCGCGGGTGGGAGCCTGTCTCTTATACACATCTGACGCTGCCGACGATCGCATA
>NZ_LZTA01000046.1 GCF_001665875.1 Mycobacterium sp. 852002-40037_SCH5390672
CCGCCGCCGCCCAGGCTGCCGCGACTTCCGGCGGAGGCGCCGGTGACCCCGCCCGCTGCGGAGAACGAGCAACCCAAGGGCCCGAGCCTGATCGAGCGCATGGTGACCAGCAAGCTGCGCGCCCAGCGACCCTCGTTCCGCACCGAGGAAGCCGACCCCACCTATCGCCTGCCGCTGCAAACCGCGTCGCGCACCACCGGGGTGACCGCCTATCAGCTGGCGCTGACGGTCCACGGACACGAGACGCTGTCGGGCATCTCTTTCAGCGCACGCCCCGGCAGCATGACCGCGGTCATCGGGCCGTCGGCCGCACGTAATTCCGCGCTGCTCACGCTGCTGGCCGGCACCCGAGAACTCAGTGCGGGGCGCGTCATCGTGGACGGACACGGCGTCCACGATGAGCCGCAGTCCATGCGCGCCCGCATCGGGGTGGTTCCGCGTGACGACCGCCTGCACCGACAGCTCACCGTCGCGCAGGTCCTGGAGTACGCCGCGGACATGCGGCTGCCACCGGACACCTTGCCGGAGCAGCGCGACCGCGTGGTCAGCCAAGTTCTCGACGAGCTCGAGCTCACGCCGCACCGGGACACCAGAATCCGCAAACTCTCAGCCGAGGTGCGCCGGTGCGCCGCCCTGGCGGTCGAGCTCGTCACCCGGCCCAGTCTGCTCGTGGTCGACGAGCCCACCGCCGGACTGGATGCGGCGCAACAACGTCACGTCATGGCGGTCCTGCGGCGCCAGGCCCACATCGGCTGCGCCGTCGTGGTCGCGATTTCGGCGCGCACATCGCTCACCGACGTCAACGCCTGCGACCAGGTGCTGGTGCTCACCGGCACGGGTCAAACGGCTTACCTCGGAACGCCCCTGCAGATCGAATCCGCGATGGGCACCACCGATTGGTCCAGGGTCCTCGCGCAGGTCGGCGCCGATCCCGAGGGAGCCCACCGCGCGTTCCGTACCCGACCCCAGACGGCGGCACCGACGACTCCGCCGGAAGTCGCGGCAGCCTGGCCGCCGCCGC